>CAMDJC010000027.1:0-43927 GCA_945900015.1 uncultured Odoribacter sp. | reverse complement strand
ACTCATAAATCTACCCTTAATCGTGTATTGGATGATAGTTGCGGATTTTAGGATAGTTATTTTATAGCGAGTGTTCCTTGGGTTGTGAGGGTGATTCGAATTCCTGAAGCATAAGGGCGCGAGCCAAACAAAGACAATCCCAACCTATAAACCCAAATCCTAATGACTGATTTGGGTTTAAGTCAACTTATTTAGAATAGTACATAAACATATCTCAAATAGTAGTCAAAGATAACGCCGGGATATCTTTGTGTTATCTTTGATATATCTTTATGTTATCTTTGATATATGTTTGAGCAAAAGAGGTGAAGGAGAGAAGAAGAGGAAAAGAGAATAGAAAAAAAATGGCAGAATCGACTATAAAAATAGCCAATCCTGCCAACGCATATAGAACCAATTAATTAATTCTGATATATATTCAACTGACTTACAGAAGACTGAAGGTACATGTCAGTCCTGCCATAACGATTGCCACCATGCTCATCAGTTTGATAAGGATATTCAGGCTGGGACCTGAAGTATCTTTAAAGGGGTCGCCCACAGTGTCGCCAATAACGGTTGCCTTGTGGCATTCTGAACCTTTCCCGCCAAAATTACCCTCTTCTACGTATTTCTTGGCATTGTCCCATGCTCCGCCTGAATTGGCCATGAAGACTGCCAAAACAAATCCTGCACCCAAACCTCCTGCCAACAAACCCAATACTCCTGCCACTCCGAATATCAGACCGGCAACTATTGGCACAATGATTGCCAACAGTGAGGGGAATATCATTTCTCGCTGCGCTCCACGGGTGGATATCTCTACGCAACGGGCATAATCCGGTTCTGCCTTGCCTTCAAGGATTCCTTTGATTTCACGGAACTGACGACGCACCTCATTAACCATTTTCTGTGCAGCACGTCCCACGGCATTCATGGTGAGACCACAGAAAAGGAATGCCATCATCGAACCGATGAATACTCCTGCCAATACTTTGGGATTCATCAGATTGACATCATAATAGGTCATCATATCCTTCAAACCTGCAGATGCAGTGTCGATTATGTTTCCACCTACCTCAAGCGTTGTGTGCCCTAAACGTACCAACCCGATTTTGATTTCTTCGATATATGAAGCCAATAGAGCCAAACCTGTTAATGCTGCAGAACCAATAGCAAATCCTTTGCCAGTAGCAGCCGTTGTATTGCCTAATGCATCCAATGCATCGGTACGTTTACGTACCTCTTCGCCTAATTCACTCATTTCTGCATTACCGCCGGCATTGTCGGCAATCGGTCCGTAAGCATCTGTAGCCAACGTTATGCCCAATGTGGAAAGCATACCGACAGCGGCGATTCCCACTCCATACAATCCCATTGACATGTTGCTCATGTCCATTTCTGCAGCAAAAAGATAGGCTAATATGATTCCTATTACAATGGTTATCACAGGTATTGCTGTAGAAATCATTCCGGTGCCGATTCCTTTTATGATAACGGTGGCAGGTCCTGTTTCAGCACTGCCTGCAATATCCTGTGTAGGACGGTAGGCATGCGAGGTGTAGTACTCGGTTGCCTTACCTATTACGATACCTGTCAGCAAACCGGTTATCACCGAACCGCATATCCAATAGCTCAATCCCAAGAGATGAATCACTGCAAAACTTGCCACCACTATCAGTATTGAGCTGGTATTGATACCTCTATCCAACGAACGCAATAATTGCAACTGAGTGGCACCTTCCTTGGTTTTCACCATAAATATTCCCAATAGAGACAGAACAACGCCCAATGCGGCAATCAACATCGGAGCCAGAATAGCATTGAACTGAAGTTCCGGCGAAGCGATAAAAGCTGCCGCACCCAAAGCTGCCGTTGCTAGCACAGAACCACAATACGATTCATATAAATCAGCACCCATTCCGGCTACGTCTCCAACATTATCACCTACGTTATCTGCAATGGTTGCCGGGTTACGCGGGTCGTCCTCCGGTATGCCGGCTTCCACTTTACCAACCAAGTCGGCACCGACATCCGCTGCTTTCGTGAAGATACCTCCTCCCACACGCGCAAACAATGCTTGAGTGGAAGCTCCCATTCCAAAAGTCAGCATAGTGGTGGTAATCATCACTGCCTTATGGGTTGCATCTGCCTCTTCTACAAAGTAATCCAATACCAACCACCACAACGAAATGTCGAGTAATGCCAGACCGACAACGACCAGTCCCATCACAGCTCCTGACCGGAATGCCACTTTCAGCCCATCGTTCATGCTACGGCTGGCTGCATTCGCAGTGCGGGCAGATGCGTAGGTAGCTGTTTTCATACCAATAAAACCTGCCAAACCTGAAAAGAATCCTCCTGTCAGAAAGGCAAACCATACCCATCCATTCTGTAATCCGGGTCCGTATGCCATCCATGCAAAGAAGATACACAACACCAAAAATACTATTCCCACGATTTTATACTGTTGCTTCAAATAAGCCATAGCTCCTTTACGCACGTGGCCGGCAATGCGTTTCATCGTCTCGTTACCTTCCGACTCCTTCATCATTCCCCTAAAGAAAAGCCACGCAAAGAACAGTGCTATCAGCGAGCAAACAGGCACTATCCAGAATAAATGATTAATCATGATTTTAAAATTTTAATATTAGCTATAACACAAAATTCGGATTATTTTTTTTAATAACAAACAGGAGAACAAAAAAAAATCGGCCGTCCAACAAACATACAGCCGATTTTTATTCAAATAAATACGTTAGTTTTGTCCTCTGTATCCATTTTTTGAGTGACAATCCCCTATTCTGCTGATTTTGAAGAAGCAGCCGTATATACAATCACCACTTTCCCTTTTGCATCTTTCAGAGTCAATTCCTCCTTGCTTACAGTATAGGTTTTCACTTCAGTCAGTGCCTTCATGTATCTGTCTTCAAATTCCATGTCGGGACAGGCCATCATAGTGACTCCTCCAGGCACCAAAGTGATTGTCCCTTTGTTTGATGTAGCATAAGTGCCGAAGAAATTGTTGCAACCGGCTGTTCCGGACATTTTGGATTTGCTGCTGAACTCCAATATTGGCAATTCTTCAGGGTTGGCAACAACTGCTCCGTCTGCAGTGAACGACTTTAGCTGCCACTCATGACCTTTCAACAAAGCTACCAGATTTTCACTTCCTTTACAACCTGCCAAAGTAGCCACAAAGGCTACAAGCGCTACTGTCATCATTTTTTTCATTGTTTTCCGATTTTTATAAATTAAACTTAGCCTTCTTTTATCACCTTCGCATAAAGATCATATTCATCGGCTCCGGTAATTTCAACCGTGTAGAATTCACCTATAGACAATTCCCCATCGGTTTCAACCAATACTTCCGGGTCAACCTCGGGCGAATCATGCTCCGTACGTCCGACATAATAATCCTCTTCCTTTCTATCAACCAGTATACGCAGCCGTTTTCCAATCAACGATGCTGATAATTGTGCAGATATATCTGCCTGAATTTTCATCACGGTCTCTGCCCGCTCCTGCTTGATTGACTCTTCTACATCGTCCTGATAATGAAGGTCGCAATATGTATCGTCTTCATGCGAATAGGGGAACACTCCCAAACGCTCGAAACGCATTTCCCGCACAAAGTCGCACAACTCACGGAAGTCCTCTTCTGTCTCACCGGGGTGACCTACCATCAAAGTGGTGCGGATAAAGATTCCAGGTACCTCTTGTCTGATTTTATGTATCAGGTCGATTGTCTGCTGTTTTGTCACACCTCTTCGCATCTTTTTCAGCATATGATCGCTACAATGCTGAAGAGCAATGTCCAAGTAACTACATATATTAGGATGTTTGCGCATCACCGGCAACAACTCCAATGGGAATCCTGCCGGGTAGGCATAATGCAATTTAACCCACTCAACACCTTCGATATCCGCAATACAGCCGATTAATTCCGCCAGGCGGTTTTTGCCATATAAATCAACACCGTAAAATGTCAAATCCTGTGCAACGACCAGAATCTCCTTAACGCCCCCTTTTACCAGTTCACGGCATTCGTCTATTAATTCATCAAAATCACGGGATTTGTGCTTCCCGGTCATAATGGGTATGGCACAATAGGAACAAGTGCGATTGCAACCTTCCGATATTTTCAGGTACGCATAATGGGAAGGCGTTGTCAAAATCCTCTGATTACGGATACTCTCATCAAAACGTTCACCCATCTTCTCCATGACGCCCTTCCAATCGAATTTACCGAAAAAACCGTCCACTTCAGGAATTTCCTGCTTCAAATCTTCTCCATATCGCTGCGATAGACAGCCAATAACATATACCTGCTTCACTAATCCCTCTTTTTTTCTCTCCACCTGTTCAAGAATCGTATTGACCGACTCTTCTTTTGCATCACCAATAAAGCCACATGTATTGACAATCACCACATCGGCATCCGAATTTTCCACATCTACTTCCGTTGCATATCCGGCTTTATCCAACTGTTTCAGCAACATTTCCGTATCCACCAGATTTTTAGAACATCCCAGACTGATTATATTCGCTTTTTTCATACGTGACAATAAGTAAAAGAAGTTTTAAGGCTCGCAAAGGTAGCAAAATAAATAAATCTATCTACTTTTGTCCGGTTATTTACTTAAAATATGAATACAGAACAACGGCAATGGTTACCGACTTCCGCCAAGGAAGTGAAAGAACGGGGATGGGATTATCTGGATGTCATTCTTTTTTCGGGAGATGCATATGTTGATCATCCATCTTTCGGAGCAGCAGTCATCGGTCGTCTGCTTGAATCTTTAGGTCTGAAAGTAGCTATCGTCCCCCAGCCCAATTGGCAGGATGATTTGCGCGACTTCAAAAAACTGGGATGTCCCCGATTGTTTTTCGGGGTTTCTGCCGGTTCGATGGACTCGATGGTCAACCATTATACGGCAGCCCGCCGAAGAAGGTCGGACGATGCCTACACTCCGGACGGACGTGCCGGTATGCGACCGGATATGCCTACCATTGTTTATACCCGTATTTTGAAACAGTTATATCCCGAGACTCCGGTCATTATCGGAGGCATCGAAGCATCGTTGCGCCGACTGACCCATTACGACTACTGGAAAGATTGCCCGCAACCTTCCATCCTCGCTTCAAGCGGGGCTGATTTGCTGGTTTACGGCATGGGGGAAAAGCCTTTGACAGATATTTGCCGTATGCTGAAAAAGGGAGTGCCTTTTTATAGTTTGACTAATGTACCCCAAACCGTGGTGATCCGCCGGCAAGGAGAACAGGTGGCAGGCAACAAGAAATGGCAGACCCTGCAATTGCACTCACACGAGACCTGCCTGCAGGACAAAAAGAAATATGCAGAAAACTTCCGGCACATTGAAGAAGAATCCAACAGCGTGGAAGCGGCACGGCTCATCCAGCATTTAGGCAACGACCAAATCATTGTCAATCCACCTTATCCTCCATTAACAACCAAGGAGCTGGATGCCGTATATGCCCTCCCCTTTACCCGTCTGCCTCATCCGCGCTACAAGGGAAAAGAAATCCCGGCATACAATATGATACGCCACTCTGTCACCATGCATCGCGGTTGTTTTGGTGGATGTGCCTTTTGTACCATTTCAGCACACCAGGGTAAGTTTATCATCTCCCGTTCGGAAGAATCCATTCTGCAGGAACTGGACCGCATTACACAGATGCCCGATTTTCACGGCACCATCAGCGATTTAGGCGCTCCGTCTGCCAATATGTATAATATGCACGGCAAAGACAGTTCGCTTTGCAAACGCTGCAAACGGGCTTCATGCGCCTTCCCCGTTATCTGCAAAAATCTGGATACAAATCATGCCTCCCTGCTTCATCTTTATGAAGCTGCCAGAAAACGTCCAGGAATCAAACACTGTTTTATCGGATCAGGCATCCGCTATGACCTTTGCCTGCACGACACCGGTGACAAACGCACCAATCAGACTAATCGGGAATATTTGGAAACAGTCATCCGCCACCATGTGTCAGGACGATTCAAAGTGGCTCCGGAACACTCGTCTGCCCGGGTTCTCAAAATGATGCGGAAACCGTCTTTCACACTTTTCCAACAATTGAAAAGTCTGTTTGACAACATCAACACCCAATACAAGCTGAATGAGCAGATTATACCTTATTTTATATCATCACATCCCGGATGTCGCCCGGAAGACATGGCAGATCTGGCTATCGCAACCAAAGAGCTGGACTTCAAGCTAGAACAGGTGCAGGATTTTACCCCAACACCCATGACTGTCGCCACAACGATTTACTATTCAGGCTATCATCCCTATTCGCTGAAACCCGTTGCAACAGTGAAGAGTGCCCAAGAGAAAAAAATGCAGAACATGTTCTTTTTCTGGTATAAAAAAGAATTCCGCGAACAGATTACGGCTACGCTCCGAAAAATAAAACGGCCGGACTTGCTGAACAAATTATACGGCACCGGTGAACAGCGGCAAAAAAAGCGTACGAAATTTTAAATATGTCAATGTTATTTTTTAACTTTGTCAAACAGTAGTCTGAAAGACAATATTTATGAGGTATCTTTTTTATGGCATCGCGTTTCTTTTCTGTTTGTCTGCCTGTAATACGCAAGTAAAACAAGCAAACAAACGGGGTTTGGAGTATATGAAACAGCAACGGTATGAAAAAGCCATCACTGAATTCAATAATATTCTGGAAGCAGACCCGTTGTGGTTTCCAGCCTATTACAACCGGGCTATTTCGTATGCCAATTCCGGCCGCAATAAAGAGGCTTTGCGGGATTTAAATTATGTATTGGCCAATTATCCGGACAATGCAGATGCCTATTTTAATCGAGGGATTGTATATGAGAATCTAGGTTCTTTCCCCAATGCTATCAAGGACTATACGGAAACGCTTCAATTAAGACCAGATTTTATACTGGCATACCACTATCGGGGAATTGCACGTTTTCGTATGCTCGACTTGGACGGCGCACTGGAAGATTACAATCAAGCTCTGGAATTAGGGAAAAATGTCCTGATGGATGCAGCTACGGCAAAAGAATACGGACTCAACTCCAGCGCACTGTACTTCAACCGCGGTGCCGTATTGCAGAAAAAAGGCAACCTGCAGGGAGCTATCCAAGATTATACACAAGCCATCAATATCGACCCGGCAAGTGCACAAAGTTACTTCAACCGGGCCATTGCCCGCCTCTCCCTCTCTGGGCTGGAAGAGGCGAAAGCCGACTTGGAAATCGCCTCACGGCTGGGATTTACGCAAGCTAATGATGTGCTCCAAAAGTATTTTGACAATCATTGAACCGCTATTGCTGTGAAAACTCTTTGATTCGCTGTTCATCCGACTTGCGACATATCAACAAGACTCCATTTTCTTCGGCGATGATATAGTTTTCGAGTCCTTGCAATACCATCCTCCGCCCGGTCGGGACGTGAACGATGCATCCGCTACTTTCAATCATCTTCACTTCGTTGCCAACTACGGCATTTTGCGCAGCATCTTTTGCAACATGCTCGTAAAGCGAACCCCACGTACCTAAATCCGACCAACCGAAAGAAGCCGGAAATACATATATATTCCGAGCGTGTTCCATGATGGCATAATCGATGGAGATGCTTTTACATTCCGGGAAATAGCGGTCGATTGCCTCCTGCTCTCCTATTGTAAAAAATAGATTTTCCAAACGGTCGAACAAGGCTGCCATTTCCGGCAAATAAGTACGAAAAGCTTTTTCCACGGTATGCACATTCCAAAGGAAAATACCGGCATTCCACAAATAATCACCGGAGCGCAGATAGGATTGTGCTGTTGTCAAATCCGGTTTTTCCTTAAATGCCTCCACTTCATGAATCTCTTCCTGATAAACAGTTGTATTGGCTTTCATCTGGATATATCCATAGCCGGTTTCCGGACGTGTCGGCATCATACCTAAAGTCAAGATTCTCTCTTTGTCGGCCACAAATTTCAAACCTTTATCCACTACACGCCGAAACTCTGCAACATCCAATACGATATGGTCAGATGGAGAAACTACCAAACAAGCATCCGGATCCTGCTTTTTGATTTTCCAGGTGACATAGGCAATACATGGAGCCGTATTACGCATGCAAGGCTCCAATAAGATGTTGGAATCTGGAATCTCCGGCAATTGCTGCTTTACCAACTCACGATAACGCACCGAAGTCACCACCCATATATTCCCGATGGGACAAATATCAGCAAAACGCTCAACTGTCAGTTGCAACAATGTTTTACCCGTTCCTAAAACATCCATAAATTGCTTAGGGCATTCGGGTGTACTCATCGGCCAAAAACGGCTTCCGACACCACCAGCCATAATAACCAAATGATTCATAAGCACCGTGTTAATTAATCACCACAAGAAAAATTCTCCGGAAATTTCGGATTTGCATCCCGATAGGTTTCCATTATATACTTCAAATCCGCCTCTATATCATCAGTAGGATGAAAAAGAGGACCTACTTCACAATATTTACCTTTATAATCTATTCGCCCTAAATATACAGGCACCCCTGCAGCCTGAGCAATGACAAGAAATCCTTTTTTCCATTTCTTACGTTTTTTACGACTACCTTCCGGTGTAATACAAAGATACATAGAATCACGTCGTTTGAATTCGCTCACCATCTGCTCCACCAACTGGCTGTCCTTATTGCCTCTGTCGACAGGAATCACCCTCAAAGCCCGCAAGATAGCCCCCAATGGAAAAAAGAAAAATTCTTTTTTCATCAAAATAAACGAGGGAATCCCCTGACTCAAAAATGACAGTTCTCCCCACACAAAATCCCAGTTCGAAGTGTGCGGTACAGATATAATAACGGCTTTTTTCTCCTTTGGCAACTCTCCTTTATACTTCCATCCCCCCAGCCACATAATAAATCGTGCAATATATTTCATAGTCCACTTATTTACGTATCAATAAATCTGCAACAAAAATAAGATTTTTTTCTCAATAACCTTTTGTATCTTCAAAATATATAGTACTTTTGCACCACAAATTTTCCTTAGGGGTATAATAAGTGGTCGAAGACCCACCTCGTGGTATTAACACTAAAAACATTATCAAATGTACGCTATTGTAGAAATTGCAGGACAGCAGTTTAAAGTAGAAAAAGACCGTAAGGTTTATGTTCACAGACTTGCAGCAGAAGAAGGTGCTCAGGTAGAATTTGAAAACGTTCTCCTCGTTGACAACGACGGTCAGGTTAAAATCGGTACACCGAAAGTAGAAGGAGCTAAAGTTACCGCAAAAGTATTGGCACACGTAAAAGCAGACAAAGTGATTATCTTCAAGAAGAAAAGAAGAAAAACTTACGAGAAGAAAAACGGTCACCGTCAGTGCATGACTCAGATTCAAATCGAATCTATCAACGCTTAATTTATTTTTGTAACCTCTAAAATTATTTATACGATATGGCACACAAGAAAGGTGTCGGTAGTTCTAAGAACGGCCGTGAATCAGAAAGCAAAAGATTGGGTATCAAAGTATTCGGTGGACAATTTGCTAAAGCAGGTAATATTATTGTACGCCAGAGAGGAACTGTTCACAACGCAGGTGAGAATGTAGGTATGGGTAAAGACCACACTTTGTTCGCATTGGTTGATGGTACTGTTGTTTTCCGTAAAAGAAGAAACAACAAATCGTTCGTTTCAGTGGAAGCTGTTGCAGAATAAGCTGAAAAAACAATGAAATATCAGACTCCTGTATTCTGCTCGAATACAGGAGTTTTTTATAATAACATATACACTACGCTATGTTAAATCTGAAATTTATCCAGGAAAACAAAGAAACTGTTATCGAACGTTTAGCTGTAAAAAACTTCGATGCACGTGAATCTGTAGAAAAAATCATTGAGCTTGATAATTTGCGTAAATCTCTCCAACAGGAAGCAGAAAGCAAACAGGCACAAATGAATATCATTGCCAAACAGATTGGTCAACTGATGCAATCGGGACAAAAAGAAGCTGCAGAAAAAGCACGTCAGGAAACTTCTGACCTGAAGACATCTATAGCTGAATTGAACAACCGCCGCAATGATGTAGGTACTGAACTGACCGACATCCTGCTACGTTTACCAAATATGCCTCACCCATCTGTTGCAAGAGGAAAATCGGATGCAGACAATGAAATTGTAAAGATTGTTGAAAACATACCGCAGAAACATGAAAACGACCTACCACACTGGGATTTGGCAAAGAAGTATGACCTGATAGATTTCGAAACCGGCGTAAAAATCACAGGAGCAGGTTTCCCATTATATAAAGGCTTAGGAGCCCGTCTGCAACGAGCATTGATTTATTTCTTCCTGGAAGAAAACATCAAAGCCGGCTATCAGGAAGTACAACCTCCATTGATGGTAAATGCCGACTCAGGATACGGCACAGGACAATTACCGGATAAAGATGGCCAGATGTACTATGCAAATGAAGATAATCTCTATTTGATTCCGACAGCAGAAGTACCTGTCACCAACATTTATCGTGACATAATTGTAGAAGGTGAAAAACTACCCATCAAAAACACTGCATATTCCGCTTGTTTCCGTCGTGAAGCCGGTTCTTATGGCAAAGATGTACGTGGACTGAATCGTCTACACCAATTCGACAAAGTGGAAATTGTCCAGATTACCCGCCCGGAATGGTCTTACGAAGCACTGGACGGTATGGTAAAGCATGTGGAAAGCCTACTTGTCAAATTAGGATTACCTTATCGCATTGTACGTCTCTGTGGTGGTGATATCAGTTTCACTTCAGCTTTGACTTACGACTTTGAAGTATATTCAAAAGCTCAAGAAAAATGGCTGGAAGTCAGTTCAGTATCCAATTTTGAGGAATTTCAAGCCAATCGCCTGAAACTCCGTTTCAAAGATAAAGGAGACAAAAAAACAACTACTTGCCATACTCTTAACGGCAGCTCTTTAGCTTTGCCACGTATCGTAGCTGCATTATTGGAAAATTATCAATGTGCAGAAGGAATTAAATTACCAGAAATACTTCAGGCATTCATGGGTACAGATATTATAAAATAACACAAAACATAGATAGACAGATGGTATACCATATCATTTGTCTATCTTTTTCATAGCCTCCCAATATAAAGCAGTATGAGAATCATCTACAACACCAGTTTTATCATTGATGAAGCAATAGAACAAGAGTGGGTGGCATTTATGCGCCAACATTATATCTCACAATTGCGGAATCATAATCTTTGCGATGATGTCATCTTTACAAAAGTATCAATTGACCAACCGGAAGGCAAGACCTATTCCGTACAGATTGTATTTGCAAATAACGAACAACAAGATTATTTTTTAAATAACCACCTACCGGAAATAGAACAAAAAATCATCGCACAATATGCAAATAGATATGTTTGCTTTAGCAGTGTGCTGACAGAAATCTAAACATATGGAAAAACTGATTATGGGTATCGACCCAGGCACCAATTTTATGGGCTATGCCATCATCAAAGTCAACGGCAAAAAACAGAAGCCGGAATTGGTTGTCTCCGGAGTCCTTGACATGGAGCAAATTTCTGACCCATACATCAAATTGCAGCGAATTTTTAAACGGACACTACAGGTCATTGACAGTTACCAACCTGATGAGCTTGCCATAGAAGCTCAATTCTATGGAAAAAATGTCCAGTCCATGCTCAAACTCGGACGAGCACAAGGAGTGGCAATTGCAGCTGCTCTGCAACGAGATATTCCCATATTTGAGTATGCACCCCGAAAAATCAAAATGAGCGTTACCGGATCCGGCACTGCCTCTAAAGAGCAAATAGCTTTATTGCTAAACAAGTTCATGACGATTACAACCTCTTCGTCCATGCTGGATGAAACCGATGCCATTGCTATTGCTTATTGCCACTACCTACAAAGCAGTTCTCCCCTTGCGTCTGAAGGAAAAACATGTAAATCCTGGAGCGATTTTATTAAAAAAAATCCGGACAAACTTGTATAAGCTTGCCCGGAAAAATATCAAGGTTGATTTTACCATCCTTTATTGTAACAGACTACTGATGGCTGCAGAGGCCTTCTCTACACTTGTTACATCACGTCCATATTCTGCCACTTGTACCGTTCCTCCCATCGACACTCTGGGATTGCGATACAACATACCTCCTTCAACGGACATACGGGCTGACAGATGAAACTCATGAGCTCCGGTTTCTTTGGCTATCTTTGCAATATTACCAGCATTGATACCACATCCCGGCATAATAATCACATTATTCGCCTTTTCAACCAATTCCTTTAATAAAGGAATACCAGCCTCTGCAGAAGGCTGCTGTCCAGAAGTCAAAATGCGATGACATCCCAACTCCTCAATATCCTGTAAAGCAGCAAACGGATCACAGCACATATCAAAAGCACGGTGGAATGTAACAGACATCTGTCCTGCAACATCCATCAATTCACGCATCATTTTTACATCAACGTTTCCTTCTGCGGTCAGACATCCTAATACAACTCCATCAACACCTATTCTACGAGCCATCTCAATATCACGCATCATCACCTCACACTCCAACTCGTTGTACAAGAAATCACCTCCACGAGGACGGATAATCACATGTACTCCAGATGGCATCAACTCTCTCACCAAACTCATTTCACCATAGGAAGGAGTAGTTCCTCCTTCCGGCATGCCAGCACATAATTCCACTCTATCAGCTCCAGCCTGCATTGCAGCTTTCACACTCTCAGCGGAATTGGCACATATTTCAATTTTAAAATCTTTCCGTTCCATTTAATTCAAAGTCAACTCAACAACGTAGTCTATATCATTCGGAACTTCCGGAAATTCAAGGACAACACCTTCTTTATCCTGACGGAATTTTACCGGATTACCGTTTTTGAATAAAACAGCTTTCTTCACCTTCTGATTTTTCAATGGCAAGAACAATCCTTTGTCTTCCAGATTCAGTACATGCACATACAACTTATTTCCCTTGCGAGTGGTAACACCCCAATCACGCGGAGTAACATCTCCGCCTCGAGTGCCATAGATAGTTTCTCCATACACCTTCATCCAGTCACCCATAGCTTTCAAACGTGCAACAGCCACTTCCGGCAATTCACCATTAGGCTGCGGACCAACATTCATCAACAAATTGGCATTACGACCTGCTGCTTTTACCAAATAATGAATTAAAGTCTCTACTGATTTATAATTCTGGTCAACAATCTTATATCCCCACATACCATTCATTGTTTCACAAGTCTCCAAAGGCAAGCGACTGATATCCTGTCCTGAAAGACCGGCAGTATTTTCACCCGGAAGGTCACGTTCGAAAATCTGGATATCCTCTCCTTCAAAAGGCACCTGATGATGATTATTTCCAATCAGACAAGCCGGCTGTAATTTATGAATCATAGCATACTGCTCCGGTAATTGCCAATCAAAATCCGGATCTTGATCATGATCCCACAGACCATCGAACCAGATTGCACCTATTGATCCATAATTAGTAAGCAATTCAGTTAATTGATTGTTCATAAATTCATAATAAGTCTTCCACTCGCCATGATTCTTGCGTCCTGTTCCATGTCCTGTGCGTCCCAATGGATAATAATCCTCACGATCCCAATCCAAATGAGAATAATACAAGTGTAATTTAATACCATGCTTCTGGCAAGCTTCAGCCAATTCTTTTACAATATCACGTTTAAAAGGTGTGGCATCTACAATATTATAATCAGAAAACTTAGTACCCCACATTGAAAAACCATCATGATGACGGGTAGTAAAACAAATATATTTTGCTCCAGATGCCTTGATTGCAGCAACCCATTCATCAGCATTAAAAAGAGAAGGATAAAAACCGGAAGCCAATTTACGATATTCCATATGATCCAAATTCTCTCTATGCAATACCCATTCCCCTTGGGCAAGCATACTATAGAGTCCCCAATGCAAGAACACACCAAACTTATTGTTTTGAAACTCCTCCCTAGCCTTCAAATTTTCAGGAGCAGGCACATAATTCTGAGCCCGAACAGCTGTCAATCCTAACAAAGACAGCAAAATAATGCTTACATATTTTTTCATAACTAACTATTTATACCCGTTTACCACGGAATTATTTATTTCACTTTAAAATCCATGAGTATCCGACCACAGAACTCTATTTGCAAACGATCCCCTGTTTTCAACTCCTTATAACGAAACGTATTACCACCATATAAAAAATCTCCAATCTTCAATGTATGAAATTCAGACGATAAAGTAATCAACCTCTCCATACTGGCAATTTGCTGCTCCTTACCTCCACGATAAACTGTTACGCCATTCACTTTCATTTCATAGACTGCATCTTCACATGATTCGATGGGCAGCAACTCACTAATGGCAGCACTACTGCCAAAAGACGAAGCGACACCAGCAGGCAATCCTCTCTCCGACAGAGACCGTTCAAGATCATCTGCATAAAAACGGATGCCAACACCTATTTCTTCATAATATCGCCCGGCAAAACGTTCACTTACGTATTTTCCCAATTTGCACAAACGCACCACCAATTGTGGGACACAGCTCAATTCACTGGAAAAATCCGGAATATAAAAATCATCATTATTCCGCAAAAGTACGTCATCCCCCATCGGCACAATAGCAACCTCTCCGGCGGCATTATATTCAGCACATAAAATCTTCATCGTACAATCAATTCATCAACACTACGCTTGGGCACATGATGCACACCCTTTGCATCTCTCCAATACTTATAATCTTCAGTCTGCATTGTTTCCAACACCACCTGTTCGACCGGAGTCCCCAAAGCTATAACATACATGATTTTCAAATAATCAGATAAAGCTAAAGTTTCACGCAAAGCTTCATTCTTAAAAGCCTTGATAATACATCCCCCACGACCTTTTTCTGTAGCCCCCAAAAGAATAGTCTGAGCTTGAATTCCATCATCACACAGACAATTTTCCACGATACGTGTATCCAACACTTGTATCAGATAAGCAGCCGGACGCTCACCCTCTACAGGTCCTGCCCAATCGGTCAGATAACCGGCCCATGCCAAATGTGGGAACACCCGAGCACACTCGTCTTCATCATGCACAATTACATACTTTAAAGCCTGTGCATTTCTTCCTGATGCGCACAAGCGTGTCAATCCCACCAATTCTGTCAACTCCTCTTCACTCATTCGCTCACTTTGACGAAAACGGCGATAACTGCGGTTTTTCGCTAATAAATCTTTTAACATTGATACTAATTTAGCATTTTTACTTCATGAAAATCGTAAATTTGCCCTATCGCCACATGATAGGCAGAGCGAGACAAAAATAACGAATTACTTGGTAAAACTCACATAGTTTATTAAGTCTTTTTTTAACATAAATATATGGAAACATTTCTTCAACTTCTGGCAAGCGACATCGTCAACAAATATGGTGAACAATTCAGCCACCTAACTATTATTTTTCCCAATAAACGCGCTGGTTTGTTTCTAGCCGAAGAATTGTCCAAACTTATCAAACATCCGGTATGGATGCCTGAAATCCTAACCCTTTCAGAATATATTGAAAAACATACAGGCTTGCACAAAGCTGACAATCTGACTCTTACTATCAAATTATACAAAGCATATATTGAAGCTTCCGGAAGCCACGAGAGTTTCGAAGAATTCTATTTTTGGGGAAGTATGCTGCTAAGTGATTTCGATGATGTAGACAAATATCTTGCAGATGCCAAAGATCTTTTCTCTAACTTAGTTGCTCTAAAAGAGATAGAAGCCAATTTCCCCTATTTGACAGAAGAAGAAATTACTGCCATTCAAAACTTCTGGAGCAGTTTTAATCCCAACAAATTCAGCCACGAACAAGAAGAATTCTTAAACGTATGGAGCAAACTCTATCCCACCTACAAAGCATTCCGTACTATCTTACAGCAAGAACATATATGCTATGAAGGGATGAACGAACGGTATTTCTGTGAACATATAGACGAATACCAGCATCCGGAACACTTACTGATTGCCGGTTTCAATGCATTGAACATCTGCGAAAAGCATATTTTTTCTTATTATCAGAATCTAGGGAAAGCCTCCTTCTATTGGGACTACGATATCTACTATACTGCCAATGAACATCAAGAAGCAGGATTTTATATCCGGGACAATCTAAAATTATTTCCCAATGAATTGGATATGGGACATTTCAACAACTTTCTGCACAATGGCAAAAAGATTGAATACATTTCAGTACCTTCAGCTGTCGGACAAGCCAAATTACTTGAGCAACTAACCACGCATCTGGTTCATGAAAATCCTCGCGACACGGCCATTGTCCTTTGCGATGAACAGATGCTGATACCAACTCTACATTCCATTCCGGAATATATTAGAAAAATCAATATTACCATGGGGTATCCAGCTCGCAAGACATCTGTTGCAGCCTTGCTAACCCTATTATGTGATTTAAAAAACTATGCCAAACAAGAAGGCAATAAAATTTATTACTACTACAAACCTGTCATTGCCCTGCTAAACCATAAGTTGATAAAAGAGTTGTGCCCGAAAGAAATCAGCCAAATAACAGACTTTATCAACCAAAAGAATATCATCTATATACAAGAGAAATACCTTCTTTTCCATCCATTGACAAAGGCCATTTTTTCCCCTGAAAAAGAAAATATACCATCCTATCTGTTGCGTATTTTAAATCTGCTCACCCGCTCCACACTAGGCATGGATGCCGATCCCATTGAAAAGGAATTTATCTTCTCCATATACACCCAAATACAAAATCTGCAAAATACCTTCAAAGAAGAAAATATTGAACCGGAAGAAAAACTATACATCCAACTGATAACCAAAGTCATTAATAATATCACCATTCCGTTCTCAGGAGAACCCTTAGAAGGACTTCAACTAATGGGATTAATGGAAACCCGCATGCTTGATTTTAAACACCTGATCGTATTGTCAGCCAATGAAGGCGTATTACCCAAGACCTCTCTTCCATCCTCGTTTATACCTTATAATCTCCGCGTAGGCTTCCGCTTACCAACGCCACAACACCAAGAAGCACTGTTCGCCTATTATTTTTACCGGTTATTACAACGTTCAAAAGATATCAAACTACTCTACACATCCGGAATGAAAGGACTCAATACCGGAGAAATGAGCCGTTTCCTATATCAAATGCGATACGAATCCGGTCTGCCCATCAAAGAAAGCAGTTTCCAAAACCGTATATCAGTCCAAAATCCCCAGGAAATCACCATCCCGAAAACAGAGGAAATTATGGAAATATTGACCCAATATAAAATTTCCGACCAAAAGACGCTTTCGCCATCAGCAATAAACACCTATTTAGACTGTCCGTTGCGATTCTATTTCAAATATATTGCCAATATCAAAGAAAAAGAACAAATAGCAGAAGAATTGGATCAAAGACTTCTTGGAACCATCTTCCATGATAGTTCACAATCACTCTATACAACTGTCCCGGAAGGAAAGATTACCCAAGAGGCAATTGACTCCATTCTAAAAAATGACAAACTGATTGAGTCCCATATTCAAAAAGTCTATGAAAAGATGTACTCAACACAAATATCACAACTTTTAGACAGCGGAAGCAACGAATTACTATTGAATGTTGTGAAAAAATACATCCATGCAATGCTACGCTATGATAAGAGTATCACACCTTTTGACATACTTGCTCTCGAACAGCGTTTTTATGTACCTGTTTCTTTAAAAATAGACGGCCAAATACAAACCATATTCATCGGGGGATACATAGACCGCGTAGACAAAACTGCATCAGGTATCCGTGTCATTGATTACAAAACCGGTGCCGACACCACTAGCTTCAAAAATATCCCGTCAATCTTTGATCCAGAAAATCCAACCCGCAACAAAGCGGCTTTACAGACGATGCTCTATTGCATGATGTACAATCATACAAAACCTAGCGATTTGCCGCTCATACCGGGTATTTACAATACGAAACAACTCTTCGACAAGAGTTACGACTATCATCTAATATGCGGCAAAGACACCATCAACAATTTCAGACACTTCGAAAAAGAATATAAGGAAGAATTATGCTCTCTACTAAACAAAATATTTTCACTTGAATATCCGTTTACCCAAACAGAAAATGAAAAAAAGTGCACACATTGCAGCTATGCCGGCATTTGCCGGAAATAGCTACTCCTCCAACAGATCAGGGCGCAAAGCCTTGGTCCGTTCGTAGGCAATTTTCTCCTGCCACTCATGAATCTTGGCATGATTGCCCGACAATAAAATATCCGGCACTTTCCATCCATTAAACTCAGATGGTCTAGTGTATACAGGAGGAGCCAGGAGATTATCCTGGAAAGAATCGCTCAAAGCAGAACTCTCATCATTCATGGCACCCGGAATCAAACGCACAATGGCATCCGTCATGATACAGGCAGGCAACTCTCCTCCCGTCAGTACATAATCCCCGACAGAAATTTCGCGCGTCACGAGATAATCTCTGATACGCTGGTCAATTCCTTTATAATGCCCGCAAAGAATCATGATATTCTCCTTTAATGACAATTCATTTGCCATTTTCTGATTAAAAGTAGGAGCATCAGGTGCCGTATAAATAATCTCATCATAATGTCTTTGAGATGTGAGTTCTTGAATACAGTCAAACACCGGCTGAATCATCATCACCAAACCTGCCTCACCACCAAAAGGATAATCATCCACCTTCCGAAATTTATCCTTAGACCAATCACGGATATTATGGATATGAATTTCAACAATTCCCTTATCCTGGGCTCGCTTAATAATAGAATGATTCAACGGACTTACCAATAACTCCGGAACAACGCTTAATATATCTATTCTCATAACCTAATGACCATCTTTTTATTCGAACGGCAAAGGTAATAAAAAGCGAGTGGCTATCGCTAACCACTCGCTCCTTTTTATTGTGTTTTCTCTCTTATTTCAAATAGTCCTCGAAATAATTGGTCACTTTCTGCATTAAATGAATACGATCTTTACCCATCACATTATGTTCTGCACACGGATAAGGGAAATAATCCACCTGCACATTATTTTTAATACATTCACGGATAAAGCTCAAGCTATGTTCCCATACCACAACATTATCAACAGCCCCCTGACAAATCAACAATTTACCTTTCAAGTCTTTTGCTTTTTTAATCAGGCTCACTTTCTCATAACCGGCAGCATTTGTATGCGGAGAATCCATATAACGCTCTCCATACATCACCTCATACCATTTCCAGTCGATTACCGGACCTCCTGCAACAGCCACTTTAAATACATCCGGATAATTGGTAATCAAAGAGATTGTCATAAAACCGCCATAACTCCATCCGTGCACACCTATACGTTCAGCATCAACGTAAGGCAAAGATTTCAAAAACTTGATACCTTCCATCTGATCGGCCATTTCCGCCTGACCACACTGTCCGTGGATAACCTTTTCAAACTCAGCTCCACGATTAGAAGTTCCGCGGTTGTCCATTACAAACACAACATAACCATGCTGAGCCATGTACATTTCCCAACGACGCAACTCTCCCAACCAAGTATTCTTTACCATCTGAGAGTGAGGACCTCCATATACATAAACAATAGTCGGATACTTCTTGGAAGCATCAAAATTCATCGGCTTAATCAAACGATAATAGTTATCAAATTTTCCATCTGCAGTTTTAACAGTACCCATTGTAATTTCACCGAAGTTATAATCTTTCACCGGATTCTCGGCTTTCAACAACTCTTTTACAATCTTGCCGTCATTTTGAACCAAATTAATCACTCTCGGAACACGCAGGCTGCTATAATTATCAACAAAATACTTCTTATCACGACTCATGTTGATATTGTGCCAACCTTCCACCTTGGTCAATTGTGTTTTCTTTCCAGATTTTACATCCACACGGAACAGATGGTTGTCAATCGGACTAACTTCAGCCGAAGTATAATATACATATTTAGCATCTTGTCCGATAAATTCAACATCAGCATCAACATTCGTCAAACGCTTCAGAATTTTACCGGTAACTGCTTCAACCAGATACAGATTGAAATAACCATCACGATTATTTGTACGATAAATAAACTTAGATGCATCGTTCTTTAAAAATACAATCGGAGTCTGAGGTTCAACATATGTTTCCTCATTTGCTTCTGTTAAAAGAGTTTTTACAAACTGACCGGTCTTAGCACAATACTGATTCAAATGCATATGCTTTTGCGCACGGTCGAGCACTTGAATATAGATAAAATCAGATTTCGGTCCCCAGGTAATATTGGTCAGATATTGCTCACGTCCAAAATCAGTAACGTCCATAAATACAGTCTTTCCAGATGCTATATCATAAACTCCCAGACTGATTTGCTCAGATTTCATACCAGCCATCGGGTATTTAATCTCACGCAAAGAACCGGTACGGCTATTGATATCAAGCAACGGGAATGTACCTACCAAACTTTCGTCCTTACGATAGAAAGCCAGCTGTTTTCCATCCGGAGACCAGAAAATACCGCCAGAAATACCAAATTCATTACGGCTGACTGTCTGACCATTAACAATATTCAAATCTTTATCTGCCGTTACTGCATACTCATTGTTATTGGCATCCAAATAATATAGATTATTATCTTTAGTATAAGCCACCAATTCCTTGCCATTCGGAGTAATATTCTGTGCTCCGTCAGCCAATTTATATACATGGCTTATCTCTTTTTTCACTACATCAATCGCAAAAATCTTTCCCAGACGTGCAATAATAATATTATTAGCATCCTTCCAAGAAAACTGCGGCATACCTCTAAGAGAAGTATTCAAAATACGATTCAAATCCTCAAGAGTCAACAGCACCTCTTTTTTACCGTCAGCAGCATTTTCTCCGACTAAATTTGTTCCTTCAATGTAAGTCAGCACATTCTGATCAGCCTTCCATTGTACAAACATGTTCTTTGGGTGAAGATTATAGCCCAAAATGGCCTCTTCCATCGTCAGCACTTTATCTTGTGCCATAGAGTTAAACATCATCGTAACTCCAATAAATGTTAGTAATAAATATTTCATAGATTAATAATTAAATTTTAGCACAAACGTATGCAAAAATCCTAACAATAGGAAATTCACTTATAAAAATAAGCCTTTTTGCTTATTGCAATCCATTTTCATAGTAAATAAAACAAAGGCGACTTAAGAGCCGCCCTTATTATCTTCAATAATCTTATACATTCCTTCTACAAATACCCCCTGCTCAATATGTATTTTTCGGGTCAGGATATTACCACGTATATGAGCCGGCTTATTCAAAACCAAATTATCATGAGCTACAATATCACCTTTGACTTCACCTGAAATCAAAGCTGATTCACATGTAATATTCCCCTCTACTTTCGCACTGTTTGTCAGCACTATACGTCTAGAAGTGACAATATCACCTTTAAATTCACATTCTATACGTACCGGCCGTTCTGTTTCCAAATTACCGACAAACGTAGTCCTGGTTGGCAAACAAACAAAAGTATCGCTTTCTCGATCTTTAGATATATTATCTGAATTCTTTTTTTTCAAAAACAACATTATCACGAAGCATTATAAACCGACAAAAACACAAATTCAATCGCTCAAGACAAAAGTAATATATTTTTTCGGAATTCAAATCTAAAACTTTGTTATAACTCAAAGAAATCCCTATCCTCCAACACGGCAAACTTACGACGGAAATCATGCAAACGCTGCAAATCACATTCTCCAATAAGAATCTCATCCCCATATTCGGTTGCCACACATTGCTGTCTGCCACGGGCATCCCATATACCAGAATCACCGGCATAGCGCAATCCGCATCCGTCTTCACCGGCACAATTCACGGCAACAACGTAACATTGATTCTCTATAGCACGGGCTTTCAGCAAAGTATTCCACACATCTCTCCGCGAATCGGGCCAATTGGCAACAAAAACAGCCAAATCATAATCATCCACATTACGACACCAGACCGGAAAACGCAAATCATAACAGATGAAAGCAGCAATCTTCACTCCCCGAAATTCAAATACCAACCGATTCTTTCCTGCCGAATAATACTCGTTTTCCCCTCCCATCCGAAAACAGTGCCGCTTATCATAAAAAAGCTCACGACCATCCGGGAAAGCGACAACCAATCGGTTATAATACCGCTCTCCCTCCTGACAAACAACCGACCCCGCCACAACAGCATCCTGCCTCGCAGCCCACTCAGACATCCGCTGGCGAGTCTCTTCATAATAAGATGCAACCGCTATTTTCTCTGCCATAGCCTGCTCCGCCGATTTCTTCACCATCATACACCCCGAAGTAAACATCTCAGGAAGCAGAATCAAGTCACAATCCAAGCAAGAGGAAAGCTTCCGGTCAAAATTTTTCAAATTCTCCTCCACCTGTCCCCAGGCAAGAGAAGATTGTAATAAGGCTATTTTCATCATTCCGATTCTTTCATCATGCAGCAAAGTTATATATTTTTATTACTTTTGTCGGCATACTAATCAAAAGTAAAGCATGAATACGACAATAATCGGTGTAGCTGGCGGTACCGCTTCCGGCAAATCAACTTTAGTGAAAAAACTACAAGAAGCTTTCAAGGGCGAAAGCGTTATTACTATTTGTCACGACTATTATTATAAAGCTCATGATGAGCTAAGCTATGAAGAACGTACCCAATTGAATTACGACCATCCGTCGGCATTCGATACGGACATGATGATTGCAGACATAAAAAAACTCAAAGAGGGCATAGCCATCGATTGCCCGGTCTATTCATTTGTCAATCACAACCGCACCGATAAGACCTTGCACATCAATCCGGCACAGGTAATTATCATTGACGGCATCCTAATCCTAGAAAATCAGGAGTTGCGCGACCTGATGGATGTCAAAGTTTACGTTGATACCGATGCGGATGTCCGCCTAGGACGGCGTCTGCTACGCGATGTACAGGAACGCGGCAGAAGCATCGAATCTGTATTGTCGCAATATTTTTGCACCGTGAAACCCATGCACGACGAGTTCGTAGAACCATCCAAACGGTATGCCGACCTGATTGTGCCGGAAGGAGGATTCAACTCGGTAGCTCTGCGCATATTGATTCAGAATATAAACTCCATGATTGAAAGAGAAAATGCTTGAAACGCTACAACAACTCGACCAGCAATTATTGCTCACACTTAACGGAATGCATGCTCCATTCTGGGATAATTTCATGTGGATCGTTTCTGCCAAAATGACTTGGGTGCCCATGTATGCCACCCTGCTATACATTCTATGCCGCAATTTTAATTGGCGGGTAAGTGTATTGACCGTCGTTGCAATTGCACTGACCATCACCTATGCAGACCAGATTTGTGCATCAGTCATCCGTCCACTGGTAGAACGTATGCGCCCATCCAACCCCAATAATCCGATATCGGAATTCGTACATATTCTGCACGGGAAACGAGGAGGACGCTACGGTTTTCCCTCTTGTCATGCAGCCAATTCATTCGCCTTGGCATTCATCGTCATGTTTCTGTTCAAACAGAAATTCATTTCGCTCTTTTTGCTCGGTTGGGCTATACTGAATTCATATTCCCGTATTTATCTGGGAGTGCACTATCCCGGCGATTTATTGGCAGGAATGGTTGTAGGCTTAAGCGGTGCCGCCATCATCTACCTGCTCTACCGATATTGTGTAAAATGTCCCTGTGCCGAAAAACTATTACAAATAGAAGATTCTGACCGACACCTTCTTAATCATCCACAGGAAATCCGATATACCCGTTCCACAATATATATGGGAACTCTCACTCTGCTCGCAATTGCTGTCTATTCGGCAATTGCCTGACAGAACAAACTATTTTCCATCCTTCGATAGTTCCGGTTTTTGAAGAAAAATTCACTCCTATTTTATAAACAGGACGAACATCAGCCAAAAACGAACGCTCATATCCTTTCTCTTCAATTTGCTGCAAAGCATCCTCTGCGGAGCCATCCAATTTGAATTCAAAAATATAGACATATTGAGGGGTTTCAACAATACAATCCACCCGCCCCTCACTCTGTACTCGTTCTAATTGTACCGTATAGATACTCATCAGACGAAGCAACAAATAAAACGTATACTGAAAATAACGTTCTTTCTCACGCTCGCTGTCTTTACGACGCATCGTATAAGGGATATCTGCAAAAAAAGATGTCAGTAACTGACGGAATTGCTCCAATTCCCCCTTCTTTAAAGCCAACCCCAAACGGGCAGCGATATTCAGTTCTCCCTCGTTCACCTGCAAATAGTTGGCTGCCATCATCGTCAGAAAACCGCCCTGCACCTCACTGTTCGGGAAATCGAGCAAAAACATATCCAAATCTCGGTCGTATTCCTTGATGGTCAGATAACCGCTCTGATAAAACATCGGCAACGGATATTCCACATCTGCCTTGTAGCTCATAAACTCCTCCTCCGTGTAATACTTTCCGGTCAACTGGTCTATCCCCTCATGAAAATGATTTAACAGACGAATCAAATAAGTAGGTGTCCCCGTTGCAAACCAATAATTCCCGATTCGCTGACTGTCCAAGGCGTTCAGCACACTGAAGGGATTATATATGTCTGTCAGCCTTGTACTGAAATGGTAACCGTCATAACGTTGCTTCAAACGTTCTGCCATCTCCTCCTCGCAGCAACCTTCCATCTCGGTCATTTCACGGATAGGTTCTTTAAAATAACGATGCATTTCCGCCTCCGTGATGCCACACAACGCATCATATTTCGACATCATGCTGATATCTTTGGGCTGGTTGAAACCGCTGAATACACTCACCTGCGAAAACTTTGTGCCCCCCGTCAGAAAAACAAACCGAAGATATTCATCAGCCAACTTGAATACCGAATAAAAAGCTTTAAGCATCTCCCGATTTTCCGTCAACACCTTCGGATTCATATCCAACACATCGAGCAATGGCTTGTCGTACTCGTCCACCAACACCACAGCTCCGCGTCCCGTCTGCTCGGCAGCAGCCTGCAGGATACGATTAAAACGGGAACCCAAGTTGGTGTCGACTCCGGGACTGATGCCGAATTCCTTTTCCCAATCGTGCAGATACCCATCAATCTTCAGATGCAAGGCTCCTGGAAGCGTAAAGTCAACCCCATTAAAATCAAAATGAAACACCCGATGCACATGCCAGTCGTGTTCCAACGCATCGATTTTCAAGCCGGCAAACAAATCCTTCTTACCTTCGAAATAAGCCCGTAATGTAGAAAGAAGCAGACTTTTTCCAAAACGGCGAGGACGACTCAAAAAATAGACCTTTCCTTCCGTTGCAAGCGAATAAACCATATCGGTCTTGTCCACATAGACAAATCCTTGCCGGATAATCTGCTCGAAAGTCTGAATGCCAATAGGGTATTTCATATCATCTGCAATTAAAAAGATACTAATGCAAAGATAGTGATTTTTCAACGGAAAAGCCAGCCAAGCAAAGGGATTTAATAGAAATCCTTAAAGGCATACGAAACCACCACCGTTTTCACTCCTGCATCCGGGTACTTGTTCTGGTAATGCCGAGTCAGGTCTTTGTAAAAACAGAGCATGTCATAGGCCGGCAAAACACTTCTGGTTTTGGAGTAATAGCCAATAAACACATCAAATGGAGGATAGTCAGTTGCATTTCCCGATTCATCCAGGAGCATCCATTCCCCACCGCCTATCATACGTCCATCGGGAGGCAGCAGTTTGTAGGATTCCGGCATTTCTTCCGGTTTCTTGCTTGTACTTTTCACAATATACGGACCAAAGAAATGATTTGCATCCTGCAGACCCATCCATTTCAAGTACCCCTCTCCGCTATGGCATAGCATATAGTGATACTTTGTAGGAAGGAGGGAGTTCGCCTTCAAATCCTCTTCAATCGGTGATTTGTTTTCAGCTTCCACGGCATATCGGTATTCAGGAAGCGGAATTCTCTTGTAATAAGCGTCAGGAATGAAGTGTAACGGCAAGCCTTCCGATTCTTTCTGTACCTTGGAAATCACTTCGAGCAGGTCACGTTCAGTCCATGCAGGGTCGCCCATTGCATAATCCAGGTAGGTGGTTTCGCTCACCTTAATCTTGTATTCATAGCCTTTTTCGTATTCAAAGCCTGCGATGTCCCCATAGGCAATCCATTCGTCTGCCTGTTCTTTTTTAACGGCATATAGTTCAGATACAACGCTGTTTCCTTCCATGATGATTCCCGGAATCTTCTTTGATGCTACAGTCAGCACCAGCTCTTTGTAATCAGTTACTTTTTTACCTTCTTCTTCATCGTCGTTGCTACAACCGATAAAGCTGAATGCGCAAAGGAACAATGTTAGTGCACCCCAAAAAAATCTTGTTTTCATGTTATTGTATTTAAAATGAGTTCCCCATTCTTTATATTATTTTGATTATCAATTGTTTATTATAGATATATATAAATAAATGTATCAATGATTATTAAGAATAATGCTATAATGAGGAGTATATTTTTAACCTTTTTGTGCTCTGATAGTAAATAAGTATTTGCTATCAGAGCACAAGTTATGGCAACACGAGCCATTATTGATTCAATTTTTATATCTTTAAAAATAATGGGGACGATTGAGTATATTGAAAGAAAAATCAATATGGTATCAATGATCTGTCTTAAAATTCTTTTCATGTTGTTTCCTTATAAGATAATATATTGATATTCTAACAACAGGAATCAATAAAATAATCAACGAATATAAAATTCTATTCCCATAAGTATATTTTGAGCGTATAACATTATGCAGTACAACTACATCTAATATACAAATCAGAATAATTAAGATATATGTTATATCCATAGTCATCTATTAAAATATTTATCATCACCTAGCATTCTTGCAAGAACAAGCATCGCTACTTTTCCATCCTTCGATAGTTCCGGTTTTTGAAGAAAAATTCACTCCTATTTTATAAACAGGACGAACATCAGCCAAAAACGAACGCTCATATCCTTTCTCTTCAATTTGCTGCAAAGCATCCTCTGCGGAGCCATCCAATTTGAATTCAAAAATATAGACATATTGAGGGGTTTCAACAATACAATCCACCCGCCCCTCACTCTGTACTCGTTCTAATTGTACCGTATAGATACTCATCAGACGAAGCAACAAATAAAACGTATACTGAAAATAACGTTCTTTCTCACGCTCGCTGTCTTTACGACGCATCGTATAAGGGATATCTGCAAAAAAAGATGTCAGTAACTGACGGAATTGCTCCAATTCCCCCTTCTTTAAAGCCAACCCCAAACGGGCAGCGATATTCAGTTCTCCCTCGTTCACCTGCAAATAGTTGGCTGCCATCATCGTCAGAAAACCGCCCTGCACCTCACTGTTCGGGAAATCGAGCAAAAACATATCCAAATCTCGGTCGTATTCCTTGATGGTCAGATAACCGCTCTGATAAAACATCGGCAACGGATATTCCACATCTGCCTTGTAGCTCATAAACTCCTCCTCCGTGTAATACTTTCCGGTCAACTGGTCTATCCCCTCATGAAAATGATTTAACAGACGAATCAAATAAGTAGGTGTCCCCGTTGCAAACCAATAATCTCGGATTTTTTGATTGAAAAAAGCATTCAGCACACTGAAAGGATTATAGACATCCTTCATCCCATTACTGAAATGATATCCGTCATAACGCTGTTTCAACTGCTGACGAATATCTGCTTCGCTACAACATTCCAAAGCAGCCATCTCACGGATAGGATCTGCAAACACTTTATACAACTCCTCATCCGTAATACCACACAAGGCTTCGTATTTAGGAGTCATACTGATATCCAACGGTTGGTTAAAACCACTGAATACACTTACTTGTGAAAATTTGGTAACACCTGCCAGGAAAACAAACCGGAGATAAGCATCTGCTTGCTTAAACACTGAATAAAAAGCCTTCAAAATTTCACGATTCTGTTCCAATATTTCAGGAGCTTTTTCCAATACATCAAGCAAAGGCTTGTCATATTCATCCACCAAAACCACAGCACCTCGGCCCGTTTGCTCTGCAGCTGCTTGAAGAATACGACTGAAACGCAAGCCATATTCTTGTGGAACATCCGTTACAATACCGTATTCCTTCTCCCATCGAGAAAGAATACTATCTAAAACCCGATTCAATGCACCGGGTATTGTAAAATTGACACCGTTAAAATCAATATGAAATACCGGATACTGAAACCAATCATGCTCCAACATTTCCATTTTCAACCCGCTAAACAACTCTTTCTTACCTTCGAAATAAGCCCGCAATGTAGAAAGAAGCAGACTTTTTCCAAAACGGCGAGGACGACTCAAAAAATAGACCTTTCCTTCCGTTGCAAGCGAATAAACCATATCGGTCTTGTCCACATAGACAAATCCTTGCCGGATAATCTGCTCGAAAGTCTGAATGCCAATAGGGTATTTCATATCATCTGCAATTTAAAAGATACTAATGCAAAGATACAAAATTTTCAACGAATTAGGACTCCTTCCTTTACATAAATAAGCTCCTGTTTCAAGAATTTCGAGGAGGTTTCAAAGGAGTGCATAACAATACAAATAGTTTCTGAGATATAGAATAAACCTATTTCTCGCCCACTCAAGACACATAAATCCTATGCTTAACTTGAATACAAACATATGTCAACTATAAGACAAAGATAACAAGTTGTTATCTTTGTCTTATAGTTGTGTTATCTTTGATATATAGATGACATATATTTGAGAGGGAGAGAAGAGGGCATAAAGAAAGCGCAATGAGGGTAAATTATCATTGCGCCTAAAACTATTTTGCATCGATTTATTGCAACCGAATACCCAGCACCTCTTCAAAGTGACAACGCATGCGGACTTTCACTTCATCAAAATCGACCGGATGCCCCACTTCTCTTTCAATGGAAGTGACTCCTTTGTCAACAAAACCGCACGGGTTGATGTTGCTGAAATAAGTCAGGTCGGTATTGACATTCAGTGCCAATCCGTGCATCGTGATACTGCGAGAACATTTTACTCCGATGGCACAGATTTTCCGGGCACGTGACGTGTGACTTTCCAACCATACACCCGTTGCTCCTTCCAGACGTTCGCCGGAAATTCCGTAATCGGCTACCGTACGAATAACAATTTCTTCCAGACGATGGACATACTCTTTAACGCCTATTTCCAATTGGTCGAGGTCTATAATGGGATAGGCCACCAACTGGCCGGGACCATGATAGGTAATGTCCCCCCCCCGATCCACTTTGATACATTCTACATGCTTTTCTGCCAATTGCATCGGATTGAGCAGCATGTTGGCAGCATTACCGCTTTTACCAATGGTATATACAGGCAAATGCTCCACAAATATTAACTGTCCTGTAACGGTCTGTCCCTGCAGTTTTGCATGAATCAAGGTATCCAGCAATTGCTCCTGGTAATCCCAGGTTTCACGATAGCCTCTTTGTCCAAAATCAACAAATTCTACCATAAGACGGTCTTATTATATTATTTCCGCACGACATGACGCTCTGCATGGTAGCTGGAACGGACCAGCGGACCGCTTTCGACAAATGAAAAGCCTTTTTCCAGACCGATTGTCTTGTATTCCTCAAATACTTCCGGACGGATGTATTCTTTCACCTCTATGTTTTTTGCTGTCGGCTGCAAATATTGACCGATTGTCATGACACGACAACCGATGGCCCGCAAATCGTCCATGGTTTCTAATATTTCCTCACGTGTCTCGCCTAAACCGAGCATAATACCTGATTTTGCCACGATGCCCGAATCGGCTATCTGTTTCAATACTTGCAAAGAGGTATCGTATTTTGCACGGCTACGTACACTGTCGGAAAGACGGCGGACAGTCTCCAGATTATGGGAAATCACCTCCGGTTTGGCAGCGATTACCTGTGCCACCAATTCAGGACGACCTTGAAAATCAGGAATCAATACTTCCATTGTGGTATTGGGATTTTCACGTTTGACGGACTCAATCACCTTCACCCAATGAGAAGCGCCCAAATCCTCTACATCATCACGATCGACGGAAGTAATCACCACATGCTTCAATTTAAGAGCCTTCACCGATTCGGCAACATGATCCGGTTCTGCCGGATCTAGCGGAGCCGGATGACCGGTTATTACATTACAAAACCGACACGAACGTGTGCATATATTACCGCCAATCATGAAAGTGGCAGTTCCGCATCCCCAGCATTCGCCTTGATTGGGACAGCGTCCACTGGTGCAAATTGTATTTAGTTGGTTGTTCCGGATGGTGTTCATCACCTCTACAGACAATTGTCCCATGGGCAACTGAATCTTCAACCATTCGGGTTTTCTTCTGTTGTTTGTCATAATAATATTGAATAAATCCCGGTAAAGTTAACACTTCTTCCCATAATGCCCAAGACAAAAAAGATAAATCTAGCTACAAATGAAAAGGAACCGCACAAGAATGTGCAGTTCCTTTTTTACTAACCCTTAAAACTGTAATTGAAATGAGTAATTTATTCCCGTTTTACTCTTAGTTGTTGTTTATTATTTTATCGTTGTTTTCATATAGAAGATGTACGATTCCGCCAAAGGTTGCGTCAAGCCGGATTATTTTTTGAAAAATATTTACACCACGACTGAATACCGCACTCCGTACACTTGGGTTTTCGGGCTGTACAAACGTATCGCCCATGCAGAATAAACCAATGGTGAGCTGTGGAAAGCACGGCTGCCGGTATGTTTTGAACCAGTTGTTTTTCCGTTTCCAATGGTGTCTTTGTATTGTTAACCAAACCGATACGATTGGTCACCCGAAACACATGAGTATCCACCGGCATGGCGGGACGATTGAAAGCGACGGCCATAATAACATTGGCTGTCTTACGTCCCACTCCGGGAAGCGATTGTAACAACTCCATGTCTTCAGGCACTACTCCACCGAAATCGGCAGCCAGTTTCACTGCCATTCCGTGCAGATTTCGGGCTTTGTTGTTCGGGTAGGAAATGGATTTTATCAGTTCGTATATTTCCTCCACACTTCCCGCAGCCATGGATGCAGGATCCGGGAAACGCTCAAAAATAGCAGGAGTCGTCATGTTCACCCGCTTGTCAGTACACTGCGCCGAAAGGATTACTGCCACCAATAATTCATAAGGATTACGGTAGTGTAATTCTGTTTCGGATAATCCCAAGTGCTCCGAAAACCATTCCAAAACACCTCTATATCTCTCTTTTTGTGTCATAATGCTAATCTGCTGTTTTTTCCGATGTAAAATTACAAAAATCGGCAGAACAATTCTAAAGAAATCACTACTTTTGGACTCAATATATAAATGCTCACTAAAACTAACTGCTATGGACCAAGAGACGAAAGAGACTTACCGCCCGATTGTCATTCGGAAATATGCCGCAGTATTAAAATCATGCCGCAACCTTATTTCACGGGATGATATCCGGCAGATACGAAGGGCATTCGACATTGCCATCAAAAACGAAAAAAGCGCTGACGAGCTCAATTACAAGGAGCTGATACGTATTCTGGACATCACATTGATTATCACTCAGGAAATCGGTCTGGGACGGACTTCGATTATCTGTGCCATGGTGCATAAGACTGTTGAAAAGGAGATGCTGTCTTTGGATGAAGTAAAGGAGATGTTCGGAAATAAAGTATGGCAAATTATCAAGGGCCTGAAAGATATCAGCCATATTTATGCAACCCAGCAGATTGTGGATTCCGAAAATTTTCGGAAACTACTGTTGAGCTTTGCTGAAGATATCCGTGTACAGTTGATTTTCTTGGCCGAAAAACTTTATGCCCTCCGATTGGCAAACGATCTTCCAGAAGAAGAACAACTGAAGCTGGCACAGGAAACCAGTTATATTTATATCCCTTTTGCTCATCGACTCGGATTATATAATATCAAATCAGAAATGGAGGATCGTGCATTACGTTACTCCAACCCGAAAATATACAGAGAAATTGAACAAAAGCTGAAAGATTCTAAAAGTGCACGGGAGGCTTATATAGCCCAATTTGTGGCACCGATTACAGAAGAGCTTGACCGTCGGGGAATTAAATATAAGATGAAATACCGCACCAAGACTATCGCCTCGATACTCAACAAGATGCGGAAAAGTCAGGTGGAGTTTGAAGAGATATACGATATTTTCGCCGTCCGCTTCATTATCGATAGTACCGGTGAAAATGAAAAGCCCGACTGCTGGAGAGTGTATTCTATCGTAACGGATAAATATACTCCGAATCCACAGCGTTTACGCGACTGGATTTCCGTTCCGAAATCCAACGGATACGAATCATTGCAGACAACGGTGCTCGGTCCGGACAATCGTTGGGTGGAAGTGCAAATCCGCACAGAACGTATGGACGAGATTGCAGAAAAAGGATTTGCTGCCCACTGGAAATATAAAGGAGGAACGTCAGATTCCATTATTGAAGGCTGGCTGAACGAGTTGCGCGAAATTCTGGAAAGCAACCAGGAGAATGCCATCGAACTGCTGGATGATATGAAAATCAACCTTCAGGATAAGGAAGTCCATGTATTCACCCCCAAAGGTGACCTGAAGACGTTGCAGGCCGGAGCCTCCTTGCTTGACTTTGCTTATTCTATACACTCTAACGTTGGCAACAAATGCATCGGCGGTATTGTGAACGGAAAAAATGAAACATTACGCTATGTTCTGAAAAACGGTGACCAGATCTCCATTCTGACGGCTACCAACCAACAGCCCAAGGCCGACTGGCTGAATTTTGCCATCACGTCAAAGGCCCGTAACCGGATTCGCCAGTTTTTGAATGAAGAAATCAACCACCAGGCCGATATCGGTAAAGAGACCTTAATCCGACGACTGAAAAACTGGAAAATAGAATTTACGGACGAGATAATCCGTAAACTGATGCAACATTATAAATACAAGTTTGCGCTAGACCTCTATCACGGCATAGCCATCGGGAAACATGAGCCCTCTGAAATCAAGGAGATTCTGACGCATGCCGAAGAAAAAACCGTGGTAGCACCGCCCCCAAAAGATGTCAAAGTGGTTCATCCGAAGAAAATGGACGAGGATGTTTTGCTGATTGACAAGAACGTGGACAATGTAGACTATAAATTCGCACGTTGCTGCAATCCAGTCTATGGAGATGATATCATCGGTTTTGTATCTATCGGAGAGGGCATCAAGGTACACCGCCGCCAATGTAAAAATGCCATCGAACTGATGCGCCGGTATCCCTATCGCATTGTAAACACTCAATGGACCAACGACGGGGCAACCTCCTATCAGACCGTATTAAACCTGATGGGTAAAGACGAAGCCGGCATTGTCACTAAAATCACGGAAATCATCGGCAAGGACCCGCACGCCGCTTTACGGGGAATTTCCATCAACTCGGCAGAAGGAATCTTTGACGGAAATATTGTAGTGCTGATTGACAATACAGAACACCTGGAACAGCTTATCTCCAGATTGAAACACATCAACGGAGTGATGAAAGTGAACAGACACGATTCAATGTTAGAATAATTGCTTTCAAAGAAAGCAATTATTTTTTAACTTTGCATTACCTTTTATATTATAAACTTACGATAATGAATAAACATAGTATTCTTGTTTTACTTCTGGCCGGGACTCTAAGTTCACAGGCTCAGAATGTTAAAGAATGGCTTGCATTGCCGCCCATACAGGTGGAAAAGCCGGCATTAAGCAATATGAAAAATGTCAACGAGCGTATTTTTACCGATGCCATGCTAGGGGATTTTTCAGGATTGAATGTTCAAAATCTGACACCTGATAACGGGAAATACGAAGGCAAACTAAAATGGGACATTGCCCGAATGGAACAAGACACTGTCGTAACAACTACAAGCGGCGAAGCCCTTACACTGAATTATTATGCCACGTATATCAGCAATCCGGAATGGATGAGCGGCCAACTGACTTTACGTATTTTCGGGAATGCAGAAATATATGTGGATGGAGTTAAAAAAGCGACAGCAAACGGAGCTAACTGCTCTGTCAGGACAGTGCCTATTGAATGGCTGCCCGGGAAACATCTGATTGTAGTCAAATCGCTAACCAAAGGAGGCAAAGTGGTGTATGCCCATTTTGAAGCAGACAAAGAATTTGCCAATGAACCGGTTGTTTTTTCTGTTTCACCCAAACGCGGAAAAGCTATTCTCGATGTATTGAACGGACAGCGTATTTCCCGTCTAGATGTGTCGCCATCCGGTCAATATGTATTGTTGGGCAGAACAAACATTGTCAATGGGAAATCAACAGTCAACACTTATATCTACCGCATTGCCGATAAAGAAATCATGTACACTTTCCACGGTAATAGCGCAAACAATCTGCAATGGATTCCCGGCAGAGACGCCCTTTCCTATATGCAAAACGAAGGCGGCAGCATGTCTCTCTACGAATATGATCTCGAAACACGCAAACAAAAATGTCTGCTAAGTGAAGATAAAGCTATCAGAAACTATATTTGGTCGCCCGATTGCTCTTACTTGATTTACACCGTGCACGAGAGTTTTGCCGATCCCAAATGGGAATTGCGTAAACTGGCCGGCGTCCAAGACCGACAGGATTATTTCCGCAACCGCAGTTATTTATGTAAATATGATTTTGCAACCGGTCTATACTCACGCCTTACCTGGGGAAATCTTTCTACGTCACTGATGGATATCAGCCGGGACGGCAAGAAATTATTGTTTTCTACATCCCGCCCCGTATACAACGAATTTCCATTCAACAAACAGAATGTCTATTTGATGGATATGGCAACCCAACAGGTGGATACTTTATGGAAAGACCGCATCTGGTCTGTAAGTTGCAGTTTCTCTCCGGACGGGAAACAGCTATTGGTACAAGGAGGTCCTTCCAGTTTCGGAAAATTAGGAGAAAATATTACAAAAGGACAGATTGTAAACCAATATGACACCCAACTGTTTATCTATGACCTTGCCAGCGGTGATGTTCAAGCAATCACACGCAATTTCAATCCTTCTGTAGAAGAAGCGGTATGGCATAAAAACGGTAGTATCATTGCCAAAGTCAACGATGCCGACTTTGTTCGCCTTTACCGTTATGACGGCAAAGAATTTGTACGCATAGAATGTCCGGGAGATATGGTAAAACAAACCAGTCTTGCCGAAAATTCAGAATTTATGATGTACACGGCCTCTACAACCAATCATCCTGACCGAGCCTATACACTTAACTTAAACGATAACCAATTTGCCATGTGGGACAATCCCTGTCACAAGCAATACGAGAACATCGAATTCGGCGAAATGAAAGATTGGGATTATCAATACAAAAAAGGAACTTTGATTGACGGACGTTATTACCTGCCGGCAGATTTTGACCCCAATAAAAAGTATCCTCTGATTGTTTACTATTATGGAGGTACGACTCCCGTCAGCAGATCTTTCGGCGGTCGTTGGCCATTCAATTTATATACAGCCAACGGATATGTAGTATACGTATTGCAGCCTTCCGGCACCATCGGTTACGGACAAGAATTTTCTGCCCGCCACCAAAATAACTGGTGTAAAATCACTGCAGATGAAATTATCAGTTCCGTACGTGCCTTCATCAAAACCCACCCTTTTATTGACGGGGAACATGTAGGTTGTATGGGAGCATCTTATGGTGGATTTACAACGGAGTATCTCACCACACAAACAGACCTTTTTGCCTGTGCAATTTCACATGCAGGTATATCATCCATCTCTAGTTATTGGGGCGAAGGTTATTGGGGATACGGATACAGCATCAATGCTTCGGCACACTCCTATCCTTGGAACCGAAAAGACATCTATGTGGACCAGAGCCCACTGTTCAATGCCGACCAAGTGAAAGTCCCCATCCTACTGATTCACGGAACAGCTGACGTAAATGTACCAACAGGCGAAAGCATCCAGTTCTACACTGCACTCAAACTGCTTGGCAAAGATGCAGAGCTGGTGTTGGTAAAAAATGCCGACCATGCTGTAGTAGATTACAATCAACGCATTTTGTGGAATAATACGATACTCGCCTATTTTGCCAAATACCTGAAAGGTAAACCGGCTTGGTGGGAACATCAATACAAAGACTTAAATCTATAAGAAATAATAATCAACAATTAACCAATAAATGAAAGATATGAATACGATTACCAACAGAGCAGCGGATAACATCCGAATACTGGCAGCAGCTATGGTAGAGAAGGCAAAATCGGGACATCCCGGAGGAGCAATGGGTGGAGCTGACTATGTAAATGTACTGTTCTCAGAGTTTTTGAACTTTGATCCCGACGATGCAGCCTGGGCAAACCGCGACCGTTTTTTCCTTGACCCAGGACACATGTCTCCGATGTTATACGGAATGCTGAGTCTGATTGGCAAATTCTCAATGGAAGACCTTAAAAACTTCCGTCAATGGGGAAGTGTAACTCCCGGTCACCCGGAACGTGACGTACAGCGTGGTATCGAAAACACCTCAGGACCTCTGGGACAAGGGCATGCTATGGCTGTCGGAGCAGCTATCGCTGAACGTTTTCTAGTAGCACGCTTTGGAGAATGGATGGCTCACAAAACATACGCTTTCATTTCTGACGGCGGTATTCAGGAAGAAATATCTCAAGGAGCAGGACGAATCGCCGGAACTCTGGGACTTTCCAACCTAATTATGTTCTATGATGCAAACAATGTACAGTTGTCTACCACAGTAGAAGAGGTGACAACAGAAAACACTGCTGCAAAATATGAAGCATGGGGATGGCGCGTTATTACCATCAATGGTAATGATGCAGAAGAAATCCGTCAGGCTCTACGTGCAGCAAATGCAGAAACAGAACGTCCGACTTTGATTATCGGCCGCACCTTGATGGGTAAAGGTGCTGTAGGTGCCAATAACGAGGATTATTCAAATAAAGTATCTACTCATGGTCAGCCTTTGAGTGCAGCCGGAGCTTCTATCGAAAAAACAATTGAAAACTTGGGCGGAGATGCACAAAATCCTTTCACTATATTCCCTGATGTACAGGAATATTATGCAAAAGTATTGGATGAAAAACGCGCTTATGCACGCCGCAAAAAAGAAGAACAAGCAGCTTGGGAGAAAGCTAATCCTGAATTGGCAGTCCGCTTCCACCAATACATGTCAGGGGAAGCTCCTGCAATAGACTACAAGGCAATCGCTCACAAAGCTAATATTGCAACCCGCGCCGCATCTGCTGACGTTTTGGTAGAATTGGCAAAACAAGTAGACAATATGATTGTAAGCTCGGCAGACTTGTCGAACTCAGACAAGACTGACGGCTTTATAAAAGGTGGTGCCCGTAATCTGGTGAAAGGTGATTTCAGCGGAAAATTCTTACAGGCCGGTGTTGCCGAATTAACAATGGCTGTACTTTGTAACGGTATAGCACTCCATGGCGGAATCCATATAGCTTGCGGAACATTCTTTGTGTTCTCCGACTATATGAAACCGGCATTCCGTCTGTCTGCTTTGATGGAAGTTCCTGTAAAATATATTTGGTCGCATGATGCTTTCCGAGTTGGAGAAGATGGTCCTACCCACCAACCTATCGAACATGAGGCACAATTACGTCTGATGGAAAAATTACAGAACCACCATGGTGAAATGAGCCTTATGGCATTGCGTCCTGCAGACGCTGCAGAAGCTACCGTAGCATGGAAAATGGCAATGGAAAACACAAAAACCCCGACAGCTTTGGTTCTTTCACGTCAAAATATTAATGACATTCCGTCAACTTCCGGCAACCGTTACAATGATGCCCTGCAGGCAGAACACGGAGCTTATATAGCAATGAAAAACGGCGAAAATCCGGACGTTGTATTAATCGCTTCCGGTTCTGAAGTCTCTACGCTTATTGATGCAGCAAACCTATTGAAAGAACGCAAAGGTATCACTTCACAAGTTGTATCAGCCATTTCTGAAGGTTTATTCCGCAAACAGCCAGCAGCTTACCAGGAAGAAGTTATTCCGGCAGCTAAGAAAAAATTCGGCTTGACAGCAGGATTGTCTGTCACTTTGGAAGGACTGGTTGGCGCCAACGGACGTATACATGGAGTCAATCATTTTGGTTACTCAGCTCCAGCAAAGGTTTTGGATGAAAAATTCGGTTTTACCGGAGAATTCGTTTACAATGAAATCTGTGAAATGCTGAAATAAAATAGAGTCCGGCTATTGGCCGGACTCTATACTAAATAAAAAACAGCGTTATAATACGCTGTTTTTTATTTTATACAAATCCAATTCTTTTTCTTTCCTTCATAATTCCTGCCACAAATTGTTCGGTAAACATCCCTACATCCTGTTTCTGTACAGAAATAATCTCAGACGTTTTAACCTTTTTACCCGCTTTGGCAACACGTTGTAAACAGTTTCGAACAATCATATCAGCCACAATCCTCATCAATCGAGAACTGGCATGACTGCGTTCTTCAGAAGATATTAGCGAACCGATAAATTCTGTCATATATTGACGGGCTGTAACTGTCATTTTCATATTCTCTTTCATCAAACGACGTTTCAGAATTACCATCAATTCCTCCCGGGTATAATCTTCAAATGTCAAAACATTTACTACCTCAGAAATTTGCTCAGCATCCCCATTCAAACCAACCACACGATTGCGTGGCTCGGCATAAATAATAATATGAGAACCCGGACGTATAGCCATCTGATTCATCAATATAGCCCGCACCCGCTCACGAAATCCTACAGCTTCATTTAATTTAGGAGAATCCTCATCAAACAACAATATACCACCTTCAGAACGAGCTAAAGCCTCGCCAATACTATTCTGAGCCTCATTTTCCATCAAACCAATCATACGCTCAACCTTGAAGGTAAATACATTTCCTGTAGATATGATACCCATAGCTTTGTAAAGACGAGCTATAATCCGTGCAACGGTGCCTTTACCCATTGCCGAGTTTCCTGTAAAACACCATTGAAGAGACATTTTACTACTCAACTTCAAGCCTTCACGGCTATAGTGACGAGCCAATTCGACAAAATCTCCAATCTGCTTCTTTAAAGAAGATTGGCCTACCAACTGCTCCAATTCAGCCAATGCCTCATGAATCTCTTTTTCATCGAATACATCTGTATTCAATTTGGGCAAGTTGAAAATATCCGCCGGCACATCTTCCCGACGAATAGTAGTCAATTCCTGTCTTGTCAATTCACGATCCCGACGAATAGTCATCGTACGATCAGACATATTACGGATCGCAAGTTCAACAATCTTTTCAACTAATAAAACATTACCAAAATTCTTATTACGATTCTCATAAGCTTTACTTATCAATTCGAAAAATGCAGCTTTAGCTTTCGGATGAAAACTGTAATTCTTTTCCTTCAATTTATTCTCAGCTATCTTTAATAATTCGTCCGGAGTATAATCCGTAAAATTGAAGCGATATGGGAAAAACTCTGTCAATCCAGGATAAGTCTTCAATAACATATCCACTTTGTCCGGATAACAACCTAACACAACAATCAGATTGTCACATTCTTCTGTTGAAAGATTACCCAACAACATTTCCAAAACCACTTTTCCGTATTCACTCTGTAGCAAAATATCCGCCTGACTAATATAAAGAATACCTCCCATAGACATATCAGCCAGCGCTTCCGCAACTTGTACGGGTTGCATTCCAGTATCGGCCGATAAATTTCTTCCATCTTGAATCACGACATTCGGACGCGTCAGTACACCAACTGCCTGGTAAATCTCTCCCATCATTTTAACAACAGTTGTTTTTCCCGTACCAGGATTACCACTAAAAATCATATTCAATGGAGGCAATACATCTGCAAAACCATGTTTCTGACGCTCGCGAATAAAATAAACATAGTTCAGATGTTGCGCAATGCTCTGCTTTAGTTCACCCAAACCAACCATAGCATTTAATTTCTCCATTGATTTATCAGGATCTCCAGCTTCCGGCAAAACGATGTCCTCAGCCTCTATCAACATCAATTCTTCTTTACTATAATCACCTTGATTCTGCGACATCAAACGCCTCGCCATCTGTCGGGCTGCCTCCTCCAATTTTTCATCTATATAATGACCGTTCTCAAAATCCTCCTCTTTATCAATACAAGCCATCTGCAGTTGTTTGTTAAACTTCTCTTCGGCTGCCGGAGTAAAACGATACTGTAACTTTCTAAGTTTGTTGCGAGTAATATCCATTAATTCATCGGAAGTATAATTTTCAAAGTACAAATGCTTTGTAAATACCTTTTTCAAATCAGGCAACATACTCAATAAATAATTCATCTCATCTTCCCCATCCTCCAATATAACCAGAACATCGGGTTTCTCATGTAATAAAATGGAATGCAATACACCCAAAGCAACAACTCCCCTATCCTCCTCTTCCCCCATATGAAACAAGTCTCCAGCCTCTTCAATATACAAAATTCCCCCCCGACTTGTCTGCAAGGCTCGACGCACTAACTGCTCTTCAACAGCAGCTCCTTCCTGTACAAAATCCCGACGTTTAAAATGATGCACTTTACCATTCGATAACAATCCCAATACTTTAAACAATTCACCCAGCATATTTGCCACTGTACTTTTTCCCATTCCAGAATTACCAGCAAAGATAAGATGCATTGGAGAAAGCCGAGCTTCAAAACCGTGTTCTTTACGCAAACGTATAAATTCAGCATATTCGACAATACGCGTTATCTCTTCTTTTACTCTCCTCAACCCTACCATGCGGTATAGTCTATCCATTATTTCGTCCCTATCTTCCTGAGAATAGTTATTCAAAACGTCCTGTGCTTCTTGAGCACGACCATTTTCTACAGTCAGTTCTTGAACAAAATCATAAGGAACATCTTGCTTACCAATAATAAAAGGCATATTCAAAATCACTTTTCCCAAAAAAGATACAATCATCGTGTATTCACCCTCTTCTGACAACCCTTCTGCATTCCCCATATCTATTCCAAAGCATAATAAGGCATTGTCATGCCCCTCCTGATCTTTCATGAAATGGGCAGCTTTTGCTGTCTGCATGGACTTTAGGATACCATTTTGCCCTACCACCCGAATTACAAATTCGTATATCCATTCCTTTTGCAATAGATTTTGTGCCATAAACAAGAAACGGACGCTTTTTAAATCCTGACTATCCAACACTCTGAATGAATGAGGACGTTTACTTGCAGTCTCATCAGTCTCTTCGCAAACTCGGTCTATCGCCACATACATTGGGCGAAAATACTTATCTGACTCACCACTTCCCTCTATGATATAAATATCATCAGATTGTCCAGCCTCACCACCGATCTCAACATACAACCGATAGACACCTTCTTGCCATGCTCCGTCCTTCAAATCCTGAGCGGTCAGAATTTCCTCGTATGCAACTTGAGTATCATCTGTTTCCAATTCCATAGAACCGTTTTTTTCAGCTATACATACCGCTTTTTCTCCTTCCAAACGGAATAAATGCACAGAAATATTGCATTTCTGATTATCCCCTCCACAATGCTGATTAAACACTTCTGTATCTACATACAATTCTTTTATCTCTCCCACTGCATATACCGTACGATAATCCCTATCTCCACGATAATCCTGCCCAGGGTCAACACTCGCCCGTACACGACCAACAATCCACCCAGGTAATTCTGCCTGTCCGTCTTTTACTGCAGTAACGCTATTTGCTTCCATCGAAAGTAGGTTTAAGTAAGTTTCTTTCAAAATTAGATATTTATGTGACAAATGCAAATATTATACCACGAATTAATTTCGCCCCTTTCTCCCTTCTACAGCATATATAAAAATAAAAGCGTGTAGTGATATCACCACACGCTCCGTATACTAAGAGAAACTATTTCGTCTTTCCTCTATAATAAACAGCTTCCTTCAACTGTTCAAGTTTCTCATTCAATGCAGTATCTTCCCGATTACACATCACCCATAAACGGCAGCCATCTCCATCAGCTCTATACGCAGGCTGCAGATACTCTTTCTCATAGACTGTATAGCCATTTCTTTCATAATAGCGAACACGTCGGGTAGCAATATCTGTTTCTGCCGGCTCGGCCTCCAATATGCGTAATCCGTCCAGATTCTCTTTCATCCAATCCAATGTTTGCTGGCCTATTTTAGCATTCCGCATTTCAGCATAGATCGCCAAATGCTCCAAATAATAAAAAGTGCCGAAATCCCAATATACAAACAAACCAGCCAACTTACCATCACATTGTACGGCATTAAAAGACATTCTCGGTTCATCTATCAGCATTTTCTTCAATTGCTCCACATCACGTCGTTCCTCCAATGGGAATGCTTCTGTGTAAAGTTGCATCAACTTACCAAACTCTTCATCATTTGCATTTGTAATTTTTCTTAATGTAACCATAACATTTCCATTTAAATTATTCAACACTTAATTATTCTCTATCACAGGCATTCTCTCTTTGCTATTTGCCAAAATCACAACAGATACAGCCAACAATATAATGGCCATGCCCATAAATTGCCAAAATCCCAATTGCTCTTCAAATACCAAAACACCCATCGCTACCGCCGTCATCGGCTCCATACATCCCAAGACGGCTGTTGTTGTAGATCCAACATGTTGCACAGCCAACACCAAAGTAAAATCAGAAACCAGTGTCGGTATCAAAGCCAATAAGAACAAATGAATCCATGTATCCATATCAGGAGCTAATTCAAGAGGCTGACCTTTTATTAATAAATTCAATCCAAAAACAATTGCACCTACAAACAAAACATAAAAAGTCAATTTTAAACCATCCATTTTAGACACATTGGATTTGTTTACGCCTACAATATACAAAGCATAAGTAATCACTGTTGTCAATACTAGCATTAATCCCTTCAAGCTAACTGTACCTTCAGAACCACTATAACTCAGCAGATATACCCCAGAAATCGCCATTGCAATAGCTATCAATAACGGAAGAGATACTCTATCTTTAAAAAACAAAATCATCACTAATGTCACAACCACAGGGTACAAAAAGTGAATCGTTGTCGCTATGCCACTCGGTATATATAAATATGAAGTAGTCAACAACAAAGCAGTCAACGAATAAAATAATCCCAGACCAGCCAAAACACCCAATTCGCGTAAAGTAACCTTCAAATCATGCCGTCGAATCAACAACCACACACCCAGCACCAGAGCTGACATTCCAAACCTGTAAAACATCACAGAGTCTACACCAACACCCTTCTGAATTACCGGCAAGGCAAACAGAGGTATCAATCCAAATGTTGATGAAGAAATCACACCATACACTAATCCTTTGATTCGATTCATAAACTTTTAAATTAATATGTTATTACTTATTATCAGCGCAAAGATAAGCACAAAACGTACTCTGAAAAATTTTTTTCACAAAAAGGCGAATTTTCTTGTCAAAATATTTGGAGATATAAAAAAGATGCCATACATTTGCACTCGCAATACAGAGGTATTGACAGAGATTGCGGGGTGGAGCAGTGGTAGCTCGTTGGGCTCATAACCCAAAGGTCGTTCGTTCGAGTCGGGCCCCCGCTACAAAACAAAAGACTAGCTATAAAGCTAGTCTTTTTTATTCTCTTAACTTTTCGGATAAAAATCCACAAAGAAACATAAAACAGTATCACAAACGGGTACGCAATGGTATCACAACATACCTTCAAAAAGAAAAAAGCCACAAATCACTTTAAATGTTAACATCAGAAGTTTAGTTAACTAAAAGAAAAAAGGAGGTGTGTCAAAATGCGCACCTCCTTTTTTTACGCAAAAAGCCCCGACTTTCACAAGCAGGGGCTTTGTCATTACCTAAAGATTCAGTATCT
>CAMDJC010000026.1:0-46875 GCA_945900015.1 uncultured Odoribacter sp. | reverse complement strand
ATCATTTGTATCTTGATAACAGTAACTAACTGATTATCAATATACTTTATATTTGGGTGTGGAAGATAAAACAGGAAAATTAAAAGGACTTACTTATGATCAGATTCAGCAAGCTACGCGTGAATTAGGAAATACGGCTCAAGAGCAGGTGCGTCCAACTATATATATCGAGACAGAGGTAGTAAGAACTGAAGGCAAGCATTTTTTTATTTGTACAGTGGCGGAAGGATGCAATAAACCTTACAAGAATCTTCAGGGTGAAATATGGGTAAAACAAGGTGCAGATAAACGGCGCATTACAGAAAATGCGGAAATATTGGGTCTGTTTCAATCATCCGGTTCTTATCAACCTGAAAAGGAAGCTGAAATGGGGTCTTCTTTGAATGATTTAGAAATGTCCTATATCCGGGAGTATTTTCATAAAGTTTATGGACGGGAAATAGAGGATTTTAATCTTTCGCTGGAAAGTATACTGCAATCACTGAGCATCCTTACTCCAAAAGGAGAAGTGACTCGTGCAGGCATGCTTTTCTTTGGACGTCGTCCGCAGCAATATGAACATTCTGTGGTAATCAAGGCTGTAGCGTTTGAAGGAAACTGTATTGGCGATACGAATTATCTAGATAGCCGAGACATTACAGGCACACTGCCTTGGATGTTTAGAGAAGGTATGGCATTCTTGAAATCGTATCTCCGACATGAACAAAAAGGACAGAATTTTAATTCGGTAGGTATATTGGAAATACCGGAAGTTGTACTCGAAGAGTTACTGCAAAATGCATTGATACATTTCGATTTGCTGAATCATGCTGCTATACGCCTTTTGATTTTTGATGACCGTATTGAAATTATCAATCCCGGTTGTCTTTATGGAGGACTGGAAGTGAAAGATATCAAATTGGGCGTATCTCGTCAACGCAATCCGTTGATGGCTGATTTAGCTTCCAAAACAATGATTTATAGGGGACTCGGTTCGGGAATCATTCGCGTTATGAAAGAAAATATTTCCATTGATTTCATGAATGAGGAATCGGCAAATCAGTTCAAAGTAATTGTCTGGAGACCTACCCAAAAGGGCGGAATTACTACCCAAAAGGATGGGGATACTACCCAAAAGACAGATAATGCTACCCCAAAGGATTTGGATACTACCCAAAAGAAAGTGCTTGATTATTTTAGGAATCATCCCAAAGCAACACGAGTTGAAGTTGCTATGGCATTGGGCGGTATTACAGAAGATGGTGTAAAATTTGCTATCGGCAAACTGCAAAAGAAAGGATTGCTTCGCAGAGTCGGTGGTAGAAAGTTGGGTGAATGGCAGGTATTGATTTAAATGTTGAAATTGAACTGCAGGGAATAGCTTGATTCCGGCAGACGAGGGGAGTAGATGATGTCTTCCAGGGCTTCGGTTCCGTCTGGGGTGACGAAAACAGCTGTAAACATCCATTTTACTAAACGCACTTCCGGAGAAGTGAAGGTGCCGATTGGTAGTTTTAGCAATAGTCTGTTCCAGCCTTTTTGCAAGGTGGTGGTAATGGACGGTCGTGAAGAGCTGTTTTCGTTGGTTAAGGGTATTTCGTTACTTCGAACCGAATGGTTGCCTTGCCATAAGGGGGGAAGTATTTCCTGACCATTGAGCCATGCACGGCTGCTTTTGTAATCCCAAGTGCCCGGTAGAGGGGGAAGATCGCTTTCTGAGCGGCTGTAGTTTTGAAATTCCAGAATTAAGCCTGCTGTTTGTTCTTTAGGCGAATAGATCCAGGTGGAAGCATAAGCAGTGTGGTTTTCTTGCGGGTTATTATAGAATGCGGGTACCAGTGCGCCCCATGTGTGGCGCAGATAGATTCCTGCCCCATGGATGACACGGGTTTGGTATTCTTTCCCATTGTAGAGATAGGTATCTGAATCTTGGTGTTCCGGGGGAAAAGAGGTCTGTAGATTGCCATAGTTGGGGAATGCATCGGTGATGTTCCATGAAATATGGGTCTGTTTGACATAGGAGATGGGTTCCTCAGCAAGAGTATGTTTTTTATGCCATAACAGACGACGTTCAAAATCGGCAAATTGATGGTTGGATTCGGGTGTGTCGTCCCAAAGCATGGTGCCTTTGCCATCAAAGTAGCAATGGCCGCCTCCGCACCAGGCGCGTTCTGCCAGTGCTAGCATACACGGATAGAAGTTGTTTTCTTTTAGATTTTGCCGTTCGTCTGTAATGTATCTGTCGTTCCAGATGGCAATGATACTGCCTGCAATGTCTTCACTTCCTTCTGTTTGGTTACAGATGCGACTGTTATATAGTGCAACGAGGTCGTTGTAGGTGTCGAAATGGTTGATGTAGTGGAAACGACAGTCTATGGCGGGTATCCCCTTTTGTGCTTTACCGCGATAGCTCCAGAGTTGTGTCATATCGATTTCTCCAGGCTGGTAATCCCAACCCGGATTCCATGAGATGACTTTTTTCCCTTTGGATCGTATATAAGAGACCATTTCCGGAACAAATCGGGGATTACTAAATTGGACTTCATCCGTACCAATGTGAATATAGGGATGATCGAAGGTTTCACATATTTCATCCAATAGTTCTTTCAGTATTTTCATCCCTTGTTCGCTTTGCATGTCAGTTTTGAATGTACGTCTGAAAGCATCGCTATGACCGGGCATATCGATTTCCGGAATGAGCATTACATGGCGTTGTTTGCAGTATTCTGCCAGTTCATGGGCTTCTTTTAATGTGTAGAATTTTCCTGGCATGCGGGTCATGTTTTCGGCTGCCGTCAATTGGGGATAACGTTTACTTTCCAGACGCCAGGCTTGGTTTTCTGTCAGATGCCAGTGAAATACGTTGATTTTGAATTGGCTGAGTAAGTCAATCTCTTTTTTTAATTCTTCGATGGAAATGTAGCTCCGTCCAACGTCTTGCATGAAGCCCCGGATACGGAATGCCGGCCAATCTGTGATGGTGCAGACTGGAATCAGACATTTGCCGTTTGGTGAGTGTAGCAGTTGCTGGAGTGTTTGTAAAGCACGGTATTTGCCGGTTTCTGTTGTATGGGTAATGATTATTTTTTGTTTTTCAATTTGTAGTCGGTAGGCTTCTTCTTGTGCGTGGGAAGGAGCTTCTTTTATTGTATCTGTCTGTATGAATGTGATTGCATTTAATGTTTTGTCTCTGTTTTTTGATGTATGGAAATGCCCTGATACTTGTTCTATTTTTTGTGGAGTGGGCAGCAGGTTTGACAATTGTGCTTGTGTACACAGACTATAGAAGGAAATCAGAATGTATAGTAAGATTTGTTTCATTGTTTTTAAGTTAAGTATCTGTTCTCTGTAACTTGGGCTTGGGTCGGGTAGACCAGGATAAAGCTGTTGTTTTGGAAGTATTTGTTGAGGTAGCCGGGAATACGGTTCATGCCGGAATGGAAGGACACTCCCTGATTGCGGCTGAGGATAATCCAGAGGATATCATTTTTCTGTACATCCCGGAAGACGATGAGAAAGTCGTCCCAGTCTGTGAATAGGGTGTATTCTGCTTCCAGACTATGTTTATTTAATAGAGATTTTAATCGGGACAATGTCTCTTCGGTACCATAGAAAACAGCTTTGGAGCCGGTGTTTTGTACAACATGCCCTATTTTTTCTACCCATTGTGTGAAGCCCGCTTCTTTCTCCGCATGGGGTGGGATGATTATGAGATGGCGTTTCATGGTAGAGAGTGGCTGTGTCGGCTTGTAAATAAAGGTGGTCACATCTCCATGGCCGATAATCCCTTCTGTGATGCGGCCGAAAAAAGAGGTGGAGATACCTTTTTCTTTATGTAATCCGAGAATCAGGTCGGTGATGTTGTGCTCAAGAATCACACTGAGTATAGCGTTGGATACGTTGATGTCATAGCGCAGCAGTGTTTGCAGGTGGGTGTCTGTGGCTGCGGCTGAAAGGGCAGCATTTTCAAGAAGACGTTGTGATTTCTTGATCTGGTTGTCGTCAGTGGCGGATTGGTTGTCGAGCACCTTTAAAGCGTACAGATGCTGGGTGTTTTTCTTGGCTTTGACAGCAAGGCTTAGATTGATGAGTTCTTCTGCTGTTTCTTCGTTGCTGACAGGTATGAGGATTCGTTCTTTGCTGTTTTGTGTTGTGTCGTCTTTTTTATCGGCAGATTGGGATGCCAGGTTGTGTGCTCCTTTTTGGGCGGCAAAGGAGGCGATGGTGCAGGTGACAAGAATCATTAGAATGGTGCCGTTCAATACACTTTCGTTTAGAAGACGGATGGGTTCGCCTTCCGGTGTCTGGCCTAGTATGACGTTGTAGCCTACCATTACGGCAGCCAGTGTAGCGGCAGCCTGGGCGTTGCTGAGGCCGAAAATGACGCGACGTTGGTCTACGGACAGGTGGAAGGTTTTCTGTGTCAGCCATGCTGCGGCATATTTTGCAACGGTGGCAATGACAATCATGACGGTACCGACGAAAATGGTGTCGAAACTGCTGAAAAAGGCGCGGTAGTCAATGAGCATACCGACTCCTATCAGAAAGAAGGGAATGAATATGGAGTTGCCGATGAATTCAACCCGGTGCATCAGCGGGGAGGAGCGTGGAATCAGACGGTTTAATGCCAATCCTGCCAGGAAGGAACCGATGATGGATTCGATGCCGGCTAATTCTGCCAGGTAGGCTCCGAAAAAGACCATGACAAGGACGAAGATGTATTGGGAAATACTGTCCTGTACTTGTTTGAAGAACCAGCGGCCGATGATGGGGAATATAAGCATGATAAAGAGTACGAAGGCCAGGATGGACAGGCTTAGTTGTGTCCAAAAGTGTTCGCCGATTTCTCCGGTGGCCATCCCGACAATTATGGTCAGTACCAATAGGGCCAGCATGTCGGTAATCATCGTGCCTCCGACAGTGATAGAGACCGATTTGTCTTTGCTGATGCCTAATTTACTGATAATGGGGTAGGCTATCAGGGTGTGTGAGGCAAACATACTGGCCAGCAGAATGGAGGTCTCTATGGAAAAATGGAGCAGATAGAGACCGGCAAGTATTCCGAGTGCCATGGGAATCAGAAATGTGTACATCCCGAATACGAAGCTGCGTCCGCTGTTCTTTTTAAAGTCGCCCATGTCGATTTCCAGACCGGCAAGGAACATGATGTATAGCAGACCGGCTGTCCCGGAAAGGATGATACCGCTATCCCGCAACACCAGGTTTAGACCATTGGGACCGATGATGGCACCGGCAATGATGAGGCCTAGCAAATGCGGTATACGCAGTTTGTTGAGCAGAAGTGGGGCTGCCAGAATGATGACCAGAATGAGCAGAAATTTCAATACCGGGTCGGTTAGCGGCAGGTCGTAGGAGATGGCGTATAGTAACAGTGTGTTCATGTGTGTTTTGTTTATGTGCTTTTATCTTTTCAAAGATAAGGAAAAATGTTTTTTATTTCAATGCATATGTTGTTTTTTATGTCTAACATGGCATTGATGAGGTAGAGGCATTGAAAGCGGTGAAGGTCATCGGGGGTGATACGTGCTTCTGTGGCTGTCCCGTTGGATAGGAGCTGGCGGCGGCGTGTGCCGTTAAGCAGGTAGGCACGGGGAATGATATAGCGGCAGCCGTCAAAGAGGACTACATTGCTGTAGCTGGTGTCGGTGATTTCGCCGTTTTTGACGATTAGAATGTCGTCACATGTTCCGCGTCGGGCCCGTAGGTTGTTTAAGATTTGGCGGTCAGCATATTTTAGATGGTAGTCTATCTGATTGTCTTCTACGAGTCGGAGGGTGTGAATGGTTCGGGGTGTGTAGTCTGCAAATTCGATTTCTCCTTTGTGTATGTTGTACAGGTAACGGCATTTTACATTTCCACGACGCTTGTCTTCCGGAATGATGGTATCGTTGAAGTCGGGAATTTCGAGATCGGATTTCCCTGTTTCTGCCAAAGTGGTTTGGATGCGTTGTATGTGTGGAGCTGGGTTTGTAAAATGTCCATCAATAATTTGTAGTGTTTCAATGAAACTAATACTTTCAATAGATGACAGATTGGTCATATATACAGGATTATATGGATAAATAAATTTTTTCTAGGACTTCTTCGTATTCTTCTTCGGCTTTGCTATTGATGGTAATGCCGCCTCCGCTGCGAAAGAAGTATTGTCCGCCTTCTTTTTCAATGAAGCGAATCATGACAGCACTGTCAAGGGAATGGCCGTCAAAGTAGCCGAATACTCCACTGTAATAATCTCGGGTAATGCCTTCGGCGTCTTGTATCAGTTTGATTGTAGAGGGTTTGGGTGCTCCGGAGATGGAGCCGGCTGGAAGTAGTCGGAAGATGATTTCTCCTATCCGGTTGTGCCAATTGTCCGGAAGTCGGCCGACTACTTCTGAGCTTGTCTGTAGTATTTCGCCTTTGAGGGTACGTATGTTTTCCACATAACGGAATCGTCTGACTTGTATGTTTTGTGCCACCATATTCAAATCATTGCGCAATAAATCTACGATGGTGTAGTGCTCACACTCTTCTTTGTAATTGTTCATTAAAAGGGTTTCGGCATTAGGTAGAGTGGCGTCAATTGTCCCTTTCATGGGGTAGGTGGAGATTTCGTTTCCTTGTATGCGTACAAAACTTTCGGGGGAAAAGCAGACAAAACGGTCGGGAAGTAATACTTTGTATTTTGCCCGGCTGTGGTAGAAAATCTGTTCCAATGTGAGATTGGTACGGATGGGGGTGCGTTCTGTCAGATTCAGCAAAAAGCTGTTGCCATATAGCAGGCCATTGTGGACTATTTCAAATTTGGATGCATAGGCTGCAGCATCCGTGTGCAAAATTTCTAGTTGCGGTGTAGGACAGGGAGGGAGCGTATTTTCCATATTGGAGATGGCTCCGGTTTTGAAGAGAATGCGTTTGTCATTTAAAGGATCCTCAATAAAAAATCCTTTGTTGATTTCAAAATCTACTCCAAACAGAAAGGGACGGTGTTCTTTTCCGCATCTGTTCATTTCGTGGCGGACGTTATTTGCTTCTATCATTTTACTTTAAATTTTGCGAATGCAAAGTTATTATTATTACATTTGCCTCCATGAAAAAAATCCTGGTTATTGATAATTACGATTCTTTTGTTTTCAATATCGTACAATTGTTGAGAGAAGCTCCTGAAGCTCCTCAGTTTGACATTGTACATAATGATTGTATTGATTTTTCCAAATTGGAAGAATATGGCGGGTTGTTGCTTTCTCCAGGACCGGGAGTGCCTTCTGAAGCGGGCGAATTGAATTCCCTTATTAAAAAGTGTGTCTATTCGCATAGTATGCTGGGCATCTGTTTAGGTCATCAGGCGATTGCTGAAGTGTTTGGAGCAGGCTTGTTGAACATGCCTTTCCCGTTGCATGGACACCACAGTGTATTGACTCAAGTAGGGGAAGGAGATCCTTTGTTGTACGGTATGGAGGGGCAGGTCGTTGTGGGACGTTATCATTCATGGGTGGTGAATTCGGAGGACTTTCCTCAAGATTTACAGGTGACTTCTGTTGACGAAGCAGGAAATATTATGTCGTTGAAACACCGTCAGCTGCCAATTTTTGGGGTGCAGTATCATCCAGAATCGTATATGTCTAATTGTGGAAAGTGCTTGATTTCAAATTGGTTGAATACTGTTATTTAAATTAAATCAATCCCATTTGTTTTAATAGTATGCTGGCATTCATAGTGTTGCTGACTCCTTTGTGTAGTTTGTAGTCGTAATGAATTTCTTCTCCGTCATGTGTGATTTCAAAGCAGACATTTGAGAAATGGGTGGGATATTCTGTGGCCAGTTCTCCTAATGCAAGGTCGTGTGTGGCTACCAGGCCGACAACCGGGCTGGTATATAGCCTTTTTAAGAAAGCCAGTGAACCGTTAAGTTTGTCAATGGAGTTTGTACCCTTCAACATTTCATCGAGGATAACAAATGTATGTTCTTCTTTTTCAGTTAAATCAATTAGTTGTTTTAGCCGTAGTAGTTCGGCATGGAAATAGGAGGTGTCTTTAGACAGGTTATCGGTGGTACGCATGCTGGTGAACAAGGCTGTAGGACGAAAAATGAATTGTTTACTGCGTACTACATTACCGGACAAAGCCAGTATCAGATTTACTCCAATGGTGCGTAAAAAGGTGCTTTTTCCCGCCATGTTGGCTCCGGTGACAATGAATAACTGATGCTCGTGATTGATTTCAAAATCATTCAGTATACAGGGCTTGCCTTCCATCAGAGGGTGACCGGCATCTTTAGCTCTGAGTGGAATGTTTGAATCAATGGTCGGGAAGATATAATCTGGGTGGTTGAAATGATAGTTTGCCATACTGACGAGTGCATCTGCCGTGCCAATGGCTTTTATCCAGGAATCAATTTCTGATGCATATTTATTTTTCCACTTTTCAAGGCAAAAAAGAGTGTGCAGGTCTTTCATGTACAATCCGTCTAGAATGAAGGTGACGAGAACATTGCCTCGTTGATCCAATGCATCTTGAATTTTGTTTAAAGCTGACAATGCCTGTAGTGCATTCTTTTCTGGTGCGAATAAGGCGTTTTTAATTTCTTGCATTAAAGGCGAGTCGAATGTTTGGTTATTCAATAGGTGCGCTAAGGGTAGAAAATGGCTAATGTGGTGTAGAAATCCGTTCAATTGATTGTGGTAGTTGTTGATTTTTTTCAATAGACAGGCAATTGCCAGTAACTGACCGAAAGATAGAAGCAGGGCTATGGACGAGGGAAGAGGGGTGATGATTACTGCAATCCAAGCGCAGATGGTTAGTATATTGCTGATATACAGAAGTATTTTTACTTGTTGTCCACGGATAAAAAAGTCGTTGCTTTGTTGCCACTCTTTTAAGGCAGTGAGATTATTTTTTTTATTGTTTTGCAGAGCTCCTTGTGCTCGGAATTGCTGACACCATTCCGGAAGTCCGGATAGTTCTGCTACGGCTTGTTGGCGATGTCTGATGGGGGCTGCGGTGGTGCAAGGGTGTAGCAACCAATCGGTGAGTTGTCTGGTGCCGCCAGTAGAAATGGTTCGGTTCAAATGGCAGAATAGCGATTGCTCACCGAATAAGTCTAAATCAGCAGCGTATGGGTGTGTTGTTTGTAGAAACTCTTTTCCTTGGGAAAATGGGTTCAGATTGCCTTGTAAATAATCTATTTCTGTTTGATTGATTTGTATGAGTTTGGTCGTGACCTGTTGTTTGTGAACAATGCGGGAATCGATTTGACTTAATACAATAAATAAACCGATGGAGAGTATCGGGAAAATAAGGGGAAGGGTCGAGTAGGAAATAAACCAGTATAATTGGAAAACCATACAGGCAAATGTACTTAATTTGGCTATTGTAATAAGATTGCGCTGTTTGTTTACCTGTTTAAGTAGCTTGTGTAGAGAGGTAATTTGTTGGGAGTAAAATGTCTGTGGTTCCATGATTTACTTGGTTAATGTTGCAAATTTAGCAAAGAAAATGCAACATATCAGAAAAAACCACTACTTTTGCGCGCTGAAAAAATAGAGTGATATGGATTTTATTACAATTATTGATTACATTGGTACATTTGCTTTTGCCATTAGTGGTATTCGTTTGGCTTCCGCTAAACAGTTTGACTGGTTCGGTGCGTATGTTGTTGGTTTTGTAACGGCTGTCGGTGGAGGAACAATACGTGATTTGATGTTGGATGTTCCGCCCTTTTGGATGCTACAGGCAGATTATCTGATTGTGACAGCAGCAGCTTTGGGCTTTGTAATTGTTTTTGGTAAATTTGTAATTCGTTTGAATAACACTTTCTTTATATTTGACGCCATTGGCTTGGGATTATTTGCTGTTGTCGGCATAGAGAAAAGTATCACACATGGTTATCCGATGTGGGTAGGTCTTATTATGGGTACAATGACAGGTGCAGCCGGCGGTGTGATACGTGATACACTGATTAATGAAGTTCCTTTGATTTTCCGTAAAGAAATATATGCTTTGGCTTGTGTTTTCGGAGGCTTATGTTATTATTTATGTATGTATTTAGGTGTAACGGAAACTCTTACTCAGATTATTGCTGCTGTAGCTGTGATTGTGGCTCGTATCCTTGCTGTAAAATATGGTATCAGTTTGCCGAATTTGAAGGGTGAAAATCAAAATACCTAATTATAGTGAAGATAATTATTTTGTAAGATTCAATATCTATGCTATATTTGCAGGAAAGAAATTCATAGGAAAAAAGAAGAAAAACTATTAACTTAATACATTTTTGTCGCATTTAATTAGAATTTGAAACATGGAATTGAAGAGCATTTTTTCAAATATCGCACAATCGGGAGAAGAAGAGCAGTTTAATCTGTTGGCAAAATCGCCTAATTGCCGAGTAGAACGTATTGTATCTGCAGGACATAGTTCTCCAAAAGGTTTTTGGTATGACCAAGAGAATGATGAGTTTATCATGTTGGTGCAGGGCGAAGCTACCTTGGAGTTTGAAGATAAGATGGTAGATATGAAGGCCGGGGACTATATGGTGATACATAAAAATACCAAACATCGAATCGAGAAAAGCAGTATGGAGCCTGCATGCATCTGGCTTTGTGTTTTTGATATTGAATAGCGAAAACGATTTCGTTATCGAATTCCGGTGATTACCGGTAGAAACTCTCTTTTTATTCCGCCGAAGCAAATAAAAAGAGAGTTTTTTTTGTAACCTTTCCCTTCGTCTGTACGTTTGACTACGTGCAAATAATGATTGAAATTTATGATTGATTTTAGCTGTTAGTTAGATTAAGATTATTTAGCACACACCACGAAGGAGAGGAAGTTTATGAACAAGCTGATTTCAGAAGCAGTTTTTGAATTTGGATTCATTTTTAGTCCTGCTTTGAAATGTCTCCTTTCTTTTATTTTCTTTTTGTCAGAAGGTGTTTTTCTCTTTCACATATTTACTGTATTTTTGCAAATTAGTTTATAAGGAATTGCCAATATGAATGATATACAGGAAGAAGAAGGAGTTGTTGCCATTTACGGGGCACGGGAACATAATCTTAAAAACATTGATCTCAAAATTCCCCATAATAGTTTGTCGGTGATTACCGGTTTGAGCGGTAGTGGTAAATCGTCTTTGGCTTTTGATACGATTTATGCAGAAGGTCAAAGACGTTATATGGAAACTTTTTCTGCGTATGCCCGTCAGTTTATCGGTGATATGGAGCGTCCCGATGTGGACAAAATCACCGGTTTGAGTCCTGTTATCTCGATTGAACAGAAAACAACTAATAGAAGTCCGCGTTCTACGGTAGGTACCATTACAGAGATTTATGATTTTCTTCGTCTGTTATATGCACGGGCAGGAGAAGCTTATTCTTATCTGACTGGTAGCCGAATGGTGAAATACACTGATGAAAAGATATTGGAACTGATTTTGCAGAATTTTGATAAACAACGGATTCTATTATTGGCTCCGGTGGTTAAAGGACGTAAAGGACATTATAAGGAACTGTTTGAAAATTTGCGTAAAAAAGGGTTTATTACGGCTCGTGTAGATGGGGAATTGCGTGAAATCGCCTTGGGAATGAGTGTTGATCGTTATAAGATGCACGATATTGAGATTGTCGTGGATAAATTGGTGGTGGACGGTTCTGATATAAAACGGCTGAAAGCTTCGATTGCAACAGCTATGAAGCATGGCGATGGTGTGATGATGGTGAAGCCTATCGACCAAGGGCATGTCACTTATTATAGCCGGAATTTGATGTGTCCGGACACCGGAATGTCGTATCGTGACCCGGCTCCTCATACTTTTTCTTTTAACTCTCCTCATGGAGCCTGCCCGAAATGTAAAGGGATGGGATTTATAAATGTGGTGGATATAAATAAAATTATACCTAACGATAAATTATCTGTTTATGAGGGGGGAATTGAACCATTGGGAAAATATAAGAACAGTATCCTTTTCTGGCAGATTGAGACGGTGTTACAGAAGCATGGCTTTGAATTGAATACTCCGATCAATGAGTTGTCAGAAGAAGCATTGACGGATGTGTTATATGGCTATCCAGGACAAATCCGTTTGGAGAATAAGGCTTTGGGGGTTTCCTCCAATACGTTGTATAATTTCGAAGGAATCATCAAATATATTACAGCTCAAGAGGAAAATACTACTTCTAAAAGAGCAAACAAATGGGCAGAGCAATTTATTTCCACTGTCAAATGTGATGCTTGCCATGGAATGCGTCTTTCGCAGGAAGCCCTTAGCTATAAAATTGCCGGTAAGAATATTTCAGAACTGGCCAACATGGAGCTGCAGGATTTGTATGAGTGGATAGAGACGAATATGTACCGGTTGGATGATAAACAACAAAAGATTGCAGGAGAGATTTTTAAGGAAATACGAACGCGCTTACAGTTTTTGTTGGATGTCGGTCTTGACTATCTGACTTTGAATCGGGCTTCTATTTCTTTGTCCGGCGGGGAATCGCAACGCATCAGGCTGGCAACTCAAATAGGGTCGCAATTGGTGAATGTGCTTTATATTTTGGATGAACCCAGTATCGGACTTCACCAGAAGGATAATCGTAAGCTGATACATTCGCTGCAGCAATTGCGTGATAATGGAAATACCGTTATTGTTGTGGAGCATGACCGGGAAATGATGGAAAGTGCGGATTATATTGTCGATATGGGACCATATGCCGGACGTAAAGGTGGTGAGGTTGTTGCGAGTGGGACTTATCAGGATATTTTGAGGGGAAAGAGTCTTACTGCACAATATTTAAACGGAACTCGCAGTATCCGATTGCCTGAAATGCGCCGCAAAGGAAATGGAGAGTTCCTTTCGCTTGAAGGGTGTACGGGAAATAATTTGAAAAATGTGAAGGTGGATATTCCTTTGGGGATGTTTGTTTGTGTTACAGGGGTCAGTGGCAGTGGAAAGTCATCATTGATTAACGGTACGTTGCATCCGATTTTGGCTGAAAAATTCTATCGTTCTACGGAAACCCCGTTACCATATCATTCTTTTAGCGGATTTGACCATATAAATAAAGTGATTGTTGTCGACCAGAAGCCTTTGAGCCGATCTCCGCGTTCAAATCCGGCTACTTATACTGATTTGTTTACAGATATCCGCAAGATTTATGAGAAATTGCCTGAAGCACAAATTAGAGGATATGGGGCAGGACGTTTTTCTTTTAATGTTACTGGGGGACGATGCGAGGCATGTAAAGGTGCCGGAGTGAAGGTGATAGAAATGAATTTTTTGCCGGATGTATATATGAAGTGTGATGTATGTAATGGCAAACGCTATAACAAAGAGACGCTTGAAATACGTTTTCGGGGAAAATCTATTGGAGATGTCTTGGATATGACCATTAACCAGGCAGTTGAATTTTTTGAAAATGTTCCGCATGTATTACAGAAATTGAAGGTGTTGCAGGAGGTTGGATTAGGGTATATTAAATTGGGACAGCCTTGTACGACATTGAGTGGAGGAGAATCGCAACGTGTGAAGTTGGCAGCAGAATTGGGAAGAAAAGATACCGGGAAAACCCTTTATATTTTGGACGAACCGACCACAGGGCTGCATTTTGAAGATATCCATATTCTTTTGGAGGCTATTCAGCGCCTGGTAAACAAAGGAAATACGGTCATTGTGATAGAGCATAATCTGGATGTCATTAAAGTGGCTGATTATATCATTGATATGGGACCCGGTGGTGGTAAAGGAGGAGGACGGGTAGTGGCAATAGGAACTCCCGACGAGGTGGCTGCCATGGCGGAATCCGAAACCGGTAAATTCCTGGCGGAAGAATTGAAAAGATAGAAGTAAAATCTTATATTTGCAACGCAAATCAAAACAAACAAGATGCAAGAAAAAATTTTGATATTGGACTTCGGATCGCAATACACACAGTTGATTGCGAGAAGAGTTCGGGAATTGAATATTTATTGCGAGATTTATCCTTACAATAAATACCCGGCTCTGGACTCCTCTGTAAAGGGAGTTATTCTTTCCGGAAGCCCTTTCTCTGTAAGAGATGAGAAGGCGCCAAAACCTGACTTATCTGCTATAAAAGGGCATTTGCCTTTGTTAGGAGTGTGTTTCGGTGCACAGTATTTAGCTCATAATTTCGGTGGAGAGGTAAAAGCTTCCAACAAGCGTGAATATGGTCGTGCTAATTTGGCATATGTGGACAAAGAAAGTCTGCTGTTTCACGGAATCAGTGATAATTCGCAGGTGTGGATGTCACACGGAGATACGATTGAACGTCTTCCGGATAATTGCCGCGTAATTGCAAGTACGGCTGATGTAAAGAATGCCGCCTTTAAAGTGGAAGGTGAGACAACGTATGCAATCCAGTTCCACCCGGAAGTGTATCATAGTACAGAAGGAAAGGAATTGCTTCGTAACTTTGTCGTAGATATTTGCGGGTGTGAGCAAAGTTGGACTCCTGATTCATTTGTAGAAACAACTGTAGCAGAATTGAAACAAAAGCTGGGAGATGACCGTGTGATATTAGGTCTTTCCGGTGGTGTCGATTCAACTGTTGCTGCTATGTTGCTTCATCGGGCTATCGGAAGAAACCTGACTTGTATCTTCGTTGATAATGGTTTGTTGCGTAAAGATGAGTATAAGGATGTCCTTGAAAATTATAAAGAGCTTGGATTAAATGTGGTGGGAGCAGAAGCCGGCGATCTTTTCTTGGGACGTTTGGCAGGCGTAACAGAGCCGGAGAAGAAACGTAAAATTATTGGCAGTACATTTATTGATGTTTTTGATCAGGAGGCTTCTAAAATTACAGATGCCAAATGGTTGGGACAGGGTACAATTTATCCGGATGTGATTGAGTCGTTATCGGTAAATGGCCCTTCACAAACCATTAAATCTCATCACAATGTAGGTGGATTGCCTGACTATATGAAATTGCAGCTGGTGGAGCCTTTGCGTTTATTGTTTAAAGATGAAGTGCGCCGTGTAGGTAAAAGCTTAGGGCTTGCTGATAAATTTTTGCAAAGACATCCATTCCCGGGTCCCGGTCTTGCTATCAGAATCTTGGGCGAAATTACCGCTGAAAAAGTGCGTCTTTTGCAGGAGGCTGACCATATCTTTATCTCCATGCTTCAGGAAGAAGGACTTTATAATCAGGTATGGCAGGCCGGAGTTGTATTGTTGCCTGTACAGAGCGTAGGTGTAATGGGAGATGAGCGTACTTATGAGAGTGTTGTTGCTTTGCGTGCTGTTGAATCAACGGACGGCATGACTGCAGACTGGTGCCATTTGCCATACGAATTTTTGGCAAAGGTTTCCAATCGTATCATAAATAATGTTCGGGGGATTAACCGAGTTGTTTATGATATCAGTTCAAAACCACCTGCAACAATTGAATGGGAGTAATATACTTCAAGTTAATGATGAATATGGGGATTGGCTTTATCGTCAATCCCTCTTTTTATAAAGAGTCGTTAATTCGTTATGCCAATAAGCAGTGACATTTTTTCATGAAATAAAGGCATGTTTTATGTCAGAATATGTGATTGCTTGAATTGGTATAGTAATTGTTGCTGATAATGAGAGTCTAATTTTAAAATCATATATTATGGGTGCAGCTGGAAATAAAAAGCCGAAAGGCATGAAGAAAAAGCATGAAGCCAGTTATATGGCAGAAGATTCAACGAAAGAAACGTTTCTAAAGAAAGGAAAGAAAAAGTAACTCAATCGGTCGAATTTTAAATATTCGACCGATTTTTTTTTGTATTCAGAGTGTACTTTCGAATAAATAATTCTATTTTTGTCTACTTTATGGATTTAATATAAAAATATGAAAGAGTTAAATGAATGTATTGATGAGTTGAGATTTCGTTTGGCCGAAGGGGTTAAGAATGTGGTGATTGTACCGCATATATCTCCGGATGGAGACGCTGTGGGTGCGTGCTCAGCTTTGGCAGAGGTGTTAAGTAGGGTAGGCATAAAATGGAATATTCTGACATGTGACAGAGTGCCGGAATATTTACGCTTTCTGAAACACATTCCTGCTGCTATTTCTAATTTGGATAAACCTGAAGAGTGTAAACAACTTAGCGAAAAGGCAGATTTGATTTTTATGTTAGATCATAATTCGGCTAGCCGCGAAGGAGATTTGAAATGTCCTGTTAGAGATGCTAAAGCAACCAGAATCATCATAGACCACCATCCGGAACCGGATATGCAGGATATTGTCATATCGGATACTCGAGTGTCGTCAACTTGTGAATTGATGTATGTTGTTTTAACAAGTATTTGGGGAAAAGAGATTATTACGGCAGATATAGCAAATTCTTTATATGCCGGAATAAGTACGGATACAGGAGGTTTGTCTCATAATTCTTCGCACCCGGAAACATATAGAATCATTGCCGCTTTGTTAGAGGCGGGATTGAACAAAGAGTTTGTTCATAAGCATATTTATCAAATGAATAATCTTTCGCGTTTACGTTTGATAGGTAATACATTGTTGAACAAATTGCAAGTAGATGAACGCTATCCGGTGGCAATCATGCCAATTACTAAAGAAGAACTGGAAAAATATGATTATAAAGATGGGGATTTAGAGGGATTGGTAAATATACCTTTGTCTGTTCATAATATAGATGTTTCAATACAGATCACAGAACGTAAAGATAGGATTAAGTTGTCTTTCCGTTCAAAAGGGAATGTTCCTGTAAATGCATGGGCTAAGGCTTGGTTTAATGGAGGAGGCCATATAAATGCTGCTGGAGGGCAGATGGATTCGACTTTGGAAGAGGTGATTCGTAAGGTGCAGGAAACAATGCCTCTGTTTTTTTATGAATATGTAAAATAATTGCGATGCCTTTTTTTAGATTTCATTTTGTCGACGATGCTCATTTGGCAAAAGTTAGTAAACGGATGACAGACCGAATTCAGGAGGCTGTAGGGTGTCCGCGCGACCATATTGTATTGGAAAATATCCATTCTGTATTTGTTGATGATGGAGAAATTAAAGACACGAATAATTGGCCTTTTGTCGAAGTGGACTATTTTGAACGTCCAAGAGATGTTCAAAAAAAATTGGCGCAAGTGTTATATGAAGAGTTATCAGCAGCCGGATATCCACATTCAGATATTCACTTCCGTTATTTGCAACCCATGAATTATTACGAAGACGGAGAGGCATTAGGGTAGTGCTTGATTTTTGACGCAAATGTTTGCGATTTCATGAAATAAAAGCTATGTTTGCAATAGTATAAACTGCAACATAAATCATGGAGGATGTAAGAGAACTTGTAACTTATCTTAGTCGAGCAGAGAGAGGTTATACTAAATTGTTAAATCGTGCTTTTATAAAAGCCGGGTATGATTTAAGTCGTGAACAATATGAATTATTGAGAGTGTTGTGGGTAGAAGATCATGTTAATCAGCAGACTATTTCCCTGAGATTACAAAAGGATAAGTATAATGTTACAAAATTATTGAACACCTTGACTAAACGCGGTTTTGTAGAAAGAAAAATGTGTCAGGAGGATAAGCGTAATAATTTTGTTGTTTTGACAGATAAGGGAGTACAGGTTCAGCAAACATTAAACAAAATAGAAGAACAAATCCATTTGGATTTGACTTTTGCTATTGCTTCAGAGGAGATTAAATCTGGAGTTTGGGTATTGAAAAAATTGACGGATATGATGGTATAGCCATCATATCCGTTTTTTATGAAATAATATTAATAATAAATATTTAAACTATCATTACTTATGGGAGTATTACAAGGATTAAAACCAGCGGCTGTATGGGGTTATTTTGAAGAGATTTGTCAGATACCTCGTCCTTCTCGTAAAGAAGAAAAAATAGGAGCATGGTTGATGGAATTTGCTCGTAAACATCAGTTGGAAGCTCGTCAAGACGAAGCCGGTAATGTATTGATTGCAAAAGCTGCAACGCCGGGTAAGGAGAATACCCCGACCGTTGTGTTACAGTCACATATGGACATGGTTTGCGAGAAAAATTCAGATACAAAGCATGATTTTGATAAAGATCCTATACAGCCATATATCGATGGCAATTGGGTGAAAGCAAAAGGTACTACATTGGGTGCAGATGACGGTATCGGGATGGCAGCAGCTTTAGCAGTATTGACTTCCACTGATATTGAGCATGGTCCAATTGAGTGTCTGTTTACAATTGATGAAGAGACTGGCTTGACTGGTGCATTTGCTTTGAAACCGGGCTTTTTTAGTGGCAAAATATTATTGAATTTGGATTCAGAGGATGAAGGAGAAATGTTTATCGGTTGTGCGGGTGGTATCGATACTGTTATACGTTTGCCCTATCAGAAAGAAGCTGTCGGTAAAAATAAGTTTGCCGTGAAAATCGTTGTAAAAGGTTTGCAAGGCGGACATTCTGGCGATGACATTAATAAGGGTAGAGGAAATGCGATCAAGATTTTGAATCGCTTTTTGTGGGAAATGAATAATAAATATGGCATTCAGATTGGTGAATTTGCCGGAGGAAATTTGCGTAATGCAATTGCACGAGAAGCTTCTGCTGTCATTGCTTTTGATGAATCACTGAAAGAACCGGTACGGGTGGCTTTCAATATTTACGCAGCAGAGATGGAGAATGTATGGAAGATTACAGAGCCTGGTATTACTTTTGAATTGGAATCAATAGACGTTCCTGCAGAACTTTTGACAGCTGCTTCTACAACTGATTTATTGAATTCGTTGTATGCTTGTCCTCATGGAGTGTTTGCCATGAGCTATCGTATGCCGGGAATGGTAGAAACATCAACCAATTTGGCTGCTGTAAAATTTGTTGAGAATGATACGATTTTGATAACTACCTCTCAGCGCAGTGATGTTGATTCGGAAAAGATGAATATCGCTCAGATGGTGGCATCAGTATTTAAGATGGTAGGTGCTGATGTTGAGCATGGAGAAGGGTATCCTGGTTGGGCTCCGAATCCGGATTCTGCTGTTTTGAAAGTAGCTGTAGAGTCATATAAACATTTGTTTGGTAAAGAACCTATTGTGCGTTCTATTCATGCAGGATTGGAATGTGGATTGTTCCTTGAAAAGTATCCGGGTATGGATATGATATCATTTGGTCCTACTTTGCGTGGAGTTCATTCTCCTGATGAAAAGGTAGATATTGAAACCGTGGAAAAATGGTGGAAGCATTTGGTTGATATTTTAGAGAAGATATAATCTATTTGAAATTATGGAAACAGTAAACGGAAAAAGCGCAAAGTTAGCCAAGTATGACCGTTTGTACGAGCAAATAAAAACATACGTCGTAACAACAGATGATATATGGGCAAGACTGGCTACAATTGAAGCTGTCTTGCACCATAAAATGCAGGCTTTCTTTTGGACTGGAGTATATGCTTTGATTGATGATGAATTAATTGTTCGTTCATACCAAGGGCCGGTTGCATGCCAAAAGTTGCGTCATCATGTAGGAGTCTGTTGGGCTGCGGTTAGCTCAGGTGAAACTGTTATCGTGCCTAATGTTGAAGAATTTCCAGGTCATATTGCGTGTAATTCCTTATCCAAAAGTGAGATTGTAATACCTATTCGCAACCAAGAAGGGGAGATATTTGCTTGTCTTGATATTGATAGCGATAAGTTAAATGCTTTTGATTTAGAGGATAAAGAGGGATTAATTAAGATTTTGTCTTTATTGTATATATGATTTTGATAAAAAAGAGATAAATGTTTTTGTTATTTTCAGATACATATATATCTTAGTGGCTGAAGAAAATAAATATAAACACATACAAAAAAGAAAAAGCATGAGAAAAGTTATTTTATTATTTTTAGGTGTGCTATTAACTTGCAGTGTTTTTGCACAAGAGCCGGGAGCAACAGAGAAAAATGCTGCCAATGCTGCAATGCGTTCAAAAAACTATCCGGAAGCATTTAAGCAATTGGAAGCTTATTTGAAGATTGTAGAATATAAGGATAATGCTTACGTGTATAACACAGGAGTTATTGCTTCAAAGCTGAAGAATTTTGCAGCTGCTGAAAAGTATTTCGATATGGCTATTAAAAATAAGTATAAAGCTAAAGCAGCCTATCATGCTAAAGCAGTAGCACAGAAAGAACAGAAAAAAGAAGCTGAAATGTTGGCTACTTTGCAGGAAGGTATGAAATTTGCTCCTGGCGACATGAAATTGGAAACAATGTATGCTTCTCATTTTATGAAAAAGGGACAGGATTTCCAAAAAGCAGGAAATGAAGCTAAAGCTGCAGAAAACTATACTCAGATTACCAATCTTAGCAATAAGGGCTTTAAAGTGCAGGGTTTTGTAAGTTTAGCCGGTCTTTTCTTCAATAATGGAGCTAAGATTCTGCAGGATGCCAATCCGATTGCAAATACTGATAAGGCAAAATTTGAGGCAGAAAAAGCCAAAGCAATGGCTGATTTTAAAAAAGCAAAAGATTATTTAGTTCAAGCTCAGTCTTTGGATGCAGCAAATCAGGATGTAAAAGATTTGATGAAACAAGTAAATGAAGCAATGGCAAAATAAGAATTGCAATAACATAAAAAAAGGAGGTGCGCATTTTGACACACCTCCTTTTTTTATTCCACTAATCCGCGTCCTGTTTTAACTATTTCGTTTGTTTCTTTTAACTGTTTGACTATCTTATCAAGTACACCGTTAATAAAAGCTCCGCTCTTAGGCGAACTGTAGGTTTTTGAGATTTCTATATACTCGTCGAGAGTCACTTTGATAGGAATTGAAGGGAAATTTTTTAATTCTGAAACAGCACATCCCATGATTAGTTTGTCCATTTCAGAAATACGGTCAAGTTCCCAGTTTTTAGTATGCTGATCGATTAGCTGGATATTTTTGTCGAATTCCAGAAATGTTTTGCGCGCCAATGCTCTTGCAAATTCTGCATCTTCTTGAGGTTTGTATACGGGAAAAAGCAATTCATCCTCTTCGGTCATGTTCTCACGGATGTGCCATAATGTTTTGTATACGATACTCAATACGAGTTCAAAGTCATTATTCCAATAAATGCTTTTTTCTTCAAGCATTTGAAAAAAGATATCATCCTGAATGATCAGTTCTGCAAAGATATCCAAAACCAATTGTTTGTGCTCATCAAATGTTACGGATGGCTTGTTCATGTATTTCTGATATTTGGGCCATTCCAACATTTTATTATAGAAATACAACACAGTCTCCTGCGAATCGCTCCAAGATATCATGTTGTTATTGATATAGTTTTGGAACTTTTTATTTTTTTCGATTATATCGAAAACCGGGTTTTCAATAAAACGTGTATTGGGATTAAGGTCTTTATTGGAGGCAAAACGACGATTGCGTGCAGTGTCGATTTTCAAGAATGCTTTGCGTCGTATTTCTGTGAGTAATGATAATGTCTCATAGTAAAGGTCAGTACTTTTATTCATACTTTGCAGGATTTCACGTTCGATTTCTGCAATGGTTGCGCTTTCTTTCTTACTAAAGGCGTAGAGTAGCTGCAAAACTTTAATTCTGATTAATCTTCTGCTTGTCATTTTGATGAAGAACTATTATGTAAAATATATGTCTATTGATTTTGACGCCGCAAAAGTAGGAAATAAATTGAAGTATGAAAAAATAAATAGAAAATATTCTTCCCTTTTTCTCTTTTCTCTCCCTCACATCTCTCTCATTGCTCCCTCTCAAATATATGACAAACATATATCAAATATAACATAAATATAAGACAAAGATAACAACCTGATATCTTTGATTAGTATTTGACATCTGTTTGTGTACAGATTGAGTATAGGGGAAAAGAGGAGAACTATGCCGTTGTGTGAGCACGAAGTCAAAAAAATACCTATTGTGTCTAGATGATTTCTTTTTCCAACCGAATGTTTTATCAAAGAAAAAAGTAACTTTGTGGGTAAGTGAATAAAATTCTGGTCTTATGGTGCAAAATTAATATCTGCAGGGAAAATGATATTCCACAACATCTAAATAAAAAAGTTTTTTATGGCAAGAGTCTCTCATACAATCAACATGGTGATATTTGGGTTGTTTCTTTTATTGGCGATAGTTCTTTCCCTTGCAAATTGGGGAATAATACTCTTCTCAATAGCTGACATAGTAATGATACATTCAGCTAAAGCTATCTTAGTTTACAAAATATGGGCTGCGATAGCAATATCCGCTGTAATATTGTCACACGCTTTTTTTTATCAAATAATGTATGATTCAATTATTAGTTTGCGAATTCAGTCATGGGTTAATCAGCATTCTACCGCATTAGTGGTTTGGCTATCATTGGGATATATCAATACATACTTAGTAGATTTATTTTATATTAAAGAGAAATATACACAGTATGAATTATTACAATATAGGATTAATGTAACGGGTTCTACTCTTGCTATGTTTCCCATATTAAATATAGTAATTTATCATTTAATCATAAAAAAGATGCGCAAGAATACACATCTACTTCCCACTAAGGAATTAATTATCTTATACTTAAAAGGGCAGTTGATAACATATCTAATTCGGGTAAAGCAATAATGGCATAGATATGGTAGGAGTTGCTCTAAGACAAATCCATTAAATAGTGATATATGTCTTTGACGGAAAGGAGGTAAAACAATGAAGCTAACTGATAAATGATTCTGGAAATTTGAAGCAGTCATGTTGCTGTGTGGTGTGGCAACAGTTTGTGTAGAAGCATTGAACTATGGGATAAGCTTGTTTTATCTTATAGGGTAGTTGCTTATTTATCCGCTTTGCTTCTGTAAAGAGAAACGAAATAAACTATTATTCTTATTACAACATGATGAAATTAGACTTTAGGAATTACCCGGCGGCATTAAAAATAGTGTGTATCATCGTTTTGCTTCCGATACTCGCAGCTCCTCTTGTGTTATATTCCACCATCTTCTTTTTTGATAATCCTTCCAATGTAAGTGAAGCATTCGCATGGTTTGTTGCTGTCAATTCCTATTCATTCATTCTTTTGGGTATTTGTTGGGTTAGCGTATGGATGTATTCTAAATACAGGAGATACCTTCCTGCCATCTTGCCATTTCTATTTTATCTTGGAGCGATATATGTCGGATATTGGTATTTTACGGATGGTCCGATAGACAAAAAACATGTAACTGCGAATGATTACAGATTATACAGAGACACTCCATGTGAGGAACTTGCCAAAGCCATCAATCGTCAGAATGTACAAGAAATCGACCGGATTCTATCTCAATCACCTGAATTGTTATCCTACAAAGAAAGTAAATTCAACCAGTCGATTCTGTTTTATGCCATTTCTGATGATAAAATACGTGCCGTCGAAGCCCTATTGAAGCATGGAGCCAACCCAAATCAAGTAGTAATAGACAGCAATAAGAGCATTTCTATCCCTATTTCAGATGTATGTGGTCAATATTGGGATGAAGACAAGAAAATAAAATATGTCCGATTGCTTCTTGAATACGGAGCTGATATAAACATAGCTTTTGCCAATGAGTTTGTCAGCAGACATTGCGGAATCTGCCCTTTAACTCCGCTTGAAGCAGCATCTCAACAGGGTGATTTGGAGCTCGTTCGCTATTGTCTTGCAAATGGCGCTGACCCCAATTTCAGATTCAAAGAGCTTAATTCTACTCCTTTGGAAATAGCAATACTATTCAGACACTATACAGTAGCAGAGGAGCTATTAAAGCACGGAGCAGACCCCGATTTACCTATGTATGAAAGAAGAACATCCGTCCGCAAAGAACTGATTGATGAAATAAAAGATCCTGATTTTTCAGATTCCAACCGAGATTTAAAAGCAAAAAAAAGACTATTGAAAATGATTGAAGATCAAGATTAAATGAAAGTACGTATCGTCATCATCGTAATTTGTTTGAGTATTCTATCATGAGTAATATGTTCGTGAGGTGATTAAAGTATTAAAAACCATCTGATACACAGATAATTTATTTTCGGGCTGACGTATTTATCGAAGAAAAAAGTAACTTTGTGGGTAAGTGATTAAATTGACAAATCAATGGTATATTGACTGAGTAAAAGAACAGCTATTAGTGAAATTTAGAAAACAAGAATGCTGATGAATCGAAGGAGTAACGTAAAAAGACAAACAAAATACGCGGGTGTAAATATGAAAAATATAATTATTTATGCTTTAGGTGTATATATGTTATTTGTAATGGCGAAACGTACTATAGAAAATTATCAGTTAAGAAATGACGGGATTTGCACAAAGGCTATAATACAAAAGAAATATACCGAAAGGCATAAAAAAGTTAGAGTTTACAAATTTCGTGTTGAAAATAAAGTATATAGCGGTAGTTCTATTTATGATTGGCATTTAGACATTGGAGACACTTTAGATATTGTGTATTTGCCTTCGAATCCCAAAATAAATAGAAGTGTTAAATCTATAGAGTAAAATCTATTTCGTATGTGTGTAAAGACTAAAATGACGGGATGTTCAAATTTAAATAATTGTATATGAATACTTATTTTCACGAAGTAGTAAAATATCATCCAGCTGGATATAAAGATCGTATTTATACATATGACGATTGGACTTCTATTTCAGATATAGGAAAAACCTTTAGAACCGGCATATTATCCGCAGATGATTATATAAAGGTAGAAGATAGTTATGTAAATACCATCCTGACGGTGATGTCTGAAACAGATTGCCATTATCTTACGATGGAATATGTTGAAGCGTATGAAGATGAGATAATAAAACGCATGAAAGAACACAAACAGCGGTATAATATACCAGTATTAGATTTTATCCCGAATCTAAAAAAGGGAAAGAGAGTTTCACAAAATAAGGCTGCCGTTTTGTTCAGACTTTGCTTAAGAGAACTATGCTATATTAAGTTTTCTTGCAAGTCAAAGAAATTAAAAATAGAATTTGGTTATGACTATTATCTATATATTAAATGTCCCATAGGGAAAGAGAGGCTTAATCAAATCGTCAGTGAAAATCATTTATATTTAGACCCAAGGGGGTAAATAAAATGCTTCTGTACTTTCAATATTCTGTATTTCTGTTTATAAATCAATGAAGAATGAAGCAACAGACCGATAAACGATTCTGGATACCGATACAGTATATTAGCATATTGTTCACGACAGTATGCCTCATTGGGTTAAATGTATATTTTATATTTATTTTTGTCATAGCCTTCTTGCTTTGGCTGTTTATCCCTGCAATTATTATTGCAGGGATATCATTTTTTTATTCACTAAGGTGTAACACCAAGTATAAAAAAAGACTTCTGATGCTGAATATAATCAACATACTATTGGTGTCGTTTTTGTATTTCAATCCGGCAAATAGATGCGATGCCGATATAATGGAAAAACATTATACCAAATATGGAGACCATATGGAGCAAATATACAGAAATCTCTATGATGAATTAACTCCCGGATGTTATGTGCATATTGAATTTGAGCATGGTCATGTTTCCATATACCATTTTTCAAATGGTATTGATAAAATGGAGTCAAATTGGGATCCAAGTGAGGAAAAAGTAGATTCTCTGCTACACCAATGCGGACTCGATAGGAGTTTTCTCCAATGGTTGGAAATAAAATTGAAGGAAATAGGCTGTATGTCTATTTCAATGAGAGCTGAACCCGATAGATCTTATAGCATTGGTTTCCGTCGTATAGGCTTGGGCAAGTATTACTATCAAATATATCAGAAGCCTCTGTCTCTTGGTGAACAGAGAGAAATCAATGAATCGGACGCTTCTATTCTTTATACTCCTTACGTGGTGTTTAACTATGCTGGAGGGGCAATAGGGAATCAGAATTTTCTGGGTAAGCAAGAATATATGAAAAAGAAAGAGAAATCACCTGGTGAAAAATTGAAATGCTGTAATAATGATTCAATAATTGGGCCTGTTTCAGAACATTTTGTAAAGGCTTATATGGCGAATATAAAGTATAGTAAGTTGATTTTCAACTAGTTTTTGTCAATGAACAACGATTCTTTTTAAATTGAAATCCGATATAAAAACAGGAATAAATTAGAAATAAGCCATTTATGAGCTTTTCTCAAAGAGCAAGGTAATGACTTGGCAACGGTCGCAAATTCTACGATATTCGGTGTATTTCTGTCAAACAACTCTTATTTCATCTGCAAAATTAGTATTTTCTTTTAAGGACTGAACAGAATACCAAGTAAAATTTCCTATTTTTGTATTTGCCATAAGAAGCATGTGAATCAAACAAACGTAGGAAATATGCATAATATAATTTGTTTAGAAAACGAATGGCTCTTTAACAGCCAAAATGGTAATCAGTTTGACCTTGAGACTAAATTGCTATTGGATTGTTTGAAGAATTTCCATAACTGCAATATCATCCATAGGCATATCTTGTCAAAAGAAAACTTACAGTATTACATGGATTTCTTTACTAAAGATAAGCGTAAATTCAACAAATATGATGTCATTTACATTGCATGTCATGGATGGAATCATGCCATATCTTTGGAAAGTGAAAATGGTTACATTGATATTGATTTGACAGAACTTGCTGAGATGAATGAATTTTTTTTTGCCAACAAGATAGTTCATTTCAGCTCATGCCGTACATTAGCAAACAAAGATGTGGCTTTACAATTCAAAGAGCGAACTGGAGCAAAATTGGTTACAGGCTACAAGTCTTCCGTTGACGCGATGAAATCAGCCATTGCTGATTTGGCATATTTTAATGAACTTATGCATATCAAAAATACAGGTATCATTCTTAATGAGAAAAGCAAGTTTTGGAAAACGTATAAATCACTATTAGACGAACTTAAATTTATTGCAGTATGACATTATTTGAACACTTGTCCAATTTCAAACGCCATTCTTCAGAAGAAGAATTGACAAAAGCATTCACAAAATTAGCTCCACATTTTATTTACGGAGGCTATATTAAAGTGAGTGATGTATACAAAGTGTACATACGTACTGTTGAATTCTACTATCATGATGAAAGTAACAAGGTTGATGCTATTAAAGACCCGATAATGTATCATAGAAACGGTCGTTACAAAGATTGTACGGACGTTCCATATTTCCCTTTAATGACACTTAATGTACATGGGTCTGGTTATGATATAACATTTGAGAATGAAAGCCAATGTTATAGAGCTTCGGCATTGATACGTGAATACTCCATCTATGATTGCAAACTCAGAAAGTTCCTTATACTCAATAATAAATTGAGAGATGAACGCTCTACTTTCCTTTATGAGTCCCGTTGATTGTCACACGTCCCATGATAGGGACAATTCCGTTTTTCTCCTTGCTTCCGTTCACATAGAAGACTGTCTTGAATGTACTCCTCATAATCCTTGCTTTTTGTTTGGTGCAAAATTAGTTTACGGGAGTTGTAAGGGCAGAATGTAAACCTACGCAGAACGCAGAAATATAGACCGTTAGCGTTAAATGTGCATCGAGTGTCGGGTAATGGTTTGGAAGTGCATCCGTTGCTGCAATCTGCCTAAATCCGTTTTTCACGCCCTATGCCATTCTGTGCCAACCAAAGCCAAATCATCTGACTGTCAGTGAGAATGCTCAAATTTGCTTTATTCTACCTTTTATCCTATTCTTTTATATTAAAAATTCTACCTTTTTTCATGGTAGTGGCTTTTTTGTTGATTCTACTTCTATCTCCAGTTCTACCCAATGCAGGTATAGATAATATTTCACATAATGTTCTTCATATTTCCTATCTAAAAGGGCGTATTATTTTTGCGATAATTATACTTATCTTTTATTACAAGGTTATCAAAACTCGTCCTGTTGCTAATAAGATATATTCTTCATTGACCCTCTTTTTATATCTTATTTTATTTCACTGTATCTATTTCATGGAGAAGGCGAAATTTATTTTATTGCGATTTTTGATGTGGTTTTGGTCTTTTTATTAGTATATTTGATTCAGATTTTTATTAATTCGCAATTTTATAAAAAGATGTAAGATGTCTTGGCATTATAAAACAATTTTCATAAACTGGCTGATACAAAGGAAAAGATAGAGTATTTGGATTCATTAAAGAACCCAATAATTGATATGAATCATATTTTTTAACGTAATGAAAGAATAATGCTATGGATTCAGTCTTTAATCTCAGTGAATTGGGAATCAACGATGTTGCATATCCTAAATGTGAGGCACTTAGGATGATTAGTCGCTTCGAAGAGCAAGGAATTCCAGTGCTGGGTGGAGATGTATACCTTCTCAAGGATAATGCTCCAATTCTCACTTATGACAATTGGTATTGTGATAAGAATCCTCAAGAATCGGATCAGGAATACGTTATCCGGAGTTGCAAAAAAGCTTATGAATATGTAAGCACATATAACTCCGATGATTCCAATAAAGTGTTGTTTTCTCTGGTGCATTAAAATCTAAAATGAGTATGAAAGGGCTTTATCATCTAAAAAAGTAATTTTGAGTAGATGATTTAAAGTATCATTTTAATAGTAATAAAATGAAAAAAGTAACATTTAAAGATGTTTGTTGGGTAGCTTTGATAAACATTGGTGTATTAGCATTGGCTGTCTATGTTTGGATTTCATACAATCATAGACAAACGATATTCAATAGTGAGGAACCAATACAAAATTATTCGGTACTGGAAGTTAATTGCCATCGTAGAATGTCATCATCCATACTCATAGAGTTCAATGGAAAACGATATTATGTAGGAATTGCCAGAAATAAATGCATACAGTTTGATCCACAAAAAATAAAATTCTTTTATGACAAAGAAAGAGATGAAGTTTATGAAGAAAGTGGGCTGGTAGTAAGACATGTAGTATTTTATTTTATTTTTTATTTATGCTCATGTATATGGTTATTTGTCACAATATGGAAAAGAAATAAGGACAAGAGAATCATAATTAATTCTCATATGAAAATCAAACAGCAAATTTTCTTTTTAACTAAGTTGGACATTATCAAGATGATGTCCAAGGTCGAAAAAAGGATTCCAATAGAATATGTTCTGATGGGAACTTTTGCTAGTGAAGTGGTAAGAAGAGAAAACAGCATATCTAAATTCACAGAGCTCGGCCATACCAATTATGGTAACTGGATATCATTGGATAATAGATATATGGTTCAACCTCTAAATAGTAAGGTGAATAATAGAATTGTGAAGCAGAAAGATGGCTCATATCATTACATAATAGCTCTTTCATCCAATCCTAAAGGTGTCGAATTAAGTACGGGAGGAATATATGAAAAAGCTGAAAAAGTTTTAATAGCTGGTCGTATAGCTGTTTTTGTAGATAGTTCAGGAGAAGCGGCAGCAACCTATAAAGAAATAATGAAGACTATGAATGAATGCTTTACTAAGAAAAATAATGTTTTTATATCTCCAGAAGCATTGTCTTTGTTAAATGGTGGCTGGCGCTTGACATATGATTATAATGCGCCATGTGATAAAGATTTTAAATGAATATGAATGCTAAATTCTTAATTTTAGACATGAAATAATGCTTATGACGGATATGGAATTTTTTAAGAAAGAAGTGGCTTCCCTTCTAAGTTCATTTAATCTTGAATACCGAAACTATTCGGATGGTGATCTTGGTGCTCTTGAACAGGTTGTATTCGATACACAAAATATAGGAGGGAACTTCGATTTTTGGGAAAGTGGATGGTTGGGAATATATATATACGATTATATCTCGGATTCCGAAGTTTGCAACCGATTACTTGAACCATCAGAAGAGCATCAAGAAACACTGAAAGAGATTGTTGCAGAAATGTTTGTAAATCACTGATAAAGGCAAATGAAATGAATAAAAAAGTTATATCTTTGTTCTATAATTATTTTGTTGAAATCAAATTATGATAGAGAGTATCAGTATTAATAACTACGCATTAATTGATAAGACAGAGATTGATTTGGGCAAAGGATTTTCTATTATTACAGGAGAAACCGGAGCTGGAAAATCAATATTGCTTGGAGCTATCGGTTTGACATTAGGGCAGAGGGCTGATTCTGCGGCGATAATGGATAAATCCAAGAAGTGCGTGGTGGAAATTGTCTACAATGTGAGCGGATATAATTTGCAGAGTTGGTTTGAAGAGAATGACTTGGATTACTTTGAAAGTGTTGTCGTGCGTCGTGAAGTGACTGCCGAAGGGAAATCACGATGTTTTATTAATGATACTCCGGTAAATAATAAATTGCTAAAGGAATTTGGTAATTACATGGTGGATATCCATTCTCAGCACCAGTCTTTGTTGTTGGGACAGCCGGAATATCAAACTGAAATATTGGATTCTTTTTGTGGAAACGGGAAGTTATTGGCTGAATATCATGAATTATATTATCAGTATAGGAAATGGACTGTTGAATTGAAAAATTTAAAAGATAAAGCAGCTGATGCCGAGAAGGAAGGAGATTATTTGCGTTTTCAATTCAGTCAGCTAGAAAATGCTCAGCTGAAAAATGGTGAGAAGGAAGAACTGGAACAGGAATTGGATATGCTGAATCATGCTGAGTCTATTAAATCTGCCTTGGGGGGCATGGCTTGGAATATTCGTGATAATGAGCAATCAATAATCTCTGTGTTAAAAGAGACGAGACATTCTTTGGAGGGAATTGAGAATGCATGGCCTGAAGCAAAAGAATATAGGGAACGGATCGAATCAGTCATTATCGAGTTGAATGATTTGGCGGACGAAGCAGAGCGCAAAGGAGAAGGTGTAGAATATGATGGAGGACGGATAGAGGCTATTAATCAAAGATTGAATGTAATATATGACTTGTTGTATAAATATAAGGTGGAAGATGTTTCTGATCTATTGGATATATATGAATCTTTAGAACAGCAGTTGAACAGCATTCAAGGTTGTAGTGAAGAAATTGCTGCGTTGGAATCGAAGTTGAGACAGGCAGAGCAAGAAATGAAAGCTCTTGCAACCAAGATTCATGATATGCGGGAGGGGGCTCAGGCATTGTTATGTGATGAAATGAAGCGTTTATTGGTAGGATTGGGGATAAAACATGCTGAATTTGTTGTTGAGTTGGTTGCTTTGGAGCATTTTACACCGACAGGATGTGATGATGTTAGATTTTTATTTTCAGCCAATAAAAATCAGCAGCCGGGCGAGATTGCTAAAGTTGCGTCAGGAGGTGAGATTTCGCGAGTAATGTTGGCATTAAAATACGTATTGTCAGGAAGTAAACAGTTGCCTGTTATTGTTTTTGATGAAATAGATACCGGGCTTTCTGGTGAAGTGGCTCATCGTATGGCACAGATGATGAAAGAAATGGCAACGCGGATGCAGGTGATTAGTATTTCTCATTTACCGCAAATAGCAGCGGCCGGCGATTGTCATTTTAAAGTGTATAAGGAAGATAATCAGGATTTTACAATTTCGCATATACGTAAATTATCGTATGATGAACGTGTAAAGGAGATAGCCGGAATGATGAGCGGAGAGGAAATTTCTGTTGCGGCATTGGAAGCCGCTCAAAACTTGTTAAAGTGAAACGAGGAGTTTTTCTAACTTTATTCTTAACTTTGCAGCAAGATATGTAGTAAAATTAAACGAAGAAAAGATGGCTTATAATTTATTGAAAGGAAAAAAGGGAATTATTTTCGGTGCGTTGAATGAGATGTCTATTGCATGGAAAGTGGCAGAAAAATGCATCGAAGAAGGTGCCGAAATAGTGCTGACAAATACACCGTTGTCTATTCGTATGGGAGATATACAGGAATTTGCAGCTAAAAATAATATACCTTTGATTCCGGCTGATGCTACCAGCTCTGAAGATTTGACTAATTTGTTTGAACAGTCAATGAAACATTTTGGTGGTAAGATGGATTTTGTTTTGCATTCAATTGGAATGTCATTGAATGTGAGAAAAAAAAGGCCGTATGATGATTTGGATTATGATTTTTTGGCTAAGACTCTTGATATTTCAGCAATCTCATTTCACAAAGTATTGCAGACAGCTAAAAAGTTGGATGCCATAAACGAGTGGGGGTCTGTAGTAGCTCTTTCTTATGTGGCAGCACAGCGTACAATGTTTGAGTATAATGACATGGCTGATGCAAAAGCTATGTTGGAGTCAATTGCACGTAGCTTTGGATATATTTATGGTCGTGAAAAGAAAATACGAGTGAATACAATTTCACAGTCGCCGACGATGACTACCGCAGGTAGTGGTATCAAAGGTTTTGATTCTTTGGTTGACTTTGCCGACCGTATGTCTCCTCTTGGAAATGCCAATGCTGAAGAGTGTGCAAATTATTGTGTTGCATTATTCTCTGACTTAACCAGAAAAGTGACAATGCAAAACTTGTATCACGATGGCGGTTTCTCTAGCATGGGAATGAGTTACCGGGCAATGCACCAGTATAACAAGAGTTTTGAAACAGAAGAGAAAAAGTGATTTTAACTAATATTGCCAATTATCCGGCATGAGATGAAGAATTTCCTATGGATAATTGTAGGGAATTCTTCATTGTTATTTTAGAATATAGGGTATGTATTTGTTTTTTGATACAGAAACTACCGGTCTGCCTAAACGCTGGAATGCTCCTGTTACAGATGTTGACAATTGGCCCAGATTGGTGCAATTGGCTTGGATTACTTACGATAATCAAGGAAATAAGCTAAATAGTCGGGATTTGATTATTCGTCCTGAAGGATTTGTAATTCCTCCTGAAGTGTCAAGATTACATGGTATAACGACATTGATGGCAAAGGAAAAAGGAGTCCCTTTACAAGAGGCTATGGATGAGTTTGCGGAGCAGGTAGATGCTGCTGAATTATTGGTGGGGCATAATATAAGTTTTGATGAATGCATTGTTGGCGCAGAATTTGAGCGTTTGCGTATGATGACAACATTGTTTTTAAAGCCTAAATGCTGTACCATGCGCAGTGCAACCAATTATTGTAAATTACCGGGTAAAAGGGGATTTAAACCACCGAAGTTGATGGAATTGCATCAAATGTTATTTGGTGAGGGGTTTGATGATGCACACAATGCCTTGGCAGATGTAGAGGCTACAGCAAGATGTTTTTGGGAATTGTTAAGGAGAGGAGTATCTCTTAGAAGTTAAATGTTTTTGTATGGCTAAGAATCCAAATTTTAATGAGAAGAAAACTGTAAGCAATTTACAGGCAGAATATGGTAAAATGCCGCCCCAGGCAATTGATTTGGAAGAAGCGGTGTTAGGGGCTTTGATGCTGGAAAGGGATGCGTATGCAATGGTAGGGGAGATGTTGAAAGTTGAAGTATTTTATAAAGATATACATCAGCGGATATTCCGTGCCATACAGAAATTGTGCGTGAATGACGAGCCGGTAGATTTGTTGACCGTCAGTGAAGCTTTAAAACAAAGTGGAGAGCTGGAGATGGTAGGCGGATATTATTATTTGTCTCAGCTTACTTCGCGAGTGGCTTCGGCAGCACATATTGAGTTCCATGCAAGAATTATTATCCAGAAATATTTGCAGCGGAAATTGATTGGCATTTGTACAGAGTTGCAGGAATTGGCTTATGATGATGCAACGGATGTGTCAGATTTGATAGACAAAGCTCAAAAGTCTATGTTTGACATTGCTGATGGAAATATCAAGAAAGATACAGAAGAAATAGCTCCCATCATTGATGAAGCTATAAAGGGAATCCAGATGGCAGCTTCAAAGCCGGATGGAATAAACGGAGTGCCTTCCGGTTTTATTGCATTGGATGAAATGACAGCCGGCTGGCAACCATCTGACTTGGTGATTATTGCAGCACGTCCTGCGATGGGTAAAACAGCTTTTGTTTTGTCAATGGCAAGGAATATGGCTGTTGTTCATAAACAGTGTGTTGCAATCTTTTCATTGGAAATGTCGGCTGTTCAATTGGTGAATCGTTTAATAGCCAGTGAAACTGAGTTAGCTTCTGAAAAATTGAAAACCGGACGATTGACGGATTTTGAATGGCAGCAATTGCATAGCCGGATTAAGGCATTAGTAGAAGCTCCCATCTTGGTTGATGATACACCTGCTTTATCCATTTTTGAATTGAGGGCCAAATGCCGTCGTTTAAAACAAAAATACGGGATAAAAGTATTGATTATCGACTATTTGCAGTTGATGACGGCTGGAGCGGACATGCGAGGAAATCGTGAGCAAGAGGTGAGTATGATTTCACGTCAATTGAAAATTATTGCCAAGGAATTAAGTATCCCGGTGATGGCATTGTCTCAGTTGAATCGTGGAGTAGAGTCGCGTCCAGATAAAAAACCGATGCTGTCCGATTTGCGTGAATCAGGATCTATCGAGCAGGATGCAGATATGGTAATGTTTATTCACCGTCCTGAAAAATATGGTATTGAAACAGATAATGAGGGTAACTCATTGAAGGGTATAGCCACTATTATTGTTGCAAAGCATCGTAATGGTGCTGTTGGGGAAGTAAATTTACGTTTCCGTGCCGAATTGACTCGTTTTGAAAATTTGGAAAATTCATCACCTTTTGCATCAACATCTATAACAGAAGAGGTGGTCACTCAAACTTTCAGTTCAAAAATGAATGATGAACCAATGCCAGCTTTGAGTCAAGGACTTGATAGTCTGCGTGGCAGTTTTGATGTTGCGGACAATATGGGAGAAGCTCCATTTTAAGCAGTTTTATTAGAAGATATTATAATGATATAAGGATTATGAAAGCTAAATTGTTGTTTTTATTGAAATATTATCTGTTCTGGATTTTATTATCAGTAGTGGCCAAGATTATTTTTTTGTTGTATCAATGGCAGGATTCAACAACATTAACAGTCGGTGATATCGGGCATATTATCGGGAAAGGCTTGTCTTTGGATATGTCCCTAGGTGGCTATATAATGATGCTTTCGTCCGTTATTATGGCAATATCTTGCTTTTTAAATCAGAGAGTTATAAGATTTATTTATTCCGTATTGACAATTGTTTGTTTAGTGTTCTTTACGGTTGTAATGACTATCGATCTCGAGCTTTTTAAAAACTGGGGGTATCATATTGATACTATGCCTTTGATGTATTTGAAAACCCCTAAAGAAGCAATGGCATCAACACCTGTTTGGTTGATTATATCTCTGGTGGTTTTTATGTTTATCTTCTTTTTGGGGGCATGGAGGATTTTTCGGGTGTGGATTTCACCTACGTTGCATTACGAAAGTAAAGATTATCGTACTATTCCGGTATATTTGATTATTGGAGGGTTGATGCTTCTACCTGTTAGAGGAGGTGTAAATGTTGCTCCGTTAAACAGTAGTTTTGTATTTTTTCATGCGACAAATATGTACGCTAATCAAGCTGCCATTAATCCAGTATGGAATTTTGTCTATGAATTGATGCATAAAAAGAAATTGGATAAGGCTTATTCTTTCATGTCTGAAGAGGAAGCGCATCAAATTATAACAGATGCAGAGCATACAGAAGGAAAGTTCCCGCATTTATTGAAAACAGAACGTCCGAATATCGTTTTCCTTTTGTTGGAAAGTTTTACAGCGAATGCGATTGAACTATTAGGCGGACTGCCGGATGTTACGCCCAACTTGAATGCATTGACAAAAGAAGGTGTATTGTTTTCCAATATCTATGCTACAGGTTCGCGTTCTGATCGTGGCATGGTAGCTGCCATTAGTGCTCTTCCTTCAAATCCGTCAGTAGCATTAATTAAATATCCAAATAAAATCATGAACTATCCATGCTTTCCTAAAGATCTGGAAAAGGCAGGTTACTCAACTCGCTATTATTATGCCGGAGACATCAATTTTGGAAGTTTCCGCTCCTATGTTACGATGAGTTTTCAGGAGATGGTAACAGAAGACGATTTTTCGGGCGAAGCAATTGAAAATCGTTTTAAGTGGGGAGTGCATGATGAATATATGTTTGAAAGACTGTATGAGGATGTATCAAAAGCGAAACAGCCTTTTATGTATATGGCATTCAATATGAGCAGCCACGAACCATTTACGGTTCCTGGTGAAGTGAAGTTTCCTGGAAATGATATCGAACATATGTTTATGAATGCTATTCATTATAGCGACAAATGTATTGGAGAATTTATCAGTAAATGTAAAAAGTCTGGAATTTGGGATAATACTCTTTTTATTCTGATGGCAGATCATGGAACAAGGCATATCAAACATGTAGACCCTAATATGCCGGAAGCTTATCATATACCCTTGTTATTGACTGGTGGTGCGCTAAATGTGCAAGATTCTGTCATTTCAACAATTGGGTCGCAAACCGATATGATTGCCACTGTATTGGCACAATTGGGTATAGATCATTCCGGTTATAGATATAGTCGTAATTTATTGTCAACTCTTGCTTTCCCTTTTGCATTTTATTCCTATCCCAATGCTGCAGCTGTAATTTCGGATGATGGATTAAGTGTATGGAATTTGCAGAGCAAGCAGTTTATTGTTGGAGATACGCTTTCAAGAAATAAGGAATTGCTGAAAGCATATTTGCAAGAAGTGACGACGGTATTGAAATAACCTTATCCGCAGTATTTTATCAATAGCAAGGTTAAATCATCAGATTGATGCCGTGTGTCAATGTGTTGTTTTATCTGTTGTAGAATCGCTTCAACAGATTCTTGTGGTGTATGAAATTTGCAATATTTTGCTTTTTCTACTAGCTTTTCTTTACCGAAAAACTGGCCTTGAGGATTTTCTGCATCTGTGATTCCGTCAGTATAAAACAGGAGAGAAGTATCTTGCGTCAATTGGTATGTATATTCATCAAATTGATGGTCTTCTAAGATGCCGACAGGAACATCCAAATAACTGTCAATATATTCAATGTTTTTAGAAGCTTGTATAATGAGAGGGTAGGGATGGCCGGCATTTGTATAGGTTAAAATGCCGGTGTTAAGATCTAATATTCCCATGAATATGGTGGCATACATGTCATCTTCTGTATCTTCACACATATGTTTGTTTATTATATTGCAGATAGTGGCTGTTGATGTATGTGTCTGCGAAGCATATCTGAATAATTTACAGATAGATACCATATATAAAGCAGCAGGAGTCCCTTTGCCAGAAACATCTCCGATAGTGAAATAGAGGTGGTTATTGGTGATAAAAAAGTCGTATAAATCTCCACCCACCTCTTTGGATTGGTAGAGTGCTGCTGCCAGTTCAATGCTATCGGGCAGTTCTATGTGGTGTGGTAAAAAGCGTTGCTGTATTCTGCGGGCCATGTTCATTTCGGATTCCCGTTGTTCTTGTTCAATAGTTGTTTGTTTTAGCTTCTCAATATAGTCAATAAGTTTTTGTTGCATATAAATAAATGAAGCATATAGTTCATTGATTTCTGCACTTGACTTTTTTTGTGGTATCACTATTTTAAAATCACCATCAGCCATTTGTCTGATAGCTATTGTTAAATGTGTCAAAGGTGCCGACAAATGGTGGACAATATAAATGATGCCGATACACATGATAATCAGACCTCCGCTAAGTAACAGCAGTATGATCCAATTTGTATGTACGGAATTGATTATTAAAAAAGATATGACTATAAAGGTGATAATCAATGTAGTCAAAAGATATATAATCAATTGTTTCGCAAAGCCTGAGTGTTGTAGTCGTTTCATTTTAAAGTCAATAGAGTTATAACAGGTCGAAGCCCAATACGTCCGGGATAGCCGATATATCCTTGACCACGACTGACATATAAGTATTGATTTCCTTTTTGATACAAGCCATCATATTCTGGATAGATATATTTGGATGGACTCCATTCTTTATTTCCTATTCGTATGCCGGACTGCATGGCATGCGTATGCCCTGAAAGCATTAGTGAAACTGGTGATGACAGCACCTCTGCTTTCCAGTGAGATGGGTCGTGTGATAACAGTATGATACTTTGGTTAGCCTTCAAATTCTTTAACGCTTTTGATAAGTCTCCGTAACGAGGGAATGGCGGTTTCCCCCAATTTTCGACACCGGCCAGCCACAGAGTATCGCCTTGACGTATAATGGAAATGTGAGAATTATTTAGCATTTTAAAACCCATTGCGTGCATATTATGATAAAAGCGCTTCATATTGTCTTGTTTGGCTTCCTGACTGGCCCATCGTGTATAGTCTCCATAGTCATGATTGCCAGTAACTGCATATTTACCATAGGGAGCTTTCAATTGTTTTAATGTAGGAATCCAATAGGGCATTTCATCAGCAAAATTGTTTACCATATCTCCGGTGAAAACAATGATATCAGGTTTTAGTGAATTGACTTCATTGACTAATTGTTCCATCCCTTTGTAACTTTCTCCGTAGCTTCCCAGATGAATATCAGACAGCTGTACTATGGTAAAATTTTTAAAACTGTTTGGTAGATTACCGATAGGAACTTCCACTTTGTCTATTCTGTAATTGTATCGTCCCCATGTGATGCCATATAGTAAAAAACAAAATGAAAGAATGGTGAGGCATCCAGCAATAAAGTGTAGTGTATTGGATAATTTAGGTGCAATTTTTTTTAAACAGAATCCGATACCTCTCACTATGATATAGAGTAGTTTGGGAATATAAAACAGAACGAGAACTCCAAATAATTTACCTATCCAAAAATAGCTTTCAGGACCTTTGATTTTAGAAATGGAAAAATGAAATAGTAATATGGCGGTAATGAAAAATAGTGTTTGAAAAACATAGAGAGATAACTGCCATTTTTTTCTGATAAATCTTCTGATTTGTAAGCCAAAAGCAGTATCTGTTAATATAATAAAGATGATTCCGACAATAAATGCAATGCCGCTACTTTTCATATTGTTTGTATCTTAATATAAGTTCTGGAAGTAGAAAAATTAAATTCGCCGGATATATGAGTCATATCCGGCGAACCTTTTGTACAATTGATATTTAGAATAAGCCGGTGATATGTCCGTTTTCGTCTATATCAATATTTTCAGCTGCCGGTTTATCAGGCAATCCTGGCATACGCATGATGTCTCCAGTGATAGGAATCACAAATCCGGCTCCTGCGGCAATTTCGATTTGTCTTACCGTGACAACAAAATCTTTCGGACGTCCTAATAATTTTGGATTGTCGGAAAGAGATTTTTGTGTTTTGGCAACACATACCGGTAATTTATCCAGCCCTAAAGCTGTGATTTTTTTCAAATCACTCTTGGCTTGTGAGGTATAATCAATAGCTGCAGCTCCATAAATTTCTTTGGCAAGAGTTTCGATTTTTTTCTCTACACTCCAGTTCCAATCATACATAGGCTTTAATTTGCATACGCACTGTTCGGCAACTTTTGCAACTAATTTAGCCAAAGGTTCTGCACCTTCACCTCCTTTTGCCCATACGTCAGCAACCTCCATTGGCACGCCTAATTCATCACATTTGTCTGCAATAATTTGTATTTCGGCATCAGTATCCGTCATAAATTTATTTAGAGCAACAATAGGACAAATATTGAATTTCTTCATATTTTCCACATGTTTTTCCAAGTTTTCAATACCCTTGCGCAGAGCTTCTAAATTCTCTTCTTTCAGACTGTCAAGTTTTGCTCCCCCATGATATTTTAAGGCACGAATGGTTGCTACTAATACAACGGCGCTGGGATTCAAACCTGCTTTTACGCATTTAATGTCAAAAAACTTCTCTGCTCCCAGGTCAAAACCAAAACCGGCCTCTGTTACTACATAATCGGACAATGACAAACCCATCTTTGTTGCAATGATAGAGTTTGTTCCTTGTGCGATATTGGCGAATGGTCCACCATGGATAATAGCTGGATTCCCTTCAATGGTTTGTACCAAATTGGGCTTTATGGCATCTTTTAATAAGGCAGCCATTGCACCATTGGCTTTTAAGTCGCGGGCATAAATTGGTTGTTTGTCATAAGTATATCCGATAAAGATATTGCCTAGACGTTCTTTCAAATCTGTAAAATTCTCTGCTAGACAGAGTATCGCCATGATTTCTGAAGCTGCTGTGATATCAAATCCGGTTTCTCTTGGTATACCAGAACTAGTTCCTCCCAGACCTACAATGATATGACGAAGAGAGCGGTCATTCATATCCATTACTCGTTTCCAGGTCACTGTTCGAGGGTCTAGACCTAATGAATTTGTTTTGTTTTGTACATTATTGTCAATCAAGGCAGCTAATAAGTTGTGCGCTTTTTCGATGGCATTAAAGTCTCCTGTAAAGTGCAAATTGATATCTTCCATTGGCAATACTTGCGAATAGCCGCCTCCAGTGGCTCCTCCTTTAATACCAAATACAGGACCTAATGAAGGTTCGCGCAGTACAACCGTTGTCTTTTTACCAATTCGGTTTAAGCCTTCTGTTAATCCGATAGATACCGTAGTTTTACCTTCTCCGGCGGGAGTAGGAGATATTGCCGACACCAAAATCAGGTGCTTGCCTTTCATATTATCAGGATTAATAAGGTTCAGCGGCAGTTTGGCTTTATACTTGCCATATAATTCAATAACATCAGGATCAATTCCTAATTTTGTTGCTATTTGTGTAATGGGTTTTAAAGTCACATTACTTGCTATTTCTATATCTGTCATAGTTTTGTTGGTTAAATTGAATATTTAGAATTTATCGTAGAGTAAATTCAGTAGTACCGATTACTTCATTATCGCAGAACAATTCTGCCGTATAAGTTCCTTTTGTCAGACTACCGTCATTAGGCCAGTAGATTGCTACTTCCAGACGTTCGCCTTCATAAGTGATTTCACGTTTAGCTGAATATGTCAGTGATACATTTTGATATTTGAAAAATGATTTTTCGCTGAAAGCGATTACTTTTTCATCAGGACGTTTCAAACGCAGGTAAATTGTACGTTCTCCTCGTTTGGTTGTAATGTTTTTGCTGATAGCGAATTCAGCTTTCAAGTTAAAACATTTTTTCCAATTCACCTCCTTGTCTGATTTGTTTACAGGAACTACAACAAAGTTTTCTGCTTTCAGTGCGCTTGCTCGTGCAATAACTTCTTTCATATCTTTCTGTTGGTTTTCCAGTTTTTGGTTACGTTCACGTACCCAATCTATCTGTTTACGTACCTCTGTATTCTCTTTAGCCAATTTTTGGTTCAACTGGTTAAGAGAGTCAATTTGTACGACATAACTACGTAAAACAGTCTTTAAAGTTCCGATTTCTTTTTTGTATCGATTGATTTCTGCATATGAATTGTCTCTGAATTTTTTCATTTTCTCCATCAGAGTAGCAATCTTTTCCTGTTCAGCAATCAATTTATTGTTTAAAGTATCATTGTTTGTTTTTAGGTCATCATAATTATGGCTTAGTTCCATCAAATCTTGTTGCAACAATTCTTTTTCTTCATGAATAGCTGCTATATGCTCTTTGTTTTCAGCTCTTTCAAGCAAAAAGAAAATGAATAATGCAATTAAGATAATACTTAAACAAGCAATAATGATAATAAGCAGTTTGCTTTTTTTGTCTTTCTGTAAAGTGTTCCCTTCCATAATTTGTGTTATTTACATTTATAATATCAACCTCAATTTGACAAAGGTAGTATAATTTGTAAGAAAAGGTCAAATCTGCAGGATAAATTAATTTTATTCGAAAGGATGAAATTATTTTTTCTACATTTGTTATTTATAATTTTTCATGTTGCATAATGATTTGTGATTAATAAGAATTATGAAAGAAGAATTTTTACAATATCTTTGGAAAAACTCTTTGTTTAAAAACAGAGTATTTACAACCATGTCAGGCAAGCAGGTCTCCGTGGTTGATACCGGAGTTTTTAATAGAGATGCAGGTCCCGATTTTTTTAATTCCCGGATTCGTATTGATGGGATTGAGTGGGCTGGAAACGTAGAGGTACATTGTAATAATAGCGATTGGAATCGGCATAACCATCAGCATGATTCAGCTTATGATAATGTAATTCTTTCAGTGGTTCTCAATGCAGATGTTGCAATATACAACAGCCAGGGACGTGAAATAGAAACGGTGGTCTTGGATTATGCTGACCGGTTATATCGCGAATACCTGAATATATCGGGCAATCCGATGCATCCGGGCTGTCATTATGCATTGGAAAAAATAGATTCCTTTTATTTGCAGATAGCATTACAGGCGATGGCGATTGAACGTCTTGAGCGAAAATGCAGGGATGTCCGCACAATATGGGAGCAGACAAATCATGATTGGGAAGAATGTTTTTATCGTATGATTTGCAAATATTGGACCGGCAATGTCAATGCTGAGCCATTTTATCAACTGAGCTTGTTATTGCCTTATCGTGTGTTATTGCGTTATTCCGACCGTTTGTTTTCATTGGAGGCATTATTGTTAGGCTGTGCCGGTCTTTTAACAGAGGCACAGGAAGATGAATATGTGCAAGCCTTGAAAAAGGAATTTCATTTCTTACAGGCCAAACTCCAATTGAATGTCATGCCTTCCGGCCTGTGGAAATTCATGCGTATACGTCCGGGAACTTTTCCTACGATTCGTCTGGCTCTTTTGGCGGGAATCTTAAAGGATTTTAGAATGTTGCTTTCCGGTGTATTGCAGGCATCTTCCATTAAAGACGTATATAAATTATTGCAGGTTGAGGTCTCCGAATATTGGGAGACACATTTTCGTCCGGGAGTCTCTGTCTCTCGTCGGAAGCATCGTTTGGGGGATTCTATGAAGAAAATACTTTTAATAAATTCCATTATTCCTTTTGTATTTCTCTATGGCAAAGAGCGGGGCGAGGAAAATTACTGTGAAAAAGCACTTTCGTGGTTAGAGGAATGTCCGGCAGAAGACAATTATATAATTCGTGCGTGGAAAGAATCGGGCTGTATGGGCGATACAGCCTTGCAAAGCCAGGCTTTGATTGAAATTACGCGGGAATATTGTGAAAAACACCGTTGTCTGCAATGTCGTTTGAGTAAAGAGATTTTAAAACAAATCCCTGGCTTTTAAGGAAGCATATCATATGCTTCCGGACGCAGTACAGTTGGAAAATTAATTTCTCTTTTTTCAAGACTGATGAGCCAATCTTCCAGGTCTTCTGTGCGAAGAGTGTATAATATCTCACGAAACATCTCTATTTGCTCATCCGTATAAGCATCCGGTTCCATATTTTTGAAAGCATCCAATTCCTCATCATCAAAATAATCGATGTGGGTATCAGCTTTTTTCAATCCTTTTTCGCATACGGCATGAGCTCCGCAACATTCTGCCGGGGGAGCAACGATTTCATCCGGTTCGTCTTTTTTGCGTTTACTGATATATGTAAACAGGGCAACTATGATTAGCAGCCCTGTTATTCCTAAAATGATATAAAGCATATCTTTATTTATTCAATTCTTTCTTCAAGAGATTCACTTGATTAGTCAATTTTTTAATTTCAGCGTCTGCTTCAGCTTTTGTTTTGCGGATCCAATTCAGTTTTTTCGTCATCTCCTCGCATTCTGTTTTCATTTTGGCAATTTCTGCATCCTTGCCACTGGCTTTGGCAGTGGCTGTTTCCAGTTCGTTTTTGATTCTGCGGTTTTCAAATTCCAGATTGGTTTGCACTTCCGACAGTTGCTTACGTAGCTGGTCTCGGTCTGCTGTAATTCTCTGCAGGCTCTTTTCCAGTGAGGAAATCTGTTCGCTGCTGGATTGGGTAGTAGTCTTGATTTGGTCGGCAACATTGCTCAACTCAGACTTTAATTCGACCTGTTTGCTTTCCAGTGAGCGGAGTTGGGTATATAATTGATCAATGGTTTTGTCTTTAGTAGCATTATTTTCAGTCAGTTTATAGCGGATGGTATTGAAATCTTCTTTTGCTGTTTGCAAATCTTTTTCCAATTGGCTTTTTTCTTTTTTCAATTCCAACACATTACGGTCTGATTCGCGTTTTGCTCTTGCCAGCTCATCAAATTTCTTTTTTGACACACAAGAACCCAATATTGAAGACAAGAGAATGAATCCACTAACGTATAATACTGTTTTTCTCATATAATATTGCTCTTTTTATTTATAAACACATTTTGTTTTAAGCATTATAATTGCTTACTTTGGGGCAAATATATAAAATTAAAATAGATTCGTAGCGTAAAACGAGGCAGAATTACTTAAAAGATAAAGAAGATGATGAACAGAAAATTGATTTCACTGCTCATACTGATGCTTGGCTGTCTGACAATTGTCAATGCACAGAATGATGGAAAAATTGTATTGAAGGGAACTATTGTAGACGGCAGCACAAACGAACCGGTGGCATTTGCCAATCTAGGATTGCTTGGCACGGTTGCCGGAGTAGCTTCTGATATGGATGGAAAATTCGAACTGATTGTTCCGGATAAATATGCTGTGCATAAAGTCAGAGTTTCTGCAGTCGGCTATGCTCCTGCAGAATTTAAGGTTTATGAATTGCGTGACAAGCCTGATTTCAAGATTAAATTGCGTCCGGTCACTTATGGTATTGGTGCTGTTGATGTTTATGGACAATTGCTGGTATATAAAAAAATGCTTCGCAATGTAGTATCAAATATCAGTAAAAATTACATCAACACTCCCTATAACTATGAAGGCTATTTTAAACATGTGACCAATGTTGATGGGGCAGAGAAAGTGAAGGAGGCTACCGTCACTATCTACGATGCGCAAGGTTATGAACGTACGGATGTGGCAGAAGCCTTTAAAGCCGTGAATTATAAATATAATGAAGTGCGTCGCAGTCAGCCAACCACTTCCATCTTTGATGGTCTGACCTGTTTGGACGATATCTTGACAAGTGATATCGTACGCAACACCCGGAATGTTCTTGATATTGTTAATGCGCGTGATTATAAGCTGAAAAGCAAAGGCAAAATAATTTACGAGGGGGATTCAGTCCAGATTATCAGCTATACGGCTACCAAGCCTTCTATTTCAACTGCCGGCGATCCGACCGTGCAGAGCTATTCTGGCGAGATATATGTAAATCTGAAAGATTTTGCTGTATTGAAGAATGTAGTAAACATTACATCTCGCGACTTCAATTCATTGGGACGCAACTTGGTTGTTATCAATGAAAAGCCAAAGAGTGATGTCACTATGCAGATAACCACAACTTACAAAAAATTAAAATCCGTTTATTTCTTGAGTGGTGTAAATGTTGATTACAAATACACAGAAGAAGGCAAAGCTGTCAGTGGACAAATGGAATATGTGACAACTCGGGTGAAAATTGAAACTCCGGACGTAATAGAAGGGCGTACTTATTACGAAGATATCAAGGAAAACGAAGATTTCTGGAATCGTTATTCTGTCTATTTTGAAGAATAATCGACACACCTATCCCTTTATTAGAGTCAAGTAGGAACATTCTTGGCAATGTTCCATATTATATGTGTTTTTGTAATGCAGTCCCGGGCGTTCCTCTCCCAGCTTTCAGTTACTGGTGATGAATCCGGGTTTTTTTATCTATATCCTAAACTAATATAGGAACATGGGCGGCTCGCAACTCACAACAGATACAGCTGCTAAAAACAATACTATGATAGATTTCTTCATTTCATTTCTTCCGTCCATTCCAAAGAGTCCACCGGACAAAGTTCGGCGTTTCTCACCTCATACCACCCGGTCAGTAGTACTCTTATGCTGTCCGGCGTATATCCCTTGACCCATGTGCATTCGACAAACTTCCGTCTGTCGTCTTGGATTTCATCAAAAGTAGCATGGTTCAGCAATCCTGCACGGAACTCTCCGCCCATATCTTCCTTCCTTACCTGCATGACATAAACCGGTTGCCCGTAGTGGAATGTGCGACCATCCTGATTGATCAGATATTGCAAGGCTTCGCTGGGTACTTCCTGACGGGCTCCTACCGTGATATGCAGTGCAAGGTAATCCCTCCACCTTTGCGGAACTTCCGTCCGTGTGTTCTCCGCCGGCTCCGCCTTGTGCCCGTCTATCCGCATCAGTGTGCTTGGCAACAGGTACGCTTCGGCAATAATCAGAAAGCCGAGGGAGAACACGAAGAAGTAACATCTGAAGGGGCTGAACCTGCGGCCCTCATAGTGCTGCATGACCGCTTCCCTTCGTGAAAACGGGTATATCCAACTGCGCGATATACAGTGGATGATTGCAATGCTTCCGACTATCATGGCAACTGTAAACCACTCAAATACTGAAGAGCCGTAAAGGAAATGAGCGGTTGTAAAGAATATCGGCTCATAGATAAATATCATGCTGCAAAGCATCAGCATGGATTCCCCGTCAGGGCGTCTTGGCTCGCCCTTGTAATGCCACTGTGCCATTTCTCCCAACCAGAACAGGTAGTCGAAAAAGTAGTATTTCCGTTTTTTAGATGACTGTCCTCTCATGTAATTTAATAAGTTGTGCAATATATAACCACTAAAATGGTGATTAAAATGACCATAAACACACCTTTCCAGAAGCGGTATGTCCTTTCTCCGAGCGTGTTTACCAGTTCCCAACCGCTGGAAGTAGGGGGTTCCCAAGCCCATTTCCAGTTGAGTATAATACCCAAAAGTACGAACAGAAATACCCCGATGAATATCAGGAAGGCATAGTCCGGATGTTCGCCCAGCCATTTGTCTATTTTCTCCGACACATTATCCATATCAAGGCACTATTTCGTAAACGGTTCGGTCGCTATTCTTGAAAATGGTCTGTTCAATCTGGCTTCCGACCTTCACGATACTGTCTATGTCCGCATAGACTTTCAGGCTAAGTACGGGAGCGTATTTCAGATGGTTGTAATCTACCGGAGTATTGTTATAGGTTGTTTCAATAATAGGATAATTATGTCTCTTGGCAAACTGTTTCAGTGAATCCAGATAAGGAAGCTGTTCCTTGCTTATGGCTTCAAAGTCAATGTAGAACTTTCCGTTCTCCAGTGCAAAATAGATGCAGTCCACACCATTGGAACAAATACCTATAAAATCATAATCTGTTTTTC
>CAMDJC010000025.1:0-46952 GCA_945900015.1 uncultured Odoribacter sp. | reverse complement strand
CCGGGGCTTTTTGATTAATTGTTTAACTCGTCCCATTTTAACGGGACACTAATGATTGAAAATATGAATTTTGACTTGTATCTTTGTTGCCTATGAATGGATAGGTTGGAGGAGATGCCAATATATTTCAGTATGTAAATAAAAGGAGTTTATGAAAATAAATAGATATATGTGGTGGTGTAGCAGCAATGTATTGTTTTTATTGTTACTGTTGTTGTGTGTTGGTTGTAAGACAAAGGACAGGTCTCAATCTGATAAATCCGGGGCGACTGTTGCTATGCGGTATGCGGAACAGATTCAGATAGATTCTTGTGATGGTTATTGGTCGGTGCGGGTTCGTAATCCGTGGGATACGGCAAAAATCCTGCACACATACATATTGGTGGAGCAGGGTCGTGAACTGCCGGATAATTTGCCGTCAGGCACTCTGGTGCGCACACCGCTTCGGAAATCATTGATTTATTCATCGGTGCATTGCAGCCTGTTGGTTGAGTTGGATGCATTGGATTGTATCGGAGGGGTATGTGACCTGCAATATATCTATCATCCGGCGGTACGTACCCGTTGTGCCGAAGGTAGAATTGTGGATGCGGGCAATTCAATGAGTCCCGACTTGGAGAAAGTGATAGATTTGCATCCGGATGCGGTGCTCTTGTCTCCATTTGAAAATAGTGGCGGTTATGGTCGGATAGAAAAATTGGGAATACCCATCATTGAATGTGCCGACTATATGGAAACATCCCCTCTCGGACGGGCTGAGTGGATGCGCTTCTTTGGACTGCTATTCGGTCGCAAACAGCAGGCTGATAGCCTTTTTGCAGAGGTTGAAAAAAGGTATGCAAGCCTAAAAGCTTTAGTGGATACGGTGTCGGTGCGACCTACTGTGCTGAGTGAACTGCGTAATGGTTCGGCTTGGTATACCCCGGGAGGGCATAGCACAATCGGGCGTCTTTATGCAGATGCCGGTGCAGCCTATGTGTGGGCTGATGATACTCGCAGCGGTTCTGTCCCCCTTTCGTTCGAAACCGTGTTTGACCGTGGGCGTAATGCTGATTTTTGGTTGTTTAGATATAATGAAACGGTTGATAAAACTCTTTCTTCGTTGCGTGCTGAATATGCTCCTTATGCCGGTTTCCTGGCATTCCAAACAGGGCGGGTATTTGCTTGCAATACAGGAAAAGTGCCCTTTTATGAAGAAACGCCTTTCTGTCCGGATTGGTTGTTGAAAGATTTGATTTTGGTGTTCCATCCCGAATGTCTGCCGGGTGAAACAGCACGTTATTTTAAACAGCTTCGTCAATGAAAACAAATCGTAATTCTTCCGGCCGGATTTGGGGTATTTTGCTCGCGGTTATGATATTGTTCCTTTTTATAGCCAATTTGTTGGTCGGTTCTGTTCATATACCGGCAGCCCGTGTTTGGGATATATTGTGTGGGGTGCCGGTGGAGCGTGACAGTTGGCGGTTTATTATTTGGGAATCGCGAATCCCGCAGGGAATCACGGCAATGCTTTGTGGTGCAGCTTTAGCCGTTGCCGGACTGTTGTTGCAGACTGTATTCAGTAATCCGTTGGCGGGTCCTTCTATTTTAGGGATTAACACAGGTGCCAGCCTGGGGGTGGCATTGGTTCTTTTATTGGGTGGTGGGAGTATTACAGCCGGAGCTTTCACGCTTTCCGGTTTCTTGGCAGTGCTGGTAGGTGCTTTTGTCGGAGCTATGGCAGTGATGGGTGCTCTGTTGCTTTTTTCTGCCTTTACGCGAAATAACCTGATGCTTTTGATAATCGGTATTATGTTGGGGTACATCACATCTTCTGCCATTTCATTGTTGAATTTCTTTTCGACAGCAGAGGGGGTGCATTCTTATATGATATGGGGCTTGGGGAATTTTACCGGAGTGTCTTCCGAGCAGTTGCCGTTGTTTGTTGTCTCCATTTTGATTGGTTTGTTATTGTCTGTAATGCTTATCAAGCCGCTCAATGCTTTGTTATTGGGGGTGCGTTATGCCGAAAATCTGGGAGTCAATGTGCGTCGTACCCGGAACCTGCTCTTGATTGCAACAGGTCTGCTGACAGCCATTACAACGGCTTTTTGTGGTCCGATTGCTTTTATCGGTTTGGCGGTTCCTCACATGGCACGTCTTTTATTGGGGACTTCCAATCATAATTCACTTTTGCCTGTGACGCTCTTGTTGGGTGGGGCTGTTGCTTTGCTCTGTAATTTAATCAGCGTATTGCCGGGCGAAGAAGGAATACTGCCGTTGAATGCCATTACGCCAGTGCTGGGAGCGCCGGTCATTATATATGTGATTATTAACCAACGAAAAATACAATATTTCAACTGATTATGGGAAATCAACCTATTCTTTCAGCCCGCCATCTTGCGATTGGCTATTCACATGGGAAACGTCGTACAACTGTGGTGCATAAGAATCTGTCGTTTGATTTTCTGGCAGGGGAATTGATTTGTCTGTTGGGACCTAACGGAGCCGGTAAGTCAACACTTTTGCGTACATTATCTGCTTTTCAGCCGCCATTGGAGGGGCAATTGCTATTGGAGGGCCGTCCATTAGCCGAATGGACGGAGCGTGAAAAGTCGCGTAAAATAGGGGTTGTGCTTACGGATAAGACTCAGGCAGGAGGGTTGACCGTATATGAATTGGTGGCCTTGGGACGTCAGCCGCATACCGGATTTTGGGGACGGCTCGCAGAGGCCGATCATGAACACATCCGTCAGGCTGTTCGAGCTGTCGGTATTGAGCATAAAGCTCAGGCTTATGTGGCGGAGCTTTCGGATGGCGAACGTCAGAAGGCGATGATAGCCAAGGCTCTCGTGCAGGAATGTCCTTTGATTTTATTGGATGAACCTACTGCTTTTCTGGATGTTGTCAGCCGCATAGAGGTGATGATGTTGCTGCATACCATTGCACAAGAGCAGCGCAAGACAATTTTGCTTTCTACCCATGATATAGAGCAGGCTCTGTTGCTCGCAGACAGGTTCTGTTTGCTTTCTCCTGAATTCGGACTTCAATGCGGGGTGACGGAGGATATGGTTTTTAACGGTAGTCTTGACCGTCTTTTTAAGCGTGAGCATATCTGTTTCGATCGGGTGCATGGAATCTATTCTTCTACAGTTGTGGGAGGACGGAAAGCTGTGGTACAGTCTCCCGATCCGGCCTTGGGGCATTGGACAGCCAATCTGCTTCGAAAATACGGATATGATTGTCAGGTTGCTGCTGATTCTGCTGCAGACAGGCTCATGGTTCAGGTGTCTGCGCCCGATCATATGCTTGTCCGTCTGGATGGGCGGGAGCAGATATGTACTTCTTTTGAAGAATTGGCCCGTTTTTTATCTTGTTAATAACCCTTGTTTCCCTTCTGCATATCTCCCGTTTCCCTCTCACTCAAATATATCATAAACATATCACAAATATATGACATCTATATATCAAAGATAACAGTCGGATATCTTTGACTAGTAATTGTCATATATTTGTTTTAGTCTTGTTTGGGAGGTCAGAGGCGCTTGTTGAGCCATTTCCGTAGCGGTTCGTCATACCATTTCAGGCAAATGTAAGCGAGCAGGATGCTGCCAAAATAGACGGCCAGAGCTATCGGCCATGCTTCTGCGAACGGTATTTTTTCTCCGCTCCATAACCACGCATAGAATAGATACATAAAAGGATAGTGTACGACATAGACCGGATAGGAGATATCTCCTAAAAATTTACAGACACGGGCTGTTTTGTTGTCAGTGGCTTTGCCGGATGCTCCAATCCATAATAATAACGGAAAAATAATCAGGATACATACCGAGTCGTATAGTCCGTTTGTCCATAGGGTGTTTTCATTGCTGATGTAAGGGATTGAAAGCAGGAGGATAATCAGGAGGCTGCATATCCAAAAGGCTCCTCTGACGGCAATGGGTTTGAAGATTCGGGAAATTAGCAGACCGGCACAAAAAGAGAAGAGCAGACGCAACATCCCTCCGGGAAAATTATAATCTGACAGGCTCCAGCCAACTCCCAGATGTCCGAATCCGGACAAATTGCACAGGGCGAAAAGCGTAAGCCCGAGACCGGAAATGCAAGTAAGTGTTGCAAGCCATCTGGTGGACATCTTGCGTATAAACAAGGCATATAGTAAATTACCGATGTATTCGAAAAAAAGAGACCAGTTGGGTCCGTTCAGGGGATACATTTCACCGTTGCCCCTCACTTCCAGGCGGCTGCCGGGGATGGCGGGGATTAGAAATAGATTGAGTAATAAGGCTAAAAACAGCATGCTGAGCGTTACCGGAGTCCCGTCCCATTGTTTTTGTCCTTGAATGATAAAGGTGATGGCTCCCAGAAAGACTCCCATAACCACCATGGGCTGCAGGCGGATCAGTCTGCGTTTAAGAAAACCTTTTAATGTCAGAGATGATTTCCAATGGTCATCATAAGCATAGCTGACAACAAATCCCGATAGCATGAAGAAAAAATCTACTGCCAGATAGCCGTGGTTGAAATTTTGATCGATAGGGCTGGTGGCAAAACCTTCAAATATGTGATACCACATTACCATTAGTGCTGCTACTCCCCGCAGTCCGTCCAAAAGTTGGTAGTGGGGTTTACTATCGGCGAATGCAGCCGAAGAAATTTTATCCATACAATATAAAATTATGTTTTCAGATGGGGCACAAAGATAAGGAATCTTGGTTTTGTAATAGTTATGTAAAGGTTTGCATTTGCATGATAAACCAATTTTTTATAATGATAAAAGAACCATGGAAAACTATTTATTATTACTGCTTTTCGCAGCAATGCTTTTCCACTTACCGACGTTGGTTGAAAAATGTACGGAACCGGTCCTGATCCGTACTATGGTTTTAGACAACCAATCGGCACGACATATATTCCGTCTTCCGGCTGGCGGTAGGCATGTTCACCTGTGGCGGTAAGAATCATCTTGAAAGCCGGTGTCCTCATACGGGAGGTGTCAATCTGTGATGCAAGTGCATTGAGTGTTGCTGCTCCCTCGCTAATCAAAGACTGACCGCCCAGTTTTATCTCAATCAGTCCGTATTGTCCGTTGCGCAGGTGTACCACCGCATCACATTCCAGACCGCTTTTGTCCCGGTAATGATATACCTTTCCATTCAGAGCTTCGGCGAATACACGCAAATCCCTTACACACATAGCTTCGAAAAAGAAGCCCATTGTGTTCAAGTCGTTCATCAGGTCCGCCGGACCGATACCTAATGCAGCCGTTGCAATCGACGGGTCAACGAAATACCGTGTATCGGCAGTTCGAATGGCAGTCTTGGAACGAAGATTGGGGTTCCATGCCGGCATATCTTCCACTACGAAAATCTTTCTCAACGCTTCAAGATAGGATATGATGGTGTTCTCGTCCAGTGTTGCGGAATCGTTGTTCTTCAAGTCCTCACGCAACGTGGCAATGGACACCTGTGTGCCTTGGTGACGGGCATATGCCCGCATCAGACGCTGTACTCTTTCAGAAGCCCGTTTCACACCGTCCACCTTTGTAATGTCCTCCTTTGTAACTGCATCGTAATAATCAAACGCCTGTTCCAAGGCTGCCTCTTCAGGAAGACCGACAGCCATCGGCCATCCTCCTCGGCAGATCAGGAAGGCGATGTCCTGCAGCTTCAAGTGATTTCGCTCCAGTATTTTTTCAGGAGCATCAAACAGTTCCTCAAGGCTTACACTTCCGTTAGATTCGCCGGATTCAAACAGGGTCATTGGGCGCATCGTAAGCCATGCAAACCGACCGGTGCCAGAGTGTTCTCTTTCCGTTTCCGCTTCCTTGTCTGGAACAGCAGAGCCGGTCAGGATGAACTGTCCCATCTTGCGGCGGTGATCAACGGTGTATCTAACCGCATCCCACAACTTTGGTACTGTCTGCCACTCGTCTATCAACATCGGTGTATCACCGGACAAGGCTGCATCTGTATCAATTTCCAAAAGACTTTTGAAATGTTCCTTTGCGTCAGGTCTCGCCAGCAGCACCTTGCTTGCAGCAAGTTCCTCGGCTGTCGTTGTCTTTCCGCACCACTTGGGTCCTTCTATGAGTACCGCACCTTTAGCCTGCAATTTTTTAGTCAGCAGGTCATCCATTATCCTATGTTTATAACCTTCCATATACTGCTTTGTTTATATGGCAAAGGTCGTGATTATTTTGCAAATTCAGTAATTTGGCACAAATAAAATAGTGAATATGGCGTAGAATTATTAGTAAAAATGGCTTCATAAGGGCTTTTGCTTCCTTTGGTCGATTTCGGCTGTCTTCTATTGTAACTTTTTTTGAAGGGGGACAAAGTCTCCCTTTTTATTTGTTTTTTTCAGAACAGAAGGCGATGGAGATTTCTATTGTGAAAAATATAAAAAATCACATTTGATTTTGGTTGTAAATGAAAAATATTCTATTTTTGGGACGCTATCATGCTAGGGTAAATTTAAATGATTAATTGATTTTATTTGATTACATATACGTAATAATATAAAGAAGAGTAAATGTAGTGCTCGCTCCCTTTATACTCCTTAAATATTTTGCTGTGAAGCAAATTATTCAACTTACACATACATATACATACACACATACACCAAAGATCACATCCAGTTAAAGGGGCAGCACTACATTTTTATTTAATAGTATGTAGTGGATATTTTGTTTTAAATTTTTAATAATTATATATAATTGTTTGATATGTAAATATTTAGTGTGGTTTTGAGAAATAATAGTAACGAATTAGCAGTTGTGCGAATTTTAGCATTTTACATTGCCATATTTGCAGATAACTTTTTCATTTACTAATATAATATCTTTTTCCGAAAAAACGAACTGTTAGTGTCTATTTTACCTAAGAAGCTTATGAAAAAAGAGAATCATTCCTAAATTAGCATGTTAGGAACATTGTTCACTTTGTCTTTTTGGTTGCTTGGATTTTCCGCATGACGGGAGTTTCACACTGATCAATTAGATACGCAATATCATTGTGTAATAACTGGTAGGTGATTTTGTAATGTGATGTTCCGATTTCACTTTTTTTTGATTTGTGCAAATGCAAGCCCTTCCCAAAGAGTTGTCACGTCAGAAACCTTAATGTTTCATTTTAGACATTATGAATCTCTATGTTTTTTTTGTTCTTGTATGGTTTGATTTTTGGTTTATGTGTATAACTATTATATTCTATACAGATTAATAAGGAAATCCCTCCTATAAAGATTCTTTGTACATATCAAGACATACTTTCATGAGTTTTAATGACGATTCTAATGTAGAATATCCATTATCAATTGTCATATAACTTGTCAATAACAAATCCTTCTCTTTTTCGGAATAAGGATATGTGGTAATTTTGATTGAAAATAAGTTTTTTTTGATTTCTATTAATTCTTGTAGTGACAGCAGTTTGTTTTTGTTTACTGCATAGTTATCTTTGTATGCTTTATATAATTTGTAATCAAAATTTTGTCCATATATATCTATTTGTATTCTGTTAATTGTAATGCCTATATTGTTATTGAATACAGCTAAATCATTGATAAGTTTATATAATTCATGTGATAATTTTATATATGACAACTCGTGTTCAAGAGAATCAATTCTTTGGATTAGGCTTATTCCCTTTGTGCTATCAGCAGGAGCAACTATTGAGGATGAATCCTCTTTTTGTGCATATACAATAGGCGTGTATAACAGTGTTACAATCAGAACCAAGGCTCTTTTTACTTTTGTCATTTTTTTCATAATTGATATTTTATAAATCCGTATTAATTTTAATCTTCTCTATTGTTTTGGGTTATCACGTACTTGCCCAGTTTCTTCTGCTTTAATCTTTACAAAGATAAAAAAAAGTGCCGTTCATTAATGCCTTATGAATGGCACTTTTTTGTTTTCCAGTGAGATAAAACGGTTATATCTTCATCTCCTTGCCTTTCCTTTGCGGTTGTATAGGTCTGCGTATGTTCAGCCTTAACCTTTTGAACTGATCCTTTAAATCACTTGTTATGGGAGTAATGAGGTGATATTTCGTAGGTTCTGTTTTATTTTATTAAATCTTTGATTTTTACAGCTTGAAAGGTCATGTGAGCTACGCTTGATTCGTAGAGGATGCCGATGGTTTCCTTGTCTATCAGTGTGAGGCAACTGTATCCCCAGCTTTCGCCTTCATCCAGGAGCGCTTGTTGGGAAGGAGACCAAGTGAGTCCGTTATCCAAACTGGCTTTAATGGTGATGTGATGGCGTCCGCGGGTGGTGTTTGGGTTGGAGAATAATAGCAGAGGTTTACCGGTAATGTTGTCTTTGGCTTCTACTTTAAGGAGACTTGCCATGCATACCGGTTCCTGTAATGCTTTGCGGCTGGAGGGGTGCTCTGTCCAGGTCTTGCCTAAGTCTTTTGTAATGGCTACGGCACGGCTACCGCCACGATTGTCGCGCATATTGAGCATCAGGGTGCCGGGCTCGATTTCTGCTACCTGTGCTTCTGTCGTGTTGGTGCGTGCCAGGTTGTGCAGATGCCAGGTTTTGCCGCGGTCTTTGCTATACATGATGCCGGCATTGGGAATGCGGGTGGAGTCGATAAACTGAATGGGGAATACAAGGGTGCCGTCTTTCATGGTTATTCCACGACCGGGACCTTGTAGCAGAAAATACCAGGAGGGATGTTTTACTTGTGAAGTGATGTTGATGGGTTGGCTCCAGGTTTTGCCATCGTCTTCGCTTTTGACGAGCATCAGTTGGGCAGTTTCGTCCGGAGTCATTCCCGGCATGGAGTTGTTCCAGGCACGTCCATTGCCCATGCCGTGTGTCCATGCGGCTACAATCCAGATTGTGTTCGTTTTTTCGTCGACGAGGATAGACGGGTCACCGACTCCATTTTGGGCATGTGGCAAGCCTCCGGTTTCTCCGAATGTCATGGCAATGCGCATGGGCTCCCAAGTTTGTCCTTTGTCTGTGCTGCGACTGACACCTATATCCACTTTTTCTTGCAGGTCGACACTGCTGTTGTAGCGGATGTCGTATACTCCCAGCAGAGTGCCGCGGTTGGAGGTGACTAGTCCCGGGATACGGTATGCTGCAGAACCGTCGTCTCCGGCTTGACGTACTCCGATGCCTACGCGTCTGGGTGCTTCTGCTTTTCCTTGCCATGCGATTGTTGCCGGTTGATTGTTTATTAATGCTTCGGGCAGTGTGAATGAAACCTTCGATTGTAAAGAGGCTTGGGGCTTCATTTGTATGCTTACCCAAAAATAGTTGGTCCCTTTCAGTAGCGGCTGCTCGGAGTGCAGGGTGATGCTGTTTTTGATGAGTGTGGTCTCATCTTGTTTGACTGAGTAGGAGGGGTTTGCCATTCTTGTTTTGCCTGGGGTGTGGCTGGAAATATAGTTGGCGGGATTGAAATGCAAACCTTTCCTTTCGGGAGCTTCTGTGCCGGCGTAATATAAGCGGACGGCTTGGATGGCATCGAGGGATGATTCCCGGGTGAATTGCATGGTCAGTTGGTTTAGCACATCTCCTTTTTGTGCCGATATGCGCATCATGCACAAAACATTGTCTGCTCTGTCAAGCAGGATGGGAATTTGTTGTTCTCTGACATAAAGAGTGTCGTTTGCAAATACCGTTTGCGCAAATAACGCAAGATAAATGTAAAGTAGGCATTTCTTCATAGTAAAAAATTGTTTGTGTGTTAATTTTATTAGGAGACAAAAATAAAAAAAAGAGTCACATTTTTGTGACTCTTTTTTTGTGGTATCACCTGGAATCGAACCAGGGACACAAGGATTTTCAGTCCTTTGCTCTACCGACTGAGCTATGACACCATCGTCTGTTTTGCGAGTGCAAAGGTAGGTATAATTTTTATATCTGCAAGTTTTTGGCAGAAAAATTTTGAAAATATTTTTTGGCGGTAAAAATAAATTTGGCTTTGTTTTGCTGATTATTAATTATTTACTCTATATTTGTCGGGATAGAAAAATCAATTATTAATTATTTTTGTTGTGAATATTTTTGTTGCAAAACTGAGTTCAGCCACTACCGGTGATGATCTCGCAGCGCTCTTTAAGGAGCATGGTACGGTTTCTTCTGCTAAAGTGATTATGGATAGGGAAACCGGAAATTCAAAATGTTTCGGCTTTGTGGAGATGGAGGATGATGTGGAGGCTATGAATGCAATCAATGCTTTGAATGAAGCAGAATTTCAAGGGCGTAAGATTGTGGTGAAAAAGGCGCGAGAGAAAGAGAATGAAGGGCATGGCGAGCACCGTGAAAGACATCGTTCCTTTCAACATCGTGGGGGTGAAAGACGCTTTACCCCGCGTCGTGAACGATCGGAGGAAAGATAAAAGGCTGATGCCGGTAATTTACCGGCATCAGTTTTTTTTGTATTTTGTTTTCAGATAGGCGTAGAGCACTTTGTGTAACAGAGCTGCTTCTGCGCGTTCTGTGTCTGGAAGATCGGCATCTGTTTCGATGGCATTGCAGGCATCGATAATTTGTTCGTCATGCTCGATGAAATCCGGTGTATGTTCTTCTAAGTGGAACATGTCTGCCAATTGCATTTTTTCAATACATTCCAAAGCCAGGTTGCGGGCTTGGAGTATGTGGTCTTTGCGATAGGCTGCAAGAAATACCTGGATGATGGAATCCGTGAAGTAGTCGCAAAAATAATGGAGTAGCAGCAGTCGGCGTTTGTAGTGTTCGGGCGTGGCCGTTTCTCCTGCAATCAAGGAGCAGAGCGCAATATAGGCCAGCTCTGCTGTCTCGATGCTTTCTTCTTCTTCCTGGTCGAGCTCCAGCAGAAGGGTTTTGTAGAGTCCGTCAGCGTAACCTTCCGTCATGGAGGCGTCCGACAGTTGGTGATAGTATTCCTGGCGGTTGTCCATTAAGGAGTGGAGTACGGCACAGAGGTCTCGGCGGTTGCCGTTCTGGCTGTGTGTATGGATCTGTTCAAGAAGTTCTTTCAGATTATTGTTCATGATTGTTCTCTTCGTTTTTTTCGGTTGAGGTGAAGTTGATCCATCCTTGTGCTTTCAGTTCGAAGGTGTTGCCGTCCCGGGTAGTCATCTGATAACCGTCGCCGGCTTTGCAGGTGTGGCCGATGACACTGATGCCGGGAAGGGCTGTCAGCAGGTCGTATTTGTCTAATGGAGCCGTGAACAATAATTCATAATCTTCGCCTCCGGAAAGCGCACAGACGGTGGCATTCATATTCAGTTCTTCTGCCATTTTGAAGGTTTGATAGTCTATCGGGATTTTTTCTTCATAAATGTTGCATCCTACGCCAGAGTCTTTGCAGATATGCATGACTTCGGAGGCAAGTCCGTCGGATACGTCTATCATGGCAGTTGGACGAATGTTTTTTTCTCGTAGCAGTTCGACAATATCTTTGCGTGCTTCGGGTTTGAGCTGGCGTTCCAGGATGTATTCGTATCCGGCAAAATCCGGTTGTGCTTCTCCATTGTCCTGAAATACCACCTTTTCGCGTTCGAGTAGTTGTAGTCCCATGTAGGCTGCCCCTAAATCGCCGCTGACGCAGATGAGCTGGTTTTCGCCTGCTGTGTTACGGTAGACGATGTCTTCTTCGTTGGCTTCTCCTAAAACGGTGATGCTGATGCAGAGCCCTGTTTTGGATGAGGTGGTGTCACCTCCGACAAGGTCTATGCCGTAGTGTTCGCAGGCAAGGTACATGCCGGAGTAGAGCTCTTCAAGACTCTCTACCGAGAAGTGGTTGGATACAGCCAGGGCTACCGTGATTTGTCGGGGGGTGCCGTTCATGGCATAGATGTCGCTGGCATTGACTGCAACAGATTTGTAGCCTAGGTGTTTCAGCGGTGTGTATGTCAAATCGAAGTGGATGCCTTGTATCAGCATATCGGTGCTGACAAGTACTCTCTTGGTGCCATAGTCAAGTACGGCAGCATCATCTCCGACACCTTTGAGGGTGGAGGTGTTTTTGTGTTTGATGCTGCGGGTGAGGTGGTCTATCAGACCGAACTCGCCAAGAGTTGATAATTCTGTGTATTTCATGTTTGGAATATTTTCTTGTTATACTGTAAAGATGCTGTCAGAGCATGTCTGCCGGGTGCATCTTATTTTAATGCAAAGATATAGATTTTTTGTATGCAGATAGATATTTGAATAATTTTCGTACTTTTGCCTTATCAATGTAATTTTTGGAAGTTAGACCATTATGGACAATATTATAGAGGAAGTAACCGGAGGCGAGTATAAATATGGTTTTGTGACTAATGTTGAGACAGATACCATCGCCAAGGGGTTGAATGAGGATGTTATCCGGACGATTTCTGCCAAGAAGGAGGAGCCGGAATGGTTGCTGGAATTCCGCTTGCAGGCATACCGCAAATGGCTGACCATGGAGATGCCGCGGTGGGCTCAGCTGAATATACCGGAGATCGATTACCAGGATATCGTTTATTATGCTGCCCCTAAACAGAAGGCAGATAAAAAATGGGAGGATGTCGACCCTGAATTGAAAAAGACATTTGATAAGTTGGGAATTCCGTTGACGGAACAGCTGGCTCTGTCGGGTGTGGCTGTGGATGCCGTTATGGATAGCGTGTCGGTGAAGACAACTTTTAAAGATACGTTGGCTGAACGGGGGGTGATTTTCTGTTCGTTTTCAGAAGCTGTCAAGAACCATCCTGATTTGATTAAAAAGTATTTGGGTACAGTGGTGCCCTATACCGACAATTATTTTGCAGCATTGAATTCTGCCGTGTTTAGTGATGGCTCGTTTGTGTATATACCGAAAGGGGTGCGCTGCCCGATGGAGTTGTCAACGTATTTCCGTATCAATGCTCAGAATACCGGACAGTTTGAACGTACGCTGATTGTGGCTGAGGATGATGCTTATGTGAGTTATCTGGAAGGATGTACGGCTCCACAGCGGGATGAGAATCAGTTGCACGCTGCTATTGTGGAGATTATTGTGGAAAAGAATGCGGAGGTGAAGTATAGCACAGTGCAGAACTGGTACCCCGGAGATAAGGAAGGCAAAGGTGGTATTTATAATTTTGTGACGAAGCGTGGTTTGTGCCGGGGGGATAACTCTAAATTGATTTGGGCTCAGGTTGAAACCGGTTCGGCTATTACGTGGAAATATCCGAGTACGGTGTTGAAAGGGGATGGAGCAGTGAGTGAATTCTATTCGGTGGCCGTGACCAATAATTATCAGCAGGCCGATACCGGTACGAAAATGATTCATATCGGAGATAATACCAAAAGCCGTATCGTATCTAAGGGAATTTCTGCCGGATTCAGCAGCAATTCATATCGCGGTAAGGTGAAGGTGGTGAAAGGATGTCAGAATGCCCGTAACTATTCTCAGTGCGATTCGTTGTTGTTGGGTGATAAGTGTGGAGCACATACGTTCCCTTATCTTGAAATTGAAAATCCGACAGCCCAGGTGGAGCATGAAGCTACAACCTCGAAAATTGGCGAGGACCAGATATTTTATTGCAACCAGAGAGGTATTTCTACAGAGGATGCCGTTGGTTTGATTATTAAAGGATATGCCGGAGACGTTTTGAACAAGATGCCGATGGAGTTTGCTGTGGAGGCTCAAAAGTTGTTGCAGATCAGTTTGGAAGGTTCGGTCGGTTAGTTATTAAATAGAATGAGTTATGTTGAAGATAAAGAATTTACATGCCTCTGTTGATGGCAAAGAGATATTGAAGGGGATTAACCTGGAAATCAATGATGGTGAAGTCCATGCAATTATGGGACCGAATGGTGCCGGAAAAAGTACTCTGTCTTCTGTGTTGACGGGGCGGGAACGTTTTGTTGTCACTGAAGGTGAAATCGAATTTAACGGTAAGGATTTGTTGGCGATGCCGGCAGAAGACCGGGCGCGTGAAGGTATTTTTATGAGTTTCCAGTATCCGGTAGAAATTCCGGGTGTAAGTACCGTTAATTTTTTGAAAACGGCTGTGAATGAGATTCGTAAATATCACGGAGAAGGTCCTTATCCTGCTGGTGATTTTTTGAAGATGATCCGTCAGAAAATGGAGTTGGTGGGTATTGACAATAAGTTGTTGAACCGTTCTCTGAATGAAGGTTTTTCCGGTGGTGAAAAGAAGAAAAATGAAATTTTCCAGATGGCCGTTCTGGAGCCGAAATTGGCTATTCTTGATGAAACGGATTCCGGTTTGGATATTGATGCTCTGCGTATTGTAGCCAATGGCGTGAATAAGTTGAAACGTCCTGACAATTCTGCTATCGTGATTACCCACTATCAGCGTCTGTTGGATTATATCGTGCCGGATATTGTCCATGTGTTGTACGACGGACGGATTGTTAAGACTGCCGGTAAAGAGCTGGTGGCTGAATTGGAGGAGAAAGGATATGACTGGATTAAGGAGGAGTTGAGGGGATAAATGTTTAAATGAATAAACGTATCAATGATATGGTTGAAAAAATAAATGCCGATTTTGCAACGCTTTTTAGAGAAGGGTATGCGCAGTTAGAAGCGGGATGCGGTATGGGGATGAATGGCGTGCGGAAAGAGGCTTTTAAGAAGTTTGTTGAGTTGGGTGGCATTCCACATAAAAAGGAAGATTATATGTATGCTAACCTGTTGCCGGTGTTCGGAAGGGATTATAATGTGGTCCTGAAGTATATTCCGCAAGAGGTGGATATGAATGAGGTGTTCCGATGTTCGGTAACGAATATGGCTACAGACCCAATCTTGACAGTGAACGGTTGGTGGTTTGACGGCAATTTGGTGAGTGAGTTGCCCGAAGAAGTGGTGGTATGCAGTATGCGGGAAGCCAGCCTGAAATATCCGGATGTTTTTCTGAAGCATTACAATCAGTATGCGACAGCAGCCAAACAGGATGGTCTGGTGGCATTGAATACGGCTTTTGCACAAGATGGAGTGTTTGTGTATGTGCCGGATGAGGTGGTGCTGGAACGTCCGTTGCAGATAATCAATCTGTTGAGAGCGAAAGGTGATTTGATGGGATACCAACGCAATATGATTGTATTGGGCCGTTATGCGAAAGCAACTGTATTGGTGTGTGATCATGCGCTGTCTAATCAGAATTTCCTGATGAATAATGTGACGGAGGTGTTTATGGGAGATAATGCCCATCTTGATTATTATCAGGTGCAGAATCAGCACATGGGAGCTTCACAGATTAATTCATTGTTTGTATCGGAACACCGGAATTCTGTATTTGACAGTAATATTGTGACATTATATGGCGGATTTATTCGCAATAATATGTATGTGGCATTGAATGGTGAAGGCGGAGAAAGTAATTTGTACGGTATGTATATCATGGATAAAAATCAAGTGGTTGATAATTATTCATATATTGATCATATCGCTCCACATTGTGTTAGTAACGAGCTGTTCAAGGGTGTAATGGATGATTCTGCTTTGGCTAATTTCAGTGGTTGTATCCGGGTGCGTCCGGATGCCCAGAAGACGGAAGCTTATCAGGCAAACAACAATTTGCTGTTGTCTGAAACTGCCAGAGTGAACAGTAAACCGCAGCTGGTGATTGATGCAGACGATGTGAAATGTAGTCACGGAGCTTCTGTCGGACAAATTGATGAGGAGGCTATGTTTTATTTGCGTTCGCGTGGTATCGGAAAAGAAGAAGCCCGAATGATGATGATGTTTGGCTTTGCCCATGATATTATTCAGCATGTGAAATTAGAACCGTTGCGTGACAAAATTGACAATTTGATTGAAAAGAGATTGCGGGGTGAGTTGTCAAAGTGTTACAATTGTATGTTGCAGTGTAAAAAGTAAAAATATATAAGACCATGTTTGATGTAGAAAAAGTCAGAGCTGATTTCCCGATATTGGAAGAAACAGTGTATGGGAAGCGGTTGGTATATCTCGATAATGGCGCTACGTCACAACGTCCTCGTCGGGTTGTGGAGAAAATGAATGAGTATTATCTCCGATATAATTCGAATGTCCATCGGGGAGTACATTTTTTGAGCAATAAATGTACGGATGCCAATGAAGAGGCGCGAGAGACGGTTCGGCGTTTTATTAATGCTGCGTCGGATAAAGAGGTGATTTTTACTCGCGGTACGACTGAGAGTATTAATTTGGTGGCTTTTTCTTTTGGGGAGGCTTTTATTGGCGAAGGGGATGAAATTGTGGTTACGGAGATGGAACACCATGCCAACATTGTTCCGTGGCAGATGTTATGTCAGCGGAAGGGTGCTGTATTGAAGGTGATTCCTTTTAAGGATAATGGGGAGTTGGATTTGTCGAAGTTGGATGAATTGCTTACTGATCGGGTGAAGTTGGTCGGTGTGGCGTATGTTTCCAATGTTTTGGGAACGGTGAATCCTGTGGATGAGATTATTCGTCGGGCACATGCTGTTGGAGCTAAAGTTTTGGTGGACGGAGCGCAGGCGATTCAGCATATCCCGGTAGATGTACAGGCCTTGGACTGTGATTTTTTTGTTTTTTCCGGTCATAAGATATATGGTCCGACAGGAGTGGGAATCTTATATGGGAAGGAAGCGTTATTGAACGAGATGCCTCCATGGCAAGGGGGAGGCGAGATGATTAAGGAAGTGCGATTTGAAAAAACAACCTATAATGAACTTCCGTTTAAATTTGAGGCTGGTACTCCTGATTTTATTGGGGTGATAGGATTGGGTGAGGCAATCAAATATGTTGAGGGAATCGGTTTGCAGGAGATGGCAGATTATGAACATGATTTGTTGCAGTATGCCATGACTCGGATGAGAGAAATTCCGGGAATGCGCTTTTTCGGAGAAGCTGCAGCAAAATCATCGGTGATTTCTTTTGCATTGGGAGATTTGCATCATTCTGATGTAGGGATATTACTTGATAAATTAGGAATCGCTGTTAGAACCGGTCAGTTGTGTGCTGAGCCAACTATGCAGCATTTTGGAGTGACGGGTATGGTGAGAGCATCGTTGGGAATGTATAATACTCGGGAAGAAATCGATATGTTTTGTGACGGGTTGCGGAAGGTTGCCAAAATGTTTGGCTTGAAGTGATAGATGGTTGGTAAATAATTTAGAATGAGATGAAAACAATTCAAGAAATAGAGAGTGAGATTATAGACGAATTTGCTGTGTTTGATGACTGGATGGATAAATATGCTTATCTGATAGAGATTGGAAATGGCATTGAGGGGATGGATGAAACACATAAAACAGAGGATAATTTAATCAAGGGATGTCAGTCAAGGGTATGGTTTCACGCTGAAATGAAAGATGACCTGCTTTGTTTTGAGGCAGATAGTGATGCGATTATCACAAAAGGGATTGCAGGTTTGTTGATTCGGGTGTTTTCCGGGCAGAAACCTCAAGATATATTGGATGCCGATTTGAAATTTATTGATGAAATCGGTTTGACACAGCATCTTTCTCCGACGCGTTCCAATGGTTTGTTGTCAATGGTGAAGCAGATCAAAATGTATGCTTTGGCATTTAGTGCAAAGAAATAGTAATGTACTGAAATATGAGTGAGAATATAACAAAGAGTCTGATTATAGAGAAATTAGGTACGGTGTATGATCCGGAGATTCCGGTGAATATTTGGGACTTGGGATTGGTGTATGACATTGAATTTACGAGTCCGGCAGAAGTGATTATTCATATGACATTGACCGCTCCGGGATGTCCGATTGCAGACGAATTGGTTCAGCAGGTGCATGATGTTGTAATGGAAGTGGATGGTATTAAGGCGGTGACTGTAAATCTCGTTTTTGAACCGATGTGGACGCCAGAGCGTATGAGCGAAACGGCAAGATTGGAGTTGGGCTTTGATATTTAGAGGATATAGTTCAGTAATGAAACTGGATGTATTGAAAGATATTGCTCGAGAAATCGGGTTCGATGCGGTAGGGGTTGCTCCTGCCGCTTTGTTGTCTGATGAGGTAGAACAAGTGAAAAGGTGGGTTGCCGAAGGGATGAATGCCGGGATGTCTTATATGGAGCGGAATATGGAGGTGAGGGAAGATGTGGAATGTTTGGTGGATGGGGCTAGGTCTGTGATTGTTACGCTGACGAATTATTATAATCCTTGGCAGCAACCGGCCGGTATCCCTAAAATAGCGATGTATGCTCGAGGAAAAGATTATCATCGGGTTGTCAAGGATCGGTTGTTTGCTCTGTTGGAAGAGATTCGGATTCAGATGCCAGGAGAAAAAGGACGTTGTTTTGTTGATTCTGCTCCTGTCTTGGAACATGCTTGGGCTAGGCGGGCCGGATTGGGTTGGCAGGGGAAAAATACACTACTTATTCGCAAGGGATTGGGTTCGTTTTGTTTTATTGGGGTGATAGTTACTACAGCAGAGTTTGAGACTTATGATTTCCCTTTTATGGAATCTTTCTGTGGAAAATGTAACCGTTGTATAGAGGCTTGTCCTACCGGGGCCTTGACAATGGGTAAGGTAGATGCAAGACGCTGTATATCGTATCAGACAATAGAAAATAAAGATGAATGTCCTGTTGAATTGAAAGAACTGGCAGGAGATTGGATTTTTGGATGTGATATATGTCAATTAGTGTGTCCGTGGAACCAGCAATTGACTGCTCATCGTTGTTCTGCATTCATGCCTTCGGGAAGAAATATGGAGTTGGATGCAGAAGAATGGAAGGGCATGACCGAAGAACAGTTTGATGAATTATTTCATGAAACTCCATTAAAACGTGCAGGTTTAGAGCATCTAAAAAATAATTTGAAGAAAAATCAATAAAAAGTATATCAAATTATTGAAAGTCTTAAATAATTAACATACATTTACATCGTCAAAACAGTAGACATTTTTTGTGTAGCTATGAAACGTATATTGTTGATTATTTTAGTTTTAGTAATTTCTTTGGATTGGGTAGAAGCACAAAATGGTACAAATACATCTTATTTTTTATCTAATCTTCCGCAGCGTTATCGTTTAAATCCAGCTTATCAGCCGGAGTATAATGCTTTTGTTGGACTTCCGGCATTGAGCGGCATTGGTATTAATTATTTAAATGGCTCTTTTGCGGCGGAGGATTTTTTAGTTAAGCGGGATGATTCGGTGTACATGAATGTAGATAAGCTCTATAAGCAGTTGCGTGAGCATAATTTTATGATGTTGAATGAGGAGTTATCTGTGTTGTCAGTCGGATTTCGAGTGAAAAGTTGGTATGCAACGTTGGATATTACTCAAAAAGCTGATATTTTATTCCGCTTTAATAAGGATATTTTTACTTTCTTGAAATATGGAAATTCGGATTATCCTAATATGGATTTTGGAAGATTAGGTTTGAATGCGAATGCATATTTGGAAGCAGTTTTGGGATTGTCCAAAAAGGTGAATGATAAATTAACGGTTGGCTTGCGATTGAAATATTTAGTCGGTGTTGCCAATTTACATATGACGGATTCTGAATTGGGTATTAAAACTCGGGATGATGGAACTATTTTGATGCATTCTCGCCAAAATATCAAATTGACAGCACCCGTACATATTTTGAATGACGAGACAGGACAGCCATTTGCGATGGACGAGCCGATGAATTGGGATGATATTGATTTTAATACTGACGGTATAGGTGTTTCTGATATCTTGAATACAAAGAATCCTGGATTTGCAATAGATTTAGGGGGTGAGTATCAATTTTCAGACCGCATTAATTTCTTTGCCAGTATAACAGACCTAGGATTTATTCGTTGGAAAAGTGAAGAATATACCTATAATTTGCAACAGGATTCTGAGTTTGAGTGGAAAGGTGCAGATATTTCGGGTGCTATTAGTGGAAATGATAATAGTATGAACGACGCATTTGAAGATATGGTTGATTCTTTGAAAAATGATTTTCGTGTGCATAATGTTGAAGCTAAATATACAACAATGCTTAATACGAAAATCTTTTTAGGCACGACTTATGAGTTGAATAAAATGTTTAATGTTGGTGGTGTGCTTAGAGCTTCGTTCATTGATGGAATGTTCTTTCCAGCTTTAACAGCATCTGCAAATGCCCGTTTTATCCGTAATGTAAGTGCTTCTGTAGCTTATACGATGACTCGGCGTAGTGGCGCTAATTTGGGTATTGGTTTAACTGCGAAATTGGGACCGCTTCAGCTGTATTTGCAGACAGATAATATTTTGGCGGTTAATTATACTAAAACAAAAGCAGTGAATGCCCGTTTTGGAATTAACTTATTGTTTGGACATAAAGATAAAAGAAATAAAGTTAAAGAGAATCAGGGAGGAGGAGCATCTGTTGTGCCCATTGCAATGAAATAAAACTTTTTATTCAAAATATATAACCGAAGGTAGAGGTAAAGCTGGATTGCTTACTTTTACCTTCGGTTGTTTTATAATATACCTTCTCTAATCTTTTATTGCTTTTCTTTTATATCTGAAAAATAATTCCGAAATTTGAGTTTATAAATAGAATCGATTGATATGAATGTAAAAGAATGGGTACAGCAGGTGATTAAACCAGCTGAAATTGAAAAATATTTAGTTAATGGAAAGGACTTTATTGATGTGGAATCAATATGGTCGAATTTGGAAAAATACAAAAATCCTGATAAAGGACAAGTGCGGGATATTTTACAAAAGTCTTTGGATATTAAATTGTTGTCTCCAGAAGAGACAGCCGTTTTGTTAAATGTAGAAGATCCTGATTTATTGGAAGAAATGCGGGCCACAGCTTTGGAAGTAAAAAAACGGGTGTATGACAACCGTATTGTTTTCTTTGCTCCGCTTTATTGTTCTAATCTTTGTGTGAATAGTTGTGTTTATTGTGGCTTTCGAAGTGACAATTGTGCAGAAAAACGCCATGTATTGACAATGGATGAGGTCCGTAGGGAAACAGAAGCTATTATAGATGAAGGACACAAAAGATTGATTGCTGTATACGGGGAGCATCCACAAAGTGATGCAGACTATATTGCTGAATCTATGGGGCAGATTTATGCAACTAAGCGTGTAACTCCAACGGGTAATGGTTTTAACAATATTCGACGGATTAATATCAATGCTGCTCCGATGAGTATTGCTGATTTGCGTAAATTGTGGCGAGCAGGTATTGGAACTTACCAGGTGTTTCAGGAAACGTATCATCCGCAGCGTTATGCAGAATTGCATCCAGCCAATACAATTAAGGGTAATTATCGTTGGCGATTATATGCGATGCACCGTGCAATGGATGCCGGTATTGATGATGTAGCAATCGGAGCTTTGTTTGGTCTCTATGATTGGCGTTTTGAAGTGATGGGGTTGATTCATCATGCTCACGATTTGGAACGTCAGTTTGGTATAGGTCCACATACGATATCATTCCCTCGAATGCAGCCGGCATTGGGTTCTTTTGTTAGCGAGAATTCTCCTTATTTGGTGCGTGATGACGCATTTAAACGTTTGGTGATGATATTGCGTTTGGCTGTTCCTTATACGGGATTGATCGTTACAGCTCGTGAACGGGCAGAATTGCGTCGTGAAATTATCAATTATGGTTGCACGCAAACAGATGCATCAACAAAAATAGGTATTGGAGCTTATTCAGAAAAGAAACAGCAGGATGAAAATGCTGATAAAGTACAATTTACTTTGGGTGATGAACGTAGCTTGGATGAAGTAGTCCGTGAATTGGCAAATGACGGATATATTACTTCATTCTGTACAGCTGGTTATCGTTGTGGACGTACGGGAGATAAAATTATGAATTTATTAGAAAAAGGAGTGGAAGGTAAGTTCTGTAAATTGAATGCTGTCTTGACATTCCGAGAATATTTGAATGACTATGCTTCTCCGGAAACACGCAGAGTAGGCGAGCAGTTGATTCAAAAGGAATTGCAAGAAATTGAAAGGATGCCTTTCTTTACAGAAAAGAAATTATTGCCTACTTTTAGAACATATTATGAACGTATAGCAGCTGGCGAAAGAGATTTGTATATGTAACTTAGAGTTAAGTTATCATTTAATTGCATCCCGGATTTGTGAAGGTAAATCCGGGATGTTTGTTTATGATAGTAACGTTGCAATTAAGTTGCGGGAATAGTTTTTTATTTTTGCTGTAGAATTAAATAAGTATGATGGCAAAATGTATTTTGGGTATTCAGTATAAAGATTATTGTATTAATTTTGGGAGTAGTTGACTTGGCAACAAGGTGAGAGGTCGTTATTGCAAATGTAGCGGTTGCCTTGATTTTCATAGTAAATTTAGTTAGAATACAAAAATTGATAAAATAGCCTAGGTGATGGATGAACAAATACTATTGAATAAATTGGCATTTCGTGGAATAAAACCAACAGCAATGCGTATTTTGATTTTGCAAGAGATGCTCTTGTCAGAAGAGGCTTTGTCATTGACAGATTTAGAAGCAAGATTGGATACCGTTGACAGATCAACTATTTTTCGTACAGTTACGCTTTTTTTGTCTCATCACTTGGTACATGGAGTAGATGACGGTTCTGGCGCTTTGAAATATGCTGTATGTGATAATTCTTGTAATTGTTCTGTAGAGGATTTACATACCCATTTTTATTGTGAAGGATGTCATAAAACATTTTGCTTAAAGCAAATTCATGTACCTGTAGTCGCAGTCCCTTCGGGGTTTGTTTTACAGAGCGTGAATTATGTGTTGAAAGGTCTGTGTGATGAATGTTCTCAAAAAATTAGCCATTAACGATGTGTTGCATTATAAAGAAAAGAAGGTTTGTCAGATTCAAACCTTCTTTTCGTTTTTGTATTAGTCTAATACTTTTTTCATTTGGCGTTTTGCTAATGTCAAAGGAGCAAGGGAGCAAGGTCCATTGATACAACCACCGTCACAAGCCATTACTTCAACAAATTGAGCTACTGGTTTCTTCGGCATAGTCTTCAATAATGCTTGGTTCTTTTTATCAAGTCCTTCAATGTGTTCGGTAGTGTATTTATTACCGACAGCATTGACAACGGCTGCTTGTACACCACCTGCTTGTGCAAAACCTCGACCGAATTTGGTGACATGTGTGTTCAATTCTTTTTCGCTGCAATTAGCTACATCAATGTCATAAGCTACCATGAAGGCTCCTAATTCTTCGAAACTCATGACGTAGTCAACTTCAGGAACAGAATCTGCTTCGTGACGTTTGGCTAGACACGGACCGATGAATACGACCTCTGCATCCGGATACAAAGATTTTGCATAGCGTGCTGCATATACCATTGGACTGCGAGTCTCTGATACGAATGGCTTCAGCATTGGAGCATGTTTTTCTACCCAGCCTGTATAAGCCGGACAACATGATGTAGTCATGAATGCTTGACCTTCTTCCATTTTTTCTACCAATTCATTGGCTTCATTTGCTGCTGTCTCTTCTGCTCCTAAGGCTACCTCAATTACATCATCAAAACCGATTTGTTTGATGGCTGCTAACACCTGTCCTGGTGTTGCATTGAATTGTCCATAGATGGCCGGAGCCGGAATAGCAACGATTTTTTTCTTTGGATTGCTGAGGGTCTTGAAGATATCGATTATTTTTGAACGCTCCATTATGGCACCATAAGGACATGCTTGCATACATTTACCACAATAGATACATTTTTCTTTATCAATATGTTCAACTCCTTCTGCATCTTTACTAATAGCCTTTACTGGACATACTTCTTCACATGGTACAGGAGTGTAAACAATAGCGTGGTATGGACAAACTTTTTGACATAGCCCACAACTTACGCAATCTTCACTGCTGATGTGTGCTTTCCCCCCAATGAAAGATATTGCATTCTTGGGGCAGTTCATCACGCAAGGACGTCCTTCACACCCACGACAAAGGTTGGTTACGGCATATTGAGACTGGATACATGCACTACATGCTTCATGAACTACAGATAAGATGTTTTCTTTCATGTTTTTGTTAGCCATTGACATGCGTGCAAATTCTGAGAGGTGAATTAAATCAATTTCCTCATCAGTGATTTCAAAACCTAAAATGGAGATGATTTTGTGCTTTAGGATGTAGCGGTCTTTGTGGACGCAACACCGTACCGGACGTTTGTTGCGGGGACGCATTTCTACCGGAATATATTTCACTTTGGTGATTAATTCGTCCTCTTTTAATAACTTGACAATCCGGATTAATAGCTCGCGCTTGGTGAGCATCGCAAAATTATCGTACAGCATTTCTAATTTTATCTTTTATAATTTGTAATAGGATTTCTTTATTTACATTTTCTATCAACTCTCCATTTATTGCCACAAATGGAGTTTTTTTCGTTTGTCACCATATCCAAGACATGAAGCCAAAGAAATTTCAACAGATTCTTTGGCTTTATCTGTCAACTTTTCTGAGACTTTTGTTAGCTGTGCGTCCCCCATGATGTAGCACATGGTGCCCGCACATAATTTCACTTGTATCTTTTCCATAATTATTGAGGCCTCAAAGATAGCTAATTTCTACATCTTTAAGATATTTTGTTTCTAATAAATACTTAATTTTCTTTACAACGTTACGACGAATTTCAAGTTCCACCGGTAAATTCGGGTCTTGATGAGCAATATTGATGCGTGTACCGACAATAAACGTGATTTTGTCACTGTCGTGCAGTAGAGTTGTCAGGTCATTAGCCGGTCCGTGTGATTTTTCAGGAATACCCTGTGATAAAAGTCGTTCGACTTTGCTAAGTGTAAGTATTCCCTCGGTGATTAGGTCTATCCCTGCCATATAAGATATGGGTGGGAGTTCTTTGTCTGTGATTTCAAGATTGACTGTGAGAGGACGTTTCAGTTCTCGTGCAATAATCGAAGCTGTTGTTCCTCCGCAAAGGACTTTTCTCCCTTGAAAATCACGAACTTTTTCTGCAAGATATTTATCTTTTTCACCATCGTATGGCGGACCGGTACAAATTAGTAGATTACGAGGTGTGCGGCGATATACTACACAACAGCTGGTATCGTCCAGTAGTTTGTAATTGTCGTTTCGCTCTGCTCGTAGCACAATTTTGTGTGCCATGTCTTTAGCAGAGATATCTGGATATTGTTGTATCAATTCGATTATGTAGTTTTTTACCCCTTCATCCCAACCAAATGGCATTGTGTTGCTGCCCATTCCTGATTGGCTGACTCCGTCAGAATAGCATATCAAGCGGTCTTCTTTTTCTAATTTGAATTCCGATACCCAGAGAAAGGTGTTTGCTAAATCTGTGCGTTCAACCGCGATTTTTTGTTTTGGTATATCTATGAGTTGTCCGTTTCGATATAGACATATTGCTGGATTTTCGTATTCAATGACTTTTGTATTGCCCCGGTAATCTATATCTAAAATGGTGAAAGTGGAATAACTGATTTTGCGCACCATGTCTTGTGGTAACGTGTTTATGATGGAGAGAGCTGTTTGTAGAATACTCTCATTCATTGCCGTGTAATTCATTGCCATAGTTGCTGTCATTGTTGAAAGTACACAAGCTTTAATACCGCTGCCAAGGCCATCAGATAGCACACTGATAATTCGTCCCTCTTCTTGTAGTTTTTGTGACATAAAACAGTCGCCGCAGACCATATTGTTTGCTTTGTTCTTTTGGAAACAATCTATTTCGATGAATACATTGTAAGAGGGCATGGCTATGATTTTTTATTTGTCATTTTTTTCTGTAGCAGACATGATTGCGCGTAAGGTTGCATCTGTGTAGGCTGCGTTTTCTCCTAAAAGGCAAGCTACTTGTTGCACGGTCGCCATGTGTTTACGTATAACTTCGCGTGTTTGTTCTAACATCCATTCTTGACGTACATATGGCTCGCGTAAGTCTTGTAATATTCCAAATACTAGCCGATGCGGTTGGATATTGTATATGGAAAGAAGCCATACATGTTCATTATCACGAATTTGACGTTCTGTAATTTCTTTACCTGTATTTAGTACTGAGCGGAATAAATCTGTAAATGAGCAGATATTTTCTAAGTCCATTCCTGAAAGTCCAGGAGAGGCTTCGTATATTGTTTTTATTTCTTCTCCTAAAATATTTGCGCAGAAATAATTCATATCGCTTATCTTCAGTTCGTTATCTACAAGTATAACACCTGTCGGTATTTTTTGTAGCAGTACTGTGGCCTTGTCATGTGCCACCTTGCGCATGTAGGATACACACATATTTTCTTCTGCACGACCTTCCAGCATAGCGAGTGCAAAGTCGCGACATGAGTCGTAACCGCAGCCGCTACAATTAAGCTCGTCTTCAGGACAAAGCTTGCCAATGGCTGCTAAAGCTTGTTTTATTTCTTCCTCTGAATGGAGGGGAGGCTTACAATTATCTCTTTGATATAGGGTTGTTATATCGATGTTTTCTAGATTATCCAGTGGTGTTTGGTCTGCAAAAACTTGACGATTTTCAATGTTATATCGTTTTAAGGCTAATGATTGTTGACTCAGTTTTGCAGGTCCGTTGATACAGCCTCCTTTACAGGCTAATAGTTCTAGAAAAATAGTATCCTTTTCACGTTTTGTATCTAAATTTTTAATGACATCCTTGATGTTACTGAGGTCTGAAAATGCCATTTTTACAACTTTTTTTTCTTCGCTTTTTATCCCTGGAAGCATTCCTCCTTCTATAGGATAGAGGGAGCCTTTTCCTGCAGACCATGGAACAAATCGGTCAGTGTCTGTAGGCTGACATTTTTCAGGCAAGATATTTTCTTTTTCCAACCAACCTTTTAGATCTTTGAAAGTAATGACAACTTCAACCAGGTCCCGATAGTTGTCTGCTTCAAGTTTTTTGCAAATACAAGGACCTGCAAATATTACTTTTGTATCTTCTCCGTAATGTTGTTTTAATATTTTGGCATGAGCTAGCATGGGGGATAGTATAGGCGTAATAGCATCAATGTGTTCTGCAGAGTATTTACGGATATATTCAACAACAACCGGGCAGGCAGACGAAATATATACTCCAGGAGCTGCTTGTTTTAGATAGTCACTGACGCGAGATGATACTAACTCCGCTCCAATAGCTGTTTCTGATACACACATAAAGCCTAATTGTCTGACTGCTGCAATTAAATTTGCAGCTTTCAGACCATCAAATTCTGCTGCCCATGATGGGGCAAGAGCTAATATCACTCGAGGGTATTTATTGAGGATTAAGCGCGCACGGCTACGGCCGTCTCGTATTTTTTTTGCACCAGTTGGACACACTTGTGTACAATGTCCACAATAGATACACCTCTTTTCTATGATGTATGCTTTGTTGTCTTCTATTTGTATGGCCTTGACAGGACACTCGCGTACACATTTATAGCAGTCCTGGCAGTTGTCAGGTTCGGTGTAAATAGGTCTGAGGTCAAGAGCTTTGTTCATAGTTTTGAATTTTGTGAAGCTAGAGATTATCGTTAATCCTTAGTTCTTCCAGAATTTTATACAGACTGGAGAGATTTATTTCTTTATATGTTTTGTCATCAATACATAGAATTGGACCTTCACTACACATATCTTCGCATAAGTGTCCTGAAAATGTTATTTCTGCATCTAAGTTATTCTCTGCAATATATTTACGTATTACTTCCAGATGTGTGTTGTTCCCTCTGGAAAAACATGAACTTCCAAGACAAATTCTGATGGTATGCATAGTTATTATTTTTTCTGCAAATATAGAATAAAAAGCGATAGTTCAAACGTTTTCGAAGTCTTTCAGCTAATATAGAATGATACTAAAAAACCGCCTTGTTTCCAAGACGGTTTTAAATATAGAGTCTAAGTTTTATTACTTTTTAGTAATAGTGGCATTCTTCTTTCCGAATTTTTGACGGAAATCGTAAGAAAGCGGAGTTGCTACAAATAGAGAAGAGTAAGTACCGACGATTACACCGATTAACAATGCAAATACGAAACCTTTAATTGAGGTACCTCCGAAGATAAAGATAGCAACTAACACAATCAAGGTTGATAAAGACGTACTGAATGTACGGCGTAATGTAGAGTTTAACGCAGCATTGGTTGTGTCCATATCATCACGTTTCGGGTATAGTTTGTGGTACTCACGGATTCGGTCAAATACAACGACGGTATCGTTGATTGAATAACCTACTACAGTCAAAATCGCTGCAATGAATGCCTGGTCAATTTCCAAAGAGAAAGGCAACAGACCTGACAGCAAAGAGAAAAGACCTAATACAACAATTGTGTTGTGAGCCAATCCTAAAACTGCACCGGCACCATATTGCCATTCTGAGAAACGTACCATGATGTAAACAAAGATTACCAGTAAGGCAAATACAACAGACCAAACTGCTGCACGAGTTACATCTTCCGCAACTGCAGGACCTACTTTCTGTGACATTTGACGATATTCTGTCAAGAATACCTCTTTTGTAGTTCCTTCTGGAATGTATTTTTTCAAACCTTCATACAATAAAGACTCAACTTCATCATCAACTTCAACTCCTTCGTCAGCAATTCTATATTTAGTTGTGATTCTTACCTGATTGTCTCCTCCAAATGTTTTAACTTCAGGTGCACTACCATAAACTTCTGACAAGCTTTCTGCAATATCTTCTACCAATACTGGCTGGTCAAAAGTTACAGTGTAAGTTCTACCTCCAACAAAGTCAATACCTTTATCCAGACCTTTAGTGAACAAAGATACTAGACAGATAACTGTAATGGTGCCTGACACAATGTATCCGACATGGCGTCTTTGCAAGAAGGGGAAGTGAACGTCACGTAGCCAGTTTGCAGTAAACGGTGTAGTGAAACGTACATGGTCGTTATTCTTTGCTGCGCGTTCCAGAATCAGACGAGTGATGAAAATAGCAGTGAACAATGAGGTGAAAATACCGATAATCAAGGTTGTTGCGAAACCTTTGATAGGACCTTCTCCGAAATAGTATAAGATGAATCCAGTCAATAATGTAGTCACCTGACCGTCGATAATTGCTGAGTAAGCTTGTTTGTAACCTTCCTTAATAGCAAGTTTCATTCCTTTACCGCCTCTCAACTCTTCTTGGATACGTTCATAAATCAATACATTGGCGTCAACAGCCATACCCATGGTCAATACGATACCGGCGATACCTGGTAATGTCAATACTGCACCAATGGAAGCAAGAACTCCAAATAAGAAGAATAAGTTGGTCAACAAGGCAGCATCGGCTGCTAAACCGGCTCCACGGCTGTAGAAGAACAACATATAGAAAAGTACCAACAAGAATGCAATGACGAAAGACCACATACCTGATTCGATAGATTCGCTACCCAATGACGGTCCTACTATTTCGTCAGCGATGATGCGTGCAGGTGCAGGCAGTTTACCTGATTCAAGGATATTGGCTAAGTCCTGTGCTTCTTTTACATCAAACTGACCGGTAATCTGAGATTGTCCGTTAGGAATTTCTCCCATTACATTGGGTGAAGAACATACGAAACCATCCAATACAATGGCAATACAATGTCCTACATTTTCTTTTGTCAGACGTGCCCATGTTTTAGCTCCTTCCGGGCTCATTGTCATAGAAACAACCGGGCGGCTGCCGTTATGTTCGTAGTCTTGACGTGCGCTGACAACTGCGCCTCCGTCCATCGGGGCTTTATTGTCACGGGTAGTTATTTTGATTGCATGCAAAGGTACAACGCCATTGGATGCTTTCATTTCCCATAATAAACGTGCGTTACGGGGGAAGCTGGCTTTTACTTGAGGCATAGCCAATACTTTATTGACAGCCCCTGTATCTTGTACTCGTGCATATCCAATGATAGAGCCGTTGGGAATTACCTGACCGCTTCTGTCAACATTTGGGCTTAATACAGCAAACAATGGATTTTGTTTTGCAAATTCCTCCTGATTATTTAAAAGCTGGTTTGTTGTATCCTGTGCAGCTTTGGCAATCAAACTATTTGCTGTAGTATCTTTTTTCTCCTCAGCAGGACTAGCAACTTCTGCTTTTTCTTCTGTTTCAATTACCTCGTTGGCTTTTACTACGTCACGGGCTTTGTCATTGGCTGCAGAAAGATATTGGAAAAATTCACCATTGTCAAAAGTTTCAAAGAATTCCAATGCAGCAGTACCTTGCAATAGCTTTCTAACACGTTGAGCATCTTTGATACCCGGTAGTTCAATAACAATACGACCTGAGATATCAGCTTTACGAATATTGGGCTGAGCAACACCAAAACGGTCGATACGAGTACGTAAAATATTAAATGTGTTGTCGATAGCGCCTTCTGCTTCTTCGCGAATCACCTTCAGTACTTCATCATTGTTGGCTCCGATTTTGATTTTATCTTTTAATTCGACGGTCCCAAATAAATCCGGGGAAGCTAATTGTGCGTTCGGTGCTAATTTCTCGAATGCTTCACCAAAAAGCGTTACAAAGTCTTTCGGACTGGAAGTACGCATTTTGATAGCTTCTTCAATAGCTTGATTGAAAACCGGATCTTGGGTGTTGTTGGCCAAATTGCGAACTACGTCTGCAACATCCACTTCCATAGTTACGTTCATACCGCCACGAAGGTCAAGACCTAAGTTGATTTCTAACTCCTTACATTCTTTGTAAGTGTATTTTGCAATACCCAAGAGATTGTAAGCCTCTTGATTTGCAATAGAATCCAGATACATCTTTTCCTTACTTGAATCTCCTTGCGCATACTCTTTTGCGGCTTTTTCGATACGATTCGTTTTCCAGGTAAAAGACAACTGATAAAGACTCACCAATGCTAATGCTATGGCAAGCAGTGTAATCGCTCCTTTATTCTGCATTTTACAATAAATTATTATATTACTTAATCTCTATTAATCCCTAAAGTATGATTAATGCGCAAAAGTATAATATTTTTTGAAAAAAAACGGCTAAATCGAATTTTAAGTGCATTATTTTAAGAATTTAATCGTAAAAATAGTGCTACCGTTTATAGATTCAAGGTTAATTCTTTTTTGCTATAGTCAATACATGCTTTATAGCGTACGCAAAAATCGCATCCTAATAGACCGATGATTTTCCGTTTGAGGTGTTTATTATACATTTCATTCACATAGTCAAGGTCGATGCCTGCCAGTCGGAAATTACGTAGATTGCGTCCGCCTATGCTGAGACGTTTTACTTGGATAATCCGGACATTGTTGATTTGTCCTGATACGCTTCCCGATTGCATGGAAATGGAATTGTCATCCAGCATTTGACTCGGAAAAAGTTTCTGGTCTGCCACTGTTACAGAAGCTCCGGTATCAATTATCATATCGCCTGCTATTCCGTCTATATCAACTTTGACTATCAGATGGTAACTGCAGTCTTCAAGTTCTACTAGCTCTATGGGAATTACAGCTCTGCGGGAATGATAATCCATTGCAAAATGGCACGCTTTTTTATGTTTTGTTCGTTTCATGTTTATGTTATTATACCTCTGCGCAAAAATAGAAAAACCGTCCCGAATATTCGGGACGGTTTTTCTATTTTATTGATGCGTATTTAGAACATTTTCATGTCATCTAATACATTCATAACTGAGCGGACAGCTTTTGCTGATGTTTCCAACAACTCTTGCTCTTCTTTGTCCAATTTAACTTCAATGATTTTTTCAATACCGTTTTTACCCAATACAACAGGTACTCCCAGATAGATGTCTTTCATGCCGTATTCTCCGTTCAACAGAGCGCAAACCGGGAATACACGATGCTGGTCGCGTACAATGGCTTCAACCATTTGTGCAGCAGCTGCACCTGGTGCATACCATGCAGAGGTTCCCATCAATTTTACCAATTCACCGCCGCCAACTTTGGTGCGTTCGATAATAGCATGTAATTTGTCTTCTTCAATTAATTCTGTTACAGGGATACCGCCTACAGAAGTGTAACGTGGAAGTGGTACCATAGTATCTCCATGTCCGCCTAACAATAATGCTTGGATATCTTTAGGTGATACGTTCAATGCTTCTGCCAGGAATGCACGATAACGTGCTGTATCCAATACTCCTGCCATTCCGAATACTCTGGATGAGTCAACTTTAGCTGCCAGATATGCGCAGTAGCACATTACATCCAACGGATTGGAAACAATGATGATTTTTGCATTGGGAGAATATTTGATAACATTTTCAGTTACAGATTTTACAATGCCGGCATTAGTTGAAATTAAGTCGTCGCGGCTCATGCCCGGTTTACGGGGAAGACCGGAGGTGATAACTACAACTTCTGAATCTGCTGTAGCACTATAATCATTGGTTACTCCTTTAATTCGAGTGTCATATAAGTTGATAGGGGCAGTCTGCCACATATCAAGAGATTTACCCTCTGCGATGCCTTCTTTGATGTCAAGAAGTACTACTTCGCTTACAATGTCTTTTTCTGCTATGCAGTTAGCGCATGTTGCACCAACATTACCTGCACCAACAACTGTTACTTTCATTTTTGTAATAATTTTATTGTTTTACTTAAGATATTTCGTGTTCAACGAATTTTGATTCTGATGCCAAACTTACTACTTTTTTTTGATGAAAACCAAATATTACAGAAAAAATTCTTTAATAATCGGGTTAATAAAGCTAAAATTGTTTTTGTATGGAGGATAATCGATGACGTTGAAACCATAAATACCAAATAGGCAGGACTGTCCCTTTGAATACGCTGGATATGGTGATGCTCCACCAAATGCCTGTCAGCCCTAATGCAGGAAAGGTTGTTAGAAAAAAAGCCATCGGTATGCGGGCTCCGGTAAAGAAAATGCTGGTAAGGGCTGGTGGCGTTGTATGTCCAGTTCCGTTGAAAGCTCCTGCTGTAACAGATTCCGTAACCATAAATAGTTGTGAAAGTGCTAGGATTTTCAGGTAATTGCCTCCTGCTGCAATGGCTTCCGGTTCTTCTACAAACAGACTGAATATTTCTTTATTGAATGCATAGAATATAATTCCGGCAAAGAGTCCGATACTGCCGGCAATGCCTAGGGTCAGACGATAGCCTTTTCTGATGCGTTCGTAATTGCCGGCTCCATAGTTTTGTCCGGTAAATGCAGCCAGCGCTGTTGAAAAACCGGCTGCAGTCATCCAGGAAATGGCTTCTATTTGTGCTCCAATGCTTTGTGCGGCTACGCCTACTGCGCCCCAACGGGCTGCTAACGTCGCCAGTGTAAGTGAAAACATGGAAAATAGTGCATTTTGCATACTGACAGGTAGCCCTAGGCGTATGATTCGTTGGGCGCATTCTTTTTTGAGAGGATTCAATAAACGCATTCGTCCCAATGGAAATTGTTCGCTGAATATACGGCGGTAGAAGATGCTGTATACAACTAATTGTGCCAAAGCTGTGGCTATAGCTGCTCCTGCAGTTCCCAAATGTGGGAAGGGACCTATGCCATATATTAATAGCGGATCTAACAGGATGTTGACGATAAGTCCAACGGCAGAAGTACGAAAAGGCGTACGGCTGTCTCCTTGTCCGTTGTATAGTCCGCTGAAAGTGTTGTTGTTGAATTGGAAAAACAGTCCTGGAGCGACGATGCGCATGTAGTTGATGGCTTGCTCGGCAATGGTGGTTTCAAAATGGAAAAGTCCGATCAAGGCCGGTGCAGCTATTACGATAAAGCAAGCGTATACAAGTCCGAGAATCGATGATAGGGTTATTGCATGACTGGCATAACTCGCCGCCCGTTTGTAGTCTTTGGCTCCAATGGATTGTGAAACGGTGATTTCTGCCCCTATTTTAGTCATGAATGAAAGGGCGTTGCATAGCCATGTAAAGAAACCGGCTGCACCGGCTGCTGCAACTGCATCACTGCCCAAGTGTCCCAGCCATAACATATCAGTCATGCTGTAGGCCATTTGTATAAAAGAAGCTGATATTAGGGGTACAGCCATAATCCACAAGCTACGGAATATGCTGCCTTGTGTAAGGTCGTTTGTCTTTGCCATGTCTGATTGAGTTTTTCGCTTGCAAAGGTATGAAATAATTGGAATTGAAAATTGAAAATTGAAAATTGAAAACTACTTTTGTACCGTTAGTTGACAAACTTAATTTTACGCATGATGAAAAAAAATGTAGCCGTTATAGCAGGAGGAAATTCTGCAGAATATGGAGTGTCGATACAGTCTGGTAATCATATATATTCAGAGGTGGATGGTAGTCGTTATAATAAATATCTGATGATCTTGAGGGGAAGGGATTGGCATGTGGAATTGGATGGAAAGAATTATCCGGTGGATAAAAATGATTTTTCTTTTACTTTGGAGGGCGAAAAGATTGTTTTTGATTTTGCATACATTACGATTCATGGAAATCCGGGAGAAAACGGTATGTTGCAGGGATATCTGGATATGATGGATATTCCATACTCTACTTGCAGCACGCTTTGTGAGGCTATTACATTCGACAAGTATACGTGTACCAATTATCTTCATGGATTTGGCATCAATACAACACAGCCGGTGATGTTGACTCGTGGACAGGTGTATGACAAGGAGGCTGTATTGGCAGCGGTCGGACTGCCTTGTTTTGTCAAACCGAATGCAGAGGGTTCTAGTTTTGGAGTGTCAAAAGTCAAGTATGCTGATGATTTTGACGCTGCAATAGATGAGGCATTCAGTAAATGTCATGAGATTTTGGTAGAGAGCTTTTTGGATGGAATAGAGTTTACATGCGGTTTATACAAGGTCGGGGATAAAAAAGTAGTATTCCCAGTGGCAGAGGTCATCCCGAAAAATGAATTTTTTGATTATGAAGCCAAGTACGATGCTAAAATGTCTGATGAAATTATTCCGGGACGTTTCTCTGATGAGATAACCGAAAAAATACAGGATATGGCTTCCGAGGTATATGATATTCTCCGTTGTGAAGGTATTGTACGGATAGACGGTTTTGTTTGTGGGGAGGAGGTTGTGATGTTAGAGGTGAATACAACTCCGGGGATGACTGCTAATAGTTTCGTGCCTAAAATGGTGCGTGTGATGGGGATTTCTTTGCGGGATGTGATTACAGAAATTATTGAAGATAAATTGGCCAAAGCTGCAAAATAATAATAGGTAGGCGGTATTATTCTATGATACCGCCACCTACAACATCTTCGTTTTCATAAAAAACTGCGCTTTGTCCGGGTGTGATGGAATCGATACTTTCATGAAATACCACCCTTATCCGTTCGCCTTCCGGGAAAAGCGAGGCGAGTTTTCCTTCGTTTCGATATCTGATTTTTGCTGTCACCTCTAATCCTTCCGGAAGAGTTTTATATTTCATCAGATTGATATTTTTTGCATAAAATGTTTTTCCTTGCAATTCATCTTTTGTGCCTAATACTACCGTGTTGGTGTCCGGATGAATGGCTACGACAAACATTGGTTGTCCGAGTGCGATGCCCAAACCTTTGCGTTGTCCGATGGTGTAGTTGGGAAATCCTTTGTGGGAGCCTAAGCGTTTGCCGTTCGTGTCAACAAAATCGCCTGGACCGTATTTTTCATGGAAGTTTTCAACATGCTCGGCTAGGAATGCTCGATAGTCATTGTCCGGAATAAAGCATATCTCTTGACTTTCTCCCTTTTTAGATAATTTTTCATATCCGTGGTCAAAAGCAATTTTCCTCACTTCCGGTTTGGTTAGTTCGCCAAGAGGAAATATTGTACGTGCCAGATTTTCCTGGGTCAGTGTCCATAGAAAATAGGTCTGGTCTTTAGAAATGTCTGCACCTTTCCGTAAAAAATATTGTCCTTCTTCGTGTCCGATTCGGGCATAATGTCCCGTTGCAATATATTGACAGCCCAATTCGTCAGCTGTTTGTATAAGTTTTCCCCATTTGATGGTGGAGTTGCAGATGACGCAGGGATTAGGTGTTCGCCCATGTAAATACTCGTCAATGAAGTTCGTGATAACCGTATCTTTAAAGTCTTGACGGATATCCAAAATATGGTGTTCAAATCCTAAGTCTTGTGCCATACGCTTGGCTTCAAAAAGAGAGTCAACGCTGCAACATCCTTTCTCTTTTTCCATACAGCCGCGGGAAATATTGTCAAAAGTGCGGTAGGTGACCCCGACCAATTCGTATCCTTGTTCTTGCAGCAACATAGCGGCTACAGTACTGTCAATACCGCCGCTCATGGCCATCAGGACTTTCTTGTTGTTGTTTCCGTTGTTCATGTTTTCTTTTTTTTATTCGTCTGGGTGTACCATATAGCGGGTCTCGCTGTGATAATCGTCTCGTTCTATCTCTATATCCGGTTCTGCCAGAGTCTGTGCATTATTTAGGGAAAAACGGATGTATTTTATCTGTTTTCCGCGTGAAAGCCACTGTTTCTCGTAGAATGTCTTGATGCTCAAAATTTTATCGTCCATTCCGCAACCGTAAAGGTCGTCTGTGTTGACAAATTCGGTCAGTTGGTTGAGACGTATTAATTCACTGGTATATGTATAGAGAAACGGGCTGTCTGTTTTTAAGTGAATGATGGCATCCGGCGCAAGTATTTTCTGATAAAGAGATAAAAAACGGGTGCCTGTCAAGCGCTTGCGGGCTTTGGCCATTTGAGGGTCTGGAAAAGTAATCCATATTTCCGCCACTTCGCCTGGTGCAAATACGGATGCCAGCATTTCAGCATACATACGGATAAAAACGACATTGTTCATACCCGCTTCTATGGCTGCTTTGGCACCTTTCCACATGCGGGCTCCTTTGATGTCAAGTCCGATAAAGTTTTTTTCCGGATATAATTTGCCTAATTCTACAGCGTATTCTCCTTTTCCGCAACCGATTTCAAGAACCAGTGGGTGATTATTATGAAACACCTCTTTGCACCATTGTCCTTTGAGGTTGTAATCGTTATGGAGAATATCCATGTGCTTGGGTTGAAATACATTGGGGAGAGTATCCATCTCCGCAAATTTTGCTAATTTGTTTTTTGCCATTGCTGATATTATCTGGACTGAATGTTATCTTTTACTTTTTCTATACATATACCTACATTTTTAACTCCTTGTAGATTTTCCGGTTTCATTCCTTGTTCAATTCGAAAAAGAACATTTCCTTGTGGAAAAATCACTGGGTTTTTGTTGATAGCCTGGCTCACTGTCTTCATTTGACCGCCTTCTCCAAACCAATCTCCAGTGGGGGTGGCTATTTTCATATTGACCGTATCATGCAGTTGCTGGAGAGCCTGGCTGCGGGTACTGATAATACACCATAGGTTTGTCATTTCAAAATTGCTGGTGTGCCGGACATATAGAGTCACTTGATATAGACCGCTATCCGGAATATGGGCATTAAATTCCAGAACATGGTTGTAGTCCCAATTTTCCCCGGATAATTCTTGATAGTCCTCGAAAACGACGTCAGACCGGCAAGCAGAGAACAGCAGAATAAACAAACTGATGATATAGCAACCTTTCATGTGTATATGGATGTTTAGTCGTTTTCAAAGCGGATGACTGTTTCTTTTGAGGTGACAATCATTTCGATGGTCGACCCCATGATTAGCGGATAGTTGTCTGTGACATGTCCTGCGGGAAAACCGAAAGATACTGGATAGGTATAGTCATCTATCACTTCGTGGATGATTTCTTCTGCGGTTTTTCCGAAATTCAAGCCTTTCATTTCAGAAAATGTGCCGACAATTAGACCTTGAAGCCGTTCGAATCTTTCCGACAATCTCAGGCTTTGTGCCATTCTGTCGATAGAATATAGATTTTCTCCTACATCTTCAATGAAGAGAATAGGGCTTTGGTGTTTACATTCCAGGCTGGTGGAACGAATGCAATGAAGCAGAGTCAGATTTCCTCCGGTTAGCTCAGCCTGTACCGCACCTTCACGATTGAACGGATGACCCGGCAGGCAATAGTGAGTGACTTTGCCGAAAAGAAAGTCGTGTAGCCGTTGCATGGCATCCGGATGGGTAGTCCCGAAACTTTTGGGCATCGGTGCATGAAGACTTTCAATTCCTAGAGTGTTCAGCTTGGAATGAAAGACTGTAATATCACTAAACCCGATAAGCCATTTGGGAGAACCTTGAAAAATCGAATAATCCAATTGTTCTACAATACGCATACTGCCATATCCACCACGGGTACAGAATATAGCACGGATATCTTCCGTATCCATAGCCCATTGCATATCTTCCATACGTTGTTCGTCCGTGCCGGCAAAGTATTCATGCACAGCTGTCGCATGAGGACCGATAACAGGGCACAAGTCCCAGCTGCGCAATAAATCTGCTGCAGCGGCTATATAGGATGAATCAATAGAACCGGCGGGAGAAACTAAAGCTACTTGGTCGCCGGGCTGAAGATAAGGAGGCCTGAACATACGCAATAAATATAAAAGGTTAATTCGGTGTGCGAAGATAAGTAATTTTCGATTTTCAATTTCCAATTTTCAATAATTTCTTACCTTTGCACTTTGTAATTTTTGTTGAAAATCAAGAAGGAACTATATGACAAAATTCAAAAGGAATCTGATTACGACGGCATTGCCTTATGCAAACGGTCCTGTCCATATTGGACATTTGGCAGGTGTTTATGTGCCGGCGGATATTTATGTACGCTATTTGCGTCAAAAAGGAGAAGAAGTGGTATTCATTGGCGGTTCGGACGAACACGGAGTGCCTATTACCATTAAAGCACAAAAAGAAGGAGTAACTCCACAGGATATTGTAGACCGTTATCATAAGATAATCAAGGATTCTTTTGCAGAGTTCGGTATCTCATTCGATATATATTCCCGCACAAGTTCGAGGACCCACCATGAATTGTCTTCGGCATTTTTTAAGAAATTGTATGATGAAGGCAAATTTATCGAAAAGACTTCCATGCAGTTTTATGATGAAAAAGCAGGACAGTTTCTTGCCGACCGTTATATCATCGGTAAATGTCCTCATTGTGGCAATGAGCGTGCTTATGGAGACCAGTGCGAGGCTTGCGGAACCAGCTTGAACGCTACGGATTTGATTAATCCGGTTTCTGCTATCACCGGCAACACTCCGGAATTGAAAGAGACAAAACATTGGTACCTGCCTTTAGACCAATACGAGACTTGGTTGAAAGAGTGGATCCTGGAGGGACACAAAGAGTGGAAACCCAATGTATATGGACAATGCAAATCATGGTTGGATAATGGATTGCAGCCGCGTGCCGTGACTCGCGACTTGGATTGGGGTGTGCCTGTTCCGCTGGAGGATGCCAAAGGAAAAGTATTGTATGTTTGGTTTGATGCCCCTATCGGATATATTTCTGCCACAAAGGATTTGACTCCTGACTGGGAAAAATACTGGAAAGACCCGGAGACTCGAATGATTCATTTCATCGGTAAGGATAACATTGTATTCCATTGTATTATTTTCCCGGCTATGTTGAAAGCTGAAGGAAGCTATATACTGCCGGATAATGTTCCTGCCAACGAATTCTTGAATCTTGAGGGCGATAAGATTTCTACTTCCCGCAATTGGGCGGTATGGTTGCATGAATATCTTCGTGATTTTGAGGGCAAGCAGGATGTATTGCGATATGTGTTGACTGCTAATGCTCCGGAAACGAAAGACAATGATTTCACGTGGAAAGACTTCCAGGCTCGTAATAACAATGAGTTGGTTGCAATCTATGGAAACTTTATCAATCGTGCTTTGGTGTTGACACACAAATATTTTGGTGGAATAGTGCCACAGCGTGGAGAATTGACGGATTATGATAAAGAGGTGTTAGCTGAGATTCCGCAGATTATAGAGCGCGTAGAAAAGAATCTGGATACATTCCATTTCCGTGATGCCTTGAAAGAGTGTATGAATCTTGCCCGTTTAGGTAATAAATACCTGGCTGATACAGAGCCGTGGAAGTTGATAAAAACAGATGAAGCTCGTGTCAAGACTATTTTGAATGTCTGTTTGCAGATAGCAGCCGATTTGTCAACATTGACAGAGCCCTTTATTCCGTTCAGTGCAGCAAAATTGCGTGGTTTCTTGAATATCGAACCGATTGCTTGGGCAAAAATGGGGGATGGAGTACTGCCGGAAGGTCACACATTGAATGCTCCCGGACTTTTGTTTGACAAGATTGAGGATGAAGAGATACAAAAGCAAATCGACCGTTTGTTGGCAACGAAAAAGGCCAATGAGATAGCCAATGCACAGGTGGCTCCTGCCAAGGAAAATATTGCTTTTGATGATTTTGCCAAGATGGATATCCGTGCCGGACGTATTGTGGCTGCAGAAAAAGTGGCAAAGACGAAAAAGTTGATGAAATTGACGGTTGATACCGGTATCGACACCCGTACGGTTGTTTCCGGTATTGCAGAATATTACACTCCGGAAGAGGTAGTAGGTCAGCAGGTCAGCATCTTGGTTAATCTTGAACCGAAGCAATTGAAAGGAATCGAATCACAAGGAATGATTCTGATGGCTGAAAATGCTGACGGCTCTTTGGCTTTTGTCCGTCCGGATAAAGAAGTAAAACCGGGCTCAGAAATCAGATAAGATTATTTAAAGTCAGATAACAGAAGGGCGCAAAATTAATTTGCGCCCTTCGTGTATTTTAGGGAGACATTCCCTGTGTTTTTAATCCAGAACCGGTCGGGATGATGAAAAGATTTATATGTATTTACGTTTGTGTGTGGTGTGTGCGTGTAATAAATATCCCGTGATAAACCGGTCTGTTGTATTAAAGAACGATTCAGGAAAACAGCTTGTTTTATAAACTTCCTCTCCCTTGGTGTGTGCTAAATCGGGGGAGTATACGAGAGTAAATTTCAAAAGTTACCATTTCGAGATATTTTTTTCACAATATCGTCATATATCCCTTTTAATTTTGCTGGCGCAAGTGTTAAAAAGATGTTTCTAAAAAAAGAATAATGGTAAATCATGGCTATTTGGGATGAAAAGTGTAATTTTGTACTTCATTTAAATAGTGTGTATGGATATTCATTTATTAATTTAAATAGTTTGTTTAATTGTATGAAAAGAGTATTTGCTAAGACATTGGTACTCATGGTATCATTGTGCTTGTCTGCGTTTGTGGCAATGGCACAGGGTACGATTACAGGAAAAATTGTGGATGCCAATACTGGTGATCCGCTGATTGGTGCAACCGTGATGGTTGAAGGTACAACACAGGGATGTGTTGCTGATGTAAACGGAGAATTTTCTCTCCAGGTAAGCAAAAAGGGAAATGTAATCCTTTTATTCAGATTTGTCGGTTATGAATCACTGACTAAAACGGTTAATCTGAACAAGAATCAGAAATTGGGAGAAATTCGGATGACAGAATCTTCTGTCGGTCTGGATGAAGTGATGGTAAGTGCATCGTATGTGACTGCCGACCGTTCAACTCCAATCGCTTATTCAAGTATTGAGCCGGAAGCTTTGGAAACGAAGCTTGGAAATAAGGAGTTCCCTTCTGTTCTGAAATCTACTCCGTCTATTTATACGACAGACAATGGTGGTGGATATGGCGATTCTCGTGTGACTTTGCGTGGTTTTGATACTGACAATATCGGTGTATTGATTAATGGTGTGCCTATCAACGGTATGGAAAACGGTAAAGTATATTGGTCAAACTGGGCAGGATTGTCTGATGTAACCAAATATATGCAGGTTCAGCGTGGTTTGGGTGCTTCCAAATTAGGCCTTTCTTCTGTAGGTGGTACTATCAACATCATCACTCAGACAACGGATGCTCAGATGGGAGGTTCTGTATATTATGGAATCGGTAATGACGGATATGAAAAAATGGCATTCTCTGTTTCTACCGGTCTGTTGAAAAACGGATGGGCAATTTCGCTTTCAGGTTCTCGTACAGAAGGTGACGGTTATTTTAAAGGCGGAGAATTCTTGGGATGGAACTATTTTGTAAATGTATCAAAGAAAATCAACGATGCTCATCGTCTTTCTTTTACTGCTTTCGGTGCTCCACAGAAACACAATCAGCGTGGAAACAAAGCATTGATTGAAGACTATCGCAAACATCGTGACGGTATCCGTATGAATACAAGCTACGGTTATATCAACGGACAGGTGGTGCCGACCGGTTATGGATATAACGAATATCACAAACCGCAGATGTCGTTGAATCACTTTTGGAACATCAATGACCATTCTAACCTTTCAACAGCTGTTTACGTTTCAAAATCGACAGGTGGCGGTAAGCGTGTATATGGCGATGATAAAAACAGACTGCAATATGACTATCAGACCGGACGTCCGTATGCAGAGACCAGCCTGACTCCCGAAGGATTGATTGATTATGAATCTGTCATGCGTGACAATGCTGCTTCTGTAAACGGCTCTTCTGTTGTATTTACAATGGAAACCAATGCTCACGACTGGTATGGTCTGTTGAGTACATATACGAATAATTTGAGTGAATCGCTTTGTTTGACCGCCGGTATTGACGGACGTTATTATAAAGGCTATCACTATGCAGAGATTACCGACCTGCTGGGGGGTGAATATTTTATTGATAACAATATCAAATACCGCGAACCGAACCGTCAGCTGTTTGTCGGAGACAAAGTGAACTATCACAATATCGGTAACGTGATGTGGTTGGGTGGATTCGTACAGGCGGAGATTACCAAGGCATTGTATTCAGCTTTCCTGTCTGCATCAGTTTCCGACCAGTCATACCGTCGTAAAGACGAAGGAAAATACGGCAAATATTCTACAAACAAAACTCTGCCTGTTACCACATCTTGGCAGCATTTTGTGCCGGTGAGTGTGAAAGCCGGTTTTAACTATAAGATCGGAGGATTCCAGAATGTATTTGTGAATGCCGGTTATGTTACTAAGGCTCCGTTGATGAATAACGTGTTTATCAACAATAGTAATGAGGTGCAGAAAGATGCAAAATACGAAAAGATTGTAACTGCTGAAATCGGTTATGGTTTGAGTCTTGAGAAATTTAACTTGAACTTTAACGGATATTATACCAAGTGGATGGACAAAAGTGTAACCAAGAGTATCGGTAATGAAAAAGCCACTATTCCGAATATTGATGCTATCCACATGGGTATTGAGTTGGAAGCTTCCTATAAGCCATGCTCTACTTTGGATTTCAAAGCCATGTTTTCTTTGGGCGATTGGAAATGGGGAGATGATGTGATGTTCGATCTCTACAACGATCAACAGGAATTGATTGGTAGTTTCAACGCTTATATCAAAGATTTGCATGTAGGTAATGCTGCACAGACCACTGCATCATTGATGGGAACCTGGGAACCGCTTCCGAAGTTCCGTATCGGAGTGGATTGGAACTATTTCGGTCGCAACTATGCCGATTTCGACCCGACATTGCGTAATTCAGCTTCTGATCGTTCCGATGCATGGAAAATGCCGGAATATTCGACATTGGATGCCAATGTAAGCTACAAGTTCAAAATCGGCAAATTGGGAGCCAAGTTCTATTGCAACGTCAATAATATCCTGGATAAGGAATATATTGCAGATGCCAAGGACGGTTCAGACCATTCTGCAAAATCTGCATTGGTCTATTTCGGTAATGGAATCACTTGGTCAACCGGTTTGAAAATCACGTTTTAATGAATAAAATCAGATTATTATGAGAAAATTATATACTGGAATATTGGCTTTGATGATGTTGGGAGCTTGTAATCCGATGGAGGATGTTTATGATGAACTGGATCTGCTCGAAAAGCCAATTAGCAAAGAGTTGGAATACACCTTGACTGATGCAGACTATGCCACTGTCGCAAAAGAGGCATATAAATTGAAAACAGAGCAGGATTCTGTAGCAGCCGATTATATTAAGAAAAACAAGGCGTTTTCAGAGCAATACGGAGCCAATCAATATCTTGGAGGATTGTTTCCTTCTCTCTATCCGGGCTTGAAAGACGGTTCGTCTGTCAAGGCTACCTACAACTTTTATGAAGGAGCTTTCCCTGAAGTGGAAAAAGTGACATTGGGAGTAAAAAATTATCAACAGGGAGGTAAGGATATTGCAAGATACCTTTGTCTGAGTAAGGAAGAGGCTTCCGGACGTTTGGATAGTGCCTTGGTTGGTCTAAAACTGGAGGATAAGGCATTGGCTCTGATTACTTGCAAAGTGGCAGAAGGTCGCTCTGGAAAGGCAGAAAATGTATTTGACTTCACCATGGACAAATACGACTATCAGATTCTGGTGGATGATGTAAAGAAAAATCATAAGGAATGGTTGACAGATAAAGGCGACAGTGAATTCTATTATGGTGCAAGTTCCTATAACAAGAATTTTAGTGCCAAAGTAGACGATTGGAAAAAGTATAACAAAGATGTTGAGATTACCGATGATTTTATCACCGGCAGGATTCGTGAAGGTGTCGAATTGCTTTTGGAAACCAAATTCGCTAAGGATGCCGTTGTAGGTGTAATCTATCATGTACGTTACAGTGTATATGACAATAAGAATCTTCCGACTCAGATGGCTTTCAAATGTACCAAGGCTGATGGCGCTCCTGAATTTGAATTGGTAGAAAACATTGATGCTGTGAAGACTTATGAAGTGACTAATTTGTATGAATATAGCACCAAGTATAAAAATTATACGATTGTAAAGGAAACTCAAGGCTATGTTGTGAGCGATGAGGATTTTGATGGAATGGGAATCAAGGATCATAGTTTTTCGTCTTCTAATAATTCTAAAAACTATTTGCCTCAGTTCTTGTCATTGAAATTCCCATATGCACAGCCGGGAACAAAATGTATCGTAGCCTATAAAAATGACAATGGTAAAAAATATTCATTCTATACCGATGAATATACATTTATTGATGGCGTATGGACAGTTTACAATCCTACCGTCGTGAAAACCGATCAGTTCATTTATGCAAATGGTGCCTGGATGTTCGACCCGTCAGTACGTTTTACTATGGTGCAGGAAGATTATCAGGTACTGGTGGATTGGGTAGCTGAAAACAAACCGGCTTATCTTGATTCAAGATTTCCTGACCAGACAGAATATTGGTTTGGAGCAAGTTCTTACCAAAAGAATTTCGATATGAGAATTTCCCGTACAACTAAGGACCCGGAGGGAATATTGAAGGATAAGAGCGATGAAGAGGTTAATGCCATTTTGTTGGAGCAGGTGAAGAAAGGTATCATCGTATTGTTGGAAACCAAGTTTCCGGATGCAGTGACACAGAAAGACGGAGTAGATATGTATTATAAAGTGACTTACCAGACTTATGACGGTAATCGCAAAAACTTTACGATGTCATTCAAATGCATTGATACAGGTAAGTTTGAATTTGCCGAGGGACCGACACAACTTTGATTTGTGGGTGCTTGAAATAAATTTCATGCTGTTTTAAAGGCATGTTTGGAGGATTGTCCGGGGAGGGCAATCCTCTTTTTGTATCATGCTCTTCTCCCGCTCATCCCTCTCCTTTCTCCCACTTATTCTTATCTCAAATATATGTCAAATATAAGATAACTATATATCAAAGATAACAAAACGATATCTTTGATATGGTTTTGTCATATATTTGCTTACGATGTAAGAGGGGGGAGGAGTGGTTTGTGGATAGAATTAATTATTCTCTATAATCCATTGTTTTTTGGATATTAAAATGAAATTATATTAATTTGCATAAGCGTCTTATAAATACAGCAGCAATGAAATATCCGATAGGCATACAGACATTTGAAAATATCATAGAGGATGGTTTTGTGTATGTGGACAAGACCGATATGGTCTATTCTTTGGCAACGGAGGGTAAGGTATATTTTCTGAGCCGTCCCCGCCGTTTTGGTAAGAGCCTGCTCTTGTCGACGTTGAAAGCCTATTTTGAAGGCAAAAGGGATTTGTTCAAGGGTTTGAAAATTGAAAGTCTGGAAAAAGAGTGGCACAAGCATCCTGTGTTTCACATTGATTTCAATGGAGTGAATTTTACGGAGGCAGGAGCATTGAAGCGGGAATTGGAAGGACGCATTATCGGCTGGGAACGAGAATATGATACAGACTCCGGTAGTGATTTTAATCTGGCCACCCGTTTTGAAAAGGTAGTCCAAGCCGCTTCAGAACGTTATGGCCGTCGTGCCGTGGTGCTGGTGGACGAGTATGACAAACCTTTGCTCGATGTGCTGGATATGAATCCGGAGGTGTTGGCGGATAATCGGGAGGTATTGAAGGCTTTTTATTCAGGATTTAAACGTACCGATGAATATCTGCAGTTTGTTTTTCTGACGGGAGTTACAAAGTTTTCACAGGTGAGCGTATTCAGCGGTTTCAACCAGCCGAAAGATATCAGCATGATGTCGAAGTACGATGCGTTGTGCGGCATCACGGAGGAAGAGTTGCATCATTATTTTGCCGAGCCTATCCGCACGATGGCGGAGCTTGAAGGCTGCAGTGAGGAGGAGATGGCAGAACGTTTGAAACAGCGTTATGACGGTTATCATTTCAGTACCCGGTTGACGGATGTCTACAATCCTTTCAGTGTGTTGAACGCATTGGATAGCCAGCGAATCGGGAACTACTGGTTTGCAACGGGGACACCGACTTATTTGATTCGTTTGTTGAATCATTTTCATGAGGGGATAGACGAGTTGACCGGGAAATATTATAAGGAGGAAGAGTTTATGAGCTACAAGGCGGATGTAGAATGTCCGCTGCCGATGATTTATCAGAGTGGTTATCTGACTATCAAGGAGTATGACAGACGTCGTGAAACATTCTTGCTTGACTTTCCGAACAGTGAGGTGCAGGGCGGTTTTCTGACGATGATAGCTTCCAATTATTTAAAGACCCGCAACGAGCCGTTGAATGCGGCGCAGAGCCTGGCATTTGCCTTGGAGGATTGGGAATTGGAAAATTTCCGCCAGTTGCTGACCTCCTTTTTTGCAGATATACCTTATACAATGCGTCGCAAGGATAGCGAACGGGAGAGGGAGCGTTATTTTCAGTATACATTTTATTTGTTGCTTCGTCTGATGAGTATCTACACGGTGCATACGGAGCGCATTCAAAGTGAGGGGCGGGTGGATTGCATTGTAGAGACTCCCCCGTGCCGTCTATATATTTGAATTTAAATTGGATGGAAGTGCAGAGGACGCTTTGGCGCAGATAGAGAAGAAAGGTT
>CAMDJC010000024.1:0-47783 GCA_945900015.1 uncultured Odoribacter sp. | reverse complement strand
TTCCGTTCACATAGAACAGCACCTTAAATGTACTTCGCATAATCCAATTCTTTTTGCTTACAAAATTAGTTATCAGCGAGTTGTACATTGTTATGCAGAATATGGTAGAGAGTAGAAATAGACTCCAACGACCTATAAACTTACCTCGTTATCGGGTAATGATTTGAAAACCGTTCGCCCTCATTACCTTTCATTTCCTTGCACTTTTGCATTGGAGGGGCTTTCATCATAAATCCTCATAAGTCATTGAACACCAGTGCCGCCATCATTATTTCCCCTCATTCGTTAGATTTTTCCAGAGATATTTAGTAACTTTGTGCATATTGACTATAATACACAATGGATATGAAACTTGCAGAAGCTCTCAGTTTGCGTGCTGATTTACAAAAACGGATAATTCAATTGAAACTTCGGTTGAAAAACAGTGCAAAAGTGCAGGAAGGTGATGAACCTGCCGAGAATGTTGAGGAGTTGTTTAAGGAATTGAATGAGAATCTCACCCAACTGGAAGAGTTAATTTATCGGATTAATGATACGAATATGCACACTTTGTGTGAGGGAGAAAATCTGACACGTTTGATGGCACGTAAGGATACACTTTCTATGCGAGTGGATTTGTTGCGGGAACTGCTGAAACATGTTGCAGAAAATGAGACCCGCTATGGGAGAAGTGAGCTGAAGAGTATCCGGATTGTAAATGTGTCAGAACTTCAAAAAGAGACGGATAATTATGCCCGGCAATTGAGAGAACTGGATGTCAAGATTCAAGGGTTGAATTGGACGACTGATTTACGTTAGATTGTTTTGAGGTAGTTTTTCAGAAGTATAGTGGCGGCATGATTCTGCTTCTTCGAAAGGAGAGCAAATTTATTGTGTGCTTTGGGAGGAAAAGCTGTATCAGCAAACTGCAAACTCAGCACAGTGCACAAACGCATATCGCATAGTGAACTAAGAGTTCAGAATTATTGAGCATTACCACATGTCGACTATATGGAAAAGGAAAAATGAGGGTGGGTTTGGGGAAATAGAAAATAAAAAACCTCTTAATCATTAAGATTAAGAGGTTTTTTGTACTCAGGGCGGGAATCGAACCCGCACGTCTGTTGAGGACACTGGATTTTGAGTCCAGCGCGTCTACCAATTCCGCCACCTGAGCAATGAACTCGGGTGCAAAAGTATAGTTTTTTGATAAAATACCAAAGAGAAATGATAATTTTTTTTTGTATTTGTGTTAACTGTATGGTTTTGTGTATATTTGCATAATGAGAATTAGTATGGAATGAGGTGGAATATTTATATATGGAGAATATGATTAAGAATGTAGTATTTGATTTAGGAGGAGTGGTTGTTGATTGGAGTCCGGAACGTTTGCTGGCAACTTATCCCGGCGATAAGGAATTACCGGTCGCTTTGTTTAAAAAGGGCTTTTTCCAGCAATATTGGTCGGAATTTGACAGAGGCACAATTACACAAGCTGAAATGGTGATTGCTATGAGTGATTTTGCTGGACGTATGTATGCGGAGTGTTGGGATTTTGTGGAATTTATCAAGCATACTTTGGATAATCTGCCGGCAACTTGTGAGTTGATAGAAGAATTGTCTGAAAGAGGTTTCCGTTTGTTTTGTTTGTCGAATATGTCGGTGGAATATTATGATTATCTGAAAGACCGAAAGGTGTTCTCTTTTTTTGAGGGACGCATTATCTCTGCATTGGAACATACCATTAAACCGGAAAAGGAAATCTATCAGATTCTTTTTGACCGGTATCATTTGGTTCCGGAAGAAACATTGTTTGTGGATGATCTGATTGCAAACATTGAAGCCGCCCATGCATTGGGTATACAGACGGTTCATTTTACAGACCGCATTGCGGCAGTTGAAAAAATCAGGGAGCTAACGAAATAGTCTCCCGTTTTTTAATTTCCAATAGTATCTGCCGCAGAGCATGATTCCGGTTAAGGTGAGACCTACCGGATAACCGATCCAAATACCGGTAATGCCGAGATTTAGTATAAATCCACAGATGTAGCACACCGGCATGGCCAGTAGGAAATATCCGATAAAGGAAATGATAGCCATGGAAATGACATCGCCGATGCCTCGGAGCGAGTTGGCATAAATGATTTGTAGAGCATCGCCGAATTGATATATCATCAGAATGATAATCAGCGAAGAGACCAGACTAATGACTTCCGGCGAGGTGGTAAATAGAATACCGATGACATCCTGTGCAAAGAAAAAGATTGTGCATGCTACTAAAACCAGACAGAGCATGATGTGAAATCCGGCTATGGTGCTTCGTTTTACATTGACGATATCTCCTCTGCCATAGAAATTGCTGACTCGTACAGAGACGGCTGCTCCAACTCCGTAGTATATCATAAAGCCTAGGGTGGAGATTGCGATCATAATTTGGTGTGCGGCTAAAGCAATACTGCCAAGCCAACCAATCATGATGCCTGAGATACTGAACAAGGCTGTTTCCAAGCCCATTTGCAGACCAACCATCCATCCCATTTTGTTGAGGGATAAAATATCTTTGGAGTTATATTGTCCGCGGCGGTAACCTACATAGTATTTGCGGTAATGTATGCTACGGTAGAAGAGTATGGCAAAAGCAGCAAACATGACAATACGGGATATAAGCGTGGAGATTCCGGCACCGACAACGCCCAGCGCTGGAAGTCCTAATTTGCCGTATATCAGAATATAGTTGCCGATGATGTTCAAAACGTTGGCTGAAATCATAATGTACATAGGGGTTCGGGTATCTGTGATTCCGTCTGCAAATTGTTTGAACGAGTTAAAAAGCATGACAAACGGCAGGGATGCCAATTGTAACAAAAAATAGGGGCGGATGAGGGGAAGAAGTTCTTCCGGTTGTCCCATCTTGTCAACATTAAACCAGACAAAGGTCATGATGAGGGTAAGGAGTATTCCTATCAATAGGTTTACCAATAGACTATTGCGTAGTAACTGTCCGACTTTGAAACGGTCGTGTCGACCGAAAAACTGTCCGACCAATGGGGTCAGTCCATAAGAAAAACCCAGTCCGAAAAGGATAGGGATATTGAATGCACTATTGACAAAAGATGCGGCTGCAAGATGGAGCGTATCGAATTGCCCTACCATCATGTTATCAGCTAAGCCGACAACGACAATCCCGATTTGTCCGATGACAATAGGAACTCCTAATCTGATAAGTTCCCGATAATGTTCTTTATAAGTTGTAAAATAATTCATTGTTGGTGCTTCTAAATTTTCGGATGCAAAAGTACAAATTCCTTTCTATATTTTACTTTTTTTTCTACCTTGCGCTTTGATACGAACAATACCTCAATAGGTTGAGGTGGTAAATGTAAATATAGGATATATGAGAAAGATTTGTTGTGTTTTGGTGTTGATGTTGCTTTTTACAGCAACAGTTTTTGCAGGTGAAGGTGTTTTGGAAAGGTTGCGTATGATTCCGCAAATCTCCGATATCAAGGAGTTGAAGATTGATGAATTTAACGAGTATTATCAATTCTGTTTTGAGCAGCCGATAGACCATTCAAACCCGTCGAAAGGAACTTTTAAACAACGGGTGTTATTGGGACACAGGGATTATAACGCACCGGTGATTGTTGAATTGGAAGGATATTATCTTTATACTCCGGAAGCTGGCGAATTGACAAGGCTTTTTAAGGGAAATCAGTTGACCATTGAACATCGTTTTTTTGATGGCAGCGTGCCTGAAGGAAACATTCCATGGGATTGTCTGACAATTAAGCAGGCTGCTGATGATCAGCATGCAATTATCCAGGCGATTAAAAAACAGATATATCCTTCTGCCAAGTGGGTGTCTACGGGTATAAGCAAAGGAGGACAGACTACGATATTCCACCGTTATTTTTATCCTGCAGATGTAGATGTGAGTGTTCCGTATGTGGCTCCGTTGAATTTGGAATATGTAGATCCTCGCCTTGAGAAGTTTCTGGATAGATTGGGTAATGGTAAAGGTAATTTTAATACCATGTTTGCAGGAGAAGATGTGAATGCTGCACATTGGACTGTGCGTGATTTTCAGTTGTTGTGTTTCAAAAATCAGGATAAATTGGCGGGTATGCTGGATTCGTTGGCTCAGGCAAGGCATTATACCTATCAAGCTGTTGGCGGAGTGAAACGAGCATTGCAGTTGATAATTTTAGAGTATCCGTTTGCTTTTTGGCAATGGGGACATAATCCGGCAGATATTCCGGAGGAAGAATCTTCTGAATGGAGTGAGATATTTGATTATTTGGTGCGTATTTCTTCTCCGGATTTCTTTGAGGACAAGTATATGGAGCGTATGCGTCCGTTTTTTTATGCAGCTTTGACTGAAACGGGAATGTATGAGTATAATATAAAACCATTCAAAAAGTATATGCCTGATGAGAAGGATAATATTGATTTCTCTTTTGCAATGCCTGCCGGGGTAGAGCAGAAAGCATTCAATGAAGCCCAGATGAAGGCTATTAATAAATGGTTGCAGACCGATGCAGAAAAAATACTGTTTGTATATGGAGGAAGCGATCCATGGTATGCGACCGGCGTTGATTTAAAAAACAATTGGAAATGTCGCAAATATGTACGCGGAGACATGAGTCATACATGTCGTATCAAGGATTTTGATCCGGTATCAAAAGAAGATTTAATCGATACATTAAAAGAATGGCTGGAGGAGTAACCAGCCATTCTTTTTATTTATGGATAAGTTCGTCTAGAATAATACTTGTAGCTCCCAATTGGCTTTTTACATACGCAAGAGCTTTTTCTCCGGCAGTTTGGGTGATTGTCGGATTGCTGATAAGAGAGTCCAGCAATTCTTTTAATTCTGTGCCGTTGTTGATGGAAAAACCTCCACCTTCTTTGATGAGGGTAACGGCTTCATTGAATTTATGATATTTGGGACCGAATATCACAGGAATACCATAAACGGCAGCTTCCAATGTGTTATGTATGCCGACACCGAAGCCTCCTCCAATATAGGAAATATTGCCATAGCGGTAAACGGATGATAACAGTCCGATGCAGTCAATAATCAGTACGTCGTATTCGGATAGATTTGTTGGTGCCTGTGTATATCGGGCTATTTTTTTCTGGCATTTTTCCATGATGGCTTTGATATGGCTTTCTCCGATTTCATGTGGAGCAAATATCCATTTATACTCTCCTGAATAGTGGTTGATATAATCCATCAAAATATCCTCATCCGGTGGCCAGGTGCTTCCGCATACCATAGAGGGATGCCCATTGCAAAACAAACGCACTGTTTCAATGTCTTTGGCTGCATCTGCAATTTGTTTTACCCGGTCGAAGCGGGTATCTCCGGTTAGATGTGTACGTGTGATACCGATATTTTTTAAAAGTTCAACCGATTGACCGTCTTGCACAAAGAGCCGGTCAAAAAAGGTCAGCATTTTGCGATGAAGTCCTCCCCAGTTCTTGAAAAACGGTTGTTCCGGACGGAAAATGGCTGAAATCAGATATACCGGGATGTGGTTGCGGTGAAGCTCATTCAGATAGTTGTACCAGAATTCGTATTTGACAAAAACTGCCGCATCCGGTCGGAATGTTTTGATAAATCGGGCGGCATTGCCGGGAGTATCACCGGGAAGATAGTAAATATAGTCTGCACCAGTGTAGTTTTTGCGGATTTCATAGCCTGATGGAGAAAAGAAAGTCAGTAAAATTTTAGTGTTCGGCTCTTTTTCTCGTAAGCGTTCCATGACAGGACGTCCCTGTTCAAATTCACCTAAGGATGCTGCATGAAACCATACCAAGCGGTCTTTTCCGCGTTTGAATTCCTTGATTTGTTTTCGGGTTTGTCTGCGTCCTTTTGACAGCAAGGATGCTTTTTCGTTGAATGGGGCTGCCAATTTGATACCCAATCCGTATGCCCGTATACCGATGTTATATAGAAATGCCATACTAATTAGATTAGGTTGCAAAAGTACTATATTAATTTTCAAATATCCAAATAATACTGTACCTTTGCGCCGTCATTGTGGAAAGATTTGGCTGATTGCAACCACAGAAAAAAATTGCTAAAATGCATAACTTCTGAAATTCAACCATCCATTGCCTTTCCCATAATATTAATTCACCGTTGAGGTAATTCAATTTAAAATTAAGTTATGGGTTATTTATTTACATCAGAATCTGTATCTGAAGGACATCCAGACAAAGTGGCCGATCAAATATCGGATGCAGTATTGGACAAAATCATCGCTTTTGACCCGGAGGCAAAAGTGGCTTGCGAAACATTGGTGACAACCGGACAGACAATTGTAGCAGGCGAAATTAAAACAACAACGTATATTGACGTACAGCGAGTGGCGCGTGAGGTGATTAATGAAATCGGTTATACCAAAAGCGAATATATGTTTGATGGTAATAGCTGTGGAGTGCTGTCTGCGCTACATGAACAGTCGCCGGATATCAATCGGGGAGTCGTGCGTGAAGACCCGATGGAGCAGGGTGCCGGAGACCAGGGAATGATGTTCGGTTACGCTTGTAATGAAACAGACAACTATATGCCTCTTTCTTTGGAATTGGCACATTTATTATTGCAAGAGTTGGCAAAAATCCGTAAGGAAGGCCAGTTGATGCAGTATTTGCGTCCGGATTCAAAATCACAGGTGACAGTAGAATATGGAGACGATAACAAACCGCATCGTATTCATACGATAGTGGTGTCTACTCAACACGACGATTTTATCAAACCCGCCAATGAAGCACCGGAAGCTCAATTGAAAGCTGATGAGGCAATGGTGGAATGGATAAAGAAAGACATCATAGATATTCTGTTGCCACGGGTGAAAGCCCAATTGCCTCGCCGTGTACAGAATTTGTTCGATAAAGAACTGATTTTACATGTCAATCCTACCGGTAAGTTTGTGATCGGTGGTCCTCATGGAGATACCGGACTTACAGGACGTAAAATTATTGTAGATACTTATGGTGGTAAAGGAGCCCATGGCGGTGGTGCATTTTCAGGTAAAGATCCATCTAAGGTAGACCGTTCAGCTGCTTATGCTGCGCGTCATATCGCTAAAAATATGGTGGCAGCCGGGGTTGCAGATGAAATGTTGATTCAAATTTCGTATGCTATCGGTATTGCCAAGCCGGTCGGTGTATATGTTAATACCTATGGAACATCGAAGGTGACATTGACAGATGCAGAAATCGCTGAAAAAATTACCGGTATTTTCGATCTTCGTCCTCGGGCGATTATAGAACGCTTGAAATTATGTAATCCGATTTATCAGGAAACTGCAAGCTACGGACACATGGGACGGAAACCTGAAATTGTCAAGAAGGTGTTTACTTCCAATTATTGGGAAACTGTAGAGAAGGAGGTAGAATTGTTTACTTGGGAAAAGCTTGATTATGTAGATGAAGTGAAAACAGCTTTTCATGAATTCAAGAAGCAGTAACGGCTTGCTTGAAAACAGATAAGAATTTTATAAAGCCCTGAAGGTCCACCGGATTTTCAGGGCTTTTTTTGAGTAAATCTTGGAAAAGTGGCATATCGCTTTACTGTTTTCATTGATGTTTCCGCTAGACTTTGAAGAGTTCATTTCGTGTATAGGTATCAATAACGCTGTTATTGAGTCATTACGCAATGCGTGGTTACGTTGTACCGTCATTGATGAGTTTGTCCATAATAAGATGATGGAGCTATTCCGGCTTTATCTGGTTGTAGGCGGAATGCCTGCAGCTGTGAGCAAGTATATTGCATAAGTTTGTATGGGAAATAAGTTAGCCTACAGAGGGAGAATCGGAGGATTTGCGCCGTTGGTAGAGCTGCCAGGAATTGAACAGATTGTGCCATACACTGTAGAATCCTCCGGCAATGGCGGTGACCGGTGTGAAAAAGGTGTAGCCCATCCAGATGGCAAATACAGTGTTCTTTTGTCCGAGTGATTGACCGGCACTGATACGGTCGTTGTAGATTTTTCCTATTCTTTTGCCTATATAGAATTGTATGATACAGGATATCAAAGAAACTACAGCCAATCCCAGTTGGTAGAGAATGTCGATTTCACTATGTACAATACTTTTTACAGTGACAGCGATGGCGAGGGAGAGAGCTATTGCCCACATGTAGAAAGCCAATTCGTGGTAGCGTGCCAACAGGGCATGAAGTTTTGGAAGGAGGTAGCGGATTAATACGGCAGCAATGAACGGGCATAGTAAAAGCGGGAACACTTTCCCCAATATGAGGGCAAAGGAGTTGCCGAATGTCAGATCGGGATGAGGGTGTACCAGTGGCACGATAAGCGGAACAAGTACAGCCGCTATCAGATTGATGAGTATGGTATAGGTGGTGAGGTGTGCGGCATTGCCTCCCAGTTTTTGTGTGACAACGGCTCCTGCTGTCGCTGTAGGACATATCAGACAGACCATGGCTCCTTCTATTAGGATTCTGCCGGGAAGGTCGCGGAATAATATTAAAATTGCGCCTAAAAGAGTGAAACTGAACCCTTGTATTAATAACAACCACAGGTGCCAACGGCAGGGACGAAGGTCGTGTAGCTCTACTTTGCAAAACGAGAGAAACAGCATCATAAAAATCAATGCCGGTTGAATGAGATTGACTGCGCTGTTCACCCAAGGACGTGTCGGTTCCAGAAAAGGAATGTTCACATAAATGAAATAACCGGCCACTCCGCTCAGCATGGCAATCGGTAAAGTCCAGTTTTTGATGAATCGGATGATTTCCATGATTTTGTTTGCAAATTAATCAATGGTGCAAAGGTATAAAAAAGAAGTAGGGGCAAAACTATTTTTTCATTTGAGAAATATAATTCATGATGTTGATTTATTTTTCGCTTTTCCATATTTTTGCACTAGTTTATGATGGTTATAACTGAGTGATACAACTATGGAGAGGGCGGGTTTAGATGCTTTATTTCAAAAATATTACGAACGTCTTGTGCTTTTTGCCGAGAGTTATGTCGGTGACATAACTGTTGCAGAAGATATGGTACAGGATGTGTTTTTGAATTTGCTGTCCCGTTCGGATTTGGAGTCTATAGAGTTTGATCGTTCGTATGTATATAGTTGTGTTAAGAATAGTTGTGTTGATTATTTACGTAAATTGAATGTTACAGATCCGTTGGATGTGAAATTGTTTGATGCAGTTTATTATATAGGGGATTTTGATTTTGGTGAAGATAAGCTGATCGAACGAGTGAAGGAGGAAATTGAAAACTACCTGGGCAACGACGTGAAGTGTTGAAATTGAGTGTTTATAAAAAGTTGAGTTATAGTCAAATAGCAGAAAAAACGGGATTGTCTGTAAATACGGTTAAAACACATATGAAAAAAGCTTATCAGGAACTTCGAGACAGCTTGTATATTGATCATCAACAATTGTGCTTGTTAATTATTTTGTCTTATTTGAAAAGTGAATGTATTGGATGATAGATTGCTATGAATAAAAGTAATTTTTATTGTAATATTTTTATTAAAATCATTCACCCTGTTTCTTGAATTCTACGTCTTAGCAGAAATTAAATTTTGAAAATGGAAGTTTCTGTATCGATATTATTTCGTAAAATGAAAGGTTTGCCGTTGAGCGATGAAGAAGATCAAGCCTTTGAAGAATGGTATGCAGAATGTGAAGAGCATCGTCTTTACTGGAAACGTTTTCGGCAACAGCAGGAGAAAATAGAGGAACGGCGTTTGAGTGTTGTGGATGTTCAGGAAGGATGGATGCGTTTGGAGAGGGGGAGACGTAAGCCGGTAAGGCGCATCGTTTGGTTAAGTGTAGCTGCCTCTGTTGTTGTTTTATTGGGCTTTGCTTTGGTTTTTTCTTTTTTGCACCAAACTCCTTCGGCTGTTGTTGTTGAAAATGGTTTGACAGATAAGGGCGTCACTTTAAAGTTGAGTGATGGTAAGAATTTGGTGTTGACAGATAAATCTGCTATTGCACTGTTGGATGAGACGCAGGCATCCGTCAAAGTAAAGGAAGGTATGATCCAGTATCAGGTAGATTCTGTTATAAATAATGAGATTGCTTATAATGAATTAAAAGTTCCGGTTGCAGCAGAATTTCAAGTGGTATTGGCAGATGGCTCCAAAGTATTGTTGAATTCTTCGTCTTATTTACGCTATCCGGTTGCTTTTGCTGGTAATGAGCGGAAAGTGTATTTGGAAGGTGAAGCTTTTTTTATTGTGAAGCCGGATGAAAAGCCCTTTATTGTTGAGACGGTGGTGGAGGAAATCAAAGTATTTGGGACAGAGTTTAATGTGATGACTTATGCTGAAGAAAAACAGATGCAGACAACTTTAGTAAAAGGAAGTATTGGTGTGAAATTGAAAGAAGCTCCAGATAAAGATTATGTGAAGCTTGTTCCGGGCGAACAGTTCATTATAGATAACAATAGTGGACAAGCATCTGTGAAACAAGTCGATGTGTTTCCTTATGTGGCTTGGAAAGATGGTCTGTTTGTTTCTCAAAACGATAATTTGGAAGCGATTATGCAGAAGTTGGCGCGGTGGTATGATGTAGAGGTGTTTTACCAGAATGCCTCTTTAAAAACAAGGAAGTTTTGGGGGGTTATGAAAAGAAAGGATACTTTGAAAGAAATATTGGAAGTGATAGCGAAGGCGGGACAAGTAAAGTTTGAAATTCAAGGTAAGACGGTTATTGTCTCCCAATAAAAATAACAAGGAGTTGTTACCAGCAACTCCTTGAATAAAATCAACCGGGAATTTGTATTTGGCGATAGGATTCCCAAGATGTTTCATTTAATCTAACAAAATTATGAAAAAAAATCGTTGGAACGTCCCTTGGGGTAGGGATTGTTTTCGAAAATTATGGCTTATGTCAAAAATGTTGATGGTATTGATGTTCTCGATTTCGATGAACGTATCTGCTACATTGTATTCGCAGAATAAGGCGGTTACGCTTTGTATGAAAGGAGCTACACTGGAAGAGGTGATTCAAGCTTTGAAATTTCAGACGGATTATGGATTCTTTTATGATGCAGGAAGTGAAGAGATTAAGCAGGCTAAAGGCATTAATATTAATGTGGCGGATATGCTTTTGGAAGATGTCTTGCAACAGGTACTGAAAGAAACGAATCTTACCTATTCGATAGTAAATGAAGTTGTTATTATCAATGCTAAAAATAAAGTTGCTCCTCAAAATCAGATCAGTAAGGAGTATGTACTGACAGGGCGGATTGTAGATGCAAAGAATGCACCTCTGCCAGGTGTGACTGTTCGCCTGGAAAATACGAATTTGGGAACTGCAACAGATGTAAATGGTTTGTTTACATTTCGTTTGCCGATAAAACAAGGTCGTCTTATTTGTAGCTTTGTGGGTTTTGAGAAGAAAGAGGTGGCATTTCACTTACCTTGTGACACCTTGAAAATTGTGTTGGAAGAAAGTTTTGCAAAATTGGATGAAGTGACTGTCGTTGCTTATGGTGAGCGTAAAAAGAGAGAGCTTGTCGGCTCTATATCTTCAGTGAAGGCATCTGATATAAAGGAAGTTCCTTCTGCAAGTTTGGAGAATCTTTTACAGGGACGTATGGCTGGAGTTGAAATCAATACTCAGAGTGGAGCCCCTGGTGGTGGAGGTAGTGTTGTTGCTATTCGTGGTTATAACTCTTTATTTATAGGTGACGGACGTGATTATGGAGAGCCGCTTTATGTGATTGACGGGGTACCGGTTTATTCTTTTACTTCTCCGATTACAGGAACAAACGCTTTGGCGGAGATTGACCCGTCAACGATTGAATCTGTAGAAGTATTGAAGGATGCGGCTTCTGCAGCAATTTATGGTTCGCGTGCCGGTAATGGAGTTATTTTAATTACGACAAAGAAAGGAAAAGCAGGTAAGGCTCAGTTCCAAGGTAATGTTTCTTACTCATATTCTATTTTGCCGGAAACTCCGGAGCAGACAGGTGGACGTTTAGAAAGAACATTCAACTTTTTGAAATATGCAAATGAGCGTGAGGCTGCTTATGATTGGAGAACCGGTACTGTTTTTTCAGATAGTTATGAAGATGCTTATGTGAAATATAAAACGACATATGACAGATGGTGGAAATATGCAATAGAAGCAGATCATAGCAGTGCAAACCGTTTGTTGCAGGATAGTTTGAATCCTTTTTATAATAATTCAACAGACTGGTTCCGTTATGCTTTCCGCGCCGGAAAAATCATTAATGCCAATATTCAGGCAAGCGGTGGCGCTCCGAGTATAAATTATTTGATAGGTGCCGGGTATTATAAGGAGGAGGGAATTATGTATGGAAGTGATTTCTCTCGTGTTAACTTATTGGCTAATTTGAGCGCAATGCCTGCGCCTAAGTTAAAAGTGGACAGTCGAATGTATCTGGCTTATACAGATAGAAGTCGCGGTGCCGGTACGTCAGGGGGAATGACAGGTTCAAAAATTGAAAAATTGACTGTCGATCCTAAAACAATGTCCAGTTTGTTGCCTGCCGGAGGATTGGATGCTGACGAGTTGTTGGAAGAGTTGAATTCTGCTGTGGAAAAGAATGAAAGCTACCGTTTGCGTGCCAGTTTGATGCTTCAATATGAAATTATCAAAAATTTGAAGTTGTCTACAATGGGGTCTATAGACTTTAATCAAGGTATGCGTAACTCATTTCGGCCGAGTACATTGGATGCTACTTATGGGTTGAATGAGTCAATAGGAGAGGTGGATAGAAATTTGCGAGTATTGAATGAAAACTTGTTATCTTATAAGCTTTCATTGAAAGAAGCCCATAATTTTGATGTTTTGTTTGGTTTGTCTTATCAAGCTGATAGATATAATTATAACCAGAGTGTAGGTAAAGGTGGCGCTAGTGATAAGATTGAGTATATAGTGGATCCGAATTTGCATGTGAAATATATTAACGGAGAACCAATTTATTTGAAAAATGCTTCTACGAATTTTACAGAAAAAATTATGGTGAGCTATTTCGGACGTCTTGCTTATAATTATAAATATCGTTATCTGTTGGAGGCTACTTGCCGTAGAGATGGTTGCTCTTCCTTTGGTACGAATGTGCGCTGGTGTACATTCCCTTCTGTTGCTGTTGGTTGGTCTTTCTCTGAAGAAAGTTTTTTTGATTGGGCTTCTTGGTTGAATTTGGGGAAAATACGAGTTTCTTGGGGACGTTCAGGAAAAGAGTTCAGTGAACCTTATTTGGCGCATGGTTTGATGGTACCCGGGTCTTTATTCCTTGGTAGTCAAGCAATGCAGGCAAATCCCGAAGGCGGTATGATTAATAGAAATCTGACGTGGGAGGAGAGTGACCAGTATGATATCGGTTTGGATTTGGATATGTTTAATTATCGGTTAAAGTTGAAATTGGATTATTATTATAAGTTGACCAAAGGTTTGCTTTACCACGTAGATTTGCCGGGAGATTATAATTTCCATACGATGCAATGGCAAAATGCGATGAAGGTGTCTAATGAAGGTTTGGAATTGGAGGCTGAGGTAGACATTTTTAGAGAAAGTGCAGTTTCTTGGAGAATGAAATTCAATATATCTCGAAATTGGAACCTCTTCCGCAAGAGTCATACCGGTAAGGATGTTGATAATTATGTGATAGGTCGCTCTTTGAATGGTATTTGGGTGTTTCAGGATGAGGGCTTCTATGATAACAAAGAAGAGGTGCCCTACCATTATGATATGGATGGATTCCAGAAATTGTTAAATGGAGGTGGAAATATGACCTCTCTTTATAATACTGGTATGCGCCGTATAGAAGATATCAATAAAGACGGAAAAATAGATGCTCAAGATTTGGTATATAAAGGAAGTGCGTTGCCTTTGGCATATGGTGGATGGGTAAACGAAGTGAAATGGAAAGGATTTGACGTGAACATTCTTTTTGCTTATTCATTGGGAAGAAAAATATATAGAACTTATAACCATACTTCTTTAGGTGGAGAACAGGGGCTTCCTCTTTATGAAGATTTGTCTAATGTTACCTTTTGGGAAAAAGAGGGCGATATGGCAGATTATGAACGTCCTGCAATGTATCATGCTGCTTGTCAACAGTTCTCTGGTGCATTTGCTTCTAATTTGGAGAATGTAAATTATATCAAATTGAAACAATTGACAATCGGATACAGTGTGCCTCAAGCATGGTTGAAAAAAATACGTTTGTCGGGTGTTAGAGTATTCTTTACAGGAGAAAACCTGTTTACTTTGACAAATTATTCGGGGACAGACCCTGAGGTTGTTAGTATATATGACGGTAAAGATAACTTCTCATCATATCCGATTGCACGGAAAATGTCGTTAGGATTAACTGTTAATTTTTAAAGATTATGAAAAGATTTATAATAGGCTGTTTTGTTAGCATTGTGCTGTTATTGCAAGCTTGTGACAGTGCTTTGGATGTCTCTCCGAAGAATGCGGTTACGTTTACAAATTATTTTAAAACAGAGCAGGACCTGGAATCTCTGATGGTCGGTATGCATGCTTGGTTGGCAGATGCTTTGAAGGTGTTTTATGCACAGGAATATGTAGGAGTCATTTCAGAATCGGAACCATATTATGTACCGGGTTCAATTCGTTCGCATCGTTGGGAGAATATTTGTGAATGGCAAGATTTTTACGCTGTAATATATCAATGTAATCTGCTGTTTGATAATGTGAAAAAACCGGTATGTTCTCAAGATAGAATGGATTTTTATTTTGGTCAGGCGAAGTTTATCAAGGCAATGGCTTATTTTGAATTGGGACGCCGTTGGGGTGATGCTGTGATAACTGGAAGTACAGAAGATGCTCCTCAGCTGGCAAAGCGTCCGGCAGTGGAGGTCTTGGATACAGCTTTAGCTAATGCAATGGCAGCTTACAAGTTGTTGCCCAAACATGAAGATCTGAAAGATAGAGTGGGAAGAACAATTACTTCAAAACAATATGGAAGTAAAGGAACTTGTGCAGCATTGATAGCTAACATTTACGCATGGCGTGCTGTAATGGATAAAGGGATTACGGCTGATAAAAGTATGGAGTATTGGGGAAAGGTGGATGAATGGACTTCAAAAATTATAGATACAGATGAATGCGGTCATTATGAATTGGAGAATTCTATTAAAGATCTTGTATTGGAAACTATGAATAAGCGCGGGGGAAAGGAGAGTATTTTTGAATTAGAATTGAATGTTGATGACAAATCGCTTGAAAATCTTGCTTATAATTCGGCATATCTGTTTGTGGGCTTCCCGCTTGTGCCTCGTGCCTTGCCAGGTGATATAGCGATGAACGGTTGGTCATTATCAAATGATAGGATAAAAGCGATGTATCCGGATAATGATGAGAGACGGCAGGAGTATTTTTATAAAATTGATGATTATTCTCATCCGGATAGCGTTGCTAAATATGGAAATTATGCTTTCGTTTATAAATATAGATCATGTTATTATACGACGGATGGTGTAGGGAATGCTTCGTTTGTTAATTTTGATGTAAATAAAGTTTATTGGAGGTTAGCCGATTTGATTTTATTGCGTGCAGAGGCTCGTTATCATTTGGGAAATGAGTCTGGAGCCATAGAGGATTTGGATAGAATCCGTAAGAGAGCCAATGCAGTATTGTTTGAAGATGCTCCAGAGGCTGATTTGAAAATGGCAATATTCAGGGAACGAGAAAAAGAATTGTTGTTTGAAGACCAGCGTTTTTGGGATGTGATGAGGAATGGTTATGAAAAAACTGAGTTGCCGGAGTTCTATAGGGAGGCGTTAACAGATGTGGATATTAATAATGGAGCTCTTTATTTGCCTGTCCCTCCTGGAGCTTTTTACCTAAATCCGTTGATGTTGCAAAATATTTATTGGTTGAATAAATTATAGAATTATGAAAGCATTAATATTGTCTTTGTTTGTGTCTATGATAACGCTTGTTTCTTGTAATACGGATTATAATTACATTGATTCAGGCTTGAGTAATGGTGTGCATGATTGCACAATGTATGATTACTTTAAAACGGATTCGTATAATTGGGATACGACTCGTTTGATGATTGATAGAGCCGGGTTGGCAGATTTGTTTAAGGGGAAAGGAGAATATGATAAAATTATGTTTTTCGGACCGACGAATCATACGATTCGCAAATGGATGTATGATAATGAATATAAGTGTGTTGCAGATATTCCGGAAAATGTGTGCCGTGAAATGATATTAAGGCATGTAGTGGCTAAGCCATTATTGCGTATGGAGGTTCCTCTTGGTTCGAATAATGCGACAGTGGGAAGTGGACGAGAAGGTGGAATCGAGCTGACCGGTTTGGGCGGCAATAAAATGTGGTTATATGCCGTGCAGGAACCTTATTATGGGGTAGAAGGTGCAGGACCTCGCTCTTTGTATCTGGAGTCTTTGGATTATCAGAAAAATATACCTTTGGCTTCTATTGATATTCAGACAACAACAGGAGTTGTACATTCCTTGCATTATAGTTATAATTTCGGATGGCTTTAGTATTAATTTATAATTGAAATTGAAAATGAAACAGATAATCATTATAATGTTGCTTGCGGTTTTGGGATTGGGGAGTTGTCATGATGTGACTGTCGGTTATTTGGAGGCGGAGAATGCCCAGTATGCTCCGGATTCTATGGTTGTGCGTATTAATCCGGACCCCATGTTGGATGCTGTAAGAATAAAATATGAAGCTCCATGGGTTTCAACAAAGATACAAGGTGTTATAGGAACAGCTCCGATAAAGTATCGGATAATTGATGTGAAAAGTCCGGATACAAAGGATGCTGAATTGATGAAGGAGATCAGTTCTATAGACGGAGCCGGAGTTATATATGTCCCATTCCATCATAATTTGTCTGCCGGAAGATATATATTTTCTATAGAAGTGTATAATATTGGGTATTCGCAAATGCATACGGATATATTTACGGTTCATGTAGAGTGATTTATCCACTAATTTTTATAAAATAAAAGAGCAGTGCTATTGGGCACTGCTCTTTTATTGAAAAAGTATATTCTGTATTATTCGCGACGGTTTAAGAATATCATCACATAATATAATAAGGTTGCCAGTGATGAAAGAGCGGCGACGACATAAGTATAGGCAGCCCATTTAAGCGCATCAAAGGCATATTCCTGGGTCTGGTAGTTGGTCACGCCGGAATTGCGAAGCCATGCCAAAGCGCGGTGGCTGGCATTGATTTCAACAGGAAGGGTGATAAAACTGAATAAGGTCATAATGGCAAATAGACCGATACCCATCAATAGCAAGCCAGGAAATGCATGGAGCAATAAAATTCCTGCCAATAAAATCCATTGCACCCAATGTGAGGCAAATTCAACGGCGGGCACCAAGGATGAACGTAGCTGCAACATACTATAGCCCGTGGCATGTTGTAGGGCGTGCCCTGTTTCATGAGCGGCAACGGCAGCAGCTGCAATGCTGTTGCCATAATATACATCATGACTCAGATTGATGGTTTTGTTTACCGGATTATAGTGGTCGGTAAGCATACCTTGTACCGAGCCGATTTTTACTCCCGTGATTCCGTTGTCGCGGAGTATCTTTTCTGCAACATCTCTGCCGGTCATGCCGTTGGCTGTCGGAATTTGAGAGTATTTTTTAAAACGACTTTTTAATTGGTTGCTGACAAGCCAGCTGATGAGGGTAAATCCTATGAATATAATCCAAATCCACATGTTTCCTCCTGACATAGTTGTGTATCCCATTTTTGTTATTATTTTGAGTTATGTTGTAGTGTGTTGCAAAAAGCGCGCCAAACTTTTTAATGGCATAATTTGATTTGTGTCTTGCTTTTTTGAGATTTTAATTCTATATTACAGCGTCATTTCAAACGTTTGAAATGATACTACAAATATAAACCTAAAACCTATATAGTATGAAAACCTATAATCCGAATGAAATCAAGAATATCGCTCTTGTGGGCAGCGCCGGGTCCGGTAAGACCACGCTGGCTGAAGCGATGATGTACGAGGGCGGGGTCATTTCGCGCAGAGGTAGCGTGAGTGCGAAGAACACTTCTTCCGATTATCGCCCCGTGGAGCAAGAATATGGGTCTTCTGTATTCCCGGCTGTTTTGTATGCTGAATGGAAGGAACAGAAGTTGAATTTTATAGATACTCCGGGAGCTGACGATTTTGTCGGAGGCGTTATTTCTGCGCTGAATGTTGCGGACACTGCTGTCATGGTGGTTAATGCCGTGCGGGGTGTAGAGGTTGGTACCGAGATTATCAGTCGGCATTTGCAGCGAATGCATAAGCCGATGATTTTTATTGTCAATCAGTTGGATCATGAAAAATCAAATTTCGAACAGACCGTTGAACATGCGCAGGCATCGTTTGGCAAAAAGGTTGTGTTGGTGCAGTATCCGGTGAATCAGGGAACCGGCTTTAATAGGGTGGTGGATGTTTTGAAGATGGAGATGTATCAGTGGAAGCCGGAAGGTGGAAAGCCGGATGTATTGCCAATTCCGGAAGAGGAGAAGGAAAAAGCCAATGCGTTGCATAATGCTTTGGTTGAAGCTGCAGCAGAGAATGACGAGGGTCTGATGGAGCTTTATTTTGAGAAAGGAAGTCTGACGGAGGATGAAATGCGCGCCGGTATCCGTAAGGGATTGATTGCAAGGGATATGTTTCCGGTGTTCTGTGTATCGGCAGAGAAAGATATGTGTGTGCGCCGTTTTATGGAGTTCTTGGTGAATGTGGCTCCGAATGCTGCTGCGATGCCGGGTATGGAGACGAAGGACGGCAAGCTGGTGCCATACGATGTGAACGGACCGACATCTGCTGTTGTTTTCAATACAACAATTGAACAGCATTTGGGTGATATCAATTATTTCAAAGTGGTGTCCGGTGTTGTGAAAGAAGGGGACGACCTGATTAATATGACGACAGGTACGAAGGAGCGTATTGCCCAGCTGTATGCTGTGGCAGGTAAGAACCGTACCAAAGTGTCTGAATTGCGTGCCGGTGATATCGGTGCAACGGTGAAATTGAAAGGTACGAAGAATGGTGATACATTGAACAGTAAGGATTGTGATTATGTATTCCCGGCGATTGTTTATCCGAACTCACGTTTCCGTACAGCAGTCCGTGCCGTGAATAAGGCTGACGAAGAGAAGATGGCAGAGGTGCTTTATCGTATGCATGAAGAGGATCCGTCGTTGTTGGTTGAGTATTCTAAAGAATTGAAACAGATGATTCTGTCCGGTCAGGGAGAATTCCATTTGAATACGATGAAATGGCGTATCGAGCATAATGACAAGATTAATATTGAATTTTATGCTCCGAAAATTCCGTATCGTGAAACCATTACCAAATATGCACAGGCGGATTACCGTCACAAGAAACAATCGGGTGGTGCCGGTCAGTTTGGAGAGGTTCACATGGTAATCGAGCCTTACGAAGAGGGTATGCCGGAACCTGTATCTTATAAAATTGGTGGAGTGGACAGCAAGATGTCAATCAAGGGCAAGGAAGAGTATGATTTGCCATGGGGCGGTAAGCTGGTGTTTTATAACTGTATTGTCGGCGGTGTGATTGAAGCTCGTTTTATGCCTGCAATCTTGAAGGGTATTATGGAGAAGATGGAGGAAGGACCGTTGACAGGTTCGTATGCCCGTGATATCCGTGTATGTATTTACGACGGTAAGATGCATCCGGTAGATTCAAATGAAATTTCTTTCCGTTTGGCAGGACGCCATGCTTTCAGTGAGGCATTTAAAAAAGCCAATCCGAAGATTTTGGAGCCGATTTACGATGTTGAGGTTTTGGTGCCGGATGAGGATATGGGAGATGTAATGGGAGATTTACAGACTCGTCGTGCGATGATTATGGGCATGGAGGCTGATAGCGGTTTCCAGAAATTGATGGCTAAAGTGCCGTTGAAGGAGATGCAGCGTTATTCGACTGCTTTAAGCTCTATTACAGGTGGACGTGCAACCTTTACCATGAGTTTTGCCGGATATGAAAAAGTGCCTTCAGATGTTCAGGAAGAGTTGCTGAAGGATTATCATGAGGCTGATGATGACGAGTAGGATTATATAAATTGTAATATAGGAGGATGGGATCCATATCATGTGAGCCCATCCTTTTTTATTTTGCCGGAAAAAAGTTAGTTTTGTAGGGTAAATTTTAATGAGATGAACTTATTTTATACACCGGATATTTCAGGGGATTATTATGTATTGAGTCCCGAAGAATCAAAGCATTGCGTACGGGTATTACGGATGGAAGCCGGAGAGCCGGTAGTGTTGGTGGACGGACGGGGAAATTGGTATGAGGGAGAAATCGATCGGGCAGAGGCTAAAGGATGTGGCGTGAGGATTTTGGAGAAAAAGGAAGAATATGGCAAGCGTCCTTTCCGGTTGCATTTAGCTGTGGCGCCGACAAAAAATATTGATAGGACGGAGTGGATGTTGGAGAAATGTACGGAGATGGGGATAGACGCTATTACAATGTTGAATTCGGAGCATTCTGAGCGCAAGGTGGTAAAGGACGAACGGCTGGAAAAGGTGTTGGTGGCCGCGATGAAGCAGTCGCTTAAAGCATATCTTCCGGAGTTTCATACGATGACAGGCTTTAAGGATTTTGTAGCGGCTTGTACAGAGAAGCATAAGTTTATAGCTCATTGTCATGCCGGGGAAAAGCTGCGTCTGGATGAGGCTTATCAGCCGGGAGATGATGTGGTGATTTTGATAGGGCCGGAGGGCGATTTCTCTGAAGAGGAAGTGGCATTTGCAGAAAAAAACGGTTTCCGGGCCATTACTCTTGGATGTAGCCGTCTGAGAACGGAAACGGCAGGTATTGTGGCTTGCCATAGCATTGATTTTATGAATAGGGTATAGTAATGGAACATATATTACAAATTGTAGCTATCCTTGCATTGTTTATTATAGTGCCTAGGTGGTTGTGGGGTAAGAAGACGGAGCATCCGGATGAAAAATAAATATGGCGTTTTACAAGATAAAGCACTGGCATTTTGTCACTTGTAAATGCAATTACAATGACAAGATGTCAGAAAATCTGCTATAATTGCTTTGAAACCTTTTGACTTTTGAATCGGTATATGTTTTGTATTTTCATCAGTACAATAAATTACTAAGCTTATGAATACAAATAATTATACTATCAAATCGCAGGAAGCATTGCAGCATGCAGTGCAACTTGCACAAAGCAAAGGACAACAGGCTATAGAGACCGGTCATTTGTTGAAGGGTGTTCTCAATGTAGGTGAGAACGTCACTCAGTTTATTTTTAATAAATTGGGGGTTAACAGCAGAAACCTGATGGCTGCATTGGACAGGATTGTAGATTCTTATCCTAAAGTGTCAGGCGGAGAAGCTTATCTTTCCGGAGACAGTAATAAAGCATTGGAAAAAGCAACAAGACTGGCGAATGAAATGGGCGACCAGTATGTATCTTTGGAACATATTTTATTGGGGTTGCTTGATAATCGGGACCAGGTTGCACAATTGTTGAAGGATAGCGGGTTGACAGAGAAGGAGACCAAGGAGGCTATTGCCGAATTGCGAAAAGGTTCTAAAGTGAATTCCCAGTCTGCAGAGGAGAGTTATGATGCTTTGGGTAGATATGCAATCAATTTGAATGAGCGCGCCAGAAACGGGAAATTGGATCCTGTTATCGGACGTGATGATGAAATCAGGCGAGTGTTGCAGATATTGTCTCGTCGTACCAAGAATAATCCGATTTTGATTGGTGAACCGGGTGTCGGTAAGACGGCTATTGCTGAAGGTTTGGCTCAACGGATTGTGAATGGGGATGTCCCGTCTAATTTGGCATCCAAGCAGATATTTTCATTGGATATGGGAGCCTTGATTGCAGGTGCCAAATACAAAGGTGAATTTGAGGAGCGTCTGAAAGCTGTGGTTAATGAGGTCTTGGCATCGGAAGGAGAAATTATTCTGTTTATAGATGAAATCCATACATTGGTAGGTGCCGGGAAGTCGGAAGGGGCTATGGATGCTGCCAATATTTTGAAACCTGCTTTGGCCCGTGGCGATTTAAGAGCTATTGGTGCGACGACTCTGAATGAATATCAGAAGTATTTTGAGCAAGATAAGGCATTGGAACGCCGTTTCCAAAAAGTGATGATTGATGAGCCGGATGTGATGAGTGCTATCAGCATTATGCGTGGTTTGAAAGAGAAATACGAGAATCACCATAAGGTGCGTATCACCGATGATGCAATTATTGCTTCTGTAGAATTGTCTCATCGATATATATCTGATCGTTTTTTGCCGGATAAGGCCATTGACTTGGTGGATGAGGCTGCAGCCAAGTTGCGTCTGGAAATGAATTCTGTTCCGGAAGAAATTGATGAGTTGGATCGAAAAATTCAGCAACTTGAAATTGAAAAGGAGGCTTTAAAACGTGAGGGGACCAGTAAAAAGCTGGATGAAATCCAGAAAGAATTGGCAGATTTGAATGATGAGCGTACCAAATTGCGTGCACAATGGGAGTCTGAACGTTCGTTGATTGATGAGATTCAGAAGAATAAAGATGCTATTGAACAATTCAGATTTGAAGCGTCTCGTGCGGAGCGTGAAGGTGATTATGGTAAAGTGGCGGAATTGCGCTATGGAAAAATCAAAGAGGCTGAACAACGGATTGAAGAGGTAAAAGCCCGGTTGTCGGATATGAAGCATGGTCAATCATTGATTCGTGAGGAGGTAACTTCTGATGATATTGCAGCTGTCGTTTCCAAATGGACAGGCATTCCGGTCAATCGTATGATGCAGAGTGAGCGTGCAAAATTGTTGCATTTGGAAGAGGAGTTGCACAAACGGGTTGTCGGACAAGATGTAGCAATTGCTGCATTGGCTGATGCCGTACGACGTAATCGTGCCGGACTGCAGGATGCCCGTCGGCCGATAGGTTCGTTTATCTTTTTGGGAACAACGGGTGTCGGTAAGACTGAATTGGCAAAGGCTTTGGCTGAGTTTTTGTTTGACGATGAGTCTTTGATGACACGTATTGATATGTCTGAATATCAAGAGAAGCATTCTGTGTCTCGTCTGATTGGAGCGCCTCCGGGATACGTCGGTTATGATGAAGGTGGACAGTTGACGGAAGCCGTAAGACGTAAACCATATTCTGTCATATTGCTCGATGAAATCGAGAAGGCTCATCCAGATGTATTCAATATTTTGTTGCAGGTGTTGGATGACGGACGTTTGACAGATAATAAAGGACGTACAGTGGATTTTAAGAACACCATTATCATTATGACTTCCAATATCGGTGCACATATTATTCAGGATAAGTTGAAAGACTTGGATGATAATAATCGGGAAGAAGTTCTGGAAAAGACCAATAATGAAGTGTATGAATTGTTGAAACAGACGATTCGACCGGAATTTTTGAACCGTATTGATGAGGTGATTATGTTTACGCCTTTACGGAAGAGTGAGATTGTTGATATTGTACGTTTGCAGATCAAATCATTGCAGAAAATGTTGGCTAATAACAGTATCTCAATAGAAGTCACTGACCGTGCTGTGGAATGGATAGCTCAAGAAGGGTATGACCCGCAATTCGGTGCTCGTCCGGTGAAAAGGGTAATCCAGCGGAATCTGTTGAATGATTTGTCGCGGCAGATATTGGCAGAGCAGGTGACAAAGGACAATAATATTGTGGTGGATGTAAAGGATGATCACATTGTATTTGAAAATAAATAACAAAATTGGTTGTTGATGTGAAAACTGCGGAGTCTTTGGGATTCCGCAGTTTTTTTTGTCGTATGATAGATTTTCTTTATCATATTATTGATATTATCATTAAGAAATGTGGGGTGATATTCATTTATAATACTTATATTTATCCGTTGAAAATGTAATAGTTAGATATAAAATATAGAAAAAGATATGAAGCAGAAATCTGACATAGGCTTGATAGGTTTGGCTGTAATGGGCGAGAATCTTGCTTTGAATTTTGAAAGTAAGGGTTTTACGGTATCTGTATATAATCGAATTCATCCGGGAAGGGAAAATGCGGTGGATCGTTTTGTTAATGGACGTGGGGCAGGCAAGAATTTTCGACCTGCATATTCCGTCAAGGAGTTGGTGGAATCTCTTGAGCGTCCGCGGAAGGTGATGATGATGATACGTGCCGGTGAGCCTGTTGATGAAATGATTGGGCAATTGGTTGAGTTTTTGGAACCGGGAGATGTAATTATAGATGGTGGAAATTCTGACTTTAGAGATACAGAACGTCGGGTGAAACAAATGGAAGAGAGAGGGTTGCTTTATGTCGGTACGGGTATCTCCGGAGGTGAAATTGGTGCATTGACCGGTCCGTCGGTAATGCCTGGAGGTTCTCCTGCAGCTTGGCCTTTAGTGAAGAATCTGCTGCAAAGTGTGGCTGCTCATTTGGAGGATGGTACACCTTGCTGTGAATGGATTGGTTCAGGAGGAGCCGGGCATTATGTAAAGATGGTTCATAATGGAATTGAGTATGGTGATATGCAGCTGATAGCTGAAAGTTATGCTATGTTGCGTAATTATTGGCAGTTGGATAATGATGAGATTGCGGATGTTTTTGCGGAATGGAATCAGGGTGAGTTAGATAGTTATCTGATGGAGATTACTTCTGAGATTTGTCGCCGCAAGGAGGCGGATGGCAGTTGGTTGCTTGAGCATATCCTGGATGCCGCCGGTCAGAAAGGCACCGGAAAGTTGACGGTGGCAGCAGCTTTGGATGAAAGTGATCCGTTGACATTGATAGCAGAGGCTGTCAATGCTCGTTTTCTTTCTGCAATTCGAGATGAACGTATACAGGCTGCATCGTTATATAAGAAGGAAGAGGCTGTTCCTCAGACAACTGTTCCTACAGAGACATTGCGTCATGCTCTTTATGCTTCTAAGCTGATTTCTTATGCACAGGGTTTTTCGTTGTTGCGTAGAGCTTCTTTGCATTATGGGTGGAATCTGGATTTAGGAATGTTAGCTCGTATATGGAGGAAAGGATGTATTATCCGTTCTGTCTTTTTGGGACAGATAACGCGTGCGTATGAAGTTGCTCCATCTTTGGAGAATTTATTGTTCGATGATTTTTTCCGGGCACGAATCCAGGAGGCGTTGCCTGCTTGGAGACAGGTGGCTGCTATTGCAATAACCACAGGAATTGCAGCTCCTTGTATGGTCTCCGGGTTGGCTTATTTTGATGGATTGTGTACAACAAATTCTTCTGCAAATATTATTCAGGCTCAGCGAGATTATTTTGGAGCCCATACGTATGAACGCATCGATGCTCCTCGGGGACAGTTCTTTCACACGGATTGGAATGAAACAGGAGGAAGTGCATCTAGAACTTATAATGTATAGAAAATGAATGTTGGTAATTTATTAATAATGGTGTAGATATGACAAAACCGGAAAACCAGATATTAGTGATTTTTGGAGCCTCAGGTGATTTGACAAAACGTAAATTATTGCCTTCGCTCTTTGAATTGTTTGATCGCAACCTTTTGCCAGAGCATTTTGTGATTTTGGGTGTCGCTCGTACAGCTTTTTCAGACGAAGAGTTCCGTTCTGCGCAAAAAGAAAATTTAAAGCAGTTCCTGAAAGGTGAGAAACCAACAGACGAACGATTGGATGCCTTTTTAAATCAAGTGTATTACCTTGGTTTTGATACAGACAAGGTAGAGGAGTATCATTTATTGGCCGAGAAAGTAACTACGTTGCGCGCTTTACATGATATCCCAGATAGGCTTCTTTATTACTTGGCTATTCCGCCACAAAAATATGCAATTGTTGCATCGGCATTGAAAGAGAGTGATTTGCATCAGGCGCAAGATGTAAATGGTTGGAGACGAATAATTGTTGAAAAGCCTTTTGGAAGTAATTTGCAGACGGCACAAGAGCTTAATCGTCAGCTTTGTTCTATTTTTGCTGAAGATGATATCTATCGTATAGATCATTTTTTAGGCAAAGAGACGGTACAGAATATTCTTGTTTTACGTTTTGCCAATCAGATTTTTGAATCGCTTTGGAATCGCAATTATATTGATTCGGTTGAGATATATGCCCAAGAAAAGTTGGGTGTAGAGAATAGAGGAAAATATTATGAAGGGGCAGGTGCTTTGCGTGATATGGTGCAAAATCATTTGATGCAATTGATGGGATTTGTTGCCATGGAAGCTCCGGCTGCTTTTGATGCAGAACTGATGCGTGATGAGGTAGCAAAGGTTTTTCGTTCTTTGCATCCGTTATCTCCGGCTGATGTGGTTCGTGGCCAGTATACTTCTGGGCAAGTTGGTGAGCAGCAATTGCCAGCTTATCGAGAAGAAAAAGGTGTATCAGCGTCGTCAACGACTGAAACTTACGTGGCAATGCGTTTTTATATCGATAATTGGCGTTGGGGTGGTGTACCTTTTTATTTTTATACGGGTAAGAGAATGGCTGCGGCCAGGTCTGAGATTGTGATTCATTTCAAGAATGTCCCTCACCATTTGTTTAATGGAATGTGTACTTACGGTTCATGTAATCAGTTGGTTTTGAAAGTGGATTCTCCGGAGAGTATTTCATTGAAATTTGGTTTGAAAGTACCGGGTTCCTTTTTTGAGGTGAAGCAGGTGAGTATGGATTTTGCCTATAATTCATTGTGTAATACTTATATTGCTACAGCATATGAGCGTTTGCTTTTGGATGCAATGCAGGGCGATTCAACACTTTATACCCGAACCGATGCGTTAGAGTTGAGCTGGCGTTTTATTGATCCGATACTTGAATATTGGGCAAAATATCCGGAACGAGGTTTAACTTACTATGCTGCTGGTAGTGAGGGACCGGAAGAGCGTAAGTGGCTTCTTCAACGTCGCCTTGCAGGAATGGATACATTGTAACAAAAAAACCACCTTTCAAGGTGGCTTTTAGCTCCTCAGGTAGGACTTGAACCTACGACCTACGGATTAACAGTCCGCCGCTCTAACCAACTGAGCTACTAAGGAATGTTGCTTTTGAGTGTCTGATAACTTGGCTCCTCAGGTAGGACTTGAACCTACGACCTACGGATTAACAGTCCGCCGCTCTAACCAACTGAGCTACTAAGGAATTTCCCTCAAAAGCGATGCAAAGATAGGTGCTTTTTTGAAACCTGCAAAATTTTGAGCGAAAAAATATCGATAAAAATGATTTTTTTCTTGGAAAATATGGTTGGAAGATTCTTGGAAATATGCTCGATATGCAGCAAATTTGCTGAAAATTAAATTGATTGACTATGGATTATTTTAAGGAAGTGAATCTGGCTGTCACCATTTGTGACAAGGATGGTAAGATTATAGAAATGAATGATAAGTCCCGTAAGACCTTTTTGAAGCCTGGACGTGAAGATTTGATTGGTAAGAATGTCTTGGATTGTCATCCGGAACCGGCTCGGTCTATGTTGGCAGATATGTTAAAGAATCCGCGCACAAATGCCTATACAATAGAAAAAGAAGGTGTAAAAAAGCTGATTTATCAGACTCCTTGGTATGAAAATGGTGAATTCATGGGATTTATGGAGCTTTCAATGGAAATACCATTTGAGATGAAGCATGCGATAAGGACTCCAAAGAAATAATTTTGTTAATTTTGCATTCGACATTATTTATATCATCTAAGAATTGGGATTATGAGAGTATTATTATTGGGAGGAGGAGGACGTGAGCATGCCTTGGCATGGAAAATAGCACAAAGTCCGCAGTTGGAAAAATTATATATCGCACCAGGTAATGCTGGTACGGCTGCGCTAGCTGAAAATGTTGGTATTGCTGTTACAGATTTTAAAGCAATAGCAGATTTTATTGCAGAGAAGAAAATTCAATTGTTGGTGGTAGGACCGGAAGATCCGTTGGTAGAGGGAATTCGTGATTTCTTACAGGCGGATAGTCGTTTTGCAGAATTGATGATTGTGGGGCCGGATAAAGATGGTGCAATACTGGAAGGTAGTAAGGATTTTGCCAAGCAGTTTATGCAGCGTCATGGAATTCCTACTGCGGGATATATGACTGTGACTTCAAATAATATCGCAGAAGGACAACAATTTCTAGCCACTTTAAAGCCTCCTTATGTACTAAAGGCTGATGGTTTGGCTGCCGGGAAGGGAGTGCTGATTATTAATGACTTGAAAGAAGCACAAGATGAGCTGAAGGAGATGTTGGATGGAAAGTTCGGAAAAGCAAGTTGCCGCGTGGTGATTGAAGAGTTTTTGCATGGAATCGAGATTTCTGTTTTTGCAATAACAGATGGTAAAGATTATAGGATCTTGGGCTCTGCTAAAGACTATAAACGAATCGGCGAGGGTGATACAGGATTGAATACGGGTGGAATGGGAGCCGTTTCTCCAGTTCCGTTTGCTGATGCTGAATTTAATAAGAAGGTGGAAGAACTGATTGTGCGTCCTACTGTGGAAGGGTTACGGAAAGATGGTATTGACTATCGTGGTTTTATTTTCTTTGGTTTGATGAATGATGGTGGCAATCCTGCTGTTATTGAGTATAATGTGCGTATGGGGGATCCTGAAACAGAGGTCGTGATGCCGCGTTTGAAAACAGATATTCTTGAGTTGTTCGCAGCTACGTCAACCGGTCGTTTGGCAGAAGCTGCATTTGAATTGGACGAACGTTATTGTACAACAGTGATGTTGGTTGCAGGTGGATATCCTGGCTCTTATGAAAAAGGTAATGTTATTACAGGATTGGAGAATGTAAAAGACAGCATCGTTTTCCATGCAGGCACAAAATTGACTGATGGGCAAGTCTTGACTAATGGAGGCCGTGTTATGGCAGTCAGTTCTTATGGAACGACTATGGAGGAGGCTCTTGCTTTGTCGTATAAGAATGTAGAGCATCTCAAATTCAAGGATATGAATTTCCGTCGTGATATCGGACAGGATTTGTTGAAATTGGTTCGTTGATATTTTTTGATTGATTATAGATGAATAAATTTTTACAATCCAAGAGTCTATATATGCTTTTTATATTGCCGTTCATAGTAGCGGCAATTACTTTGTTAAGTAAGTGGGTGCCGGGACATCAGATAGCAAGTGTTCCGGTACATGGCTGTATAGACATTGCTTTTATCCATTCGTTAAACGAGACATGGCAATCTGTCATAGGTGGTGTTGTGATGCTTGGTGTGGCATATATGATTTTTTTGATTAGTAATATTTTTAAATTGCTGTATCAACGAACGACCTTGCCTTCTTTGCTATATATCTTGTTGACTTCGGGTATTATGGTAAGTATTGGATTTAATTATCTGCTAATCGCTGTTTTTATTGTTGGCCTTGCAGTGGCGTGCTTGCAGTCTGCGATTTACAATACAAAAAATAATGCCTCTCTTTTTGATTTTGGAGCATTGATGATGTTGGCAGTAGCGATTTATCCTAAGTTTGTTCTTTTGTTGATATGGGCTTTGTGTGCAGTGCTTTTCTCCGGACGTTCAACGGTTAAGGATGTAATGGCTTTGCTTGTTGGATTTTGTGCGCCTGTCATTTTTGTCGTTTTTTATTATTATTGGACTGATTCGTTGGCAATGTTGCCCGGGCGGTTTATGACAAGCCTTACAATAGGCAATTATATTCATCATTTGCCTACGGTAGAGATAATACGTTTGTGCTTGTTGTTTATGTTGCTGATGGTTGCCTTGTTGCATTTCTTTTTGAAATATTCGGCAATGATGGTTTATCAGCGTAGGGGAATGACCTCTTTGGTCTCGATGTTATTATTTCTGATTGTTACTTTGGTTGCCGTACCGGGTAATTATTATGATTTTATGTATATGCTGGCTTTCCCGCTGGTTTTTATTTATTCGCATTATTTTATTGTCCAGCGGGTGAAGATGGTAAATGATTTGATGTTTATTCTGTTGCTTTGTGCTTGTTTTCTTAGTTATTTTATCTGATAAAGGTCAGTAGTTCGCCTCGGCTGTCTGAAGGGAATTCTCCTCGGTCATAAACTATAATTCCGTTGACTATTGTGGTACGTACCTGATAGTGGAAAGTTTGTCCTTCCAAGGGAGACCAGCCGCATTGATAGAGGATATTCTCTTTGCTCACTGTCCAGCTATTCTTTTGGACGATGCAAATATCTGCTTTATAGCCTTCCCGTAAGAAACCACGTCCTTCAATGTGGAATAGTCGGGCTGGAGCGTGACACATTCCTTCAACGACTTTCTCGTATGTAATTTCGCCTCGTTCTGCTAATTCCAGCATGATGGTGAGGGAATGCTGGACCAGGGGTCCTCCGCTTGCAGCTTGTGTGTATGAACCGCTCTTGTCTTCGATGGTGTGAGGAGCATGGTCTGTTGCGATAATATCCAACACACCTTCATTCACTCCTTTTAATAGTGCCAGACGGTCATTCTCCGTTTTTATTGCAGGATTCCAGCGCACGAAATTTCCTTTTTCACGATAGGCTTCATCATTAAACAATAAGTGATGTACGCATACTTCACCGGTAATCATTTTTTCTTCCGGTAGTCCGCGGTCAAGTAAAGCAAGCTCTTCGGCTGTACTTAAATGGAGTATATGAAGTCTGCTTCCGTATTTTTTAGCTAATGTAGTTGCCAAGGATGAACTTTTTAGACAAGCTTCACGGCTTCGTATGAGAGGATGGCAATAAGCAGGAATGTCGTCTCCATATTTTTCTTTATAAAGCGCAAGGTTGCTATTGATAGTGGGCGTATCCTCGCAGTGTGTTGCAATCAATAAAGGGGATTCTGCAAATAAACGTTCCAATGCTGGAATTCCATTTATGAGTAAGTTGCCTGTAGAGGCTCCCATGAATGCCTTTATACCACAAGTCGTACGAGGATCAACTCGTTTGATTTCGTCGATGTTATTGCTGGTGGCACCCAAGTAAAAAGAATAGTTTACTAGGGATGTTCGGGCTGCAATTTCTTGTTTTTCGCGTAAAAGGGCATTTGTAGTGGTAGGCGGTTTTACATTGGGCATGTCCATGAAGGAGGTAACACCTCCTGCTGCTGCAGCTTTACTGCCTTCTGCGATATTTCCTTTGTGGGTCATCCCCGGTTCTCTGAAATGTACTTGGTCATCAATAACGCCAGGGAGCACATAACAATTTTCAGCGTGTATGATTTCACAACCTTCCGTATCTGCCTCTGGAGTAATAGACAATATTCGGTCGTTTTCGATGATGATGTCAGCTTTATATTGCTTACCTTCGTTTATGAGTGTTCCTCCTTTGATGACCTTTTTCATATCAATGTTTAATTACGTTTTTTGATTTTACCGAACATGGCACGGAATTTCATGGTAATTACTCCAAAGACGGCTTCTTTGATGATACCCTTACTCATTTTAGAAGTTCCTAATGTGCGGTCTGTAAATATAATTGGCACTTCTTTAAGTGCAAATCCCAATGTTGTTGCAGTAAATTTCATTTCTATTTGGAATGCATAGCCTTTGAAACGGATGTTTTCCAAATCGATGGTTTCTAAAACTTTACGAGTGTAACATACAAATCCGGCTGTTGAGTCGTGAACTTTCATGCCGGTAATCATTCTCACATATTTTGATGCAAAATATGATAACAATACACGGCTCATGGGCCAATTAACAACATTTACCCCTGTTACATATCGTGAGCCGACAGATAGGTCAGCCCCCTCTACACAAGCTTCATAAAGGCGTACCAAGTCATGAGGATTGTGTGAGAAATCGGCATCCATTTCGAAAATGTAGCCATAGCCATGTTCCAATGCCCATTTAAATCCGGTGATATAGGCTGTTCCTAAGCCGAGTTTGCCTTTTCGTTCCACCATGTAAAGATGTTCGAATTCTTGTTGTAGTCTCTTGACTATGGCAGCTGTTCCATCCGGAGAATTGTCTTCTATAATTAGAATATGGAATTCTGGTTTTAAGGAAAAAACACAACGAACAATGTTTTCAATATTTTCTTTTTCGTTGTATGTGGGGATGATGACTAATCTGTTATTCACTGTTTCAAATGATTAGAGACATTCTACAATTCGTTCCAAACGGTTTCCGCGAGAGCCTTTGATGAAAATGAATGATTCCGTCATTGGTTTTGTCCGGAGCATTTCCATCAGAGATTCCGTGTTAGGAAACCAAGTGATAAAATTACATTTCTCTTTGCAATGTTCAAAATTATTTCCAATGAGAAATAATTTCTCAATATTGCCTTGTAAAGCTAAATTTACAATATCTTCATGCGCCTTGCTGCTTGAAGAACCTAATTCTAGCATTTCGCCAAGAATAAGGACTTTATGTTCTCCTGGCATTTCGCAGAAGTTATTTACAGATACCTGCATACTGCTAGGATTCGCATTATAGGCATCCAAGATAATGGTGTTGTTTTCGCTTTTTATTAGTTGTGAGCGTAAATTCGATGGATGATAAGTTTCAATCGCCTCTTGTATTTTTAGAGGATCAACTCCAAAATGGATGCCTACGGCTGAAGCTGCCATGGCATTGTCGAAGTTATAACCTCCTACTAAATGGGTCTTGATATAAAGTTGTCCTTTGGGAGCAATGATGGAGTAAACCAGATAGGGAACAGTTTGTTTTATTTCTCCTTCTAGAAGATTTCCCTTGATTCCATAAGTTGCTCGGTCATGGCCTTCACTGAGTTGCATCAGTAATTTGTCTGAAGCGTTGACAAACACTTTACCTCCTTTGGCAAAAACATGTTCGTATAGGGCTTTTTTGGTAGCAATAATGTTTTCATAGCTACCGAATCCTTCAAGATGGGCATAACCGATGTTGGTGATAAGTCCGAAATCCGGATCGGCAATGGCACATAAGTCTCGGATTTCTCCCGGATGGTTAGCGCCCATTTCTACAATGCCGAATTCTGTCGTTTCGTCCATGCTGAGCAGAGTTAAAGGCACTCCAATATGATTATTAAAATTGCCTTGTGTGGCAAATGTTTTGTATTTTTTTGATAATACTGCATGACAGAGCTCTTTTGTCGTGGTTTTTCCATTGGTGCCTGTAATACCTAAAATAGGGAGACCAAGCCGTTTACGATGGTAATGTGCTAATTCTTGCAGGCATTTTAATGTATCTTTGACGAGAATACATTTTTCTCCATTGTATTTCGGATTGTCGATAATGGCAGTAGTAGCTCCATGTTCTATAGCTGTTAAAGCATACTCATTGCCGTCAAAATTTTCCCCTTTTAAGGCAATAAAAATGTCTCCGGGTGTAATTTTTCGTGAGTCGGTTTCTACATGATGACCGCGGACGAACTGTTCATATATTTCAGCAATATTCTCTATCATGATATATAAGTGGCGATTCTTTTGTTTAAGTTGGAATTCCCATTACAAATTTAGGGGATTTTCCTGAAAAAGTACTTTATTGTGAAAGGATATTATTGGGAAAAAGTTTTTATTTTTGAATCATAAAATGTATCGTAATAGACAAAGGTTATACTATGAGAATTAAAACAGGTATTGGAATTGATGTTCATCGTCTTGAAGAGGGATTGGACTTTTGGTTGGGAGGCATTAAAATCGAACATTCCAAGGGATGCGTTGCGCATTCTGATGGTGATGTTTTGATTCATGCCATCTGTGATGCTCTATTGGGAGCTGCTGGATTGGGAGATATTGGTTTGCATTTTCCTGACACATGCCCAGCATATAAGGGTATTGATAGTAAGTTGTTATTGCAAAAAACAAAAGAATTGATTGAAAATAAAGGATTTGCTATTAGCAATATCGATTCTGTGGTGTGTTTGCAGCGTCCTAAAATTCGTCTTTATATTGATGATATGCGTCGATGTCTTGCAGAGATTTTAGAAATGGATATTGAGGATATGTCAATTAAGGCGACAACGACAGAGCATTTGGGGTTTGAAGGACGTGAAGAAGGTGTATCTGCTTATGCAACAGTTCTGATATATAAATTGTAAGTGAATATACAAAAAGTGGCTGTTATTATAACAGCCACTTTTTTTGTATTAATACATATAGTCCCAAACAGGTAGTTGTACCGGTTTGCCTTTTAATGCTTCGATAGCTTTTTCATTCAAGTATGCTTTGCGAATCACAATGCGGAACATGTATTCGTCAAACCATTTGTCTGTAAATGTCAAATAGCCATTGTGTCCATTATCAGCACCCCAACTGTTTTCGAACTCCCATTTTACAGGCTTGTCGTTTGCATCTGTATCACAGCCTACCAAGGTCATTGCATGTGCAGAACCGCTCTGACGTGTCAGGATGCGAGCTTTTTTGTCCATATGCAGTTTAACCCCCAATAATGATTCATAATCATACATTGCCGGATCCAATATTCCTTCTTCTCGGTTGAATTGTTTGCCTACATCACATGATGCATACATGGGTTCATTGTTTTTGATAGATGTCAAAGCTGCAACTTTGATGTCTTCGTTCGGCAAATTCAGATAAATCCAGTTAATACCCTCTTGCGTATTGCGATAATTCTGTATTTCATATACTTTATAATACTCGCGAGTAGGGTCGTTCATAATCATGATATAGTTTTCCGGGGTATAGTCTGCCGGAGTGATTTCATCATAGAACTGCTTGGGTGTATAGTTGGCTAACTCTTTGATTTCTCCATTTTTGGTTTTATATCTCCAAGTGAATTCATGAGGAGGTTCGCCTAAGCAAAGAGCAAGGATTCTATATACGTCTTTCAATACGTTTTTCTTTTCGTTGCGTAGCTCTTTTGCTTTTTTGCCACCTGCTGCCATTTCACGCAATGTGTAACCGCCGAGACGTAATTTTTCATTTACCAGACTAAGCAATTGTGCTGTGTTGTTTGAGTGTGCTGTTTCTGGCATCACCTCCTGCGGTACTACGCCATATTTCTTGGCTGCGTTATAATAAAGATTCCATACGCCACCGTCTCCAACTGGGTTCTTGAAATATTCTACTACGGCACGGTCGTCCATCGGCTTGTCTGTGGTAGCAATAATGTTTTCCAAAAACAGATTACTCTTTTCAAAGATATCCCAGAAATATAGATAGTTGTGTGAAAAATCGAAAGCGTTGAGATTATATTTTTTCATAATCTGTGGACGCAATACGTTCATGGAGGTAAACATCCAACAACGTCCGGAACTCAATTGGTTTGTGATTCCTTTTACATCTGCCCGATATTTGAAATAGTGGTCGATTTTCCCTTGCAAATCACGGTTCAGTGCATTCTGACGGATATTTTTATCCACTGTTAGAATGTTCTGGATAGCTTTTGTTGATGCGTCTTTTTTGAAACTTGCTTGAATCTCCTGCAAATCTTTGTCTGTAATGCTTTGGGCAAATACCCCAGAGCATGCAAGCAGTAAACTTGTAGCGATTAATGTTCTTTTCATTAAAATTGATTTTATTGTTATTGATTATTTATAAATGTATTACTTCGTCATATGCTGCAGCTGCGGCTTCCATTACAGCTTCGCTCATCGTCGGATGAGGATGTACTGTTTTGATCAGATCGTGCGCTGTCAGACCTTTTTGTCTGGCAACCACCAGTTCTGCAATCATTTCAGTAACATTGGCACCCACCATGTGTGCTCCTAGAATGCTTCCGTCTTTAGCATTGAAAATCAGTTTGATGAAACCGTCATTTGCTCCTGCAGAACTTGCTTTTCCTGAAGCTGTAAATGGAAATTTACCGATTTTCATTTCATAACCGGCCTCTTGTGCTTTTGCTTCAGAAAGTCCGACAGAAGCAACTTCCGGAGTTGTGTATGTGCAGCCGGGTATGTTGTCGTAGCGGATTGGTTCCGGAGTCATACCGGCCATCTTTTCTACACAACAGATGGCTTCTGCCGAGGCTACGTGTGCCAATGCAGGTCCATGTACAATATCTCCGATGGCATATACACCTTCTACGTTGGTACGGTAATAATCGTCCACTTTTATTTTGCCGCGTTCCATTTCAATACCCAATTCTTCAAGTCCGATATTCTCTACATTGGGCGCGATGCCGACAGCTGACAATACCATTTCTGCTTCATGAACTTCTATGTCTCCTTTTTTGTTTCGGATATTGACTTTTAGCAATTCTCCTGTTGTATCAATGCTTTCTACAGTAGATTTAACCATGACATTGATTCCGGCTTTTTTGAATGAACGTCCCACCTGTTTGGATACTTCTTCGTCTTCCACTGGTAAAATGTTGGGCATAAATTCAACCAAAGTTACTTTCGTTCCCATTGAATTATAGAACCAGGCTAATTCAGAACCGATAGCTCCAGAACCGACTACGAGTAATGATGCTGGACAATGGTCTAGTGTAAGTGCCTCTCGATATCCGATGATACGTTTCCCGTCTTGAGGGATGGCCGGTAATACCCGTGAACGGGCTCCGGTTGCTAAAATGATATGTTTTGCTGTATATAATGTTTTTTCTCCTTCAGCATCGGTTACTTCAACTTGCTTGTCTGCTGTTAGTCTTCCTGTTCCTGCGATAACGGTAATATTGTTTTTCTTAAAGAGATATTGAATTCCTTTGCTCATTTTGTCTGCAACACCTCGGCTTCGTGCAATGATAGCTGCAAAATCCGGCTCTGCGCTTTCTATCTTGATGCCATATGATTCTGCATGACGAGCATAATCAAGCACTTGTGCTGATTTTAAAAGCGATTTGGTAGGAATACATCCCCAATTCAGACAGATTCCTCCTTGTTCTGCACGTTCCACAACAGCTACATTAAACCCTAGTTGGGCTCCGCGAATGGCAGCTACATATCCACCGGGACCGCTACCGATAACCATTAAATCGTAATTCATATTTTTGTTGGTATTTGTTATTTCAGTTGTATTGTATTAGCGCATTTCAGCACGAGAGCAAAAATAAAAATAACTGCACACTTTTCAAACGTTTTCAAAAAAAGAGTTCTTCTCTTTTATTATGCCGAATGGTTGATGCGGGTCCATCCCCAACTTAACACAAAGAGTAGCAGAAAGCAGACGACAATAGTCGATCCCGTAGGGGTTTGGAGTGTGGCTGCAATAAAAAGTCCAGCTACCGACCCAATCATACTGATGAGCGAAGAGGCAACAAGTTGTTGCGTGAAGTTCTTGTAGAATAATCCGGCAATAGCTTGAGGGATCGTTAAATACGATATGATTAGTATGATACCAGCCAATTTCAGGCAAACGACAATGCAAAGCGCAATAATCATAGTGATGGCAATGTCAAGTGTATTTACATGTACGTGGTGGGTTTGACTGTATTCTTTATCAAATGCAATGTAAAAAAGGGGACGGTAGAAGCAGGCAAAAAAGAGGACTACTGTCAGACAAAGAATTCCCGTTAGTATAATTTGTCCTGTGGTTACAGTTAAGATGTTGCCGAACAGATAGGAGATAAGGTTGGGTGCATACCCTGGAGTCAGGTAAATAAAAAGAATGCCGATAGCCATGCCTGCCGACCAGAAGATCCCGATGAGAGAATCTTCACGGAATTTTTTATTCTCTCCTAAAAACAGAATCCCCAAAGCTGCCAATTGTGCAAAAACAGTTGCTCCCAGCATAGGCGAAAGTCCCAGATAATAGGACAGTCCCAATCCCCCGAAGGAAGCGTGTGTGATACCTCCACTGATAAATACCATCCGTTTGGCTACAATATAGGTACCTACAAGGCCGCAGCATATGCTGATAAGTATTGTACTGATAAGTGCATTTTGGAAAAAATCGTATTGTAGTAGTTCGAACATAGTTGTTATATTGGTTGTTTTTATTGGTGATTTGATAAAACACGATGAGGCACATGTCCGTGTGTGATGAGTTCAATCGGGCAGTTGTATGCTTGAAGTTGCTCTGGTGTAATTAGGTTGGAATGATGATAATGTAATTCCCGGTTTACGCAGGCAATGGTTTTTACATACGAACAGATTGTTCCTAAGTCGTGTGATACCATTACAATACTCATGCTTTTATTCAACTCTTGGAGGATGGGGTAAAACTCTTTTTCAAAGTTACTATCCACATAGGTTGTAGGTTCATCTAATATCAGCACTTGAGGCGAAGAGATGATAGCTCTGCAAAGCAGCACACGTTGAATTTGTCCGCCGGATAAATTTCCTATGGGCGTATTTTTGTAGGCTCCCATGGCATATTTGTCTAATAAAGAGTAAGCTCTTTCTCGGTCTTTTTTTGTATACGAACGGAAAAGTCCCTTGTTCGACATGAGTCCGGACATGACAACTTCTGTTACACTAATGGGAAAGCGTTGGTCGAAACGGTTTGTTTGCGGTAAATAGCCGAAAAGATTCTGTAGGGGAGCATGATAGGTGATTTCACCGGTTGACGGCTTTATCAGACCTAATATTACTTTTAATAACGTTGTTTTGCCGCCACCGTTGGGGCCGATGATGCCCATGAAATCTCCTTCATTGATGCAGAGGTTGATATGCTGCAACACTGTCTGATAATCATATCCTGCGGATACGTCTTTTAATTCGAGAATGGGCTTCATAACTTCTCTTGTAATACTTTTATGAGTTTATTGATTTCCTCTGTCCAATTTTCTGCCAAAGGGTCAATGGGGATGACTTCTCCTCCAATTTCTTTGGCTACAGATAATGCGTTGTTTTTATCAAATTGACTTTGTATGAATATGATGCGAATATTTTTTTCTTTTGCTAAATCAATGATATGCTTTAAATGAGCTGGATTCGGTTCTTTCCCTTCATTTTCGATAGCAACCTGCTGCAAACCATAGTCATCGGCAAGGTAAGTCAAGGCGGGATGATAAATGAGAAACATACTGCCTCGTTTTTCATTTAACGCACTGTCGGCTTTTTCCTTTACGGTCTCGATTTCTTTGGAAAGAGTTTTATATCCTTCTTCAAATTTTTCCTTTTGGGTTGGATATTGTTCGGATAATGCCTTGAATATCTGTTGTGCCATTTGGGCAACATAGCGGGGTGACGACCAAATGTGAGGGTCCACTCCAGAATGTTCGTGTCCGTTGTGGTGTTGGTGGCCGCAACTGCCACTGAGTAGTTTTATTCCTTCTGAATGATTGATAATGCGGATATCTTTTCGCTGTTTTACCACAGGAGCAAGGTGTGTCAATTCAAAAGGAAGATGGCCGATAGTGAAGCAAATATCGCTGTCATATAATTTTTTTAATTGTTCAGTGCTGAGATCACAGGTTTCAGGACTCATTCCCGGTGGAATCATAACGTTGACTTGCAGATAGTCACCGGCTATTTTTTCGACAAGATATTTTTGTGGCAGAATACTTACGCTGACGGTCTGTTTGTTACCACTCTTCTCTTTACACGCTTGTATACTGAGAATGACGCACAATAAGCCGATGATTGTGTATAGTTGGTTGATGCGCATAGCTATTATTTGTTTGTGTGTTTGTTATTCTTATTTAGAGCGAGTAAAGATAACATGAATTGGCGAAAAATGATAACAATCGTGATTAAAAACCGTGAAGTATATAAAAGAAAAACCCGGAAAATGTTCCGGGTTTTCTGTAAAATGGTCGTATCCGACTCTTATTTTATTTGCTCTAACAAGCTTTTTACGGCTGCTTCGATTTGAAGGTCGCGTCCTTCAATAGCACTGGCAGGGTCATTGGCAACCTTGATATCCGGTTCTAGTTGCATGTTTTCCAAGATACGTCCTTGGTTATCTTTCATGCCTACTTGTGGAATACCGAATACAACTCCGTTCATCATGGTTTCCCACCATACAGCTGTCATGGTACCCGGTACCGGCATACCGATTAATTTGCCTAAGCCCAATTCTTTGTAGGCCCATGGGAATCCGTGTGCGTTGCTGTAGTTGCCTTCGCAAACAAGAACTGCTGACGGTTTTGTCCATTGTGCAAATGGGTCAATGCCGATGAATTGTCCGCGAGGTACAAATTCAGCAAATTTTTTGCCTCCTAACAAGTGGAGCAAATCTTCATGCAACCAGCCTCCTCCGTTGAAACGGGTGTCAATGATGATGGCTTTCCGGTTGCGGTAGCGACCTAATAAGTCTGAGTATGTCTTTCGGAAGCTTGGGCTGTCCATACCTGCTACGTGGATATAGCCAATCTGTCCGTTTGACAGTTTGTCCACCATATCCTGGCGCTGTTTGATCCAGCGTTGATAGAGCAGATCATTCAATACACGAGCATTGATGGGCTTGATGTATTCGTTCCATTCTTTTTTGCTTTCTGGGTCGTAGATAGTAATCATCGTACGTTTTCCGGCTTTGCCTTCTAGAAGTGGGAAATAGTCTTCACCGCTCTTGATGGGTTGGTTGTCTATTTTGCGGATAATCATGCCGGCTTTCACTTTGTTGCCGGTGATATCAAGCGGACCGCGAGCGATTACTTCGCTGATTTTCAAACCGTCTTTGTCGTATGTCGTATCATAAAATGCTCCAAGGTTAGCTGTAGCTGCACGATTTGGACGTGCTCCATATCTGGCTCCGGTATGTGAAGCATTCAATTCTCCCAACATTTCACCTAACAACTCTGCAAAGTCATAGTCATTATTGATGTGCGGAAGGAAGCGTTCGTAAGCTTTTTTGTAAAGCGGCCAGTCTACACCTTCGAAACTAGCATCATAGAATTTATCATTTACCTGCTGCCATACGTGGTTAAACAGACTTGCACGCTCTTCTGCCGGTTTCCATTCGAAATCAGCTTTGTAGTTCATGGGTTTTAACTGTCCGTTTCCTTGATTTACAGTAAATACCTGGCCATTGGATAACAAATAGAGAGTTCTGCCGTCTTTAGAGAGTTCCAGAGCTCCTCCGCGTCCGATTTTTGATAAAATGCGTGTGCTGTGATTTTCAAAATCGTGTACCCATAAATCATATCCTCCTTCAAAGGCGGCGAGGTAATAAAGTTTGCTTCCGTCATGGGTTAATACTGCATCGCCTAAATTTGAAGAGTTGATAGTCATGCGGACCATGCGTTCTTCCAAGTTTTCTAAATTAAGTTTTAACTCAGGAATTGCAGGCTGTCCGTTTTTAGTGTTTTGTTTGTTTTGATTTGCAGGGGCAGCGTTCTTGCTATTCTTTTTGCTATCTTTCTTGTCGTCCTTCTTGCTGTCTTTTTTCTTGGCCTTGGCTGCCTCTGCAGCCTTGGCAGCTGCTTCTTTCTGAGCTTCCTGTGCTTTCAGTTCTTTATCCAATGCACGCTCTTCTTCGCTCATCTTGAAATAGTCGAAAGCCTCTTCGTCCAGGAACAGTCCGTAAATGTCGCCTTGTGCACCCCAGCTTCCGTGGCTGCGCAATCCCTGACGGTCTGTATACCAGATAATAGCTTTACCACCCATCATCCATTTTGGATTGGCATCGCTGTAGCCGCTGTTGGTCAGGTTGTGTATTTCTCCTTTGCCATCAGCTTTTACCAAAGCGATGTCCGGATGCTGCCAACCGCCTTCTTCGAAGTACTGAGCTAAAATCCAGCGTCCGTCCGGCGACCATTCAAATGATTGGTCACCATCTTGGTAAGAATAATTGTATTTTGCAGGTAATACAACTCTTACTTTCTGGTTTTTCAGATTCATTACTCTGATTTCTGTTCTATTGGCTAAATAAGCAATTTCTTTACCATCAGGAGAGAATGCCGGTTGGAAACATGCCTCTTTACCTTTCGTGAGTTGGGCTTCTTCAATTTCACGGGCATAGGTGAAGGATTTGTCTTCGTTATATTTGATGTGCGACATGTAGATGTTCCATTGTCCGTCACGTTCTGACGCATAAGTCAATAAACGTCCGTCCGGAGAGAAGTTGATATTGCGTTCGCGTGCTGCTGTATTGGTGATGCGTCGGGTTGTTCCGAATTCTGTATTTGCTACAAACACATCTCCACGGATAACAAAAGCAAATTCTTTGCCGTTCGGGGCAATTGCTACTTCGCTGGCACCATTGTTCCAACTCATTTTATTTACAGCCGGAATCTGATTGTCCATAACAACATTGATAGCCACTTTTTTCGGTTGCTGTTTTGGACTCATGGTGTATATTTCTCCATCATAGAAGAAGCAAAGCACATCGTCATTTGAGCGGCTTAAAAAGCGTACAGGATGTTTGGTGAATTTAGTCACTTGTTTGATGTCTTGTGTATTGTCCAGGGCCATGCGGCATACATTGAAAGTACCGAAACGTTCGCTGAGGAAATAGACAGTGTTACCGTCTGCAGCCAATACCGGATTGCGGTCTTCCACTTGTTTGTCTGTCAGATTTTTGTATTCTTTTGTCTTGAAGTCATAGCTCCAGATATCCCGGCATACAGATGAAGTATGGTGCTTTCTCCATTCATCTTCATATCCTTTCATGTCGTGGTAAAGGATTTTGTTGCCGTCTTTTGTATAGCAAATATCAAAAGCGCTGAATGTTAACAATAATTCAGGGCGTCCTCCTTCAACTGGTACGGAATATACCTGGGCTGTTGAAGATGGAAACTGACCGAAATCTTTGTCCGGTAGGATAGATGCGTTGAAAATAACGTTTTTGCCGTCCGGAGTGAAGGTTGTCGGAACAGCTTTTCCTGAAAAGGTTGTCAGACGGGTTGGTGTTCCGCCGGTAACCGGTACGGTATAAAGGTCCATACCTCCGTCTCGTCCTGACGTGAAAGCAATGGTCTTGCTGTCAGGCGACCATACCGGATGGTAATCGTATGCCGTGTGGGTGGTAAGCTGTGTTGCACGTCCGCCTTCGGCATCTACTAAGAAAATGTCACCTTTGTAGCAGAATGCAATAGTCTTCCCGTCCGGTGAAATGGCGGGATAGCGCATCCAAAGAGGATTCTCCTGGGCCGATAAGCTGGTGAAAACCAACAAGCTAGCCCATGCCAAAAATAGTTTGATTAAGTTCATTTTATTACATTTAGTTTGTGAAATTTCGTGCATTAAAGATACTCATTTTGTTGTAATGAGTTGAAATACAATAAAACTTTAACTAAAAATTGAGAAAATAGAAAACGCCTTTTCTACTTTTTAAGAAAAGGCGTTTTAGCTATTTTGACCATTATAGGACTACTTCTTGTATTTTCCTAAATTATCAGGATTGAAGTTGTTGATAAAGTTGGCATGTGCAGCCACTTTTGCTTCTCCGTAGTGGATGAAGATTTCTGCTGATTTCAGATACTTCTCGCATCTTTGAGCATCCAGCAATAACAGGTAGCCGATGATGGTATATCCGGCAATTTCGACCAGTCTGCGTGCGTGGAAATCTGTATATTCACTGTTGCCTACAGCATTTACGGTCGCTGTTGCAGCCTCCAATTGAGCTGTCATGGCTTTCAGTTTGTCGCGCAGATACTCGTGCTCCGGTGCGATAGTTGATTTCTCGTACACTTCGCGGATATGTTTTGCATACTGTCCGGTAGTAACGCCACGGATTGCTGCCACAACCTGCAATTGTGAGGTACCTTCGTAAATGTTGGTGATTCGCGCATCACGAACATAACGCTGGATAGGGTAGTCTTTCATGAAACCGGAACCGCCATGGATTTGCAATGCATCATAAGTGATTTCATTGGCATATTCGCTGGCGAACAGTTTCTGGAGCGGAGTGTAGATGTCTGCCAGCTTCTGGTATTCTTTCATCTCGTTGCGCTCCTCTTTGTCCAAAGTTCTCTCTTTTGAAATGTGGTAATATGTTTTGTACATATCTACGAAACGGGCTGTTTCGTACAATACAGAACGGATACCATGCAATTTGGCTTCCATGTGTGCCAGCATTTCATATACAGCCGGGAATTCAATGATAGCTTTGCCAAACTGTTTACGCTCCTGTGCGTATTTCAGACCTTCGCGGTAAGCAGCTTCTGCGATACCGACAGACTGTCCTCCGATACCCAGACGGGCTGCGTTCATCAGAGCCATCACATATTTGATCAATCCCATCTTGCGTTCACCGACCAATTCTGCCGGAGCATTTTTAAATACCAATTCACAAGTAGGAGAGCCTTTGATACCGAGCTTGTTCTCTGTACGGCGCACCGTTACGGCATTGTTGTTGCGGTCGTAGATAAACATAGACAGACCGCGGCCGTCGTTAGTTCCTTCTTCTGAACGTGCCAATACCAGAGAAATATGTCCATCTCCGTTGGTGATGAAACGTTTCACTCCATTCAAATACCATTGGCCTTCTGCTTCGTTGTAAGTGGCTTTCAGCTGTACAGCCTGCAAGTCAGAACCCGCATCCGGTTCTGTCAGGGCCATTGCGCAGGTCTCTCCGGCACATACGCGTGGCAGGTATTTTGCTTTCTGTTCCTCGCTGGCAAATTCATTGATGGTCTCGGCACAGTCCTGCAATCCCCAAATGTTCTGTAATCCGGCATCTGCGCGGGATACAATCTCGGCAGCCATGATAAACGGGGTAATCGGGAAGTTTAAGCCATTGTATTTGCGTGGCAGTGAGATACCATTCAGTCCGGCCTGGTTGATGACATCGATATTCTGCTGAGTGCCGGCAGCGTATTTTACGTGTCCGTCAATCACCTGAGGACCTTCTGCATCCACTGATTCTGCATTTACAGCAACTACGTCGCCGCAGATTTCTCCCACAATTTCCAACACTTTGTCATAATTGTCAATTGCGTCTTCAAAGTCGCGCGGTGCTCCTTCATATTGTTGTGCCTCCGTATAGTTGCGTTCTTTCAAGGCAACAATCTTTTCCATCAGCGAATGGCCGAGATGGAATTTTATATCTTCGTTATCAGTATAAAAATTAGCCATAGTTCAAGTGTTGATTACTTACTGTTTTTCTTATAATACTGTATCATCTTCGGAATCACTACATTCAAATCGCCAGTGATTACGTAGTCTGCAAATTTGTTGATGGGGGCATTACTGTCCGTGTTGATGGCAATCACCATGGCAGATTCCTCCATACCTGCAGTGTGCTGGATCTGACCTGAAATACCGCAGGCGATATACAGTTTCGGACGTACAGTGGTACCGGTTTGTCCGATTTGGCGTTCGTGTTCGCAGAATCCTGCATCAACAGCTGCACGCGAAGCTCCCACTTCGCCGCCCAATACGTCTGCCAGTTCATGCAATAGCTGGAAGTTCTCTTTTGAACCGACTCCGTAACCGCCTGCAACGATAATCGGGGCAGCTTTCAAATTCACCTTGGATTTCTCCATGTGGCGTTCAATCACATGCACGATAAAATCTTCCGGAGCAGTAAATTTGTTTACGTCAATGGCTTTCACTTCCCCTTGGTGGTTGGCATTGAAAATCTCTTTTTTCATCACACCTTCACGCACGGTAGCCATCTGTGGACGGCATTCCGGGTTTACAATCGTAGCAACGATGTTACCGCCGAAAGCAGGGCGGATCTGATACAGCAGGTTGTTATATACTTTCTCGTTTTTCTTGTCCTCGTAATCTCCGATTTCCAGACTGGTACAGTCGGCAGTCAAACCGCTGTGCAGGGCAGAAGATACGCGGGGACCTAAATCACGGCCAATGCTGGAAGCACCCATGAAGGCAATTTGCGGATGTTCTTGCTTGAAGAGATTTACCAGGATAGAAGTATGAGGCAAAGTAGTGTACGGATAGAGACGTTCATCGTCACCCACCCATAAAACATCCACTCCGTAAGGGAACACTTGTTTTTCTACGCCTTTCAAATTACTGCCTAAAACGACAGCTTCCAGTTTTACACCCAGTTCGGTGGCAAGGGTACGGCCTTTGGTCAGCAATTCCAGGCTCACGTCGGCAACGATTCCCTCTTCTATTTCGCAATATACAAATACGCTATTCATATCTTTTATGATTTACAGGCTTGTAAAATTATCCTATTGTGTGGTTGATAATCAATTCTTTCATCATGGCATCGATTGCTTCGTCGCTCGGTTCCAGTACTTTTGCTTCTTTTGCCTGGAAAACAACATTTTCGATATTCTTCACCTTGGTCGGTGAGCCGCTCAGTCCAAGTTCTTGAGGATCACAGGTGATATCGTTTACGCTCCATTCTGTAATTTTCAGATAGGGACGTTCGTTCAGCAGTGACATATAGTCCTCGTTTACGTCTTGTAATTCTTGTGCAGCCTTTGCATATTTGTATTTCATTACGCGGCGTGCGTTGCGTGGACGGCAGGGGGCTGCAGAGCCGTTTACGGTTACAACGCAAGGAATCGGACATTCCACCACTTCAATACCTCTTTCCAGACGGCGTTTGATGGTCATTTTGCTGTCGGTGCATTCCAGAATTTCTTCTGCGTATGTCACTTGTGGCAATCCTAACTTTTCTGCCACCTGCGGACCTACCTGTGCGGTATCTCCGTCAATAGCCTGGCGTCCGCAAATCAGCAAGTCGGCATTCAGATTGCGCAGGGCACATGCCAATGCATAAGACGTTGCCAATGTATCCGAACCGGCAAAAGCACGGTCTGATAACAAATAACCGCCGTCAGCACCGCGGAACATAGCTTCACGGATAACTTCGGCGGCGCGTCCCGGACCCATCGTCAGAATGTGTACTGTGGTGCCTTCAATCTTATCTTTTAATCTCAATGCTTGTTCAAGAGCATTCAAGTCTTCAGGGTTAAAAATAGCAGGCAATGCTGCTCTGTTTACAGTTCCGTCTGCTTTCATTGCATCTTTCCCCACATTTCTTGTGTCGGGAACTTGCTTCGCCAGAACGACAATTTTCAGTCCTTTCATATGTTATAAATTAAATTACAATAAGCAATTCTCAATTGCGCTTTAAAGAGGTAAAGGTACTACAAATAAATAAAAAAACAAGTATCCGGGAAAACGGATACTTGTTTTTTATGGTAATTGTATGATATCCTATCTTTTATTGTGGCGTTTTACAAACAGGGAACGTAAACTCGGTTTCTTTGCATTCTCTTGTGCGCTTGCGCTTTTGCTTGACGGCTCTTCTACGGTTGTGTATGAATAATAATACGGGGTGCCCTTGATATATTCTATTTCGATGGTGCCGTTCTCATTTAATTCATAACGCACGTCATATTCAGATTCGCTTGTGTATTCTTCGCCGTCATATTTTTCATACCATTCTTCTTTATAAGCTTTCGGAAAGAAAGCTGTCGCTTTGCCGAACAGACCGATTTGTACTAAAACATCACAATCTTCCATTTCATAAACATCGGCTTGAACGTGGGTGTTTTGTCCGGCTTTGTTTTCCTGATTGTCGTATTGGATGGTGTAAGTGGAGACGAGTTCATCTTTGTCTCCGTTTTCAATCTCTTCGTCCTTGACTACGCTCTTTACCAGATTGCCGTTTTCCCAAGTGAAGGTGCTTGTATTGTTGTATGCGCTTGTATATTTTTCTCCCTCATCTACACCGCTTCCTTTGCTAGTGGTGTTGGATGAAATCAGCTGTCCTTCTTTGTTATAGTTGAAAGTGATTTTGCCGGAGCCTTTGGATGTTTCGTATTCATCTTTATAGTCCCATGCCATGCTGATTTCTGTGATGTAGCCTTGTTTGTTGAATTTGACTTTGGCTTCTTCTTTTTCATCATCTTCGTAAAGAGTGATAGTACCTTTGGCATAATCGATTTCGAATTCTGTTTCATCACCGTATTTTGCTATCGTGCAGCGTCCGAATTCATCGTATTCAAGGGAGTAGCTTCCTACTTTTGTTGGCAGTTGTCCGGCAAATGTTGTTACAGGTTTTTTGGGAGTAAAACTGTCATCGTCATCGTTACATGCGGCAAATGCAAATACCCCCAAAACCAGTGCTGTTAGAATCTTTTTCATGATTTTTTTTTGACATTTTTTCGTGTTCTCTTCCTTACCTCTTGAACATTTTTCTTTCCAATTTTTGCAACTCCATTGTTGCCTCAATGTAAGGGCCATCTACTTTGATGA
>CAMDJC010000023.1:0-48671 GCA_945900015.1 uncultured Odoribacter sp. | reverse complement strand
TGTATAGTAATGAACAAAAAAGAAGGTGCATCGTGCATTACGACACACCTTCTTTTATTTTAAATTTATACTCAAATCAAAGCTTTGTAAGCATCTGCACTTAACAATCCATCCAACTCTGACTCATTATCTATCTTAATTTTTACAATCCATCCTTCTCCATACGGATCTTTATTTACTGCTTCAGGCTCACTTTCTAATTTTTCATTAAATTCAAGAACCTCTCCTCCTACTGGCAAATAAAGGTCTGAAACAGTCTTTACAGCTTCAATTGTACCGAAAGTATCTCCTGCTTCCAAATTGTCACCGACAGTTTCACATTCTACAAAAACAATATCTCCTAACTGGCTCTGTGCATAATCAGTAATTCCTACAAATGCCTCTTCACCTTCAACACGAATCCATTCATGTTCCTTGGTGTACTTTAATTCTGCTGGTACGTTCATTATTAATGATTTAGATTAAATATTTTTTTTATTATTACCGAAGAGATTCCCTTATATTCTCTCGGAGACTACAATACAAACGATTGAATTATAATCCGACCTCAAAGTTAATCGAAAAAGTCAAAGAAGCTAATCTTTCAGAAGATTAATTTTCTTTTTTCATTACAAGAAACAAAATGCACTCATTTACAGATACATACAAAATAAGCAGAAAAAATATTTTATTTTTTTCTCAAAATCCCTTGTTATTAAAAAAAAAGCTACTACATTTGCACTCGCAATCGAGAACAACAGAGGTTGTTTGATGCAGAAAGAAACATTGGTGCGGTAGTTCAGCTGGTTAGAATACAGGCCTGTCACGCCTGGGGTCGCGGGTTCGAGTCCCGTCCGCACCGCTAAAAAATCCTCAAAGAAAATCTTTGAGGATTTTTTTATATCTATTCTGGATATTTAAACCAATATCACCGACTTATTTGTCTTTGACATAAATCCACAAAAAAAGCGGCTGGTTCTCAGCCGCTTTTCTATGATTATCTAATTAGCATTATTTCTTAGCTAACTGAAGCAGAATATCCATTACCTGAATAGCGCTCTTAGATACTTTCGTTCCAGGTCCGAATACTGCGATAGCACCTGCATCAAACAAGAACTGATAATCTTGATGAGGAATAACACCACCAACATAAACCAAGATATCCTCACGTCCTAATTTCTTCAATTCAGCAATAACAGCAGGAACTAAAGTCTTATGACCAGCAGCCAAAGAAGAAACACCAATCACGTGAACATCATTCTCAACAGCTTGTTTAGCGGTTTCTTCCGGAGTCTGGAACAATGGTCCCATATCCACGTCAAAGCCCATATCAGCATAACCGGTTGCTACAACCTTAGCACCACGGTCATGTCCATCCTGACCCATTTTTGCAATCATGATACGCGGACGACGTCCTGTTAATTCAGCAAATTCATCAGTCAATGCTTTTGCTTTTTCGAAGTCGGCATCATTACCGGCAACGCTTGAATATACTCCACTCACGGTTCTAATTACTGCTTTATAACGTCCAACAACTTTTTCACATGCATAAGAAATTTCACCCAAAGAAGCACGTTTCTTAGCTGCATCTACTGCCAATTCCAACAAGTTGCCCTCACCGGTTTCAACACACTTAGTAATTGCATCCAAAGCAGCATCCACCTCAGCTTGATTACGGTTAGCACGCAATTCTTTCAAGCGAGCAATCTGAGCTTCACGAACTGCAGTGTTATCGATTTCCAAAATATCGATAGGATCTTCTTTATCCAAACGATATTTATTAACACCAACAATTGTCTGTTCACCGCTATCAATACGAGCTTGAGTACGAGCAGCAGCCTCTTCAATTCGCAATTTTGGCAAACCAGACTCAATAGCCGCAGCCATACCACCCAACTTCTCAATCTCCTGAATATGTTCCCAAGCTTTATGAACCAATTCATTAGTCAAGCTTTCCACATAATAAGAACCTGCCCATGGGTCTACAGCCTTACAGATAGTAGACTCTTCCTGAATATAAATCTGAGTATTACGAGCAATACGTGCAGAGAAGTCCGTTGGCAATGCAATAGCCTCATCAAGAGCATTGGTATGCAGAGACTGAGTATGTCCTAAAGCAGCACCCATAGCTTCAATGCAAGTACGTCCAACATTATTAAACGGATCTTGCTCTGTCAAAGACCAACCTGAAGTCTGTGAGTGAGTACGCAAAGCCAAAGACTTCGGATTCTTCGGATTGAATTGTTTTACAATCTTAGCCCACAACAAACGACCGGCACGCATCTTGGCGATCTCCATAAAATGGTTTGTACCGATAGCCCAGAAGAATGACAATCGAGGAGCAAATGCGTCAATATCCATTCCTGCATTCACACCAGCACGCAAATATTCCAAACCGTCAGCCAAAGTATAAGCTAACTCAATATCAGCAGTAGCACCAGCTTCCTGCATATGGTATCCGGAAATAGAAATTGAGTTAAACTTAGGCATATTTTTAGAAGTATATTCGAAGATATCAGCAATAATCTTCATAGAGAACTTCGGCGGGTAAATATAAGTATTACGCACCATGAACTCTTTCAAAATATCATTCTGAATAGTACCCGACAACTGTTCCAAAGTAGCACCTTGCTCTAAACCTGCAACGATGTAGAAAGCCAAAATAGGCAGAACGGCACCGTTCATAGTCATAGAAACAGACATTTTGTCCAATGGAATCTGATCGAACAAAATCTTCATATCCAAAATGGAGTCAACAGCAACACCGGCTTTACCGACATCACCGATTACACGCGGGTGATCAGAGTCATAACCACGGTGAGTAGCCAAGTCAAATGCAACAGACAAACCTTTCTGTCCTGCAGCCAAGTTACGACGGTAGAAAGCATTTGATTCTTCTGCCGTAGAAAATCCTGCATACTGACGGATGGTCCAAGGACGCAAAGGATACATAGCAGAATACGGTCCACGCAAATAAGGAGGAATACCTGCAACATAATTCAGATGTTCCATTCCTTTCAAATCCTCGGCTGTATAAGCCGGTTTCACCGGAATTAACTCCGGAGTCGTCCAATTTTTAGCGATATGGTTGGCTTTTTCCCATTCTTCAGCAGTCATGGTAGCCTTTTCAGCCGCTTTAATATTTATATCTTTAAAATTCGGTTTCATCTTTTAAATGTTAAAGAGTTTATTGAATTAAATGCCAAGTTTCTGTTGGTAAGCTTTCAGTTCTTCCAATACGTTATTCTTAACGTGGATATAATTCATCAAGCCTTTAGCCTCCAACTCAGGACGGCTTTCCGGATTACCGGCAACAACAACGATGGCTTTATCTTTCAATTTTTCAAAAGCTTCTGGAGCAAATCCTGCATATTCATCATCAGAGCTACACAATACAACAATAGAAGCCTTATTATCCAAGCAAGCCTGAACACCTTCGTCTACTGTTTTGAAACCATTGTTATCCTTCACCTCAAAACCAGCACAAGCGAAGAAGTTACATGCAAACTGAGCACGAGCTTTACGCATAGCTAAATTGCCCATCGGGAACATATAAACTACCGGACGACCATTTTTAGCAGCAAACATATCAGTTTTCAAACGCATAGCTTCAAAAGCAGCCGGACCTCTATAAGGTTTCAAAGTTTCAACCTCAGCATCTGCTGCAGTCATATCTTCCGGTTCGAAAACACATGCGCACAATTCACGATCAATTTTCTCATTGAAATTCGGGAACTGGTTCACACCAACAAAGTTTTCTTTACGCTGAGCGATAGCCAAGTCGCGAGCCTGAGCAGTAGCCTTCACAGCAGCCTGAACAAAACCCTTTTTCATAGCCTCAACATATCCACCTTGTTCTTGAACTTCCAAGAATAATTTCCAAGCAGCCTCTGCGATATTCTGAGTCAACTCTTCAATATAATAAGAACCACCTGCTACGTCAACGATCTTAGCAAAATGAGACTCTTCTTTCAACAATAATTGCTGGTTGCGAGCCACACGTTCTGCCAATTCAGTCGGATGGCACTCAAAAGTATCGTCAAACGGATGAACTGTAAATGAATCAACTCCGCCCAATACAGCTGACATAGTCTCTGTCTGAGTACGCAACATGTTAACGTTCGGATCATAAACAGTTTTATTCCATTCTGAAGTTTCAGCATGAATATTCATCATACATTTGCAATCGCAGCAAGGATTATAAGCCTTCACGATATGAGCCCACAAATAACGAGCAGCACGCAATTTAGCGATTTCCATAAAATATTTAGATCCTGTTGCAAAGTGGAAACGCATTTTAGGAGCAATGTCGTTAACACTCATACCAGTATCAGTCAATTTATCCAAATACTCAACTCCGGCAGCCAAAGAAAATCCTAACTCCTGTACGATAGACGAACCTGCATTGTTAAATACATATCCACCCACTTCAATAGTTTTGAAGTTTTTATAAGCAGCCATTTTCTCAGCATTAGCTTTGATAACAGCATATGGATTTTCGTTGCAACATTTTCCTTTACGAGTCAATACACTCAACGGATCAATATTAATACCTCCATGAATTTTTTCAGGAGCAATGCCTCTTTCTTCAACAACAGCCTTGAAAGCATCTAAAACAACACTCTTATGGCATCCGGCAACGAAGTTGATTTCTACACACTCCAGACAGATATCCTTCAGCAGAGCCTCCATATCGGCTTTTGTAAAATCGCTACATCCGCTTAATACAAATCCCAAAGAATTAACTCCACGATTCAGTACATCCAAAGCTTTTTTATTTGCATCAGCAACATTTTCAACAACAATATCCTGACGTATATACCAGTCATTGTTATCTTTCTTATTACCTCTGACAAATGGGAATTCTCCCGGAAGACAATTCAGGTTCTTCAGGTCTTCCATATTCTCCAACCGATACATCGGCTGAACATTGAAACCTTCATTGGTTCTCCACACAAGCTTTTTATTGAAATCGGCCCCTTTCAGGTCCACAGTGACTTTGTCGATCCACTCTTGCATCGTGTTCGGCGCAAACTCACTGAAAAGCTTACAATTTTCTTTTTCTGCCATAATTTATATATTTAACTGTAACTGTTTGTTTGAAAAAACGAACAAATTTAGCCCTTTTAGAGGTATAAAAAAAGTATTTACAACCTTTTTTCTTCTCCAGGGCTATGAATTATACGCCAATAACTCACAAAGAGTATTAGCATAACTTTAAAAAGAGCCTGTTTAATCAAATCCTAGCTCAAATTCATCTAACAACAAGAAACTTGTATCACTACCGGCAAAATAATCTCCATATTTGCTGGACGTTGCAACAATAACAATATAAGTTGGCTTTTTGGTAAGATCCCGATACTTTATGTCAATTGAAAATTTCTCATATTGAGTCATCGCTTGAGAGGTCTTCAGCTCCCCATAAGCGATAATGGATTTATTATTCTCACTGCAGTCCAAAAGAGTTTCTGTCTTGGTATTGGCATGAAATGCTTCTGTCCAATCACACAATGCCACATAAATATGGCAACTGTCCATTTCCCCCTTTAAATAATTGAAACGATCATCATTTTTAGGCAAACGATTGACAACTCCGGGTATATATTTATAATAACCAGTCAACGTCGTCGGACGTCCTTGATAAGGTATTCCAAAATCAAGCATTGCATTAAAACCATCTAATCCAGCAAACTTCCCCGTATACAAACTTCCAGCTGCAAATTTTACCGCAGCCCAGCAGGATTGTAAACGCGCAGCAGAACCTTTTATGGTTTCTTCCGACTCTTCAGTAGTCGGGTTAAAACCGAAACTGGCACCTCCTTTGTTTCCGGTATCCCACGTTTCTATTCCCGCTTCTCCTGTATACCACGCTTTTCCATCCATAAACCACTTGTCAAAGTTGCTGTAAGCCACCTGTTCAGCCACCTCTGTAGTAAAGGCAACCTCAGAACCAATCTGATCTCCTACAACAGCCCGAAACACATAATCGGTTTTAGGCTTTAATCCGGTCACTTTTGCTGAAAAAGTTTTTCCGACAACATCTGCCTCAAGTTTCGTCCAATTTGTTTTACGTGCTTGTCTATACTCAAAATAAGGCTGACCAGTACTCCCAGAAGGAATATTACCGGTAAGATAAGCAAACTTAGCCCAGGCATTCACACCCCCTGTTATATCTCCACTTTCCTCTCCTGTATCTTTAAACACAGACACCAACCACCGCTCTATCCTTCCAAAAGTTGTTACATAAATTGCCTGCTGCTTTTGAAAATTTGTCAAATCCGTAGGTTCCGGAGCATAATTGGCCAAAGAGGAGCCTAATTTCACATCTTCTACTTTAATATTTGTAAGATCTTGGTCTTTACCGACAACCACACGCACCATTTTTTCCTCCACATTGATCACCGCCTCCCCTATCTGATTTTCAACATTAAAATAACGCTCAATAGGTTGATTCGCCACAATTGTCCATTCATATTCCTGATAAGTATTAACGACAAATTTATAAGGCTCAGACAAATCAAACAAAGAATCAACCATCAGTGACGCAGTTGCCTTCACAACCACCTCTTGTTCCCTTGCTGGATCGGCAGATAATTCCAATGCAACCAAACGTACATTTTGAATATCAACAGTATCACTCAATGTCAACTCAATAGAGCGCGTCTTGGTATTTATCACACACTTCTCCTGTCCATTAAATTCAATTTTCTGCACATTACCATAAATCACAGGCATAGGGATATCGTTCTTAATACACCCCTCCAATAACGCCACCAAACATAACATCAAAAAAAATCTCATAGGCTACAAATAAATAGAAAAACCTAAACCGATAGAAAACAAATCAATCTTAAAGTTTGCAGAACTAGTTCTAAAAGAACCGGTATGCACCTTATTGGTTTTCTGATTCACTTTTTTCATTTGGATACCCAAAACACCAACAGAAGCTTCTACAGCAGCATAATCATTGATAAATACAGCAATACCAGGAGAATACAACAAGCCACATTTAAAAATAGTCTGATAAGTACCCTCCAAAACATCTCCCTTACCATTCACATACTTTCCTTGTCCACCACCTAACATCAGTTTTACGTCATTAAACAAACCGAATCGTTTACTATCTTCAATATTCATAAACAAGCGCATAAAAGCGGAACCGGAATACACATGCTCCAAAATATAATAATCCGATATCTGAAAGCTTAAATCCTCATTCAGATTCAAATTTAAATTATCAACTTTAAATAACGAACGTTCGTATGCAAAAGTCGCTCCAACACCTAAATCATCCTTCACCATATAGCCAAAAAAAGGCTTGATGGCTAATTGATAACCTTCTCCTTTCCAATTCTTCAGCACCAAAAACTTGAAGTTTTCCTGAGCCATCTCAGCATAGGAGCAAGTGCCCCCAAAAAACCACTGGCCTTTGGGGACAAAAGTATGTTTAACAATACCACGGTCTATACGCTTCTTTTTTCCAAAACTCTCTCCCAATCCCACTCCGAAGACAAAGATCAGAGCAAAAACTAACCACTTCATATAGATTTGCTATCCTTATAAATTTTTATTCTACAAGTGAATCAAATCCCAACTCAAATTCGTCTATCCACAACACACTCTTAGTACTGCCTGTAAAATAATCTCCGTATTTACTTGCAGTAGCAACAATCAATATATGTTTCGGTTTACGAGTTTTATCTCGATAATTTAGTTTAATCGTAAACTTCTCATAACCGTTAGCTTCTGAACCATTGGTTGCTTTATCTGTCTTCAATTCGCCTAATGCAATTATTGCAGGATCCTTCAAATCAACATAAGTCAAATTCTTGGAATCAGCCCTAAAAGGAACATCCCAATCGGTCAATGCTATGTAGATATGACAACTGTCTGTTTGACCCTTTAAGTGATTATATGGTTCTTTAATTTTATCAATTTTACCTGGCTGATATTTATAATAACCGCTCAAAGTTGTCGGTCGACAAGTATACGCGACTCCAAAATCAAGCAACACATTTGTACCACTTAACTCCACAAACTTACCTGTATAAAGATTACCGGCAGCAAACTTGACAATAGCATTTATAGAAGCTAACTTCGCAGCAGATCCTCTCACAACAACACCAGTTTCTTCTGTCGTGGGAATATAGCCAAACTCTGCACCACCTTTATTACCAGAATCCCAAACAATCGGCTCTCCAGACACTCCAACCATCGGGGCTTTCCCATCCATATACCATGCATCAAAATTCATCCAAGGCAACTGGTCTGCTCTTTCAGTCGTAAACGAACGAATAGTCGTCGATGCCCCCTTGCCACCTCCGGTTGTGCGGAAATAATAGGTTGTATTGGGTTGCAAATTCGTTAAACTTCCGATAATAGTTTTATTGGCTACGTCAACATGCGGATTAGACACTGGTGTCCATTGTGTTTGATCAGTACTGTATTCCAAAGCAAAGTCAGTCGGTTGCTCAATAGTATACCAGCGTCCACGAATCGTTGCAAACTTAGCCCACACGTCCATAATATTCACCTCATCTGCAATATGGTCAATATCAGGTATAACATTAATTCTCAACGTATCTTCTAACAAACGATTACTAGCATCATAAACCTGAAAATAAAACTCATAATCACCCAAAGGTAATTTATTAGCTAAAGCACTAAAATCAAAAGCAACACTTTTGGCATTCAAAATCGGAGAATTACCCCACACAATTCCAGCATTATTAATTGCTGCCGTCAATTCAGGATTCAAGCGTGTAAAGGCCACTGTTTTAGGGATTCCCATTTCCACAATTTTATCACTCTGATGACGTAAATTCAATTCCTGAATTTGCGCTCCCGAAACAACATTCACCTTTACATTGGCACCACGTGTATCATTTAACACAAGAACCGGATCCTTCATTGGTAAACCGTCTTCGCGCTTAATTGTCGGTTTCAAAATTGGGTCTTTCAATATAATGTCATAATCACTTATAACAATATTCGTAGTAGTATCAACTTTTATACTAGGTACAAAAGCTCCATCTTCTACATTACCATCTGCCTTGATATCAAAATTGAATTTATAATACTGTCGAGCTTTTACATCAACTATTGTTTTTGAAACCTTAAATTCTTCCTGTCCATTATTCAATGTCAATTCCCACCTCAACACTCCTTCATTTACATTGAAATATCCAGCCCGCTTCTCACCTTTTTCAAAAACCAATGTATCAATTTCATTTGTCACTAAAAGCGAATAAATTGGGAAATTATCTTCAATCGCTTTAGAGAACTCAGTAGAAACTTTCACATTAGCCTGCGTACATATCATTGATATACTTTTAGAAACTCCAGGCTCGATTTTTACATCTTGTTCGGCCCGATAATAAGGCATTTCAAAAGCAGCAGAAGTATCTTTACCATTATGTGCTACCAATTTGTAATCTCCCGCTTTTAACAGAATACGTTCTGTAAGAACAGAACAATCAGGATAACTGCTAACTACACTACCATCCAATTGGCAAATATCAAGACTGTATATAGGTTGCTCTGCTTTTGTTTGTACCGTTTTATCGATCAAAAACTCCACAGAAAGCCAGCCTCTACCACCAACATCCGGCAGTTTCTCTTCTCGCTGGCATCCTAAAGCGAGAAGACTAATACACAAAATAAATATACATCTTTTCATCTATACAACCTCCTCTTATTTTGTTACACGCACAAGCAAAGTTTGAGTAGTTCTACCACCGTTGACATCAACAATTGTAATTTTAAATGAATGGTCAAAATACTCAATGCCATCAGCAGGAGCTGTCACCATATTCATGAATCCTCCTATAGAAAACAGATGAGTCGTTTTCCCACGAATTGGCTGCGCCGGATCAACGATACCTAATTCCTGTACAGTAGTTTGAGCCTCCTCATTCATAGATGACAAATCGCACAAATTCCAAGGACTAGATTCTGTAGCACCCATTGCACCCACAAACATAGAATTCATTAATTCATCTGTAGAACTCATCGACAACAACAGATCCTGAATACCCCCATTGGCTGCTTCTAGATTTATCTCCAATGTTACATTAGCTTTACCCGCCTCTGATAAAACGATAGGCTGGGTAATATCAAAAGGTTTGCCGTTTAAATTTTTTCCTGTAATAACAGGTAATTTAGCTTCTCCTTCCTGACCTCCGCCCTGTTCCCCTTCACCAGGCTTATCCTCCCAGCTTCCGGTATCTCCATTATTGCCAATAACATCTCCTGAGCCTGGAACTAAAATAGTCTGGTCTTTTTGACTTACTGTATGATCCAACTGAATCATACCTCCTGTATTATTCAAGCCAGCTTCTGTATTCACACTCAATTTGATTTTATGCCATTGTTTTGCTACAACATCAGGAATAAAAAATGTTTTATCAACCTCTCCACCTCCTTCTACATATTGCCCCCGAATCGTTACCGCCAAACGTCCATCAGTAGGAGCTGCAATGTAACCGATTTTTGTATGGTTTGTCATATCAAATTCCAAAGATACACCATCTGTACTATGCACCAAACACGACGGATTAGATACATTAGAGGTAAATAAATCCGTAAACTCAACTGACAACTTTACGCAAGCCAACTGGCAAGTCACCTGCGCTTCGGCATATTCTTGAATCCCTAACGAAAATTCTCTGCTACCATAGTAATAAGGGGTTTCAAAGCCGGATGTTTGAGTTCCATTATAAGCTTCGATTGTATAGGAACCGGCAGGAATAGAAACAACGGAAGGCATTTCAGAATATTTGTTCCATGTTTGATCGTATGCCGTATTTTTCAAAGTCGTTCCATAAATTCTTACAACAAAATTCGTTACATCAACAGATGCTCCTTCTGCTTTAGATATAATTTCAAAATCACCGATAGTACCTAGTGTTACAGAAAAACGTCCCATCTCAGCTTCACTAAACTCAACTTCGAGCTTGGGGTCTTTCCCACATGCACTTAGCAACAATGTCAACATCAACAGTAAACTACCAAAGTTCAATACTTTTTTCATGGTTATATGTGTTTTATTATTATTCGTAAATTAATTTAATATACAAGGGAAATATCATCAACTGTCAAAATACTACCTATATGACGAGAATCTCCATATCCTCCAAAAGCTCCGGCATTCCCTTTAACAGCTTTAGTTGAAGGTTCTGCTGCATCTGTTGATAAAAACACAAGAGATAAACTTGCTGCTTTATTAAAAGTGGTATAAACAATATCGAAATGCCCTAACTGCCAGTTATCAACAGATTTCGTAATTTTCAACTCACCTTTACCAATAAGGTTACCTTCAACATCTTTTACTTCTGCATAAACTTTTGTAGTTTCTTCATTATAAGAATAAAAACGATAATAAAACTCTATAGCCATTGGTCTTGCTGCAAATGAATGTCCATATTGTTCTACATGATTTTCCAAATCATATGAACCGATATACAAACAGCCTGCCGTACGGTATTGTGTATTTGGTTGCCCTGAAGCCCAATTATTTTTTCCCCAACCAACCGTTGATATCTCCATCGCAGATGTTCCACCATGACTATTTGTAGGCAATGTTTTACTATCATAATCATTCAAATGTTTCGCTGCAGTCCAAGAAGTCTTGCTTGTTGGCACAGTTCCGGGATAAGCTCCATAATACCAAGAATAATCAGCCAAACGCTGGGTCGTTGTTCTGTTTCTAGTATTCCAATAAGGATTTGTCTCACCTGATTTATAAGGATAAAAAGCAAATATTTCCCTACCACCCATCGGCACTCTTTTCCACACCATCTCTTCACTCCATTCCTCCATATTTCCATTCGGCACTTGCAATTCCTCTTCAGTTGTGTATGTACCAACCGACAAAATATGCTCACCCAAACGAATGCGTATTTGACATGAAGTATTAGGAGTCAATCCGATACCTGAACATTCATACTGATTATTTCCCTTATCCTTTAGCTCTGTTGTCAAAGAAGTCCAAGATGCACCTTGCAACACTTCCATTACAGGTTTATGAACCTCTGACTGATATTCTATATCATAAATTGCTCGACGGGCAAATACATTCCCTTCATTTGCAGGAGTAACAAAACGGAAAATCGGAGGATTAACAGTCACAGTCAGTACACTATCTGTTAACTGACCCAAACGGTCATTCGCTACAATCTTGAAACTGGCATTGGTCTGACTTCCTGAAAGAGCTGTCATTAACTTCACCACATTGTCAAAACGCACCCACACCATGTTTTTTATTGTATCTTTTGTATTCAGTTCCTCACTCCATTCCAAACCATGCTTAGCCAACACCGTCTTTTGCTCCGGCGTCAATTCCATTAAGTTGACCTCTGCCGGCCACCCTTTTTCAACAAGAGACGGACAGGTCGTTTGCAACTTCAATTTTGTTAATCCGGCCATAGAACTCACTGTAAACATTGCTTTTTTGTGAATGCCTTCGTTTGTTTCCACTTTACCATTTTCAACACCATCCCCTGTCAAATTCACCACAGGAGCCTTTTTAGGCAAATACATTGGCGGCAACTCTACATCCACCGGAATTTCAATCGTTGACGAATCCGTTGAAATAATAAAACCGGACAAAGCTCCGTTAGTCGTTTGCACCTTTAAAGTGAAGTTATAAAACTCCCGACCTTTCACAGATGCTATTGCTGATGGATAAAATTCTCTATAAAAATCTTCACCTTTAATCTTCAATCCAAAACGCATACGTAATTTCCCGGGTTTAAAATACCCGGCTCGTTTTTCATCTTTCAAAAATCGCAGTGAGTCGCCTTCTGTTTTTATATCTACAAAATAATCTGTATAATCAAAATCAAAACTTTCATGAAAAGCGACAGCAACCTTAGTGGCTGCACGAGCAGCAATAACAGTGGTATCTAAATTGTCACCATCTTTTAATGTGAGTTTACGTTCGCCATAGTAATAGGCTTTATCAAATACCGGAAGGTTTTCTTCTGAACCATACCACGCAACCAACTTATAGCTACCGGGTACAACCTTTATCAAATTCGGTAATTCTGAGTATTTCCAAGTCTTTAAAACCTCTGCTTTTGTATTTTCTATACGTACATGAAAGCTATCCAAGGGAGGTGTATCTACTCCGGCTCGTGTCAAAACCACTTCATGTTCTGCATAATCTGCCTGCAACTTTAAAGCAACAGAACAATCTTCTCCTAATAAAACCGTCTGTTCTTTGCGACATGAACAAATCGAAAAGACCACTAATAACCAAATGCCCAATCTTACAAACTGCATAATCAAAACTGATAATTTAATATTATAACTTTTGTAATCACACAAAAAAAATATCAACAACAAGTTACAAAGTTATAGTATCATAAACTAATTACCAAACTTTAAATTAAAAATATCAAAAACATTGATGCGAACCAATCGTCCTAAATCATTATCATTTAATTCCGATGGAGAATTAACCACTAAAGTATCAGCCTTTGTCATGCCTACCAGCTCTCCCTTAAACACATGAGCATTAATATAGGTGCGCACATCCATATACCCATTGGCATAATCAGCATCCGCACTGGCTGCACCTAGACTCAACATATAACGATAGCTACCCAACACCAAGTCCTTCACCTTCACATAAACAATCTGCCCCACTTTATATTCGTTATAAATACCGGAGATTCCCAACTTCACTTCAATCGCACCGGATTCATCCTGGATATACATCGTACGATAAATATTACCGGCAGCATCACTACTAATCACCTTACCTTTAATCACCCAATCCTTTTCAACCACGACACCTTTACCTACACCACCGGCACCTTTACCATAAACATCATAAAACAGTTGTTTCACATCACTAATTGGCACAATTGTTTCAAAATCCGCATCAGTAGCCGGTTTTTCACGCGCAGGATCGTCAAAATCATTATAACAACCCGACATCAGCAGTCCCAATGCCAACAACTGCATCCATATCATTTTTTTCAACATTTTCATAACCTATACCTATTGGCGGAATTAAATTATAAAAAATTTATGTTTAATTCCGCCAATAGGTTAAGCTTCTGTTACAATACCATCGGTATCATCAACACAAAGCCCAAAACGATAAACAACAACAACAATTTCCAAAACCACTTCACCCACACCTCATAAGGAATCCGGGCAATACTCAAGGCTCCAATCAATACGGCTGAGGTAGGAGTTATCATATTGGTAAAACCATCACCAAATTGGAAGGCCATCACAGTTGCCTGACGCGAAATACCGATAACATCTGAAAATGGAGCCATAATAGGCATCGTCAGTGCAGCCTTTGCCGAGCCCGAAGGTATCACTATATTTATCAAGGTCTGAATCATATACATCACACCTACTGATACAACCTTTCCGGCTTCTCCCATCAGCGAGGCTAAAGCATGCAAAATAGGATCTATGATTCTTCCCTCCTGCAACACTTGGATAATTCCTCCTGCCAGCCCTACCACAATGGCCGCTGACAATATATCTTTCGCCCCCTCCAGAAACAATTTGATAACCCCATCCGCATTTTTTCCGGATGCATAGCCGGACAATATTCCCATTGCCAGAAATATTCCGGATATTTCCGGCAGATACCAACCGTGTCCCATCACTCCAATCACCAGAAAGACAACGGTAAATGCCAAAATCGACAAAATGAAAAAATGGAATGATTTCCTCAATCCCAACCAGCCGAACAAAGCAAACAAAACGGTACACACCGGAACGGCATAAAGGCTGGCAGATGCATTTCCCACCTTAAAATTTGTACAAGGATAATATACCGAAAACAATACGAGTCCCGTCAATATCAATCCATACACCATCCAAGCCACCCGCGATGTATGGAAAACCACCTCCTCGATTCCCTCATTTCTACGATCGCGCCAATAAGCATCTGCCTCATACATGGGAGACAAAGTCGGTTTGCGCTTTATACGTCCTGCATATATTAATACACATGCAATCAGAATGGCGGTCAATACAACCCAACAAAAAAAACGGTACTCGAATCCCGAAAACAACGGCAAGCCGGCCAATCCTTGAGCAATCCCAACCGTAAAAGGATTCAGCATCGCACCTGAAAAACCGACATGCGCAGCAACATATACCATACACAATCCTGTAATCGAATCGTATCCCATCGATATGGCCAATGGCACTATGATGATAACAAAAGCCAATGTCTCTTCACTCATGCCAAAAACAGCTCCAAACAGACTGAATAACACCATCACCATGGCAATAACGATATTATTTACTCCCAATCGTTTCATCCATGCATGGCGCTCCAATCCCTGAGTAAAACGTAAAAATGAAAAAATCCCCACATCAATAGTCCTACTGCTGTTCATAATCTGAAAAGCACCACCGATAATCAATAGAAAAGCAATAATTCCCGCCTGCTTTTCAAACCCTTCCAACAAAGATGTAAACACCTGCCACGTCTGCGGAGCCTGCTCTACTGCATGAAACGACCCTTCCACAATCACAGTTCTCTCAGCACCATTCACCTCCACTGTCTGCCGATTATATTCTCCCGCCGGAATTATCCATGACAAAGCAGCACAAATCAAAATGATGGAAGATATGATCGTATAGGTATGTGGAATTTTCTTTAGCATAGTCTTACATTTTTTTATTGTTGCGCAAAGATAATATTCTTGTGATATTTTACACACTTTCTTTGAGATAATCCAAAATTATTACGAAATTCGCAACGCACAAAACAATAAATTCAAAACTCCCAAGACCATGAAAAAGATTAGAGCAGCCGTCGTAGGATACGGCAACATCGGAAAATATGTAATCGAAGCCTTACAGGCTGCCCCCGATTTTGAAATCGCAGGAATCGTGCGTAGGAATGCCTCACAGATTCCCCCAGAAATTACAAATCACAAAGTGGTTAGCACATTAAAAGAATTAGAAGATGTACAGGTCGCCATTCTCTGCACCCCCACGCGTAGTGTGGAAAAGTTTGCTCTGGAAGCATTGGCCATGGGCATCAATACCGTTGACAGCTTTGACATTCATACACAGACGGTAGCGCTTCATCGCACTCTTGACGAAGCCGCTCGCCGCAATAATGCAGTATCCGTCATGTCTGCCGGTTGGGACCCGGGTTCCGACTCCGTAATCCGTGCATTATTGGAGGCTTGCGCTCCAAAAGGCCTTACCTATACAAATTTCGGTCCCGGCATGAGCATGGGCCATACTGTAGCTGTCAAAGCCATCGAAGGAGTTAAAGCCGCTCTCTCCATGACAATCCCGACAGGTACAGGAATCCACCGCCGTATGGTATATATTGAACTGTTGGATGGCTACAATTTTACTGATGTTGCTCGCAAAATCAAAGAAGACGATTATTTTGCCCACGATGAAACCCACGTCATGCAGGTAGAAGACGTAAATGCCCTTCTGGATATGGGGCACGGAGTAAACCTCACCCGGAAAGGCGTATCCGGGAAAACGCAGAATCAACTCTTTGAATTCAATATGCGTATTAACAATCCGGCTCTCACCAGCCAAATTATGGTATCATCCGCACGCGCAACCATGCGCCAACAACCCGGTTGCTACACACTGATTGAGATTCCGATTGCAGACATGCTTTACGGAGAACGAGAAGAATTGATTAAACGCTTGGTATAAAAAAATAATTCATAACATCATTATGACTGATAAATTAAAAGAAGAAATCAGCAAAACACAGGAAGTTCTGAAAAACGGAGGCATCATACTCTATCCGACTGACACAATTTGGGGATTAGGCTGCGATGCCACGAATGAAGAGGCTGTCAAGCGTATTTATGAAATTAAAAAACGTTCCGACCACAAGTCCATGCTCGTTCTTTTAGAGGATGCAGGCAAAATTGCATCGTATGCAGACGTACCTGATATTGCTCTTGACCTGATAGAAGTAGCAGACAAGCCCACAACCATCATATATCCCAATGCCAAACGACTAGCCCCCAGCCTCATTGCAGAAGATGGCACAATCGGCATCCGCATCACGTGCGAAGAATTCACCTCATCCCTGCTCCATCGCATCAACCGTCCGCTCGTATCGACTTCGGCCAACATTAGCGGAGAACCCTCTCCACGTTTTTACGATGAAATAAGTGAAGAAATCCGTAATGCAGTAGACTATATTGTAGACTACCGTCGCAACGACAGACATCCCGCAGCCCCATCCAGTATCATAAAACTAGGTATGGGCGGAGAAATAGAAATCATTAGAAAATAAATCAGAAATATGGCACTTATATTAAATATTGACACCTCAACAGCCGTTTGTTCGGTTGCACTGGCAAAAGACGGACAAACCATTGCCTTGAAAGAAAACAACGAAGGCTTGAACCACTCTGTATTGCTCGGTACTTACGTCAATGAGATTCTTCAAGAAAACAACTTGACAGTTGCAGCCTTAGATGCTGTTGCCGTCAGTATGGGCCCTGGCTCCTATACAGGCCTGCGCATAGGAGTATCCATGGCAAAAGGACTCTGCTATGGTGCCGGCAAACCGCTAATCGCAGTCCCGACATTACAAGCATTAGCATTATCCGTAGCCAATCAATATCAGGAAGAAGCTCTCTATTGCCCGATGATTGATGCTCGGCGCATGGAGGTTTACACCGCATTTTACAATCGTTCAAACCATATGGTCATAGATACAAAAGCGGAAATAATCGACGAGAATTCTTTTGCCGAACTACTCGCTACGAATGTAATATACTTCTTCGGCAATGGGAGCGACAAAATAAAAAATACGCTGACCTCACCCAATGCCCGTTTTATTAGCGGAATAGAAACCTCTGCCCGTAATCTTGCTCCGCTTGCAGAGCAGGCATGGCAAAACAAACAATTTGTGGATGTTGCCTATTTCGAACCTTTCTATCTAAAAGATTTTGTAGCAACCACACCCAAAAAGAAAGTTTTATAATCCACAAAAAAACAAGCCGATGAAAACGAAAATATTACTGTTTCTATTAACGATAGCCACACTCGGAGCTTGCAAAAAAGAAACAAGACTCACCATCAAAGAAGTCAAGACCACAGAAACAAAATCCCAATGGGAAACACATTTGGAACATTCTGTATTTTCTTTCAAAGAAGCAGCCATTGAAAAGTCGTGCGTTTTATTCAACGACGAGATAGAAGGGCTTGTAAACGGAATAAATGCAGCCTTCATCGAACAATGTAAAGAACAGATAGCAAGCCTTGATTCTGCCGGAATCAAAACCTCCGGGAAATATGAGCTATTTATTTCCGATACAGTCTATATGGCTAGCGACAGATACATCAGCGTATTAGTAGAGGCCTACGAGTATTTGGGTGGAGCCAATGGAAACACCAACTACTATGCTCTGAATTACGATATCAAAAACAATAAATTCATCACCCACAATGATTTGCTAGACCATAATAAAAGCCAAGAAATCAATGCGCTACTGAAAACGTATCTCAAAGATCCAGATCATTGCTATACATTTGAAAATCCGAGATTGGATATTTGCTCTGCTATCAACTTTACACCCAATAGTCTTGAATTCACTTATGGCAAATATATATTAGGCCCGGGTGCTTGTGGACCTGTAACAATATCTATTCCCTTGAAAAAACTCAATGGAATGGTGAAAATAGCTCTTCCATAATTTTTTTTGAAAAAAAAAGCAGTCAAAAGTTTGATAGTATCAAAATAAGTACTACTTTTGCACCCGTTATCGAAAGAGACGGGGCGTAGCGCAGTCCGGTAGCGCATCTGCTTTGGGAGCAGAGGGTCGCAGGTTCGAATCCTGTCACCCCGACTAAAATAAACTAGAAAACCAGTTTTCCGCTGTGCGGATAACTGGTTTTCTTTTTTTTACATACATACAAACCACACCCCCCACCAAAGCATAAAAATAAAGACAATAAAAAAAGTCTTCAGAGTTTCTGAAGACTTTCGAGGGTGGAAGATCGGGCTCGAACCGACGACCTTCGGAACCACAATCCGACGCTCTAACCTACTGAGCTACATCCACCATTTTTGCTTTTGCGTTGCAAAGATAGACATAATATCTCATTCTGCAAACAAATCAGCAAAAAAATATGATATTTTTTTCTCTACCGTTCTGGAGTCAATTCTATTCTCCCCGCTTCTATCTCATTAGCAGCATATTCCAATTGTTCATACCATTCTTTTCCATAACGCTCAATTAATGCATCTCGTAAAAAACGGTAAACTGGAATACCTTCTTTACTACCTTTTACCCTTGCACAATGGCAAATATTCCACTTATGATAGTTTAAAGCTTCAAAATCTCCGTAATCAGTAACCCGAATAGGGTACAGATGACAGGATATCGGTTTTCGAAAAGCTGATTTTCCTTGCGACCATGCCTTCTCGATAGCACACCAACAAATTCCCTTCTCCTCAATAGCATATGCACACTCTCCTCCATGAATCAGAGGCGTGCCCAAATCTCCGTCACTATCAACCACAGCAAACCCTTGCTCCTTGACCGCTTCTATCCCCTCAGGCTTCATAAAAGGACGAATCCCTTCATAATTCTTCTCAATCTTTCCCGGCTCATCCTCATTCAATGGTGCTCCGGAATCTCCCTCAATGCAACACGCCCCTTTACACTGCAGAATATCGCAACAGAATTTTTTCTCAAAAATATCAAAACTGATAAGGGTATTTTCTATTTGTATCATAGCATACATATTAAATGAGCCCCACCCGAACAGTGAGGCTCAAAATCAATCAATATTCTCAAAGAAAATTACTTTATCAAACTCTTGCCTGTCATTTCAGCCGGTTGCGGCACACCCATAATCTGCAACACAGTAGGAGCAACATCTGCCAACACTCCGCTACGCAATTCTTTATTTTGAGCATCTGTCACCCAAATACAAGGTACAGGATTCAACGAGTGGGCTGTATTCGGTGTTCCGTCTGCATTTTCTGCATTGTCGGCATTTCCATGATCAGCGATAATCAATACATCATATCCATTTGCTCGAGCTGCTGTCACAACTTTCTCAACACAACTATCAACGGTTTCCACTGCTTTCTGAATAGCTGCATACACTCCGGTATGACCTACCATATCACCGTTTGCAAAATTCAAACAAACAAAATCAGCAGACTTGGCATTCAATTGCTCAACTAGTTTTTCTGCCACTTCCGGAGCAGACATTTCAGGCTTCAAATCATAAGTAGCCACCTTAGGAGAAGGAACAAGAATACGGCTCTCACCTTCAAACTGAGCCTCGCGTCCTCCATTGAAAAAGAAAGTCACATGTGCATATTTTTCAGTCTCGGCAATACGCAACTGTTTCAACCCCGCTTTGCTGATAACCTCTCCCAACGTGTTTTCCACATTTTCTTTGTTAAACAAGATGTGCAACCCCTCAAATGTAGCATCATACGGAGTCATACAGCAATAATACAGAGGCATTGTATGCATTCCTTGCTCTGGCAGGTCACGCTGAGTCAAAGCAATAGTCAGTTCCTTTGCTCGGTCATTACGGTAATTGAAGAATATCACCATATCTCCCGGCTCGATAACACCTACCGGCTTGTTATCGCTTCCTACATGCACGATCGGCTTGATGAACTCATCGGTAATTCCCTCATCATAAGACTGCTGAACAGCCATTTCCACATGCTGAGTCGGAGTGCCGATACCTTCAACTATCAAATCATAAGCCTCTTTAATACGCTCCCAACGATTATCACGGTCCATAGCATAATAACGTCCCACAACCGAAGCAATACGGCCTGTAGATCTATCCATGTGCTCTCTCAATTCCTTCAAGAAACCCAAACCGCTTTTCGGGTCTGTATCACGGCCATCCATAAAGCAATGCACAAAAGTCTTTTCTATGCCATATTCTTTAGAAATATCGCATAATTTCTTCAAATGCTCCAAAGAGCTGTGTACACCACCATCAGAAACCAATCCCATAAAATGCACTTGCTTGTTATTATCACGGGCATAAGTAAAAGCTTTTACAATTTCAGGATTCTGCAGAATAGTGTTTTCACGACAAGCTTTATTGATACGTACCAAATCCTGGTCTACAATACGACCTGCACCAATATTCAAGTGACCCACTTCAGAATTACCCATCTGGCCGTCAGGCAAACCGACATTCTCACCACAAGTCAAAAGAGTTGAATGAGGATATTTCTCCGTCAATGACGAAATAAAAGGAGTCGGTGTATTGAAAATAGCATCGGCATGGTCGTGTTTACCTATTCCCCAACCATCCAAAATCATTAATAAAACTCTATTCATAGCTATATTATTTATTGATTATTTTTCTTGTATGTAACTAATCAACAAAGTTAACTCTTTCTCTCAAATTACAATAGCGATAAAAAACTATTGTCTCAAATATTTTAGCGGAAACGTTTGTATGTATTACAGCAATCGGATATGAGCTCCGGCTTTCCACACGAAAGAGCGAAGATCGGCTCCCTCTATAATCGCAGCCTTTACTGCACAGTCCGAATATAAGGAAAAAACAGAATCCAATACCGGCAATATTGGCGCATCAATGCGAAAATCACTACTGCTCCTACATACGAAATCAGGAACAATCAACCCGCCATAAAATTCCAATCCGGCTATTTCACGAACTTCCCCACCGGTATCTACCACCTCAACACTTCCATTATCTCCAAAAACAATATATCCGTTTTTTACCAATGGATACCCCGGCCAATAAATATAATTTGCTGCAATTTTACGCATATCTTCCACAATTTATCGACGTAATCCCTGTTTCAACCGTTTTTCTGTTTCCTTAGATATATATGGACGGAAAAGCTGATTATCCCACGCAACTCCTTTAAACTCCTTTAAATTAATTGGTTTTTCTTTCTTACCGGGAACAACCTTACCGTTTTTATAAATCTTGGGTCTCTCTTTTTCCGGCACCACCTCCATATAGCGAATCACCAAATGAGAATAAACGGAATCTGCATATTGCGACCATGTATATACTCGCTTCACCGTATCCGGAGCAATCGTGATATTTCTCACATACAAAGTATCTTTCTTATCCTCTGACAAAAAATACGAAGCAATTCTTCTGGCTCGGTTCTTCGAAATAGAATCAAAACGGAGCGTTGTGCTGAATTTATATAATCCTGGTACAATACTGTCAATGGTAATCACCACCACAGAATCCAAAGAGATAGTATCTAATGCCACGGCATCTATCTTTTGCGGGAAATAATTGACAGAGTCATTTGCCTTCAACTCCTTCACCACCTTATCTGCAGCCGTCAGCTGCTTGTTCAAACTATCAATGATAAAATCATACATCTGTGAAAACTCTTTCGTCTGTGCTGAATAAAAATAAAGGCACGAATCAAACTCCTCTCTGGTAATTCCATATTTCTTGAAAAGTTCATTATAATAAGCATAATTCTTTTTCTCTTCATGACCGTACATACCTCTTCCCACCGCCAATGTGCCGTCCACCTTATGCATATCTAACAAAAGCCATTTAAATTCTTCCGAATCTAAAGGCATCTCTTTTTTCTTGCAGGAAAAGACAAGACACACAATCAATCCCATCAACAAACCCAAAACAATTCTCCTTATCATAACGCATTCTTTATTTTCTTATACAACTCAGATGAAAAAATAAAATCATTCAAATATTTATTATCAGAATGGGCTATCATATTCTTATCGCCCTCCCATTCTTTACGGCCTTCATGGATAAAAACTATTTTCTCTCCAATCTCAAAAACAGAATTCATATCATGTGTATTCACCACCGTAGTCATTTTATATTCATGAGTGATTTCACTAATCAGATTGTCTATCACAATTGAAGTCAGCGGATCCAATCCAGAATTCGGTTCATCACAAAATAAATATTTTGGACTCAAAACAATGGCCCGTGCAATAGCTACACGCTTTTTCATACCACCACTGATTTCTGACGGATAAAGCCGCTCGGCATTATGCAAATCTACACGATTCAGACAAAAAACCGCCCGTTCAATTTTTTCTTTCTCCGAATATTCAGAAAAAAGATTCAAAGGGAACATCACGTTTTCCAGTACAGTCAATGAATCAAACAATGCCCCTCCTTGAAAAACAACCCCAATCTCTTTTCTGAAATTCTTCAGCTGCTTGGCATCCATTGCCGCCAAATCCCGGTCGTCATAATAAATATGGCCATGATCAATTGTATGCAAAGCAATCAGCGATTTCAACAAAACGGTTTTTCCGGAGCCACTCTTTCCGATAATCAAATTGACCTTTCCGGCTTCAAAAGAAACATTTATATCAGATAGAACCTTTTTACTTTCAAAAGATTTATCCAGCGATTCAACTCTAATCATTACAACATAATTTGCGTTAATATCAAATTAGCCGTCAAGATGGCAATACTGCTATCTACCACTGCTTTTGTCCCTGCCTTACCGACTTCCAAGGCTCCTCCCTGCACATAATACCCATAAAAAGCAGGTATAGAGGTAAAAATAAAAGCAAAGAACAGACTCTTCACAATAGAATAAGTCACATAATAAGGATTAAAAGTAAAATGTAATCCATATACAAAATCCTCAAAATTCACGACACCGCTCACCAAGCCGGATATCAATCCGCCCAATATGCCGATAAAAACACTGAAAATATAAAGAATCGGATTTATCACAAAAGAAGCAATGATTTTCGGTCCGACCAGATATGCCACTGAGTTAACCCCCATTGTTTCCAACGCTTCTATCTGCTCCGTAATCCTCATACTTCCTATTTCCGAAGCGATATTACTACCGATTTTCCCAGCCAATATTAAACTCACAATCGTTGATGAAAACTCCAGCAACATTGTTTCACGGGTCAGATACCCGATCAGATACCGTGGCAACAACGGACTCTGCATATTATAGGCTGTTTGCAAAGTCAGCACTGCCCCGATAAAAAAAGATATTATCACCACCAATGCAATAGAGTTCAGACCCAATTTTTCAAACTCCAATATCAACTCCCGGATATAGACCTTTTTCTTCTCAGGACGTCCAAATGCCCTTCGGATAAAAATGATATATAAACCTAATTTAGTTAAAAACTTCATATCCTCTTCCAATTACAGAAAATCAAGGTAAAAGTATAAATTATAATTGGACTTTTCCCATTTCCTATTCAAAAAAACAGTATATTTGGTATATCTTTTGAAGTAGAGATACGAGATGTAAAACTAAAACAATATCATTCGAATGAACCACAATACATATTGCGTTATTATGGCAGGCGGTATCGGTAATCGTTTTTGGCCAGTCAGCAACCGCCGTTGCCCAAAACAATTTTCAGACATTCTGCACTCTGGCAAAAGTTTTATACGGCAAACCTACGAACGCATCTCACAAATATTTCCAGACAACCATATCTTCATTGTCACCGGAAAAGAATACGAAGAAATCACCCACAAACAAATTCCGGAAATACCGACAGAAAACATACTCAAAGAACCATATGTACGGAATACTGCCACTTGTATTGCCTATGCTGCCTACAAAATTAGAGGCATCAATCCGGATGCCATCATGGTAACCATTCCTTCCGACCATTTCATCAGCAATGATTATGCATATCTACAGGACCTGCAGGAAGGTATGCGCTTTGCTTCTGATCATGGCGGTTTGCTCACAATCGGCATTACCCCAACCCGCGCAGAGACCGAATATGGCTACATTCAGGTAAAATCCAAAGACAACACACAAAAAATATCTGCTGTCAAAACATTTACAGAAAAACCAAGTGCCGAAATGGCCCAAATGTTTTACGATTCTGATGAATTTCTATGGAATGCCGGAATATTTATCTGGTGTATCAAAGATATTATAGAAGAATTTAAAACACACATGTACGACCTGCATGCCCTATTCACGACAGACAGCAAACTGAACACCCCGTCAGAACCCTCCTTCATTCAAAGTGTCTACGGACAATGTCACAACACCTCCATTGATGTAGGCATTATGGAAAAATCGCAGCATGTATATGTGCTGAAAGGACATTTTGGATGGTCGGATGTTGGCACCTGGCACGCATTCCATGCATTATGCGACAAAGACGAATATAATAATGTCTCCAACTCTGGTAAAGTCATTTTAAACGAATCAAATAACTGCATTGTCAACATTCCTCCCCGTAAAAATGTTGTAATACAAGGAGTAGACAACCTGATTATCGCTGAAAAAGATAACTACCTCATGATATGCAACCGGAAGGATGAAGAAAAAATCAAACGTTTTGAAAAATTCTTTCGTAGGAAACAATAACGACCTACCACCAATAAAAATGCGCCCGGAGCTATCGGTTCTCCGGGCGCATTTTTATAATCATCAAAACTAATCATACTGAAACTTTCACCTCTTCTATACGCGCATTCTTCACTCTCAAAATTGTAAAAGTAACATCTCCCATTTCTATCACTTCTCCCTCTTGTGGAATACTTTGATTAAAGTACAGAATCAATCCCGCCAACGTTTCATACTCCTCACGTTCTTCAAGCTCCAGACGATATTTTTCATTCAGATAGTCCACTTCCAGACGACCTGAGAATATATATTCATGCGGAGAAAGCATCTCCTCTTTCAAATTCAGATGATCATGTTCGTCCTCAATCTCTCCAAAAATCTCTTCCATAATATCTTCTGTCGTCACAATACCTGCAGTCACACCAAATTCATCCACCACCACTGCAATACTTTTCTGATCTTTAAAAAAGAGATTCAGCAAACGCTGAGCAGCCATAGTTTCCGGCACAATCAACACCTTGCTCAATGCCTTACTGATTGTCAGCGGATTGTGAAACAAAGCAGAAATATGGACATATCCGATGATATCGTCTATACTTTCCTTATAAATCAATATTCGCGACAGCCCTGTCTTGATAAACAACTGAGACAACTCTTCTATCGAACTGTCAATAGACAATGCTACCACATCCGGACGCGGCACAATACATTCCCTCAATTTCACTTCAGAAAAATCCAAGGCATTTCTGAACAACTTAATTTCATGGACTTCCTCCTCCTCTTGCGCTCCTGTCTCTCCTTCTTCAATCAAATTATTTAAATCAATCTTTCCGAAAGCACGGTTTTCCTCTTTATTTTCCAGTTTCTTGCCGGTAAACAAACGCAACAAAATACCACCCAACCATACAGAGAAATAAGACAACGGAAAAAAGAGCAAATAAAACAGAAACACCGGAACAGCAAAAATCTTCAAGAAAAGATTAGAGCGTAAACGGAATACTGTTTTAGGTAAAAACTCTGCAAAAACAAGTATAATTAAAGTTGAAATAACCGTTTCCACAAACAACTCCGCACCAACAGATAAATTCAGGAATGCAAGGTTCTGCAATAGCAATTCAGACATAAAAATACCATAAATTACCATCACGACATTATTGCCCACCAAAATAGTAGTAATATACATTCCGGAATTTGAAACAAACAAATCAATCAAAGCTTGCGAAACACCTTTATTCGATTTATCAATCTCAATTCTCAACTTATTTGAAGTCAAGAAAGCGATCTCCATCCCTGAGAAGAATGCAGACAACAGCAGACAAACTAATATGATAATCAATGAAGTGGTCATTGGATATTCTTATTTTCAATTTCAACTTTTCCGGTAATACCGTAAAACATCGGATTATTCATATCTTGGTCAGACTTAAATCCTTTGTGTCCTTCAATCACTTGCTCTCCGGATGTCAGTTTCACATACCTGTCAGAATAGATTATCTGCTTCTCAACATCCCAATACAACAACTCTGTTTCCAATTTTTTACCCTCAGCATTCACTACAACCACTTCACTCCTGGCTTCCCACAGATTCTTATCTTCAAGTTTCTTGGCATATTTACATTTAATCGACCCCATTAACTTACCCTCCTTATCATAAGAAATCGCATACAGTCCTTTCGGAAACTCCTCATACTTTTCTTCTCCCTCAGTCATTTTGATATATTCGGAAGTTATCACTTTATACTTAATCCGAGCAGAATCCGAATATATCATCTCCAATTCATGTCCGGTCATTTCAGGACGTGCTTCACCGCCAGCAATACGATTAACATCCTGCACATCATTTTTACAAGACAAAAGCATTATTGTCCCCAACAGGACAATAATGCTTCGAAAATTTATCATACTCGAAAATATATATCTCATTTATTTCAATTCCTATTTCGAGAAACGGGCTTTGGTTGTTTCATTAATCCAATCACCAATCTTAACATCTGCACCTTCCGTCACGCTTCTAAAGAAAGCCTCATCCTTACTGGGGAAGTGCGGAGTATAAGAAGTAATCAATTTATTCGCTTCTTCAGCAACACTCGGATCAACCTGTTTCGCTTTATTAAATTTATCTACAGCAGCCCAGAACACAGATGCATGGTCAAAAGCATCCTCTCCATAATTATTTGCATAAGCAGCATAAGCCTTACCAATCAAAATATAGGCAGCACCATTCTGTGCATTACACTGAATAGCTGCCAAAGCAGCACGCTTAGCTTCTGCATATTGTTTCTTGGCCAATTTCAACTGAGCCTGACGCATACAATAATCGCCTTTGGCTGTTTCATCTTCTGCTTTCGAAATAGCTTCCTGCAAATAAGTGTCAGCTTTATCCCAATCCTGACGTTTCATAAACATTGTAGCCAAGCTATATGCAGCTTCTGCTGAAGGATCCAATTTATACAACTGCTCTGCAACAGTAGTATATAAAGCCAAGTGCTCACACTCGTTCCGACGCAGCAAGCTAACCACAGATCTGATATTTTCAACATCTTCCGGAGCAGCATTATACTTCTCTGTCAGCAGACGATTCAATGTCTCGCAATCTGCAGCTCCTGAACTGAAAAACATACCGTCAATACGACCTTTCATAGCCTTAAAAGGTTCCGGTTTCTTAGCATGTTTCAAAGCTCTGTCAACAAAAGCAGATACTTTCATATACTGGTTAATATATTCATCACGAGACACCATATCCTTTTTCATCAAGTCTCCTGCCGCAAAGAACAATACTTGAACAGTAATCGGATGGCTCTTGTTTCCCTCCATCTCGAAAGATTTATTCAAATATCCGTAAGCCTCTTTCAACTCTTCATCATTCTCCACACCCAACTGAATCAGTGTAGCTCCTTTTTTACCTAAAATATAGCCTTCTCCAAATCGGGGATTGATATAACTATATTGTACCCACTGGTCATAAACCATTTTCAAAGAATCGATATAAGCACGATCCTTTGTCTGCTTGTACAAACCTGCAAATAAATCCTCGCCTTTCGTATAGGTCAATGTCTGAAAAGCAGGAGCATTGTGGAAAACATAACTCCATGCCGGCAAAGCTTCTTTATAATTCTTCTGTTTTAAAAATTCAGAATAAATAGATGCGCTCTCTATCGTTTTCACACTGTCCACACCATATTTTGACTGAACTGTCTGAGCCTTTGCAGCGCCACCAATCAAGCAAACCCCGCATGCTAAAGCAACAATTTTCTTCATGATTTTATTTTTAAGTTTTGTATAGTTTATCTATAATTCATCCAAGGCAAAAATATCACTAATTTTCTAAAATAGCCAATATAGCACATGAATTTTCATGTCTGCTTATATTTTTTTAGCAAACGCCAATATCTCATTCAACCCAAGAAAACCCAATATTCTACAAAACTCGACTTCGTTTGACAGCTTTTTCTCCAGAAATATACTATTACCGCCGGTCACAATCACTCGTCCATCGTCAAACGTTTCCATGAACTCATGTATATAATTTCTCACTTCAAAAAGCATGCCATTCATAACTCCATTCCGAATAGCCTCATCCGTTGTCTGTCCCATTCCCCCATAGTTCAGCGAAGGCTCCACCAAAGGTAATTTGGCTGTAAAATGTTGCAATCCTCGAAAACGCATATCCACACCCGGAGATATATTCCCACCTAAAAACGTCCCTTCCGCATCTACATAATTAAAGGTAATACAAGTCCCGGAATCAATCACCAGCAAAGGGTGTCCGGGATATTTTCCCATCGCTCCGGTACAAATCGCAATCCTGTCAAAACCCAATGTAGCCGGGGTGGCATATCCGATTTTCAGAGGCAAGGGCATCAGAGAAGAAGCCTCAACCCACCAGTCAACAGCCCCTTTCAACATATCCCTCATATCATCAGGAATCTTACCACTGCCCGACAGCAACAGATCCACCCGTTCACCCATTCCCCGATATCTGCCAATATCTTCCAACAGACTGTCCCCGCAATATTTAGCCTCCACCAATTGATTATCTTTAAAAAAAGCATATTTCATACGAGTATTCCCCGCATCTACCACCAAATTCATAACATACTGTCTTTTAAATTTCTGACAATTTCCGCCATTCGGCTTTCATCCTTCACGTCCGTAAATATAAGTGACAATTTATCATTCTTCTCACTAAAACGGCAAGCCACCGTCTGCTGTTGCACAAACTTCAAGACATTGGCAAATACATCCGATTTATAAAACGGAGACGACTGGTCGCTCACAAAATACATGGTCATCTTACCATTTTTCGCCAACAGGCGCTCCACACCAAGCGACATACACCACCTTCTGACACGCACAATATCCATCAGCCCTAATACCTGTCTCGGCAACTCGCCAAAACGGTCTGACAATTCTCTGGCAAACTTCTCCAAGCCCTCCTCATCCGGAATATTATCCAATTCCCGATACAAGCGGATACGCTCACTCACATTTTCCACATACGAATCCGGAATCAAAGCCTCAAAATCCGATTCCACCACACAATCCGCCACAAACACCCGATCATTGTCTCCACGGTCGGCAGCCAATTCTGGGAATTCCTCGTCTTTCAACTCCAACAGAGCCTCGTTCAGAATGCGCTGGTACGTTTCATAACCGATTTCTGCAATAAAACCGGACTGTTCCGCACCCAAAATATTTCCGGCACCACGGATATCCAAATCCTGCATGGCAATATTAAAACCGCTACCCAAACCGCTGAAATCCTCAATAGCCTTCAGTCTTCTCCGAGCTTCCGGATTCACCATATCCAACGGAGGTGTCAGCAAATAACAGAACGCCTTTTTATTAGAACGTCCCACACGTCCTCTCAACTGGTGCAAATCACTCAAGCCATAATTTTGAGCCTGATTGATAATCATCGTATTTGCATTCGGAATATCCAACCCCGACTCGATAATTGTCGTTGCAATCAACACATCATAATCTCCCCTCACAAAATCGTGCATCACCTTCTCCAGCTCCTCTCCTGTCATCTGTCCATGAGCGACACAACTCTTCACCTCCGGCACTATCCGCTGTAACATACCCTGGATATCACGTATGGTTTCCACCCGATTATGAATAAAGAACACCTGTCCTCCGCGCGACATCTCATACATAATCACCTCTTTAATCAACTGCTCGTCAAACCGGTGCAATTCCGTCACAATCGGATACCTGTTAGGCGGCGGCGTCCGGATAATCGACATATCCCGGGCACCCATCAGCGAAAACTGCAACGTACGCGGAATAGGCGTTGCTGTCAATGTCAAGGTATCCACATTCAACTTCATTTGCTTCAACTTCTCCTTTACTCCCACTCCGAACTTCTGCTCCTCATCAATAATCAACAGCCCCAAATCCTTAAACTCCACATCCTTGCTGGTCAAACGATGAGTACCTATTATAATATCTACCTTTCCTTCTTTCAACTCTTTCAACACCTTCTTGATATCGCTGCTTTTCTTCATCCGACTGACATACTCCACCCTGCATGGCATTCCTTCCAGTCGCTTCGAAAATGTGATATAATGCTGATATGCCAACACCGTCGTAGGCACCAACACAGCCACCTGCTTGTTATCCGCCACCGCTTTAAAAGCCGCCCGGATAGCCACCTCCGTTTTACCGAATCCCACATCGCCACACACCAAACGGTCCATCACCTGCGGCTGCTCCATATCTGCCTTTACGGCATTAATCGCCTTCAGCTGATCCGGTGTCTCGTCATACATAAACGACACCTCCATCTCCTCCTGTAAATAACTGTCCTTGGAAAAAGCAAAGGCAGGCTCCTTCTTCCTACGGGCATACAACGCAATCAACTCGCGCGCAATATCCTTAACCCGCGACTTTGTCTTCTGCTTCAACTTGTTCCAAGCCTCACCGCCTAACTTGTTCACCGTCGGAGGCACCCCGTCCTTCCCTTTATATTTTGAAATCTTATGCAGAGAATGCAACCCTACATACAATTCCGAATTATTCTTATACACCAGACGGATAGCCTCTTGCTCCTTACCATCATTCATCAGCTTCACCAAACCGCCAAACCGTCCGATTCCATGATCAATATGCACTACATAATCTCCCGGATGCAAATTCTGCAACTCACTCAACGTAATCGACTCACGTCCCTGACGCAGACGCGTAGTCTGTAATTTATACTTGTGATAACGATCGAAAATCTGATGTTCCGTATAGACACACAACTTTTCCTTCGCATCCGAGAATCCCTCATGCAACACACCTTCCACCCACTCAAACTCAAATCCATACCCTTTATCTTTGAAAATATCCCGAATACGCTGAATCTGCATCTCATTGTTAGAGCAGATATAAAGCTCGTATCCGTTTGCCTTACGCGATTGCAAAGTCTCCGCCAGCAAATCAAAGTGCTTGTTCGTAGGCGGCTGCGCCTCACACCCCACTTCAATAACCTCTCCCCTGAAATATAAATCAGGTCCCCATTCCACCACAGGGCACTCTTCCATATATTTCAACAAATCTTCCGCACACCCTATCAACTCATCTCCAACCTCTTCGTGCAATTTCCTCACCTTATCGTGCAAAAACAAACCATTCTTTACCCACCAAACCGGTTTCTCCGCAAAATAGGTAAACAAATCCGTATGTTTAAAACTCCCGCTTTCCGAATGTCCGCTCAAATCCGGCACAATAGACACCTGCTCCACCTTCCGGTCGGACAACTGCGTTTCCACATCGAAAAAGCGAATAGAATCCACCTCATCACCAAAAAAATCGATGCGGGCAGGCAGTTCCTCTGCAAAAGAATAGACATCCACAATACTGCCCCGAATAGAAAACTGTCCCGGCTCATAAACGAAATCACTCCGTTCAAATCCATACTCTACCAAAAGATTCTCCACAAACGACATGGAAATCTTATCACCACGCTTCACCACCATCGACATCTTCCCCAGCACCTGTCTATCCACCACCCGTTCTGCCAAAGCCTCAGGGAAAGTGACCAGTGTATCCACAATCCCGTTGCTGATATTATTCAGCACCTCCGTTCTCACCAACACCGAATCATTATCCTTCTCCTCGTCCTTAATCATCCTCCGATAAGAAGAAGGCAAAAACGCCACCTTTTTCTCATCCGTAAAGGTAATCAAATCATTATAGAAATAGGCAGCTTCCTCCCGGTCGTTCAACACCACCACCCGCACCCCGGGTCTGCTTACCCTCATGGCACCAATCAACAGCGGAGTGACCGACCCGGCATTTTCCACCAACTTAAACTTCTTGTCGCCAGCCGCAGTCAGCTTTGCCGTCAAACGCTCGATCACCTTTGCCGACAAATATTTTTGCAATAAATCCTTTGTATTCAAAGTATTCAAACTTAATATTTAATATCGCCGCAAAAGTAAGTCATTTCCACCGTAAAACCAATCGATATCACCATCTAAACCCTCAGAATATTTCTTAGCCGCTATCATACGTGGTGTCAGTTGATTATTTTAAATCAATACTGTATGTCAATACTCACCATTATAATCATATACTTGAAATTTACCACCAACATAAAAATATACAAGAGAATCCTTTTCTACAACATCAAAATCATATAATCGTGAGTATTCCTCCGGACCTCTTCCTTGGTGATTTATTTTATTTAAAAATCGTCCTTGCCGGTCAAAAACAAGAATTCCATTAGCAATCCTATCCCCTACAAATATCCGACTATTCGTTACAACAACCCGAGAAATACTTCCAACAAGAGAACTATCCGTTGTTTCAAGAGGAACATACTGTACAGAATCTATATAATCAGACAGCTTCCCTTTTTTTAAATCAGACATCACCTGAAAAGAAGGGACATCTAATTTAGCCCCCCTTTTTCTACAAACCTATTATTTAAAACAAACTCCTTACAATTCCTTTAAATAAGAAGATACATCATAACGATAAACTTTTTCATCGCTAGTCAACCCATATAAACACTTACGATAAGCATCAACTCTAAAGAACATAATATTTTCTCGAATAATAAACTTCGCTACAGGATTGGCATTCCAATCAAAAATGTGAATTTCCTCATACCCGAAATGATATCTTCGGTCTTTTTCCGGCTGATTGACATACAATGCGTAAACATATTGATCAGTTGCATCACTACACGAATAATATAAAATTCTTTCTTCACGCTCCGTTGCTGATATTTGATCAATAGATTCCGGTTTATGGTAAATTGCAACAATTTTCATATCAGAAAAATCAGCATTGAAAATACAGATATAATTTGTCCACCAACCGATATTTGCCACCTTACTATTATCCGGTTTTAAACAAGGGGGCATAGACGCAGTAGCTATTTTATCAGTTGCTAAATCTCGAGAAAACATTTTATTAGCATTGATAACCTTCTTTGTTTTTAAATCATATCTTGTATATTCAACATTATTATTTCTTTTGATAAAACCAAACATCAAATTATCTCGCCCTGGCAGCCAAACTCCATCCGATAATACTCCTTGAAGTTTATATGCAGTATCAATAACCGTTTGCTTTTGCTTAACCGACTGTGTAATATTCCATTCATAATTCATCACATCATTTGACAACCAAGCCTTCACCTGACCATCATCCGTTTTGTAAGCAGAAGAATAATTGACGGCATAAAACTCATTGGGTCCTCTGCCTATAGGTATAAAAGACCCCAAAAGCTCAAAATCGGATGTCGAAAAAACATGAAAGTAACCCTTTTCACTCATAGGAGTATAGGCTATCAGAAAAGTATCTACACAATACAAATCTACACATCCTAATACATCCAGTTGGATACTATCACCTTTCAATTCATGCGTTTCAGGGAAAACTGTAACTACAATTTCTTTATTATCAAATAATCCCTTTGAATTACATGATAACAAAACAAAAAACATAAACAGTATGTAGATTATTCTCATATCAACTATTTTAATAAAAATTCATTATGTCCACTTGCCTTGAAAGCTATAAGAAAGGTAATATCTAACTTTTCACTTTGTGGTAATACATATTTCATAATTTAATTCTTTATATGCAAAATCTGAAAATGCAAATCATAATCATCATCTTCAGAACTAATCTATACTACTATCATAGCGATCATAGTAAGAAATTTCGTCATCAGAATAAATTTTATCCAAACAAATGTCTGTTATTCCAATATATTCGCCCGGTTCTCTTCCATATTTAGCTATATTACAATACAAATGATTATTCAGATAAACACATACACCATTACAACCTCTTCCCACTAATATGGTATAAGCAGTATCGGTGTACCTTCATCAGGAGATTCTGCTAATTTATCTTTTATCATCTGCGTTATTGGAGATAATCTTTTCGCATCCTCACTGCATTGATATGGATACAACACACACATATTTATCCACAAACACCCCCAATTGATTATTCTTCGGGAATATTGTTCTCTTGCTGTCGTCTGAAAATCTCTTTTTGCAATTCTATCTCTTCTTTCAATTGGTCAATTGATGGCAGATAAGTTAAATAGCGTGCTTGAAATAAACGCTCATTATCGTGCAAAACGGAGTAACGAGCCATATCTTCGCTTGTTTCAGAACAAAGGATTAATCCGATAGTCGGGTTATCACCCTCTGTTCGTTTAAGACTATCGTACATTCTTACATACATATCCATCTGCCCGACATCCTGATGAGTAATTCTTGATGTTTTAAGGTCTACCAGTAAGAAGCATTTGAGGATATAATTGTAGAAAACCAAGTCTATAAAATAATCTCCCATATCAGTTTTGATATGCTGCTGACGAGCAACAAAAGCATATCCCTTACCTAATTCCATTACGAACTTTTGGATATGTGTAATAATTGATGTCTCTAATTTGGTTTCAGAAAAATCGGAATTTGGGGATAACCCTAAAAACTCTGCAACAACTGGGTTCTTGATAAACTCCAATTTATCTCGCTGATACGGTTCAGTAATTTGCTCCATTTCCTCTTTGACTATCTGCTTATTTTGCGATTGCAAAAGACGATAGTAATATTGAGATGCTATGTTCCTATCAAGTGTTCTTGCACTCCACACCTCATTTATAGATTCACACAAATACCAATCTCTGGCATTTTTATCTGTCACTCTTAATAGTGTTCTATAATGAGTCCAAGAGAGTATTGATGATTTTCCACGCAGTGAGTGGAAAATTTCGGGAAAGAACTTATAGAACTGGACAAACTGATAGAGATTGCTTTTCGTGAATCCCTTTCCATACAAGTTTGTAAGATAATTGGCAAGACTTTTTATGACCTCCTTACCATACTCGGCTCTATTATCGCCCTGCAATTCTTCATCCACAATACGCTTACCCAACAACCAATTACGCTGTACCATAGCCACATTAACGGCTTGGTATGCGTAATTGCGTGTTTGTTCAATGATATTCTGTGCATCTTTGAAAATATCACCAGTACCGCCAGCCTTTAATATCTCAAAATCCTGTTTCATATTGCAAAGATATATAATTTTGTCGAGATGAAACACTTACAATAGAGATAATATTAACATACTGAATCGGTTGCTTGTCTTCAGATAAAATCCTACCCTTTATTTGACCTTCTACAGGCAATACAAATAACAAACAGAAAATTAAAACAGCATACTTCATTTTAATCTAAAAATTCATGATGGTCATACACTATCAATTGATTGTTTTTATTATTGCAAGACACTATCAACAGTCCTGACAACAATAAAACATATATACAAAAAACATTCACTTTCATACCATATTACATCTTAAACCTTATCTTGACAAGCAAGGGATTCATCGAGTTTTCACTATCAAGAAACAATTTTTCCTTTTGGATAAGATATTTCTTCAAAGGCTCCATGTTATCAGGGAGTGAGTCTGCTGTATAATCACCGTAATCATTGAATACTGCATAATAAAATTGAGCATCAGAAGCCTTTATCAACAATAGAGGCGTTTTATCCTTTTTGTCATGCAGCCAATGCAATCCTTTCATGGTAGTTTTATCAAAAACAAAAAAATGGTCATCAGCCTCCGGACCTCCTGCTGAAAAGTAAAAATCCCGTTCTGTTTCATGCAGGTAAACAGGCAATTTATAATACGAATTATTTATAAACTTCTGTACATCGAATCGATGTTCTGCCGTTACCGGCACATATCGGTACGGTATGTATTTATCTTTAAAATCCAACTGATAAACAGGCTTGACATAACCGGAATCCAGGCAATAGCAAATATTATCCCCTTCCTGCGGTCGGATCCAATAAGAGTTATTAATCCCCTGTGTCATGACAGATACCGGCAAGACATACTCTTTACGGGGCAGATAAGATTTTAAATATTTCCCGTTTTTATCAAACTGAGTCAAACAATAAAATGTATTTTCAAAATCTTCCTTTTGAAACGGATTGCAACCAAAAAGGAAAAAACCACCATCGCAAGATGGCGCAATACCTATGCAATTCGGATATTTCTCCGGGAATTGAGGCGTAGTCTTCCTTAAAAAACGCCCATCAAGCAGCGAATAATGCAATACGTCATTATTGCAGTCTACCGCCAAAATTTCCCGACCAGCCAAATCAAGACATATATCGTACAACTGTAGGTATTCCCCCGGAGCACGACCAATCTGTCCTACCGTGAATAAAAAATCCCCTGCTGAATCAAATACCATTATACCTGTAGAAGTCCATAGAACCATCTTCCCGGATTCTGCAATCAATATTTTTTGAATACTCGCAATATACGACTGCTCTGATGTTTCCAATGGAATTATCGCAATGCTATCTATATAATCCGTAAAATCCGATACCAGCCGGGTATCTTCCAAAGGATAGAATACTGCTGTCTGATTTTCATTTTTATCCCGACGCATGGAGCAAGACAAAAGGACTGTCAGTAATACAAAAACTATAAATGCATATTTCATATTTACTTCTTTGTACAAAATTTTACAATACAAATATATACTATTCATTTAAAAACATGGAAGAAAAAACATTCTATTTTCTTCTTTCAAGCGTTAAATACCATATTCCAATTTCACACTTAGAGGATCTGTTTGCATAAAGCAACAACAACTATATGCGAAAGTCATAAAACCTTCCGAAAAGGGAGACCGATAATTTTCGCTATTCGGAGACCGAACAAATTATTTATTTCTCCCAACAACCTCTTACATACCTCCCACCGGGGTCTCACTCCCCTCTCACCTTTCTCCGTTCCTCCCCCGAAGTTCCTCCGAAGCTCATCCGAACGAGAAGCCGGAAGCAACGAAGGAGCTTCGGAGGAAGAAGCGGAAAAGGCAAAGGATAAGCAAAAGACAGGGAATAAAAAAGAGGGCATTTCCCATGCCCTCTCATACGATAAAGATTACCCTATTTTATCCGGTTTCTTTTTACCCGGTTCAACAGGTTTGGCTATAGATTCGCGCATTTGGGTATCGGCTTCGATATTTTTCATCCGATAGTAGTCCATTACACCTAAATTACCTGAACGGAATGCCTCCGACATGGCAAGAGGTATGTTGGCTTCAGCTTCTATCACCTTAGCTTTCATCTCCTGTGCCAAAGCTTTCATCTCCTGCTCGCGAGCCACAGCCATGGCACGACGCTCTTCGGCTTTTGCCTGCGCAATTTTCAAATCGGCTTCCGCCTGATCTATCTGCAAACCGGCTCCGATGTTTTTACCCACATCAATATCTGCAATATCAATGGAGAGGATTTCAAATGCCGTACCGGAATCAAGTCCTTTGTCCAATACCACTTTCGAAATAAAATCAGGATTTTCCATTACGGCTTTATGGGATTCGGATGAACCGATGGAGGAGACGATTCCTTCTCCTACACGCGCCAGAACAGTCTCTTCACCGGCACCTCCCACCAAACGCTTGATGTTGGCACGTACAGTCACACGAGCCTTGGCTATCAACTGAATACCATCCTTTGCAACGGCTGTCACCGGCGGGGTATTGATAACTTTCGGATTTACACTCATCTGCACCGCTTCGAAGACATCACGCCCCGCCAAATCAACGGCTGTCGCAATCTGGAAGGTCAAATCAATATTGGCTTTGGAGGCTGACACCAATGCATGCACCACCTGCGGCACATGTCCTCCTGCCAGATAATGGGCTTCGAGCATATCCCGATAAAGTTCGATACCGGCTTTTTTACCTTCAATCATCGCCCCGACAATGACGGTGGGCGGCACTTTACGCCAACGCATCAATACCAGTTGCAACAACGATATTTTCACATCAGATACCAATGCCTGAAACCATAAACCTATGGGAATAAAATAAAGGATAATCCAAAGCAGGAAAAGTCCTCCCGCAACGGCTACACTCAAAAATACAATACTTGCGTTTTCCATGTTCAGTTTGATTTAGATTTTACTATGATTTTGTTTCGCAATACTTTCACCACTTCGACCGACCGGTTGGCATCTATATATCCCGATATGGATTCAGCTTCAACCAAGGCTTCCCCTACCCGCACATTTCCCATCGGAGCCAAGCGCCCCATAGTGACTCCCGTGTCCCCGACATGAACTGACGAATCCACTCCTTCGACCGTAGCATCCACACTGGTGTCAAGACTGAGACGTTTCCAAGTGGAGGAACGCAGGGCATACCAAGTGACTCCTGCACAAAATACAACCGTACCGCCCAAGATATAGTGTCCGGCCGGCATTCCGTAGAAACTATATCCAAAATACAGACCCACTATAATACAAACAAAGCCCAGTATTCCCGCAACATTAACTCCGGGGAAAACCAGAAACTCCAATATCACCAGCACCAACCCTATCAGTATCAACATAAATACTATCAGCCATTCCATAACGTATGATTATCAATATAGAGGATAAAGATATGAAAATACTTCCGAATTTCAATACTTATTATTTACTTTGTAGCGTTTTTTATATATAAAGGAATATACCATGGAGTTTGAAGGACATTCTGAGGAGTCGTTTTATTACAAGGAAGAGCATTTCAGCCCGGAACGGACTGAAAAATTGAGTTACCATTATCGCGAAATCCTCAAATTACTGGGCGAAGACGTTGAACGTGAAGGTCTGTTGCAGACCCCTATGCGTGTAGCAAAAGCCATGCAGTTTCTGACACAGGGCTATCAACAGAATCCGGAAGAAATTCTGCGTTCGGCTCTGTTTAAAGAAGACTATCGGCAAATGGTGATTGTAAAGGACATTGAAATATACTCGATGTGCGAACACCACATGTTGCCTTTTGTAGGCCGGGCTCACGTTGCCTATATTCCCAACGGACATATCACAGGCCTCAGTAAAATTGCACGTGTAGTGGATGCCTATGCACGACGGCTACAAGTGCAGGAGAGACTGACTCAGCAAATCAAGGACTGTATCGAAAATACGCTGCACCCATTGGGCGTGGCTGTAGTCATCGAAGCCCAGCATTTTTGTATGATGATGAGAGGCGTACAGAAACAAAATTCCGTCACCACCACGTCGGATTTCAGCGGAGCATTTGAAAAACTTGCCACCCGCGAAGAATTTATCCGCCTCATCAGTGCCAAATTGCGATAATCCAAGATTACGAAAAATCAAACGCGGGCAACCGCATTAAACAATAAAATACTATGAAGAAAGCATTTGTATTTCCCGGACAGGGAGCACAATTTGTGGGAATGGGAAAAGAGTTGTACGAAACTTCTCCCAGAGCCAAAGAATTATTTGAAAAAGCCAATGATATTTTAGGTTTCCGCATCACCGACCTGATGTTTGCAGGAACTGACGAAGATTTGAAACAGACCAAAGTTACCCAACCGGCTATTTTCTTGCATTCAGTGATTTTGGCTGACAGCCTGACTGAAACGCCGGACATGGTGGCCGGTCACTCACTGGGAGAATTTTCAGCTCTCGTTGCTGCAAAAGCACTCTCGTTTGAAGACGGTCTGCGCCTGGTTCATGCACGTGCCTTGGCTATGCAAAAGGCTTGTGAAGCCAACCCGTCGACAATGGCTGCCGTTATCGGAATGGCTGACGAGAAAGTGGAAGAAATCTGCAATTCTATTGACGAAGTGGTGGTTCCGGCCAACTACAACTGCAAAGGTCAGATTGTCATTTCCGGAAGCAACAAAGGCATTGAGCTTGCCTGCCAGAAATTGTCTGAAGCAGGTGCCAAAAGAGTGTTGCCGCTGAAAGTGGGCGGTGCGTTCCACTCTCCGCTGATGGAACCGGCTCGTCAGGAACTGGAAGCTGCTATCAAGAATACAAAATTCTCTGTTCCGGTGTGCCCAATCTACCAGAATGTCGATGCACAGCCCTATACGGATCCAGCCAAGATTCAGGAAAACCTGATTGCACAGCTGACTGCATCTGTAAGATGGACCCAAATCATGCAGAATATGATTGCTGACGGAGCGACTTCGTTCCTGGAAATCGGTCCGGGCAAGGTGTTGCAGGGATTGCTGAAAAAAGCAAGCACTGAAATCGAAACCAGCGGAATCCAATAATACAGAGCAAGCTGAAATATTCTAAGAGCTGATTGAGCCGGCAAGAATTCCACTTGCTGATTCAGTCAACTCTTTTTTTTGTCTTTTCATTTTTTTGCTAAAAGTAATTTTGTATCTTTATCCCTGATAATTTGTATTTTTTTCATATGCCAAACAGAAAACTCAAACGACATTTAAACATAGGCTTCAGATGGCTGACGATCCTCATAATCTGTACAGTCACAGTCTATCTGTTTCCTCGAGGAGGCAGTTTTCAATACGAATATCAGAAAGGAATGCAGTGGCGCTATGAAACGCTGTATGCTCCATTCAGTTTTCCGATACATAAAACAGAAGAGGAGCTGCAACAGGAACGTGAAAAAATCAATGAAGAGCAACAGCCTATTTTCAAACGCAACGCCCAGACCGGAAGCAATCAAGTGGAAAAGTTCCGCTCGGCTCTCCATACTTTCGATAACCCGGAAAACCATGCGAAACTGGGAAAACTTACAAAAAAACTGGAATCCATTTACACGGCCGGCATTTTGCAACTTCCGGAGGGCATGAACGCAGAGAAAATCAAGCGTGTACAAATCATTTCAAACAATCTGGCAGAAACGGTAAAATTCGGCGATATCTATACCCTGAAAAAAGCTTATACTACCTTGAGCGAGGGAATAAGCCACAGCACTCTACCACAGGCAGTCAAGGAGAAGATTCTCAGTCTGAATCTGAACAACTACCTGCAACCGAATCTGGACTTTGACCTTGCCAAAACCACCCAGGCGCAAATGGCTACCCTCAAAGGTATCAGCCTGACACAGGGAATGGTGCAAAAAGGCGATGTCATTATCAGCAAACGCGAGCTGGTAACACCTGAAAAAATCAAGCTGCTGAATTCTCTCAAAATTGAATACCAGAACAATCTGGGATCGACAGAGACTTATAGCCGTATCATCGGCGGACAGTTCTTGCTCGTATTGATTGCGTTGATTGTGTTTTCAACCTTTTTCTACTACTCCAAGAAGAGGATATTCTACAATAACCGGGAGTTTATTTTTCTGTATGGTCTTTTTTTGGCGACCATTTTATTAGGCAGCATAGGCTATCACCAAAGCATCAACATGTTTGCCATTCCGGTATTGTTTTTTACCATCATTGTCAACATTCTGATTGGCAGCCGTTCTGCGCTGTACCTATTGTTGGGAACGACTTTGCTGGTATCTTACTACGCACCCAACAGCTACATGTATGCCTTTATGCAGGTGGCAGCCGGAATCGTAGCCATTTTCAGTCTGACACACCTGCAACGCAGAGGACAGCTGTTTATCTCTATCCTACTGACATTCATTACATACGCATTGGTGTATACGGCATTCATTCTCACTCAGGAAGGAGAAATACGTGTCACCCACATGTTCGGCTACCTGTGGCTGTTTATCAACAGCATGCTCTTGATGCTCACTTATCCGGTGATTTATATTTTTGAGCGTATATTCGGCTATACTTCAGAAATCACCTTGATAGAACTATCCAATCCGAACCATCCGGCCTTACGCAATCTGACAAAGAAAGCTCCCGGCACGTTCCAACATTCGCTGATGGTGGCCAACCTGGCAGAGGAAGCCATTTACCGTATTGGCGGCAATCCTCTGCTGACAAGAACCGGAGCTCTCTATCATGATATCGGCAAGACCTACGAGCCTTTCTTTTTCATTGAAAACCAAGCAGGAGGCATGAATCCGCACAGCAATTGCGAATTTGACGAAAGCGCCCAACATATCATCAACCACGTCACGAAAGGCGTGGAAATGGCAAAAAAATATAATCTGCCGGAATGTATCATCAACTTTATCCGCACTCACCACGGGAAAAGCAAAGTGAAATATTTCTACAATTCCTTTAAGAACAAGTATCCGGACAAGGAAATTGACGAATCTCTGTTCACTTATGCCGGCCCGGACCCCGTTACCCGGGAATGTGCCGTAGTGATGATGGCAGACGCTGTAGAGGCTGTATCACGCACCTTGACAGAGAAGACAGAAGAGAACATTGCACAGGCAGTAAACAACATCATCAACGGACAGGTTCAAGACGGCCGTTTCGTGAATGCAGACATTACGTTTAAGGATATTGCCACTGTAAAACAGGTATTTATTGAAATGCTAACTAATATATACCACTCCAGAATAGCCTATCCTAAACTGGAGAAAAAAGAAGACAAGTAACACAAACTCACAGGCACATGACACAGAAAGCTATTACAATCAAAGATTTGGCAGAGAGATTGAACATCTCTGTTTCAACGGTATCCCGCGCACTGAAGGACAATCCGGAAATCAGCCAACAGACACGCAAAACGGTTCAAAATTTAGCAAAAGAATTGGGATACAAGCCCAATCCTATCGCTGTTGCTTTAAAGACACATAAAAGCAATACGATTGGTGTCGTTGTTCCACAAATCGTCAATACCTTCTTCGCCAATGTCGTAAAAAGCATTGAGGGAGTTGCAGACAAATATGGATATAATGTATTGGTCAGTTCTTCGAATGAAAGTTTTGAAAAAGAGAAAAAGAACATCGACATATTTCTAGCAAACCGCTGCGACGGAATTATCCTGTCCATTTCAAAGACGACTACTTCGTATGAGCATATCCAAAACATCCTGACTTCGGGAATACCCCTGGTGCTTTTTGACCGTACCGCCAAAGAGCTGGAGGTATCCAAAGTTGTGGCAGACGATGCAGAAGCTGCCTACAAAATCGTGCAGCACCTGATTCACGGCGGAGCCCGCAAAATTGCCCTATTGACAGGTCCGGAACATCTCTCCATCGGTAAAAACCGCATGAAAGGCTATTTAAAAGCCATGACCCAGAACAAATTGGAAATAGATACGAATCTTATCGTGAGATGTGAAGATTTCACAGTAAAATCAGCCAAGACAGCCGTATTACGTCTCCTGGACTCCAAGCATATCCCGGATGCTATTTTCGGCATCAACGACGACATGGCAATCGGCGCTATGGAAGCCATCAAGGAGAAAGGTCTGCAAATTCCGGAAGATGTAGCTATTTTTGGTTTCTCAAACAGCAAACGTTCACGCTATATGACGCCATCAATCAGTACCATCGACCAATTCCCGGACAAGATTGGAGAGACAGCAGCCGAATTGCTTTTTGAGCAGATTTTAGATCCCAAACATGCAAAAATCCGCGAAGAGGTCATCAACTGCGAATTGATTGTCCGTGAATCTTCCGACCGCTCATATTTGGAGAAATAAAGACAAACCGACACTTAAATTCAATATGAAAACGCCCGTATAAACGGGCGTTTTTCTTATAAAACCAATAATTACACCCTATAAAACTAACGAGCTTTAACCTTTAGATAAAGGTTTTTCACACTTCAAGGAAGCATATAGATTTGTCGCGGTTAAAGATAGTTAAATAGGAAAAGAATAAGCCCATCGTGATTATATTTGTTATCGGTAATACTAAGGGAATTATTGAGTAACAACGAAAATAGAATATATGGATGTAGTTGTGGAAAACTTAACCAAGTCGTTCGGCTTACAAAAAGCCATTGACTCCGTTAGTTTTAAGGCGCGTAAAGGAGAAATTCTCGGTTTTCTCGGTCCAAACGGTGCCGGTAAGACAACGACTATGAAAATCATGTCCTGTTTTCTATTTCCCGATTACGGCAATATCTATTTCGATAAATACTCTATCCACAAAAACGCTCGCAAAATCAAAGAGTTCATAGGCTATCTTCCAGAGCACAATCCTCTTTACGAAGAGATGAATGTGATTGATTTTCTAGAATTCATTGCCAAAATACATAGAATACCCGGTTATAAAATAAAGCCTCGTATTGTCGATATGCTCCAATTGTGCGGACTGAATTCGGAAAAGCACAAAACGATTCGCGAACTGTCAAAAGGATACAGACAGCGAGTCGGACTGGCACAGGCATTGATTCATGATCCGGAAGTGCTGCTATTGGATGAACCAACAACAGGTCTGGACCCTAATCAAATCAGGGAAATTCGCGAACTCATCACCAATATTGGACGAGAAAAAACCATCATTCTCAGCTCGCATATCCTCGCAGAGATAGAGGCAACATGCGACAGAGTGCTGATCATCAACAAGGGGAAGGTGGTCGCAAACGGCACATCTGAAGAGCTGAGAAAAAAATCAGACTCAGACAAAGTATTGAAAGTGAATATATGCGGAGCTCCGGAGCTGGAGATATACAAAGAACTGGCAACCCTTCCTGCCGCCAAGGTATCACACCACCGAGACGAACACTATTTCAATGTGCGCTGCGACCGACAAATAAATATAGAAAAAGACATTTTCGACTTGTGTACACACAATGACTGGTACATCAACGAACTGACACCCATTGAAACGCGACTGGAAGATATTTTCCGACAAGTAACCCAAAATTAGAAAGCTATGAAGACAATAAATATTCTCATAAACAAAGAACTGAGCAACAGCTTCAATTCCTGGGGAATTTATATCGGCTACCTGATTTTCTTCTGCGTGTGCGGCTTTTATATCTGGCTATCGAATAACAATATATTTTATTTAGGTCAAGCCACCATGATGCCTGTCTTTGTTATCATCAACTGGACACAATTCTTTATGATTCCGGCATTAACCATGCGCAGCCTTGCTGACGAGAAACGGAGCGGAACTTTAGAACTGCTGCTGACCAAACCAATAAAAACATCCGAACTTATAGGGGGCAAGTTCTTTTCGAATCTGGCCATTGCAGCCCTGGCTCTTGTACTGACACTCCCCTATTACCTAACCATCTCATTTTTGGGCTCTATCGACCATGGGACCGTATTATTGGGATATTTCGGTTTGCTGTGCATGGCAGCCTGTTATATCAGTATCGGAATTTTTGCCTCATCCCTGTCAAGGACTCCGGTAACTGCATTCTTTATACATTATGGTATCGGACTGTGCTTCCAGACCTTATTCGGCATGCTTGCAACTCAATTTCATAATGGCATCATTGCCAATATACTCAACTATCTGTCCATGGAAGAACATTTTGACACATTAGCCCGTGGAATTCTAGACACCCGTGATATTATCTACTTCTGTTCTATCTGCGCCATATTTCTCGCACTTTCTAAATTTTTCGTATGTAAAAGTAGGTTCTAGCAGAATTTAAAATTTTAAGTCAGGAAGGTTATGAAGAAGATTTTAAAAGATATTAGTTATATACTCATCTGTGTGGTGCTGCTGAACATTATTTCGTATTTTATATACATACGTTGGGATTTCACAGCAACCAAACGCTATTCCCTCAGCAAGGTCAGCAAAAACATCATCCAGCAAAATACCAGAAATATTGCTATTGATTTTTATGTCACAGAAGACCTGCCACAAGATATACAAAAACTGGCAAAAGAATTCCTATCACTGCTCAAAGAATACAAATCATTGAGCAACACAGATTTCACAATAAATATCATCAATCCCAATTCACAAGCAACAGAGTTTGCTGCAGCCAAGGCTGGCATCGAACCCATTTATAAAGAGATTCGAGAACGGGATTTGGAAAAGGTGCAAAGAATCTTTATTGGTGCCGTGTTTCATATCGGCAACAAAGAAGCAGTCATTCCGAAAATCAACTTCGACACCCCCATTGAATATGAAATCACCCGCTTGCTTAAACAAGCCAACGATTCCATAAAACCGGTAGTGGGATTTGTCAAAGGACATGGCGAGATGCCTTTTAATACCATGCCCCAACTTATAAACGAATTGTCGCATCTATCAGAAATCCAATCAGTAGATTTGAGCACATCCCGCTCTTTGAAACAAAACAATGTCATCTGCATCATCGACCCCAAAGATACATATTCAGCGTTCGAACTGGAACAACTGAACAAATACCTGGACGAAGGCGGACGCCTCTTCATCGCTCTGAACCATGCTATCGGCCAATTAGGCAACCGGAACAGCGGATTTATCAACCGCACCGGTATTGAAGATATGCTGGAGAAAAAAGGATTGAAAATAAAGTATGATTTTATCGTAGACAATAATTGCGGAACCATAGCTATCCACCAACAATACGGATTGCTAAACTTTCAAAGCAATATCAGTTTCCCCTATATTCCCATCATCACGAATTTCGGCCACCACACCATTACCCATGGTCTGAAATCGCTATTATTGCCTTTTGCAAGCAGCATTGAACAGAAAAGAGGAGACAGCGATTATTATTTTAAATCACTAGCCCGAACATCAAGCATTTCGGGCATTCAACAAGCACCAATCTTCTTTGATTTTCAAAAGCAATGGACTCAAAGCGACTTTAACCATCCCAATAATATCGTTGCAGCCCTGCTAAGCAATGACAAGAACAATAGTGCCATCATCACAATTACAGATGCAGACTTTATCAGTAACGAAATCGTCACATCCAGTCCTACCGATAACATCAATTTTGCGGTCAACTCCATTGAATGGTTAGCTGATAATTCCGGCCTCATCCAACTGAGGAACAAATTTACAACATTCTCTCTATTAGAGCCGATTGAAGACTACAACAGAGAGCTATTAAAATATTTGAATTTTTTCATGCCCATTCTGTTGATTACCATCGGAGCTTTTATCCACCACAGACATAAAAGACGCAAACGTCTTGAACGGTCGCAATCAATAGATTAGATTAGTTACGAGAAATATATTTGCAAATACGGGCATAAAGTTCAGTACTTACCGGAGTCAAAGGCAAGCGTAATACATTATGGCGAATGATTCCGGCAGCATGCAATGCAGCCTTTACACCTGCGGGATTTCCCTCCTCAAAAAGGGCACGACATAATAAAGAAAGCGACAAATGTATTTTTTGAGCCTCCGGATAATTGCCATTACGAACGCTATTGACCATATTACTGCAAGCTCCCGGCATAATGTTTGCCATAACAGAAATCACACCTTCAAAACCAAGAGACATCAGTGGCAAGGTCAAAGCATCGTCACCAGACAAAAGTGTAAAATCATTGCGTTTGTCTCTTAATATTTCCGTAGCCTGGTCCATACACCCGGAAGCTTCTTTCAATGCGATAATATTAGGACACTCAGCAGCCAACCGAGTAATCGTCGAAGCAGACATATTAACACCTGTTCGTCCAGGCACATTATAAAGACACAACGGAAGCGGCGATGCTTCTGCCACTTGCCTGAAATGCTCAAAAAGTCCCAGCTGATTCGGCTTGTTATAAAAAGGTGTAATACTCAACACGCCCTGAAAATGTTTCAACCAGCCATATTCTTTCAATTCACGCACCACTTCACGTGTATTGTTTCCACCCACACCGGCCATTAGCGGCAAGCGTCCCCGATTTTCATGAACAACGATTTCTGCTACTTCAGCTTTTTCGGCAGAAGAAAGAGTAGCTGTTTCTGCTGTTGTACCCAACACTACCAGAAAATCGACACCTCCTTCTATGACATGCTTCACCAAACGCACCAAGGAATCTTTATCCACTTCCTGATTCTCATCAAATGGCGTGACCAATGCTACGCCTGTCCCTTTAAATCTCATCATGTCATTATCATTTTTTAGGTGTGTCAATAGTGCAATATGCATACAAAAACCTTCTTTCCTACTGACAGACAATACCATTTCCCATCCGTAGGATATCAACATATTGTATTGACAAAAATAATAATAAAAACATGAAACCCTCCAATTTGTTGTATCTTCTACAAAAAATCCACTTTTTTGAAAAAAAATTGCTGAAATGCTTGCATTGACCAGTTATTATACATATCTTTGCACCGCTTTAGAGATAAGACACGGACTCGTAGCTTAATGGATA
>CAMDJC010000022.1:0-49152 GCA_945900015.1 uncultured Odoribacter sp. | reverse complement strand
ACTATATTTCAATAATTTCAAAGAACTAATTATCCACTTTTACGGGACAGTAGTGTACTTTAGGCTTAAGAGGCTTGACAGAATTAAATGTTGGACAGCCAGAACAGTTACAGGAAGTGGCACAGCAGATTTCCAAAGGTAAGCTTGATGAGCAGAAATCTTATTTGCAATGGAAGGTGATTGATGCTGCAGCAGCTTATTTGAGTGATGATTTTGTTGTAGAGGATTTTGAGTTCAATGGTAAAGTAATCTCTGGAACCAAAGAGATGAAACCTCGTTGGAAACGAGCTGTAGCAACAGTGGATGGAGCAATGGGAGAAGCAGTAGGGCAGATGTATGTTGAAAAATATTTCCCGGCAGCAGCAAAAGAGCGTATGGTGAAATTAGTCGGAAATTTACAGAAAGCGTTAGGTGAAAGAATTCAGAAATTAACATGGATGAGTGATGAAACAAAACAAAAGGCCCAAGAGAAATTGGATGCCATTTATGTGAAAGTGGGTTATCCTGATACATGGCGTGATTATTCTGGATTAGAGATTAAAAATGATACCTATTGGGATAATATTTTGCGTTCCAATATATTTGATTATGATTATATGTTGGCAAAAGCTGGTAAACCAGTAAATAAAAAAGAGTGGTTGATGACACCTCAAACAGTCAATGCCTATTATAATCCGACAACAAATGAAATTTGCTTCCCTGCAGGTATTCTGCAATATCCGTTTTTCGACATGAGCGCTGATGATGCTTTCAATTATGGAGCAATCGGCGTTGTTATTGGCCATGAAATGACTCATGGTTTTGATGACCAAGGTCGTTTGTATGACAAAGATGGAAATTTAAAAGAATGGTGGACTGCAGAAGATGCCAAGAATTTTGAAGAACGGGCACAAGTATTGGTTGATTGGTTTGATAAAATAGAGGTATTGCCAGGATTGAATGCAAATGGTAAATTGACTTTAGGTGAAAATATCGCTGATTATGGTGGTTTGCAGATTGCATTCCAAGCATTTCATAATGCTACAAAAGATGCTCCATTAGGAGAAGTTGACGGCTTTACCCCAGAGCAACGTTTTTATTTGTCATATGCAAATGTCTGGGCTGGTAATATCCGTGATGAACAAATTCGTTATTTGACACAAATGGATGTCCATTCATTGGGACGTTGGAGAGTAAATGGTACATTGCCACACATTGATGGTTGGAACGAAGCATTTAGTGTAAAAGAAGGAGATCCTATGTACTTGGCACCGGAAAAAAGAGCTGAAATATGGTAGGATAGAAGGAGAATTGATAAATTCATTGATAATAATGGCGGTTTAATAAGCCGCCATTATTGTTTAGTTCTAATTAAAATACATGATTAAGATCATGATTTCTTATGTCATGTCGGTGTAAGGGGTGTTATCTAAACTAAGAACTGATGTGATAATTTGAAATCGGATTGTAAAGAATCGCATAATTAGCGAGCGTAGCGCTTGAGGTATACAGAGGCGCTAGTTACTCCTAATTCTACAGCTTTTCGCCAATCTTTGATTGCTTCAGCTCGTTTGCCTATTTTGAAGAGAGCAATGCCTCGATTTGCATATATAGCTCCATTCTCCTGATTAAGTTTAAGGGCGTAATTATAGTCGGCAATAGCTTGGGTATATAAGTTCTGTTTTAAATAGCAACTGGCTCGATTTTGATAATAAGCGTATACTAATTCAAAGTCTTCGCCATTTTGTTTTGAATATTTGATGGCATTTGAATATTCTTGAATCGCTTTGGATAAATTGTTTTCATTTTGGTAGATGTTTCCAAGGTAATAACACAACTCATCATCCTCTTTAAAAATTTCTTTAGCTTTGATAAGGTATGATTTTAAAATAGAAACCTGATTAGTGTATGAACATGCTGTATTTAGAGACATATATGCTTCCCGTTGATTAGGATTCAAGCGGATTGAGGCAATTAATTTTTGCACAGCGGTTTCATAGTTGCCCTCTTCAATATCATGATTGGCATCATTGAGTAATTCGATGGGGCGATTGATTGCTGCTAAGTCTGTTTGGCCGAATGTTGTTGTGCATACGCTTGCTACAAGAGATAAAATGAGTCCGAATTTTTTCATTGCTAGTTGTTATTAGTAGTGTTATCTTTTTATTTGTTTTTCCCAAAAGCAAATATAGATATTTTTAATACAATGCAAAAATTTTGCATTAAAATGCAATTAATTCAAGCCGAAATTTAACATATGACATCCAAATTTGTTTGATTGGAATGTATAAAAAATCCCGATGAATCTTTCCATCGGGATTTTTATGTCAATAATTATATTGTTTAGTTGTGTGGTGCCGTATGGCTATCAGGACATGCTGTTAGAGGATGACCGCTTCCAATGTAAAATGTAGGTGACGTGGTAGGAATGGTTTCTCCTTTCGTATCCTTGATAACAACTTCTGGAGCAGTGGAGCAGCAATTATAAATTAGACTTAGTTGTGGGTCTGAGATGAATCCAATATAACTGCCGATGAAGATGTTTTGATTCTTCGAATCTTCCGTTATGACTGATACATTGCCAGCATTGAGGCATTGGTGCACTTTGCAAGAACACAGACTTATTTTTCCGATTAAACCTCCTATGTTGGAATCTGTTTTGCTATTGGCATTGCCGATAACTTTGCCATGATTGGTACAATTGTTGAGAGTTGTTTCATCACTCCCGCCTGTTATATGACCAATGATTCCTCCGGTAGAATTGCGATGTTTACTAGGTTGTGCCTGTATTATTCCGTGGTTATAGCAATGAGAGACTTGGCATTTTCTAGCATCTCCGATAATTCCTCCTAAGTTGCATTCAGACAGTTGGCTAATATAAGTAGAGTATGAACTTCCGTATATTTCTCCGTAGTTATAGCATTTTTCAATTTTATTATTTACGGAAGCGTAATTTGTTTTTCCAATTATACCACCAATGGCGATACAATATTTCCCTTCCTGTTTGCCACCTGTTATTTTTGCGTAGTTATAGCATTGCAAAATGGTAATATCGCTTGGTGCTTTTGCAGCTATACCTCCCAAATGGATCTCATTTTTTTGGGAAATCGAATTTTGTGTGATGCTACCATGGGTGCTACATTTTTTGATTTGACAGTTTGAACTAGCATTGGCGACGATCCCTCCAATGCTAATGGGTACGCTAGTAGATGAATTGACATTGATATTTCCATTGTAGTGGCAATTGGTTATAGTGGTATTTGTAGCCTGGGCTATGATTCCTCCAATGTTTGTACAAGATTCGTTGGTTATATTAATTTGGGAATTCAGATTGGATATTTGGGCATTATTTGTATTACCAAACAGACCCATGTCCAGGTTTGAGCTTGTTTTTAAATCTCCTTTAATAGTATGCCCGTTGCCATCGAAATTTCCATTAAATGAAGGTTTGCCAATAGGAGTCCACGTTGTTCCTTCTTGTATTGTTATATCTGTTTTTAATGAAAAGTATTTGTTTGTATAAGTGTCTGTTTGTTCTATAAGATATTTAAGGTTTTCTGCATTTTCAATGATATAAGGATCTTCTACAGTACCAGTCCCGGCAAATTTTTCAGCAGTAGTTTCCGCACTGAATATACTGTTTTTGGTCTCTTCCCATTCTGAAATAGGAATAACATAGCTAATCCCTTCGTTGTTCTCATCAGCTTGTATGCTGGAAATCGCTTGTTGGGCTGTCAGTTGACAGGTATGTGTACTACCGTCCTGAAGGGTCAGTGTCACCATTATCTTTTGTTCTGCCGGAATATTGCAATTGCATATCAAGTAGGCTTTAAACGTTGGTGTCGTTGTCGTACATTCCTGAAAATTCAGAGTTAGCGATGATGTTTTGGTTTGGTTGCAATTTTCAAACAATCCGCCTTCTGTAGTAGGAGTATCGTTATTATCTAAAGTTGTTAGTGTAAAGCTTTGGGGGGCAGATTGAGCAGATTTAGGCATGGTAATATCAAAACAGAATATCAAGCCTAAGTGCATAAATTGCAGTGGCTGTTCAAGGTTATCAATGGATGGTGTCATCAGATAGTCAAAAGCAGCCAGGTGTTCGGTGTTATCATATCCTTTTTGCACTTGTCCTTGATAGGTTGCGTTTTGTTTCCATGTTTCCGGAGTGGTGCCTTCAATGCTTGCAGGGTAGAAGGCTTGATATTTTAAATTTGATGCACCGGGTATATCTGGAAAATTATTTCCTTCAAATTCAGCAATTTGTGTTCCGGCTCCATTTTTCAACAATAAATCGACAGATGTATATTGGGCTGCATTTGACTGCATGACACGTATTTTGTCATTTTCAGCCCATGCTACATGTATGCCATTTTCGTTGGGTGTAAGTGTTGTTTTTGTTGTCGGCATCCCGGTTGTTGTATAGGTTGCCGTTACGGTTAGTCGGTCCGTTGTATTGCGTAATTCTACTTCTTCGGAGACACAAGCTGTCATGGAAATGAGTAGAACGGAAATTAATGTTATAAAATTATATTTCATATGTCTGCTATTTTGAAAATGGATTGTTTTGGTTATTGAAGTCGGATAGAGTACTCTCTTTATCTGAAGGTGTAAGTGGATGTTCCTGATCAGGTTGCCATTCTGAATCAATTGTAATTGTTATGTCAGTTTTTCCACTTGCAGCAGAGGTTTGTTTAATGATAGAACCTTTTGCGTTGGTGCGTTTATTGCGTAACATTGGAATTGTATTTTCCGGCAAAGTAAAAGTATTTAAATAAAACAATGGGTCATTGGATTTAAACTTCAGAGTGATAAGGCTGAGATAATTAGAATTACCTGTGGGAGCAAAAATATAATCATAAAGTATGTTGGCTTTGTGGTTGTCACCTGATGTAGGTAGAGTCTCTACAGATGCTTGGATATCTAAAGTCGTATGTCCTAGGGTGCTTGTTTCAACATTAAATGTTTCAGGGACTTTGTACGAATAATTCATTGTCTTTACCTTTTCAAGTAGAGCATTGTCTTTTTCAATGAGATTGAGTTGTCCGAAGGGGCGGTTTAATGTCAATGTCTGCTTGCATTCTAATGCCGATTTAGTAATAGTCTGGCATACACAGAAAGCGTCACGACTTGCATCATTGATAATATAGTTTTCTGGAATGATTGTTATTTCCTTTAATCCGTTTGACATATCCGTTTGGTAATACAAGTCTGCATAGTGTGTGTAGGTATTGGGTTCCGTTTTATCTGTTGTTTCGGGTGATTCTTTAATATAATCCGCCCATACCAGTACGTTATATTCTCCCGGATTTTCCAGTTCGAATGAAAAAACCATATCTTGCGATTCTTGCAGTTTTTCCTCTCGATAGATAATTTGCTCTTGTTGCCATACCTCCAAGACAAAGCGCATTATGTAGCCAGGTAATGTTGGGGGTGTCGCACGGGTGTATAGGCCGTGATTGATATTTGTTCCGATTGTAACACGGCTGTTCTCTTTTAAGTCATTCGTATTGTACTCATCATTGTTGCAAGCTGTTACTACACAGATGAAAGTCATCATCAAAATGTAAAAAAAATTTTTCTTCATAATTTAAATTTTAATAGGTTAATATATTATCAATGTCGATATTGATTTCGTCATCAAATTCTGTATTTATTTCAATTCCTCCCGGTTTCCTTTTAGTAAGGAAGTTACCCATTATTCGAGTTGAATATCCCTGTTTATAAGGTATATTGATTGGCGATGTTGTGATTATTTCTTTATTGTTTTCGTCTTTGACAGTGAGGACGAGCATAGCTGTGTTTATTGTTGTATCGGCTAATATATAGTCAAATCCAAGCTTACACTCTTTTTGCTTGTTGTCGGTGATATTCAAAGGTAACTCAAAGGATACGTTGCTCCAAGAATCTTTGACGATGCCTTCATAGGCATCAAACACCATGGGATAAAAGAATAGATATGTAAATGAGATACGATATTTTTTGTCGGAGTGCCAAGATGTTTGTTTTATAAATTCCTCTACATCAGTAGTGATGATTTCGTATCTGGCTACAGGTGGACAAATTGTAATATTGGTTTCAGCATGTATATTTTCTTGATTTCGATATTCTCTTAAATCGATGGTTTTATGTCCATAGAGACATTCTTTAGAGGTGGTATTGCCACAATAGGGTTCAATACAAGTAATATTGTTTAGATTTTCAGCAATATAGTGCAGATCTGAGTCATCTTCTGTATAATCCATCCATACAGACAAGTCGTATTTTAAGGTATTCAACTCTAACTTTGTTGATAAAAATAAAGAGTCGTTGGTAGACGAAAGTGAGTCAAGGAAAATCGTTTGCCGAGTAATAATCGTGTTGTTTTGACAGACTTCTATGTGAAAACGTTTGCGATACCGCTTACTAATATTAGTGATTTGCGGTGAATTTTGTTCTAATATACGAAAAGTTGGCTTTAAAATAATATTAAGTGTTAGTGTAATAGGCGAGGTGTTGGTTTCTTCGTAGTCATCCGATTCTTTTGAATGCCTATGTGCACAGCTAAACATAATTATGCACAATACCAAAATGCGAACAATTTTAAACACGTATGTTTTGTATTCAAATAATTTGTTTACGATTGCAGCAAATTTAGTAAAATAAATTTAATATATGCATTATTTGGTAGATAAAAAATAAACCGGACATAATTGTCCGGTTTATTAAATACAGAAAATATATCTTACTCTTTCAACCACTTGTCAAGCCATGACTTGAAAGTACGTTGCCATAGGATACCATCCTGACAACCTGTTACCCAATGGCATTCGGTCGGGAAGTATAAATATTGTGCCGGAATGCCTCGCATGCGTGCAGCATTGAAGGCAGCCATGCCCTGTGAAGCATCGATACGGAAGTCTTTCTGTCCGTGAATGACCAGGATAGGGGTATCCCAGTTTCCTACAAACAAGTCCGGTGAATTGGCAAAAGTGCGTTGTGCCACTTTGTTGTTTTTCTGCCAAGGTGCACCGCCCATATCCCAATTGGCAAACCACATTTCTTCTGTTGTGAAATACTGCATTTTCAGGTCAAAGATTCCGCAGTGTGCAATGAATGCCTTGAAGCGTTTGTTGTGGTGCCCGGCTAAATAATAAACAGAGTAGCCTCCATACGATGCGCCTACACAGCCCAAACGGTTTTCATCGATATAAGGCTCTTTTTTGGCATCATCAATAGCTGAGAAATAGTCTTTGATATTCTGTCCAGAATAATCTCCGCTGATTTGTTCCAGCCATTCCATGCCGAATCCCGGTAGACCACGACGGTTGGGGGCAACAATAACATAGCCGTTTGCAGCCATTTGCTGGAAATTCCAACGGTAGCTCCATGATTGGCTGATTGTATTCTGAGGACCTCCCGTGCAATATAATATGGCAGGATATTTTTTGTTGGCATCGAAATAAGGAGGATAAATCATCCACACCAACATATCCTTGTTGTCTGTAGTCTTTACCCAACGCTTTTCAACTTTACCCATGGTCAGTTGGTCAAGAAGGTTTTTGTTGATGAATGACAACTGCTCGTCTTTTCCTGTTTTAGGGTCAACACGGAAGAGTTCGGTTGGCATACTCATCGACATTTTAGTTGCATACAACTGCTCTCCGACAGGGATAACAGAGGTGTAGTTGTGTATACCATCAGTATGTTTCGTGATATTTCCGCTTGTTATGTCCAAAGAGTAAATTTCGTCAGTGGCGTGCCAGTCGGAAATAAACCAGATGGTATTGTCATTGCTCCATCTCAGACCCTCTGCATTTTGCTCGAAATTTTCAGAATAGTCTTTCTTTTCGCCGGTTGTCAGATCCATTACGAAAAGACGGATTTTGTCAGCTTCATAGCCTTCACGTTCCATGCTTTCCCATGCCATATATTTGCCGTTAGGAGAAATCACCGGATTCTTGTCGTATCCCATCATGCCTTCTGTCAGATTGGTCGTTTTGCCGTTTTCAAGATTGTAGGCATATAGATCCGTATTGGTTGATTCTGCATATTCTACTCCAACTTTTTTACGGCTGGTATAAATCAACTGCTTACTGTCTTTTGTCCAGGCAATCTGTTCAACGCCACCCCAGGGACGGACAGGTGATTCCCAACGTTCGCCTTCCATAATATCTTTGCCGTTGGTTATTTGTTTTCCCGCAGCATAATCTGCAATGAACAGGTGTGTATAGCCTTCAACCCAGTCGTTCCAGTGGCGATAGAATTGGTCGTTAATGATTCTGGCTTTCGCTTTGGGAAGGTCCGGATGCAAATCCTTTACGGTCGGCTCTAACTGTACGTCTTTTAAATAGACAATTTTAGACATATCCGGGGCATATACAAATCCGTTGATGCCACCTTCGATGTTGGTAATCTGGTGGGCATGGCTGCCGTCCGGTTCCATTTCCCATAATTGTCCTTTGTATAAGTAAGCAATATGCTTGCCGTCCGGAGTCCAGATAGCTTCGGCTTCGTTTGACTTGGTATCTGTGATTTGAGTCACTTTGCCATCAGCCAAAGTCATCACATATAAATCTGTATATCCGCGATCCTCCTCTTTATTAAAATAGGTAATGCCATATACTGCTTTTGTGCCGTCGGGAGAAACACTCACTCCTCCCAGTCTGCCGAATGACCACAGCACTTCCGGAGTCATGACGTCTGACTCCAATTTTAAATCGGCAGGAGTCTTGTATCCTTTTCCTTCTCCGGCTTCTGTTGTTTTATTTTCGTTACATGCCATCATGGATAGCACACACAATATTGGTAATAACGTTTTTTTCATAGCACTTTAATCTTCACTTTCTGTAGGTTCTGCCGTCATATTGTTTTCTTCGGTTGTACCATTGAGCGCGTTGACAATTTTCTGTTTCAATTCTTCTGCCAATTCCGGATTATCCATAATCAACTGTTTGACAGTCTCACGTCCTTGGCCTAATTTGTTTTCTCCGTACGAGAACCAGCTTCCGCTTTTCTTGATGATATTGCATTCTACACCGAGGTCTACAATTTCTCCGGATATGGATATACCTTCGCCATACATGATGTCGAATTCTGCTTTCCGGAATGGAGGTGCCACTTTGTTTTTCACCACCTTAACTCGGGTATGGTTACCCAAAATTTCTTCACCGTCTTTGATAGGACCGATTTTGCGGATATCCAGACGTACAGATGCGTAGAATTTCAACGCATTACCTCCGGTGGTGGTTTCCGGATTACCGAACATGACTCCGATTTTGTCACGCAACTGGTTGATAAAGATACAGCATGTATTTGTTTTGCTGATTGTACTGGTGAGTTTACGCAATGCCTGCGACATCAGTCGGGCTTGAAGACCCATGACACTGTCTCCCATATTGCCCTCGATTTCAGCTTTGGGGGTCAGTGCGGCAACAGAGTCGATGACAATGATGTCAATGGCTGCAGAACGAATCAATTGGTCTGCAATTTCCAATGCCTGCTCGCCATTGTCCGGCTGAGAGATGAACAAGTTTTCAATATCCACTCCTAATTTTGCTGCATAGGTACGGTCAAAGGCATGCTCGGCATCAATGATGGCTGCTATACCGCCTTGTTTCTGAGCCTCAGCTATTGCGTGTATAGCCAGGGTGGTCTTACCGGACGATTCAGGTCCATAGATTTCTATCACGCGGCCTTTGGGATAACCGCCAACACCCAATGCCTTATCCAAGGCTATTGAGCCTGATGAGATTACCGGAATCTTCTCCACATGGTTGTCACCAAGTTTCATAATACTTCCTTTGCCAAAATTTTTTTCGATTTTGTCCAAAGTCAGTTGGAGAGCTTTCAGTTTCTCTAGATTTTTTTCTTTATCTGCCATATTATTTAATTGAATTAATTATTTCATTATTCGGCCATTGCAGTCAAAAGCTGTTCTGCTGCGGCTTTGGTATTCACTTTCGTGATTACTTTGATGATTGTACCTTCTTCATTGATGACAAATGTGGTGCGCAATACACCCATATATTTGCGTCCGTACATCGATTTTTCAGCCCACACTCCGTATGCTTCGAGTGTTGTTTTTTCAGTGTCGGCAATCAGATTGAAAGCCAGGTTATATTTCGCTATGAATTTTTGATGTGAAGCCACACTGTCGGGGCTGACTCCAATCACTTCGTAACCTTTTGCAGTCAATGTATCATAATTCTCGTTCAGACTGCATGCTTCAGCTGTACAGCCGGAAGTATTGTCTTTCGGATAAAAATAGAGGATAACTTTCTTCCCTTTGAAATCATCCAAGCTTATTTCTTGGCCATTCTGATTCAGACCTTTGAAAAAAGGTGCTTTATCGCCTTCTTTTAATGGTGTCATAGTGTTTATTATAAGTTTTTCTATATAGACAAATGTAGGGATATTTTATAAATAAAGTTCTATCTTTGGAGGAATAATTTTAGAGATAATCAAAGAGGAAGATTCATGGAAGAATACTTACAACAACTGACAGAGTTTTGTCGCAATACGTTGGTTGACAATTTAGGGATGGAGTTCATTGCTGTCGGCGAGGGATGGCTGGATGTGAAAATGCCGATTGACCGCAGGACTTGCCGTCCGGACGGCGCTTTGCATGGAGGCGCCAATATGGCATTGGCCGAAACGGTAGGTGGGGCCCTGAGCTCTATGTCTGTCCCCCAAGAACAGCGTTTTAATGTCTTTGGAATAGAAGTGAATGGTAACCACATGAAACAGGCCAAAGGTGCGTATGTCATTGCACATGGAAGGTTTATTCACCAAGGTAAGCGTACCCATGTCGTTGAGGTGGAAATACATGACGAACATGGGACTTTGGTTACAGTGAACCGGGTGACCAATGTGATTGTATAAAAAAAGGGGCTTAAGCCCCTTTTTTAATGTTTGTCAATGGAATAGCCCCATTGTTTGAGAGCAAAATCCCAATGCTTTTCTACGAGTTCCACTGTTCGCGGTTCGTATTTATAAGCGTTTTTCTTGTAGCCCTTTTTCTTGTCGAGATAGGCAGAAATATCTGCTTTTGCCTCTTCAAATCCGGGAATATTCAGTGTCTTATAGATTTTCTCCGTCATTTCCATGGCATTGCTTTCGAAATCCTCAAACTTGATTTCAATCAGATTGCCTTCCGGAATCAACGACTTTTCTTCCTCATACCGGTGGTACAGGCGGCTGTACACTTCCAATATATTAGACTCCATTTGTTCAGGAGTAATCTTTTGCAGCTGCAACGGAATAATCGTATTGTTGAAGAAACTGCGTGTAGATTCAAACACTGTATACGGATTCCTCATCAAATAGATGAACTTCGCATTGGGGAACATCTCCAGTATTTCCCGAATTCTTCCGGTATGTGGAGGATTCTTGGAAAGGAATTGTGTCCCCTGGGTATTCCATAATGAGATTTTCATCATCTTTATGAATGTCTCTTTAAAAATGCGTCTTTCTTCCTCAGTCGCTTTTTCCATCGTCAGATACCGGTCGCAATAATCCATCATGTTCTGGGGTAAATACCAGAAATTGTAATAGGAGTAGGGCATCATGTTGGAAAGAGCAAACTCTTCTTCCTGAGGCAGGTCGACATTCAGCTCCATATTGTCAGTCGGTCGTTTGTCCGGCATCAGCCAAGCCATAGTCTTCTTGAAAAAAGGCTGGCCCCACATCATGATATGCGGAAACACAGTCTGATACGTCGTAGTGTAGCCGAAGTGTTTGTCATGGGCAAGCACATTATGTACAAAGGTTGTTCCGCTTCGCCAGTGTCCCAAAATGAAAACCGGCTCCATATTCATGGCCATATCCTTCAGTCGTTTGTTATACCGGCGGTCTTGGATATTGTGCAGCGAACTGAGCAGCCAGCATACGCTTTTCGTCAGGCAATATTTGGTTTTGTAGCCTTTTTCTATTTTCTGTCCTTTGGTGATTTCCTTAAATGTTTTCCAGTCTGCTCCGACCAGGGTATTGACCGGTAATTTTTGAAATTCAAGTAGGCCCATGATATTAATCTTTAATCAATTTTACCGCAACACCCTGCTTGTCCAATTCTCTCACCACTTTTTCAATTGCTTCAAAATGCTCTTCACCGATACCCAGTTTTGCGAGGTGTATTTCCGGAACATCCATTTCTTGAATGTCTTTCATATCCACCTTGTCAATAATCATACCCACAGCACAGGTGTTGTTGGTAATGGGGTCAATCAGGATAAAGGCTCCCGTGCTTTTATTCTTTTTATACGGATCAAAAAAGAGCGGTTTTCCGGTGCTCAGGACAACCCGTGCAATTTCATTCAGCTCTAAAGCCTCGCTGGGAGATTGCTCCATGGTATTGACATTCACCTTATATCGGATTTTGTCAATTTTTACACGAGCCAGATTGGTCGTTTGTTTGATAAAGAACTGTTCTTCCGGGTTCATTCGTTTTTCGTCCATCCATACCAGCATGGCTTCGAAATTCCGCGACATGATAGGCAGATTGTCCGGATGTACCAGCATTTCCCCTCTGGAGATATCAATTTCGTCTTCCAGGGTCAGGGTTACAGCCTGAGGAGGGAATGCAAAATCCTGCTCGCCGTCATAAGTCACGATTGATTTTACGCGCGACCGTTTCATAGAAGGAAGGGCAACAACCTCATCTCCTTTGCGTACGATGCCGGAAGCCACTGTGCTGCTGAATCCGCGGAAATCCAGATTCGGACGCAACACATACTGCACCGGGTAGCGGAAATCCTCAAAATTCTTGTCGCTGCCGATATGTACGGTTTCGATATGTTCCAATAGCGGTTTGCCGGAATACCATTTCATGTTTTCAGAACCTTCAACTACATTGTCTCCCTTCAATGCCGAAAGGGGGATACAGGTGATGTCCGGAATATCCAGCGGTTCTGCAAAAGAGCGGTATTCATTGGCAATCTTATTGAACACCTCCTGGCTGTATTCTACCAAGTCCATTTTATTAACGGCAAGCACCACGTGTTTGATACCCAACAGAGACACCAGATAAGTGTGCCGTCTTGTTTGTGTAATCACACCGGTACGTGCATCCACCAGAATGATGGCCAGGTTGGCAGTCGAGCCACCGGTAATCATATTACGGGTGTACTGTTCGTGTCCCGGAGTGTCGGCAATGATAAATTTACGTTTGTTGGTTGAGAAATAGCGGTATGCCACATCAATCGTAATACCCTGTTCCCGTTCGGCTTTCAAACCGTCCAGCAAAAGCGCATAGTCGATATTGTCACCGGCATTGCCGTAACGTTTCGTGTCTCTCTCAAGGGCATCCAGCTGGTCTTCATAAAGTTTTTTACTGTCGAACAGCAAACGTCCGATCAACGTTGATTTTCCGTCATCTACAGAGCCTGCCGTCAGTAATCGCAACAAGTCTTTTCTCTCGTCTTGATCCAAAAACTCTTTTATATTTAATTTTTCCATTTGTTTCTCGTAATTCGTTAATCGTTCCTTATCCTTAAAAATAGCCCTCTCTTTTCTTCTGCTCCATGCTGGCATCCTGGTCGAAGTCAATCACGCGTGTCGTACGTTCCGACTTGGTGGTAGTCATCATTTCCTCCACAATCTTTTCAATGGTGTCGGCTTCTGATTCTACGGCACCTGTCAGCGGCCAGCAGCCCAATGTACGGAAACGCACTTTGCGCATCTGGATTTTATCGCGGTATTGTTCCGGCAGACGGTCGTCGTCGGGCATAATCAAGTTGCCGTCGATTTCCACAATCGGTCGTTCTTTGGCGAAATAGAGAGGAACGATTGGAATATTTTCCATGCGGATATACTGCCAGATATCCAATTCGGTCCAGTTGGACAACGGGAAAACACGGATAGATTCGCCTTTGTGAATGCGTGCATTATACAGGTTCCATAATTCAGGACGCTGGTTCTTGGGATCCCATTGGTGGAATTTGTCACGGAACGAATAGATTCTTTCTTTGGCGCGTGATTTCTCCTCATCGCGGCGTGCACCGCCGAAGGCTGCGTCAAATTTATATTTATCCAAAGCCTGCAACAAAGCCTGTGTTTTCATCAGGTCTGTGTGCACTTTACTGCCGTGTGTAAATGGTCCTACACCTTCGTTGAAGGCTTTCATATTCGATTCTACAATCAAATCCCAATTGTTTTCCCGGGCATAGCGGTCGCGGAATTCAATCATTTCCTTAAACTTCCACTTCGAGTCAATGTGCATCAATGGGAAAGGCACCTTTCCCGGTGCAAAGGCTTTTTCAGCCAGCCGTACCATGACGGACGAATCCTTGCCGATGGAATACAGCATCACCGGATTTTCGAATTCTGCCACCACCTCACGGATGATGTGGATGGATTCTGCTTCCAGCTCTTTTAAATGGCTTAACTTGTATTCTGACATGATATATAATTTTTTTTAGTTGCTGGGTTATTGGTTTATTATTGAATGCGGGGCAGGATAGCGTCCATCAGGGCTTTGACAGATGCTTCCAGCGGTTGTTTGGAAGTATCGATAGAAACAAAGGCATCTTTCGGCTCTTCAAAAGGAGAGGAGATACCTGTAAAATCTTTAATTTCACCCCGACGGGCTTTGGCATACAGCCCCTTTACATCCCGTTTTTCGCATTCCTCGATGGGGGTGCTTACATATACTTCCAGAAAATCCTCTCGTCCGATAATATCGGCAGCCATGGTGCGAATAGCGTTGGTCGGGCTGATAAATGCAGCAATGGTCACAATTCCGCAATCCACAAACAATTTGGACACCTCTGCAATGCGCCGGATGTTTTCAGTACGGTCGGCCTCCGAGAAGCCCAGGTTGTTGTTGATGCCACTTCTGATATTGTCTCCGTCCAAAATGCGGCACAAGATGCCTTTTTTGTATAGTTCTCTTTCCAGGGCGATAGCCAGAGTGCTCTTGCCGGAGCCGGACAAACCAGTAAACCATATCATTGTTCCGCGCTGCTTCAACAAAGACTCCCGGTCTTCTCTTTGCAACATCTTGTCGAAAATCGGATAAATATTTTCCGCCATATTCTTCATTAATCTTTTAATCGTTTTCTTCCTTTTTGCTTTAGTCAATCTTTGTTCTCACGATGAACCACGGATTCAATAAATCCTCTTTGTTATACTTCAAAGGCGTGATTTCGTCAATCTGGTACACCTCCTTGCCGGCAGCTCTGACAATTGCATGTCCGGCAGCAGTATCCCATTCCATTGTAGGAGCGAAGCGCGGATAAATATCGGCGGAGCCTTCTGCGACCAGACAAATCTTTATCGAACTCCCGATCGAAGTGAGGCTCACTTCGCCGAGCTGTTCTTTTAAAGAATTGATATACGATTCGGTTTCGGCACTCATGTGCGACCTGGAAGCAACCACAATGTATTTCCCGTCTTTTCTCTCCAATGGTAATTTTATTGAACGATTCTCAATTACAGCAAAATCTGCGCCATTTTTTGCATCTACATTGTCCATACGGTAGGCACCCCCTTGTAATGTACCGTAATACAGCACTCTTTTTTCCGGTATGTAGATGACTCCCAACGCCGGGCGTCCCTCGTATACCAGGGCTATATTTACCGTAAATTCGCCATTGCGTTTGATAAATTCTTTCGTTCCGTCCAGCGGGTCGACCACCCATACCGTTTTCCATTCTTTGCGGATGGCATAGTCCATATTCTTGCATTCTTCGCTGATAATGGGGTATGGAGTCTGTTTCAGATGATTGATAATCACTTCGTTTGATTTTCTGTCGGCAATCGTCAACGGAGAATTGTCAGCTTTCTTTTCCACTTCAAAGTCAGAAGCCGGGTCATGATATATTTCTGAAATGACATTGCCGGCTTCCAAGGCTGCCTTGATGGCTGTTTTCAACAATGATTGATTGTTCATTTGCAAAAAAATTTAATGACTGCAAAGGTATCAATTTTTTTTCATTCTCTGCACTTCCTCGAAACAGCCTTTCTTCCTTTTCTCTCCCTCTTAACTCTCTCATTGCTCCCTCTCAAATATATGTCATCTATATATCAAAGATAACATAACTATAAGACAAAGATAACAATTTGATATCTTTGATATGGTTTTGACATGAATTTATATAGGATATAAGTGAGAGGGATTGGGGGAAATTACAACATTATTGTCTCTTTGGTGCCATCTTCCGATGTCCGTGGAAATATCTGGAAAATTTTTATTATCTTTGGGATAGTGATTAATAAAGATTTCAAAGAATCCCCTTCTACCAGGAATATGAATACGAGCAAAGATCTGGCAGAGGATTGTAAATAAAAAAGATAATAACCATGAAAACAACAATGTTAATATTCGTATTTTTATTGGGTATAACCGATCTTTTTGCCCAGACACTTTATGTACCCGGGACAATCGTTAAGGGTAAAAATGCAAGTTACTATTGTTCAACTAAATATGAGATTCTTATTAAAGTGAATAATGTGAATAATGTGGATACTACTACAACCATGTATTATGATGATGGTACGGTTGTTCCACATTATGTAGGGTTAGGCGGTACTATTGCAACCAAGAATGAAGATCTGGTTCGTGTATTTCAGGAAGTGCTGACACAAGAAGAAATAGATATCCTGAAAAGTAAGATTTCATATTTGCTAATGCTGAATATTGTTGCAGACAAACAAGGTAATACGCTGGAGATTACGTTTAGTTTCCGTAACAATGATCCGGTAATGACCAAATTCGACCCTGACCGTCTTTATCTGCTTGAACAAAATTTGAAAAAGATATTGAGGCTTGATCCCACGTCTTTAGATAAATCAATCAAAAATATAAAATATATACAAGCAATAAGCTATAAAGATCTGAAATAGATTAATCTGTTTCTTTGCAAAAGTGCCGGAAGAATAAAATCTTTTGGCACTTTCTTGGGGAATTTGACATCTGTTTGTGTACGGATTGAGAATAGGGGAAAAGAGGCGATTCATGCTGTTGAGTGAGCATGAAGGTAAAAAACACCTATTGCGTCTAGATGATTTCTTTTTTTTACCGAATATTTTATCAAATAAAAAAAAGTAATTTTGTGTAATGAAGCATTTGGTAGTTATAACATTCTATTTTGTATGTATCATTATGGGGTGCACAGCCCACAATGATATATATTCGTATGTCAAAGAACAGGTTGAAACGTCAGGTAATCAAATATCTTTCAATAAATTTTCTGAAGAAAATGGATTTGAGTGGGACACATTATATTTTTTTTCTGCAAAAGCATCTTTAGAAGAGATTAATAAAACTTTTCCTGTTAAGGTTAATGATTTTGTTGATGTGGGAGATAGAATTTATTTTCTCAAAAATAAGCAAATCATATATTCAGAATGTTGGTATTCTGTTGAGTTTAATAAGGCAAAGGGGATAAGTATTAGTGCATCCGATACAATATTGAAATGCACCTCAATGGATGCTATTTTTAATATTGAAAAGAAAAATGGTTTCTTTATTTTAACACCTCAATAATATATTATACTCATTGGCCGGATTAAATATGCGCTATTTTAATTCTGCCAGCGGCTTTTTAGTATAAAACATGGAATCATTGAACGAAAAAACAGTCAATTCTGTTTTTTTTGTTTGCTGACTTACTTAATCGAATAAGCTTTTACATGGAAGTTTTTTTAAACATGGTAATTATATAATCCCGATAAAATAAAGGCAGACACTATTAGCCAGCATTTGGGCATCTCGCAAAACTATTTGGAGTGCTATTTTAAAAAGCATACAAATGAAACTATGCAACAATACATCATCAAATATAAGTTGAAGTTATTAGAAAACAGATTATTGCATAGCGAAATAAGAATCAATAAGATTGCTGCTGAATTAGGCTTTACAGATGAAAGCCACTTAAACAAACTATTCAAAAAAATATAAAGGTGTCATATCCTCAGAATTTAGGAAAAGGAATTTATGACAACTATTTTGTTTCACTGATTTATCCGTAAATTTGCATTGTTAAGATAAAATTCATGCTAAATACAGAAAATATACAATCACTTATTGATAGCGGAGAAGGCTACAATGTAGAATTTAAGGTTCGTGTTCCTTCAAAGGTGCGTGAACTGACAGAGGAAATATGTGCTTTCGCCAATGCAGACGGAGGATATTTGCTTATTGGAGTAGATGATAACGGGCAAGTGGTAGATACTAACTTAGAAAACGATAAGCGTTCCGCAATTCAAGGTTCTATCAGCGAAATATCTCCTGTACTCCACTGTGAATTGTATCCTGCAAATGTTGGCGATAAAACTGTTTGGGTGATTGATGTTCCGCCCGGCAAGGATAAACCTTATATATTTTCCGGTTCTATTTATGTCCGTGAGGGGGCAAACTCACAGAAGCTTCGCACAGCTGAAGAAATGCGCAGCTTTTTTCAGGAGTGTAACAAAATCTTTTTCGACCATATACCCTGCCATTGGTTCAATATCTACACAGATGCAGACGAACAGATGATTAAGGATTTCCGAACAGAAGCCAAACTAAATCCATCCACATCCGATAAACAAATATTTGAGAACTTGGAATGTTTACTGAGAATGGAACGGCAAAGAATGGCGCAGCGATGTTCTTCGGCAAACAACCTGAACGAAAATTTCCACACGCTGTTACAAGATGTGTTCTTTTCAAGGGAACAAACAAAGTCTATATTATAGATGATAAAACTTTCGGAGGTTCATTGTACCGGCAATATCTACAGGCTATGGCTTGGTTGGAAAGTAAATTGCAAGTTGCCTATAAAATAGAAGGAACAGGACCAAGAGAAGAAATTTGGGAAATTCCTCTGACCGTATTTAAAGAAGCTATTATAAACGCCTTGTCGCATCGTGATTACTATGAACAAGGCGCAAGCATTATGATAGAAATGTTTGACGACCGGGTAGAGATTTCCAATCCCGGAGGGCTTTTACCTGTTGTAGCTAAAAATTTCGGGCATAAAAGCATGACACGTAACCCACTAATATTCGGTTTATTTACTCGTATGCACTTGGTCGAAAGAGTGGCATCCGGTATTCCTCGTATGCAGGAAGCTATGAGGGAAGCAAATCTGCCCGAACCGGAATTCCATACAGAGGGGATGTTTACGGCAGTGTTCAAACGTCAAATCTTTAACTCTGCTAACTATGACACAGTAAATGGCAGAGTAAATGACATAGTAAATGATACTATAAACGAGAATGAAAAAGCCATTCTTAATCTGCTGGTAATTACTCCCGGCTTAAATGCTTCTGAAATCAGTAGGCATATTAACAAAAGCTTAAGAACGACTATGCGATATATCAAGATTTTACAAGACAAAGGTTTGATAGAATTTAAAGGCGCACCCAAAACTGGAGGATATTATCTATTAATTTAATGGATATTTATGGAACAATTTTTTTTAGAATCAAATTTTTTTACAAACTATTATAATGACAATAACTGTTTGTGTTACGGCTCTTATCTATTGGCATAATAAGGTGGAGAATTGTGACGTAAAGTTTGGTGTGATAGGAGAAATGCATTATTTTTGCACTCTTGATGTTATGTAAAGATGTTGAGTAATGACAGGAGAGTCACGAACTTCTAAAAGTATAAAAAACGCCAAAGTTGCTTTGGCTTTTTATTTTATAAATTTAGTCCTTCAGTTTTTGTCTCGTAAGGTGTTTTTGGATTATCTGGGTGCGGAGGTTTTGGGTTTGAATACAACTGCCCAAAATTTGTTGGGCTTTTTGAATTTGGCAGAATTAGGAGTTAGTTTTGCAATTTCTTATACATTATATGCACCTTTATTAAGAAAAGACGAGCAGACAATTAATGAGATTGTTTCGTTGCAAGGATGGCTGTATCGCAGGATTGCATATATAATAATCTGTGGTGCAGTGGTGTTGATGTGCCTTTTCCCTTGGATGTTTGCTAAAGCAGATGTCCCATTCTGGTATGCGTATGCTACCTTCACTGTGTTGCTTTGCAGCTCTTTGTTCGGTTATTTTTGGAATTACCGACAGATAGTATTGACTGCTGACCAACAGGAATATAAAGTGACGTTCAATATTGAGGGTTGCAAGTTATTGAAGATTGCTTTGCAGTTGGTGTTGATAGCTTATTTACCGTATGGATATATCAGTTGGTTGGTGTTAGAGTTTTTGGCTGCGGTGGTGACGGTAAGGTTGGTAAACCGGTTATTGAAAAGAACGTATCCATGGTTGAAGACGGATATCAGCAGGGGAGGGGAGTTAAAGTTGCGTTATCCACAGATAATGGCGAAAACAAAGCAGCTCTTTTTTCATAAGATTGGTGGGTTTGTTCTGACACAGACGAGTCCTTTGATTGTTTACGCATACTCTTCGTTGACATTGGTGGCTATTTATGGTAATTATTTGTTGTTGATAGCAGGTATTTCTCGTTTTTTGGACGCTGTATTTAATAGTATTGGTGCTGGAGTTGGTAATTTAGTGTCCGAAGGGGATAAAAAGAAAATATGGAGCGTTTTTCTGGAATTATTCTCTTCTCGTTTTCTTTTAGTTAGTACTGCCTGTTATAGCGTTTATATATTGACATCGGATTTTATTACTTTATGGGTGGGAGAACAATATTTGTTGGATAATATTACCTTGTTGCTGTTGATAGCGATTATGTACGTTAATTTGATGAGAACGGTGGTAGATGTTTTTATCAATGCTTATGGATTGTTTCAAGATGTGTGGGCAACACTTACTGAAGCGGGATTGAATGTGGGAATGTCAGTTCTTTTGGGCTATTTTTACGGTTTGCATGGAATTTTGTGTGGGGTTTTGCTTAGTCTGATTTTAATCATTTTTATGTGGAAACCTTATTTTTTGTTTCGTGACGGGATGAAAATGTCTATCACTAAATATATAGGCGTTTATTGCCGTTGTCTGTGTATAGGGGTGATGACTTGGGCATGTGTAGATTGGGTACGGCCGGATATAGAGGTAGAGGGATGGCTGGATTGGGGGGTAGCAGCAGTCGTGACTGCCGGTTTATTTTTTGTTTTTGAATTATTGCTGCTATGTTGTTTTGATAAAAGTATGCGACGTTTTATTCAACGCTTTTTAAAACTGTTTTGATATGGAGGTGAATCCTAAGGTGTCTGTAATCGTACCGGTTTATAAGGTAGAAAAGTTTATTGAGCGTTGTGTACGTTCATTGTTGGAGCAGACGATAGAGGATATAGAGTATATTTTTGTCGATGACTGTAGTCCGGATGCAAGTGTGGAAATATTAGAGCGTGTAATAAAGGATTATCCGGAGAGAGCAGAGGGTATACATATCATCCGTCAGCCGGTCAATCGGGGAGTGGCAGAAGCTCGTTATAGGGGGATGGTTGAGGCGAAAGGCGAATATGTGGCGATGTGTGATAGCGATGATTGGGTGGAAAAGGATATGTACGAAAAAATGTACAGTAAAGCCCAAGAAATGGATGCAGATATGGTAGGGTGTGATTTTTATGAGGAGTATTCCGATCATAGGGTTTATATTTCCCAGTCATTTGATTTGCCTCAGGAAGAATGCATCGAAAAAATGTTGTATGCTTCTATTGGTGGACATTTGTGGAGGAGACTTGTTAAAAAAGAGATTTTGGATCAGTGTGGTTTGCAGTTGTTGTCGGGGGTGAATATGTGGGAAGATTTGGTAATCAGTATAAAAATGCACCATTTTGCTAAAAAAGTGGGTTATGTAAATGAGGGATTATATCATTATGTGCAGTATAATACCGGTTCTTTGGTCCATGCAGTCAGCAGTAGGCAGTTTGAGAGCATACAGATGGCTTGCGGGCTGATGGAGTCTTTTTTGAAAGAGCAGGGTGTTTTTGAAAAGTATCGTCTTGCGTTTTATGAGCGAGCGTTTATTGCTAAATTGAATCTGGTTTTTGTACCGGCTTTGCGTGATTATCAGATGTGGCAAACATATTATCCGGAATCGAACAAGTACATTCGGCATTATCATATAGGTATTCATAATAAGGTACTTTTTACTTTGTTGACCTGGAGATTATATTGTTGTGTTAATTTGCTTTTAGGTATGAAAAAGTTATTCCTAAAAAAGTAAATTAGAAAGCTTTGTTTGGGTATGTGTCAAAATCTATCTATTTTTGCTTTTTGTTTATCATAAAGATGTGTCAATGCTGAGCGGATATTATTAGCAAATGACTTTTGTTGGTATGATTTCTGAAAATATGGTTGGTGTATATAAAAGTCAAGGTATATGGATTTTGAAAGTGGTCTTATTTATAATGTGTTTATAATTATCGCTTGTGGATTGGCTTATTGGACCGAGCGGTCTGGGTATCGTCCGTTGGGATTATTGCTTACATTTGCATTTGTTGTGATATTCTGGGCTATTCGTTATGATATAGGGAATGATTACAAGGGATATATGACTATATTTTATTTGGTGAAATATGGTTATCCTTATGAGGTGGAATTGGGGTATCGGTGGCTGAATAAGTGTTTTGCATGGTCGCAAACAGGGTATATAGGAGCTCTCGGGGTTATGACGATATTAAGCTATTTCTTTCTTTTTAAGATGTTTATCCGAGAAAAGATTCTTACGCTGGGTCTGTTTTTCTCGATGGCTTTTTTATTGCAGTTTATGCTTACCAATCAAGTGCGACAGGCATTTGTTTTGGTGTACTTTCTGTCGGTGGTGCATTATCTGGAAGAGGGAAAATATTGGAAATATATTTTGTCTCTTTTGCCAATGCTATTGTTCCATCTTTCAGTGGTGTTGCTTTTCCCGTTGGTTTTTGTAGTGAAATTGCGGTTGTCGAAAATAACGTGGGCAATAGCTTTGATTGGAACATATATCATGTATTTATTGGGTTTTTTCAAAGAGATTGGTACTAAGTTGATGATGGCATTCCCATTGTATGACCAGTATAAATTGACAGAGCGGATGATGGCTGAAGATGTTGGTTTTTCATCTGTAATGTTGTTTGGACTTTGTGTAGCTCTTTTTATCCTGTTCTTTTCGGATAGCATTAATCGTCCGGTGTTATTGACGATTTATCTGTTGGGTATATTATTTTATAATGTGTTTATAGAATTTCATTTGATTGGGCGTGTTATTTTTTATTTGACCTATTTGAATGTTATTCTGGCATCGGTTTTAGTCAAAAAAGATTGGCATAATGGTGCTGTTTTATTAGGCGTGACCTGGTTGATGTTTTTGTTGTTAGCAGGGAAAGAGCCTGCTTATCACGGCAATCTTCCCTACCAAACGATTTTTGATGTCCCATTAAATAGATATTAGCGAGATGAAGATAATGTATTGTGTCAATAGTACCTTCAATTCAGGAGGGATGGAAAGAATCCTGATGTATAAAGCTAATTATTTGGCAGATGTTTTGGGGTATGAAGTATGTATTGTTACAACGGACCAGCAGAATAAAAGTAACTTTTTCAAGTTCTCGGATAGAATAAAATTTGTAGATTTCGGAATTAATTATGATGCTGAAAAAAACAAAAATTTGTTTGTTCGCTTATTGTTGCAGGGCCTGAAAAAAAGACGTCATAAAAAATGTTTGGCTTCTTTTTTAAATCGGGAGCATCCGGATATATGTGTATCGATGTTTTGTCGGGAAATGGATTTTTTGACTAAAATCAAAGATGGAAGCCGTAAAATATTGGAGTTTCATTTCTCAAAGAATATAAAATTGATTGAAGCTCCGAATAAAATTATTTACTTTGCACAGAAGTTGCGCTTGATAGGTTGGAGAAAAGCCATCCGCAAGTATGACGCATTTGTTGTGTTGACACAAGAGGATAAAGAGGCTTGGGGAAATATGGACAACATTCGTGTGATTCCTAACTTTTTGACTGAATATCCGGAAAAAGAAGCTGCTCTGACGGCAAAACGTGTTATTAGTGTTGGGCGTTTGAGTTACCAGAAAGGTTTTGATTATTTGGTTCAGATTTGGAATCTTGTTCATCAAAAGCGTCCGGAATGGCAGTTGTGCGTGTTTGGAAATGGCGAAGAAGGGGAGCGGAAAAAGTTGGAAGAGATGATTCGTGGCTATGGGTTGGAAAAATCGATTGCTTTGAATCCGGCAACATCGCATATTGGAGAAGAATATTTGAAAAGTTCCATTTATGCAATGACATCACGATTTGAAGGTTTGCCGATGGTATTATTGGAAGTGATGTCGTATGGCTTGCCGATAGTATCCTTCAGCTGTCCTTGTGGACCTAAAGACGTGGTGGCTGATTCGTTTGGTAGTTTGGTCCCTCTTGGTGATATTGAAGGATTTGCGCAAAAGCTAATCGAATGGATGGATGATGAGGATAGACGGCATTTGGCAGGAATAGCAGCGCGTGAATCTGTCAAAAAGTATATGCAATTGCAAGTGATGAAGGTGTGGGATGGATTGTTTCGGCAACTTATCAGTAATTGATTTAATCTTTTGTTATGAAGGTTTCTGTAATTGTACCTATTTATAATGTAGAGGCTTATTTGGAAGCTTGTCTTGGTAGTATTGTTAAGCAAACGTTGCAGGATATTGAAATTATTCTTGTGAATGATGGCTCGACGGATGGATCTTTGACTATTGCCGAGAGGTTTGCTATGAATGATTCGCGTATAAAGCTCATATCTCAGAAAAATTCAGGACAAGCAGCAGCCCGAAATGTAGGCATACGGGAAGCTCAAGGGAATTATATAGTCTTTATTGATAGTGATGATTGGATTGAATCTGATATGCTGGAAGTGTTGTATCATAATATTGAACAGGAAAAATCGGATTTTGTACAATGTCGTTTTGAATTTGACAATTTACAGAAAGGGACAAAAGTTGTTTATGGGCGGGAGTTTGATCCATTGGTGATGTATAGAAAGGAAATTTTGGAAGATGCCATGATGGTAAAAAATATATTGGTAGCTCCTGTCATTAAAATGTATAGCAGAAAATTTTTAATAGATAATAGTTTGTTTTTTGAGTCGGGAATTGTAAATGAAGATACTTTATATGCTATAGTGGTAGCTTCTTGTGCCAAGAAGGTGTCGTTTGTAAATAGAGTGTTCTACCATGCAATAGAGAGAGAAGGAAGCACTTCCAGAGCCTCTTATCAGCGATTGTGTAGCCATATGATAATTGCTTTGGATAAGGCAAGAGTGTATTTGGAAGCCAAAGGTGTATTTGGGGCGGTAGAAGAGTTGTTTAAAGCTCGTTATGTGAAGTCTGTATTATATAATCTGATGCAAATGTCTCAACGCCTACCTTATGAAGAGTATCGCAATATTTGGCAATGGAATATGGACAATTCGCTGTATAAGTGTTATAATAAGATGTCTATAAGAAAAAATCTACCATTACCCCATCGGGTGATGGCTAGGTTGTCTGTATATCCTGGTTTGTTTTATAAATCAGTGAAGTTACTTAATTTACTATCTTTTAGAATGCACTAAATGATCGTGTAAATTTTAATTTGTATATAATAGGAATTTATAATATATTGATTCTATGGAAAATGATTTGGTGTCAATTGTGACTCCTATGTATAATGGAGAGAGATTTGTTGCTCAGACAATAGATTCTGTGTTGGCTCAAAGTTATTCCCGTTGGGAAATGTTGATTGTGGACGATGGCTCAAAGGATAATAGTCCGGCTTTGGTTGGCAAGTATGCTCAGCAGGATGCCAGAATCAAGTTAATCAGACAGCCTAATGGAGGTTCTGCTTCTGCCCGGAATAATGCTTTGCGTCATGCTCAGGGACGTTATATTTGTTTCTTGGATGCCGATGATTTATGGGAACCTGATTTTTTGGAAAAGCAATTGAAGTTTCTCCAAGAAAAAAATGCAGGAATCGTGTATGCTTCTTATCGCAGGATTAACGAGACGGGAGTGGAAATTTTGCGTCCGTTTATTGTCCCTGATAAAGTGAATTATAAAGGTTTATTGAAAACATGTTCTATTTCTTGTTTGACGGCATTGTTTGATAAGACCAAGACCGGTGAGGCTTTTTTTAACGAAGCATTGAAAAGTATGAGGGATGATTTTGCTTTTTGGCTAAGCTTGTTGAAAAGAGTGGACTATGCTTATGGAAATCCGGAGGTGTTGGCTTCGTATCGAGTGTTTTCAACAAGTACAACCGGCAATAAGAAGAAGGTAATGAAACCTCAATTTTTGGTTTATCGAGATGTCGAAAAATTAGGTTTGATAAAAAGTGTTTATTATTTTATTCATTGGGCTATTAATGGCTTTTTTAAATATAGATCATAATGGATTTGATTATAGGAGCAGGAATTTCTGGAATTAGTTATGCTAATTTTACAAAAAACGATTTCCAGATCATTGAAAAGGAGAATGAACCGGGCGGGTATTGCAGAACGATAAAACGAAATGGTTTTGTGTGGGACTATTCTGGACATTTTTTCCATTTTCAGCATCCTGATATGGAAAAATATGTTTGTAAGAATATACCGTCGGAATCTTTAGTGCGCGTAGAGAAGCATACACAAATCTTGTATAAAGGAAAGTATATTGATTTCCCTTTTCAGAAAAATATACATCAACTAGAAAAGGAGGAGTTTATTGATTGCCTTTATGATTTATTTGCGGCTAAAGCTACGCATTACTCTACGTTTAAGGAGATGGTCTATGCCAATTTGGGTAAGTCTATTGCCGAAAAGTTTTTGGTTCCCTATAACGAAAAATTGTACGCATGTGATTTGGATCGTTTGGATATGGATGCAATGGGGCGTTTTTTTCCAAAGGCATGTAAGGAGGATATTGTGCTGAATTTTAAAAATTCAGATAACTCGTCCTATAATGCACATTTTACCTATCCCAAAGGTGGTGCTATGGAGTATGTTTCATCGTTACTAGCTAATATAGACAGAGAAAAGGTTTCATTGGGCGAAGAGGTGTTGCAGATTAATATCGATAAAAAAATAGTTGTAACAAATAAGAGAGAGATTGCTTATGACCGTTTGGTATCCAGTTTGCCTTTCCCGGTATTATTGAAAAAGTGTGGGGTCGACTATCCGGCAGATACCTTTTCTTGCAATAAGGTACTGGTCTTTAATTTAGGCTTTGATAGTAAGGGAGAGGATAAGGTGAATAATTGGATTTATGTTCCTGACAGGGATGTTATTTTTTATCGAGTTGGGTATTACGATAATATTTTGGGTACAGATAGAATGTCTCTATATGTTGAAATCGGTTTTCCGGAAAATCAAAACCTGGAGAAGGAAGGATTATATTTGGAGCGGGTGTTGGATGATTTACGTCGCCTAGGTATTGTTACTACTCAACATTTGGTGGATTATGAGGCTGTGTTAATGGATCCTGCCTATGTGCATATAAATAAAAGAGGGAACGACGCTTTGGCTTTATACAAAGCACAGTTGGCAGCTAAGGATGTTTATTCTATCGGACGTTATGGCAGTTGGACTTATTGCTCAATAGAGGATAACATACTGGAAGCCCAAGCATTGGCAAACAAAATTAGTGGCATTTAAATATCATGATTGATTATTTTTAATTTGATAATATGGCAAAGAAGTTTTTTTGCGGATGCATTTTATTCTTGATGGTTATGTTGGCAGGAGGAGTGGCAGGTTGCTCTGATAATGATGATAGTAGGGAGGGTAAACTACCAGAAAAGACGGGTAAGATGACATTTGAGTTTTCATTCGGGAAAGATGTATTGGAGTTGGCTGATGTTGAGGTGACTTTTATTGATGTGGACGGTTCCTTAAAAAAGGAAGTGGTTAAACAATTGCCATGGAAGAAAACCGTGCTTTTTAGCCTTGTACCTGTGACTGCTGGCTATACCGTGAAAGTGACTCCGAAAAAGGACTTGGAATTGAAAAAAGAAACATATCTGATTAGTGAGAGTTTTAAAGATGAGTTTTATGAAATGCAGGGAGAGGGTGTGGTTAGTATGAAAACTTTGAAATCGGGAACATCGTCATTAACAGTGAAAAAGACGGAGGTTTTGACTATGTTGGAAGACTTGTCAGAGGAAAATATTTATATAGTCGATGCTGATTTTAATTGTTCTGAAAAGGAATAAAGTAGTAGATGTTGTTTCTCTCTGTATAAGAAATATGTAGAGAATTTATAAATATGTAGATAAAAAGGAGTAAATCATTAGGATTTGCTCTTTTTTTACATTGAAAATATTGTGGGAGAGAGAAATATTTGTATCTTTGCGCCCGATTTATAAAAATAATGTCTAACTTATTAGATAGGAAACAATTAAATTAATTATGTCAGAAGAACAGAAAGAGATGCAGGCAGCTGCTGCAGAAAAAGCTGCTAAGAATGTTGCTCCGGTAACAAGCGCAGAACCAGATGAAAATTTCGATTGGGATGCTTATGCAAATGATTCAATTGTACCTGCATCTGAAAAAGAAGCGTTAACACAGAAATACGCTGAAACTCTCTCTAAAGTAGGAGAAAAAGAAGTAGTTGAAGGAACAGTTATCTCTATGAACAAAAGAGAAGTTGTTGTTAATATCGGCTACAAATCTGACGGTATTATCTCTTTGAGCGAATTCCGTTATAATCCTGAATTGAAAGTAGGTGACAAAGTTGAAGTTTACGTTGAAACTCAGGAAGACAAAAAAGGTCAGTTGACCCTTTCTCACAAACAAGCTCGTGCATTACGTAGCTGGGATCGTGTGAATGAAGCTTTGGAAAATGATGAAATTATTAAAGGTTATGTTAAATGTCGTACTAAGGGCGGTATGATCGTTGACGTATTCGGTATTGAAGCATTCTTGCCGGGTTCTCAGATTGATGTTAAGCCGATCCGTGACTACGATGTATATGTTGGTAAAACAATGGAATTCAAAGTGGTTAAAATCAACCAGGAATTCAAAAACGTTGTTGTATCACACAAAGCTCTTATCGAAGCTGAACTTGAACAGCAGAAGAAAGACATTATCTCTAAACTTGAAAAAGGACAAGTACTGGAAGGTACTGTTAAAAATATCACTTCATACGGTGTATTCATCGACTTGGGCGGCGTAGATGGTTTGATCCATATTACCGACTTGTCTTGGGGCCGTGTAAATCATCCGAACGAAATCGTTCAGTTGGATCAGAAACTGAATGTTGTTATTTTGGATTTCGATGATGAGAAGAAACGTATCGCTTTAGGTTTGAAACAGTTGACTCCGCATCCATGGGATGCTCTGAGCGCAGACTTGAAAGTTGGCGACACTGTGAAAGGTAAAGTGGTTGTGATGGCTGATTACGGTGCATTCGTTGAAATCGCTCCGGGTGTTGAAGGTTTGATTCACGTTTCTGAAATGTCATGGTCACAGCACTTGCGTTCAGCTCAGGACTTTATGAAAGTTGGTGATGAAGTTGAGGCTGTTGTATTGACTCTTGATCGTGAAGAACGTAAAATGTCTTTGGGTATCAAACAGCTGAAAGCTGATCCATGGCAGAATATCGAAGAAAAATATGGTGTTGGAACTAAGCACACTGCTATTGTTCGCAATTTCACTAACTTCGGTGTATTTGTAGAAATTGAAGAAGGTGTTGATGGATTGATTCACATTTCTGACTTGTCTTGGACTAAGAAAGTGAAACATCCGGCAGAATTTACTCAGATTGGTGCTCCGATCGAAGTTGTAGTTCTGGAAATCGACAAAGAAAACCGTCGTTTGAGCTTAGGTCACAAACAATTGGAGGAAAATCCATGGGATGTTTTCGAAACCATCTTCACTGTTGATTCTATCCACGAGGGTACTATTACAGAAATCTTTGAGAAAGGTGCTGTTGTAGCTCTGCCTTATGGCGTTGAAGGTTTCGCTACTCCGAAACATTTGGTAAAAGAGGACGGAACTCAGGCTAAAGTTGAAGAGAAATTGCAGTTCAAAGTAATTGAATTCAACAAGGCTGCTAAACGTATCATCGTTTCTCACTCTCGCGTATTCGAAGATGTTCAGAAATCAGAAGAAAAAGCGAAGAAGAGTGCAGAAGAGAAGTCAACTAAAAAAGCTGTTAAACAGGTGAAAGAAAAACTGGAAAAAACAACTTTAGGTGATATCACTGAATTGGCTGCTCTGAAAGAACAGATGGAAAACGCTGCTAAGGGAGACAAGTAATTAATGAAGTTCGAACTTACAATTCTAGGGAGCGGTTCTGCCGTTCCCACATTTAATAGAAATTCTGCCGCTCAAGTGCTTAATGTGCTTGAGCGGTATTTTCTTATTGACTGTGCTGAGGGAACGCAGCATCAGTTGAGGCGTTTCCATATACCATATAATAAGATAAACCATATATTTATTTCGCATTTACATGGTGACCATTATTTTGGGTTGATTGGTTTGTTATCCACTTTGTCTTTGCAGGGACGAAAAGGAACGATGCATATTTACGCAGATCCAAGATTGCAGGAAATTATTGATTTTCAGATGGAAAAAATGAACAGTCGCTTTGGGTTTCCTGTAGTGTTTCATCCTTTGTCAAGAAAAGAAGAGGTCATTTTTGAAGATAAAGTAGTGACTGTAACTTCTTTTCCCTTGAAGCATCGTTATGACGCTCCGGTTTGTGGGTTTTGCTTTAGAGAGAAAGAGCGTGAACGGACAATTCGTAAAGATATGGTTGATGCTTGGAAAGTTCCCATTGCTTTTTTACAGCATTTAAAAAAAGGTGCAGATTATCTTACTCCTGAGGGTGAATTGGTGGAAAATGCTTGTTTGACGATTGCTCCACCTCCGGCACGCTCTTATGCTTATATGACTGATACGTTGTATAGGGAGCAGTTTGCTGATTATGTAAAAGGTGTGGATTTGTTATATCATGAAGCAACTTATGGAAAGGATGCTGAACGTTTGGCAAAGGATACGTTTCATAGTACTGCTGAGCAAGCAGCCTGTATGGCACAGCTGGTTGGTGCCGGAAAATTGTTGCTGGGGCATTTTTCAGCCCGTTATCCTAATCCAGACAGTCTTTTAGCTGAAGCTCAGGCTATTTTCCCTAATAGCTATATTTGTAGCGATGGAGATGTTTATGAAGTGCCGACCGAAAAGAGAAGGATATAGTAGTTTTTTGTCTCCCAAACTATGAGAGTAACAAAAAGTTTTAAAAACTGAATAGAGCTGGGATTATTGCGTGAGAGTTTCATTATCTTTGCAAAATAAATATTGAAATTATGATTGTTTTTCCGAATGCCAAGATTAATATTGGTCTGTTCGTGACGGAGAAGCGTCCGGATGGTTTTCACAATTTAGAAACTGTTTTTTATCCAATCGGATTGTCGGATATTTTGGAAATTGTAAAAGGTAAAGGTGAGTCAGGAAAATGTGAATTTTATAGTACAGGTATTGATGTTGGATGCGAATCTGAAAAAAATTTGATTGTAAAAGCATATCGCATTTTGGATGCGGATTTTCACCTTCCGGCTGTGAATGTGTATTTGCATAAAGTGATTCCTTTTGGCGCTGGATTGGGCGGAGGATCGGCTGATGCAGCCTTTATGTTGAAGGCATTGAATGATTTCTTTAATTTGTCATTGACAAAGGAGCAATTGGAGATGTATGCTGCTCGTTTGGGGAGTGATTGTGCTTTTTTTATTAATAATATGCCGGCATTTGCATCTGGTAAAGGAGAACTCTTGGAGAATATTGAATTGTCATTGAAGGATTACCGATTGATATTGGTGAAACCACCTTTTGGTGTTTCTACTCCGGAAGCTTATGCTGGAATTGTTCCTCATCCGGCTGTATTTGATTTACATAAATTGAGTACATTGAAGCCAGATACATGGCAAGAATATGTTTGCAATGATTTTGAGGTGAGTGTGTTTGCAAAGTATCCTCAGTTGGCAATTTTGAAGCAGCGGTTGTATGATGCCGGTGCTGTATATGCTTCTATGACTGGTAGCGGTTCTGCATTGTATGGTTTGTTTCCTCGTGATAAGGAAATTAAAATAGAATGTCCAGATTGCTTTGTCTGGCAAGAGGATTAATATGGATAATGGAATAACGGATGAAAACTAATTTGATAATTATATTGATAGGGTTGGTTTCTGCTTTTATCGGCATTGTGCCTTTATTGAATAAAAAAGCGGATAGGTATTCTTTGTTTGCGGCATTTTTGCTATTTTTTATGATGCCTTATGTTATAATACATTTTAGCTTGCCTTGGGCGCAATGGTGGTGGAAAGGAATGGTAATTTCTGGTGCTTTGACGTTGCCTTTAGTTATTACTTCTTGGCGGGGTAGTTCTCGTTGTGCTTTCCCTCTCTTGTTGGCATCAATTGTTATAGGTGCGTTTATTTCGTTTTTAGTGCATTTTTTATTATAGTAATAAGAAATAAGGGATTGACATTTAATAGACAATCCCTTGTATTATTATTCTTTTTCTCGCATTGTAAATGAGTAGGCGATGGCAGATACACCTCCGAAAATAAAAGCGAGTCCTGTCCATACCACAATGTTAAGAAGTCCTAACAGAGGGTGGAATATCAGCAAGAATGAAAATACTAATGTCAGTATTCCTGCTGTCAGTAGCCATCCCCAGTTGCGAATGCGACAAGCCTGCATTTGCAGTGCCTGACCGATAAAGTTGATACTGGTGCACATAAGCATGAATCCAACAAAGAAAGGTAGCATATCGGCAGTCCAAGCCAGATTACCCAATAGCATAAATCCAATCACGAGGTCTAATAGTCCGACTACGAGATTCCAACCCCAAGTGTGAGAATGACGTCGGGCGAAGGCATTGAATATTTCACCAGTTCCATAAATGATAAACATGAAGCTGAAATAGGCTGCCATAGCGAAATAGGATTCAACAGGGTTGCGAAATACCCAAATGCCACAGATAATAGAGAGTATACCTATCAGTAGCATCAGCCACCAATAGCGGTTGGTGACAATGTGTTTTTTTGTTTTGCTCATAATATAATTTTTTATAGTTGTTGCTGGGTATAACGCAAATTGGCAAAGAAAGTTTGGTTATTTCTGCTTTTGTCTTGCTAAATAATTGTATTTTTGCAGTCTAAATGAATATATAGTTGTAAACAAGTAATATAAAAACAGCATGAGCATAGAAAGTCTGTTGACCTCTAAGGTTATTGAAGCGGTAAAAGAATGCTATGGAGCAGAAGTGGAAGCTGATAAAGTTCAATTGCAGGCAACCCGCAAGGAATTTGCTGGAGATTTGACTATTGTGGTTTTCCCTTTCACCCGTTTTTCTAAGAAATCTCCGGAGGATACCGGTAAAGAGTTGGGAGAGTATTTGAAGCAGCATATTGAAGAAATCAAAGATTACAATGTGGTCAAGGGTTTCTTAAATATTGAGATTTCTTCTGCTTATTGGTTAGGCGTGCTGAATGAAGTGGCAAAAGATCCGAAATATGGATATGTGCATGAAAAGAGCGGCCATACCTATATGATTGAATATTCATCACCTAATACAAATAAACCTCTTCACTTGGGGCATATCCGTAACAATCTATTGGGATGGTCCGTGTCTGAAATTCAGAAGGCAAACGGTCATGAAGTGAAAATGGTGAATTTGGTAAATGACCGTGGTATCCATATTTGTAAGAGTATGGTAGCATGGAAGAAATTTGCCAATGGTGCAACTCCAGAATCCACCGGGATGAAAGGAGATCATTTTGTCGGAGACTATTATGTGCGTTTTGACAAAGAGTATAAAGCTGAGATTAAGCAATTGATGGAGCAAGGCATGGAAGAAGAAGAGGCAAAAAAGCAGGCTCCGATATTGTTGGAGGCTCAAGAAATGTTGCGTAAGTGGGAAGCTGGAGATGAAGAAACAGTGGCTTTGTGGCGGACGATGAATGATTGGGTGTTGAAAGGATTCGATGAAACTTACAAGTTAATGGGTGTAAGTTTTGATAAGGTGTATTTTGAATCGCAGACTTATAAAAAAGGACGTGATATAGTGTTGAAAGGATTGGCAGATGGAGTGCTTTATCGTAAGGAGACTGGTAGTGTATGGGCTGACTTGACAGGCGATGGCTTGGATCATAAATTGTTGTTGCGTGATGATGGCACCTCTGTTTATATGACTCAAGATATAGGTACTGCTTATGAGCGTTTCAATGAGTTTGCAATGGATGAAATGATTTATGTCGTTGGTAACGAGCAGAACTATCATTTCCAAGTGTTGTCTTTGATTTGTGGAAAGCTAGGTTTTGACTGGGCTAATAAAATCAAGCATTTGTCTTATGGAATGGTTGAACTTCCGGAAGGGAAAATGAAGTCGCGAGAGGGGACTGTAGTAGATGCTGATGATTTGATGGAAGCAATGATTGATACAGCACGTGAGACTTCGCGCGAATTGGGTAAATTGGATGGTTATTCAGAAGAAGAAGCTGAAGATGTTTATAGGAAGGTGGCTTTAGGAGCCTTGAAGTATTTCATATTGAAAGTTGATCCGAAGAAGACTATGATGTTCAATCCGAAGGAATCAATTGACTTTAATGGTAATACTGGACCATTTATCCAATATACATATGCACGTATTCAGTCTGTATTGCGTAAAGCTGCTGAAATGGGGGTAGTGCCTCAAGCTGCTGATTTACATATTGAGTTGTCGGATAAAGAACAGAATTTGATAAAATTGCTTTCAAAATTGCCGGATGTGGTGAAAGAGGCTGGTATTACTTATAGTCCGGCTTTGTTGGCAAATTATTCTTATGATTTGGCTAAAGAGTTTAATCAGTTCTATCACGATTTTTCAATATTAAAGGAGGAAAATATTGCTTTGAAGAATTTCCGTTTGTTGTTGGCTAAAGAGTGTGCCGAAGCTATTAAAAATGCAATGGGGACTCTAGGTATTGAAATGCCGGAAAGAATGTAAGAATATGAATTTGACGAATTATCATAGTCATAGTAATTTCTGTGATGGTAAAGCGCCATTGGAAGATTTTGTGAAATCGGCTATTGCAGCCGGTTTCACTGCTTATGGAGTGTCTTCTCATGCTCCGCTACCTTTTTCTACGCGGTGGACAATGGAAAAGGAGCAAGTTCCCGATTATTTGAGAGAAATCGAGCGATTAAAAGGTAAGTATGCCGGACAAATTGAATTATATGCTGGTATGGAAATTGATTACTTAGATGAAAAGAGTAATCCTGCTAATGATTATTTTCAGCATCTGCCTTTGGATTATCGAATTGGTTCTGTGCATTTGGTTTATACGGAAAAAGGAGAAGTAATAGATACTGATACGAATCCTGATAATTTCCAATTATTATTGCAGCAGCATTTTGCTGGTGATTTGCAGCGAATGGTGGGCTGTTACTATGAGGCTTCGATGCGCATGGTAGAGAAAGGTGGTTTTGATTTTATCGGACATGCAGATAAAATAGCCTATAATGCAGAGTTTTGTCAATCGGGTTCAACAGAAAGCGTTTGGTACTCGAAGATGCGGAATGAATTGTTTGATTTGATTGCGGAAAAAGGCGTCATTATGGAAATCAATACAAAGGCATGGTTGAAAAAGAATTGTTTTTTCCCGATGCAGAGGTATTGGGCAGATATTCTGAAACGGCATATCCCGGTGGTTGTCAATTCGGATGTACATTTGCCGGAACTAGTGAATGCAGGACGTCCGGAGGCTTTAAAACAGTTGAAAGATATAGGTTTCACTACAATTTGTGAATTTCATCATGGGGTATGGCAAGAAGTTGGCATTCAATAAATACTTATGGATATGGACTTGGATTTAAGGAAAACATTGGAAATGGCAGAGACATGGGCTAAGGAGGTCGGTAAAATTCATCTGTCATATTTCCGAGGAAATAATTTGGATATACATACAAAGTCAAATGTATATGATGTTGTAACCAGTGCAGATAAAGAGAGCGAAGCATTTTTATTGTCGAAAATCGGAGAATTTTTTCCGGATTATGCCGTATTGGGGGAAGAAACGGGAGAACATGCCGGAGTAGCAGACTATCGTTGGGTGATAGATCCACTGGATGGGACAAATAATTTTAGTCAGGGATTGCCTATTTTTACAGTTTCAATTGGTTTACAATATAAGGAAGCAACAATATTAGGAGTCGTATATGCTCCTTGTCAGGAAGAGATGTACACTGCGATTAGAGGGGAGGGAGCTTATATGAATGGAACCCCCATTCATGTATCTGTAAAGGAAGATTTGGCTCACTCAGTATTGGGAACCGGTTTCCCTTATGACAAAGGGGTTAATCCTGATAACAATATTGCCAATTTAGTGGCAATTCTTCCGCATTTACGTGGAATACGTCGTATGGGTACTGCTGCATATGATTTATGTTGTACAGCCGCTGGATGGCTGGATGGTTATTGGGAATTGAATTTAAATTTGTGGGATATGTGTGCCGGAGCACTGATAGTGGAAGAAGCAGGAGGAAAGGTGGTACATTTTCGTACAGATAGAGGTGTATCTATCATTGCTGCCAATCCGACTCTTGTTGAACGTATCAGGGAGAAAGTCCGTTAAGGTATTTGATTGCTAACGTTCGCACAGATTATTTGTGCGAACGTTGCTGTTTTTAGCGTATGAATATTCTCTTTTTCGTATTTTTGTTCTTGATTAATAAGAGAATATATGGCAACTTCAAGAGAAATGACGGCAGGACCGGCTTTGCCGCTTATTTTTAATTTTACGATGCCTTTACTTTTGGGCAATTTGCTTCAACAAGCCTATTCATTGATTGATGCAGCTATTGTTGGAAAATTTTTAGGTATTAATCCTTTGGCTGCAGTTGGAGCTAGTAGCTCTGTAATATTTTTGATTTTAGGCTTTTGTAATGGTTGTAGTTGTGGCTTTGGGATTCCGGTGGCACAAAAATTCGGTGCGCGCGATTATAGTATGATGCGGCGTTATGTATCTGTTAGTTTGCAGATATCTGTTGCGATTTCTACTTTTATTGCCGTTATAACAAGTGTATTCTGTTCTGATATATTGCGGATTATGCGGACTCCTGATGTGATATTTGAGGATGCTTACATCTATTTATTAGTAACCTTTATAGGAGTACCATTTACTTTTCTTTATAATTTGTTGGCCAGTATTATTCGGGCATTGGGAGACAGTAAAACCCCATTTTGGTTTTTATTATTTTCTGCTGTTTTGAATATTTTACTCGACTTATTTTGTATCTTAGTATTGGATTGGGGCGTAATGGGTGCTGCTGTGGCTACCGTATTTTCTCAAGCTATATCCTCGGGATTATGTTATATGTATATGTACCGACATTTTGAGATATTGAAAGGTGAGCGGGTAGAAAGAAAGTTTGAGATGCGTTTAGCAAATAATTTGCTAGCTATAGGTGTTCCTATGGGGTTACAGTTTTCAATTACAGCGATTGGTAGTATCATGTTGCAGAGTGCCAATAACGCATTGGGAACGGCTTGTGTGGCAGCTTTTACAACAGCAATGCGTATCAAAATGTTCTTTATTTGCCCTTTTGAAAGTTTGGGTATTGCGATGGCCACTTACTGTGGGCAGAATTATGGAGCAGGAAAACCGCGTAGAATTTGGGAAGGAATAAAAGCCAGCGGTTGGATGATGATAGTGTATGCCGTTGCTACTTTTGTTATATTGATATTGGGCTCGAAAGAGTTGGCAATGTTGTTTGTTGATACTTCCGAAACAGAGATAATCAGTGCTACAGAGCTTTTTCTACATGTGTCGGCATACTTTTTTCCTATGTTGGGTTTGCTTTGTATTTTGCGTTATTCTATTCAAGGAGCTGGATTTACTAATTTGGCAATGCTTTCTGGGGTTTCAGAGATGATAGCCCGTGCATTGGTCAGTATTGATGCTGTTCCTGTATGGGGGTATCTGGCTGTTTGTTACGGAGATCCTGCAGCTTGGGTAGCAGCCAATATTTTCTTGGTTCCGGCTTTTATTTATGTTTATCGAAAGTTGAAGAAACTGGTTTATTCATCAATTGATAGGTAAGGTCGTATCCTGTCTTAAAAATATCCCAGCTCTCTTTTAAATCGAAAACATTGTATTGAGTCATATCCTTAGGGGCTATTACGATATCTGCCATGACGCGGTCTATATCGGTGTTTCTTGCAAGGCCTATGTGAAATGTCCGGATAGCCATACTTACCATATTATTGATTTTTTCTGCTGTATTGAATGAATTTATCTCAACAGCGATGACTTGTTCGCATTGAGGGCGGATTGGACGCACAGGAAGGTTCATGAAGGCTCCGCCATCAATATATTCAGTTCCTTCAATTTCTTTGGGTACGAATACAATTGGTATAGAGCAGGAGGCAATAACTGCCGGAAGCAATTTGCCTCGGTTAAAATGCACGGGGCGGGCATTGTTTATATCACTGGCCGTTACAATCAATGGGATTTTCAATTCTTCAAATGTTTCTACTCCAATAAATTCATGTAGCTCATTTTCCAAGTTATTCATGGTAAAAAAGCCTTTCTTTGACATCGCTGGACGGATGAAGTCGCGTATCTTTTTTCGCTTGAAAAAATCGAGGCATTGCAGAGGAGAATGTCCAGATGCAATCATGGCTCCAACAATAGCTCCTGCACTGGTTCCGGAAATGATATCCGGGCGCATCCCAAGTTCTTGTAGTGCTTGAAGTACTCCTAGATGTACAAATCCGCGAGCACCGCCTCCTCCTAAAGCTAAGCCTAAATGATATAGTTTGTTTATATTCATACAACAGAGAAATGATTGTTTTGACTTCTAAATATACGAAAACGGATTGTTTTTGTGATAGAAACTATGATAAAAAAGCTCAAGGCAGAATTATTTTTTATTTTCCTGACTTGAGCCTTTATATACAATCTTTACAAACGTAAATTATCGTATTTCTGCATTTAATAAGTGTTTGTAAGCACCCATTAATTTATTCATAATCTTATCGATTTGTTTGTCGGTAAGTGTTTTTTCTTCATCTTGCAGCAAGAAGCTGACAGCATATGATTTCTTGCCGGCACCTAATTTTTCACCTTCGTATACATCGAAGAGACTTACAGATTTTAATAAGTTTTTCTCTGTACGCAAAGCAATGTCACGAACCTCCTTGAATGTGACTTTCTTGTCTAACAACAAGGCCAAGTCGCGTTTTACAGCCGGGAATTTTGCCATAGGTGCAAAAGTGATGACATGATTCTTCAAGGTCTTTATAATATTTTCCCATGAGAATTCAGCATAGTATACGTCTTGTTCAATGTCAGTCCGTTTCAATACTTTATGGCTTAACATACCCATAGAGACAAGGTGTTTGCCATTTTGGCTGTATACAATGCCTTCACGATAAATGTCCTCGCTTGTTTCTTCTGTTGTAAGAGCGTCGGGTTTGAATCCCAGACGGGTCAGTATCATTTCCACATAGCATTTCATCGTGAAGAAGTCGCTTTTTTGCGCCTTGCTGTTCCAAGAAGTTTGAGTTTTATCTCCTGTTACAAATATGGATAATTTATCCTCTTCCTTGTACTGTTTTAAGTGGTTGTCTCCCTCTTTTTTCGTGAAGCTATATGCCTTACCAAGTTCAAACAAGCGGAGGCTAGTGCTTTTACGGTTTACGTTGTGGGCGATTGTTTCAAGACCACCAAACAGCAATGTCTGGCGCATTGCATTCAAATCCGAACTGAGCGGATTGAAAAGCATGACTGTATTTTCCGATTTATAGGTTTCAAGATTTTCAAAATACGCAGCTTTTGTCAATGAATTGTTCATGATTTCATAGAAACCATTGGCAACCAATAAATCTGATATTTTGTTTTTCAACTGAAAATCATCCGGTTTTTCAGAGTAGCTCAATGTAGAGTTTACTTTAGCTGGCACTTCTATATTATTGAAGCCGTAGATGCGTAAAATATCTTCTATAACATCAGCTTCTCTGCGTACATCTACGCGGTAGGGGGGAATGTGCAACAGTAATTTGTCTTCGTTTTCCTCTACGATTTTGATTTCCAATGCTCGTAGGATGTTTTTAATGGTATCGTGTCCTATCGCTTTGCCAATCAGACGGTCAACGTGAGCATAGAGTAACTCCACTTCAAAGTCGGCAATCGGATTCGGATAGATATCTATAATGTCTGATGTAATTTTTCCACCACCGGTTTCCTGAATCAATAAAGCTGCACGTTTCAGAGCATAAATTACAATATTGGGATCTGTTCCTCTTTCAAAACGGAAGGATGCATCGGTGCTTAATCCGTGACGGCGGGCTGTCTTGCGGACAAATACCGGATCAAAACAGGCACTTTCAAGGAATACATTAGTTGTTTCTTCTGTGATACCGCTGTCCAAACCACCGAATACACCAGCAATACACATGGGTTCCTCTGTATTGCACACCATCAAGTCGTTTTCGTTTAATTCGCGCTCAACGCCATCAAGAGTGGTAAATTTGGTTCCTGTAGGGAAACTGCGAATCACAACTTTGTTACCTTTGATTTTATCTTTATCGAAAGCATGTAATGGCTGGCCTAATTCAAACAGAACATAGTTTGTAATATCCACAACATTATTGATGGGGTTATGACCGATAGCCTTCAGACGAGTCTGCAACCATTCCGGTGATGGCTGGACTTTTACTCCTTCAATGCATACTCCTGCATAGCGTGGGCAAGCTTCCGGACGTGCTACCTCTATGCTGATTCCGGCAGTATTGCTGTCCGTTTTGAAAGCCTCAACAGAGGGCAGAGTGTAATGTATGTCGCGAGTCTGTTGCAGATATGCAGCCAAATCGCGTGCTACACCGATGTGCGAAGCTCCGTCCACACGGTTCGGAGTGATATCTACTTCAATGCAATAGTCATTGGTAATATTATAATATTCGGCAGCAGGAGTCCCTACTTTTACATCTGCAGGCAGTACGATAATACCATCGTGCGAAGTGCCTACACCGATTTCATCTTCGGCGCAGATCATTCCTTCTGAAGGACAACCACGTAATTTTGATTTCTTGATAGTGAATTCTTTATCGCCATCATAAAGTACAGTGCCGATAGTTGCCACAATAACTTTCTGTCCGGCAGCCACATTGTGTGCTCCACAGACAATGGGGGTGGGACGTCCGTCACCTACATCGACTGTTGTAACATGCAGATGGTCAGAATCCGGGTGATTTTCGCAAGTTTTAACTTCGCCTACCACCAATCCTTTCAGTCCGCCACGGATAGATTCTATTTTTTCATAGCCGCCAACTTCCAGCCCGATAGCTGTCAGTATTTCGCAGATTTCTTCAACATTCAAATCTGTTTTCAGATAATCATTCAGCCAATTCAGAGATATATTCATAGTTCTATTGTTTTACAGTGTTTAGCAAATTGAGAGCATCCGTTCAATCGGTTTTAAAGCACGTTCACGGATTTCGTCCGAAACTTTCACGACATATTGCTCTTTTTCCAATGCTTCAAGTACTCCTTTCAAGGTTACTTTTTTCATCTGGCCGCAAATGGTTTGTGGGTGGATGGGGATAAATTCCTTGTCCGGATTGTCCTTTTTCAGTTTGTGCAATGTTTCAATCTCCGTTGCAATGATGAATTGCTTCTTCGGTGATTGGTTTGCATGCTTAATCATTCCGGCTGTCGAATACATATATGCTTGCGGCAGGTTCAGGATACGGTCGTCATGCGAGCAGTCGGACTCGGGATGAATAAGGATGTCTGCTTCCGGATATTCTCGGCTTTTTTCCAAAATCATTTCGGCAGAGATGCGTGCATGGACACAGCAGTCGCCTTCCCATAATTCCAGATGGCGTCCTGTCTCTTTCATAATCCAGCTACCCAGATTTCTGTCTGGTACAAACAACACTTTCTGGTCGTGCGGGATACTCTGTACCACTTTCAGTGCATTGGCTGAAGTGCAGCAGATGTCGGTCCAAGCTTTTACATCAGCGGTTGTATTTACATAGCTCACCACAATGCCGTCCGGATTGGCTTCTTTCCATTTTTTCAGATCATATCCTGTAATGCTTTCCGCCAATGAGCAGCCGGCGTGTTGGGCCGGGATAAGCACTTTCTTGTCGGGAGAGATGATAGCTGCGGTTTCTGCCATAAAATGTACTCCGCAGAATACAATGATGTCGGCATCCGTCTTGCCGGCTTCTTGTGACAGCCCAAGGGAATCGCCTAAATAGTCTGCGATGTCCTGCACTTCCGGACGCGTATAATAATGTGCCAGAATGACGGCATTTTTCTCTTTTTTTAGTTGCTGTATTCTGTCAATAATTTCCGTATTCGTCATAACATTTTTATTTATGGGCTCAAAGATAATAAGAATTATTAATCCTTCCTATTTTATATTCATACTGATATCAAGTGCAGTTACAGAATGGGTAAGGGCTCCTACACTGATAAAATCAACGCCGGTAGCGGCCACTTCTTTCAATCTTGGAATGCTCATATTTCCGGAAGCTTCTGTCTTGGCGGCTCCGTTAATGATTTTCACGGCTTCGGCCATATCGGCATTGTTCATATTATCGAGCATGATGATATCGGCTTTGGCTGCCAATGCTTCGCGCACTTCGTCAAGATTGGTGGTTTCCACCTCAATTTTTATATCTGCAGGGATGTTGGCGCGTACGGCTTTCACGGCATTGGTAATTCCGCCGGCCACCTTGATATGGTTGTCTTTAATCATTGACATATCATAAAGTCCCATGCGGTGGTTCGTTCCGCCGCCGTCTTTTACAGCCATTTTATCCAATACTCGCAATCCCGGAGCAGTCTTGCGGGTGTCCAGCAATTGGGTGTGTGTGCCGGCCAGCTCCTTTACATACTTGGCGGTTTCGGTTGCGATGCCGGACATGCGTTGCAGAATGTTCAGCGACAAACGTTCTCCCAGCAACAGACAGCGGTAGCTTGCTTCAATACGCAAGATAATATCGCCTTTTTTCACTGCATCACCGTCTTTCACTTTGGGCTCCCATACAATGTCTTTTTCAAAACGCTCGTATACTTTTTTGGCAATTTCCAGACCGGAAATCACACCATCAGCCTTCATTTTCATTTCGGCAACAGCGCGGGAATGTGCGGGAATAATAGAATTGGTCGTTACATCTCCTGTTGCGATATCCTCTTCAATAGCAAGGTCTATCAGTTGGTCAATCAATTTGTCGTATTGCATATTATATGGTTTTTACATATTTACATCAATGGGTATTGTCTTGATTTCTTTGTCTTTCTGTTGCACAATGTGGAACAGATATTGCTCGTTGCTCTGCGGAAAATCTTCACGGAAGTGGCCGCCACGGCTTTCCTGACGGAAGAGTGCAGAACAGATAATCAGCCGTGCTACCGTAATCAGGTTATGGCTGATGAGAGAATAATATTCGTTCTCTTCGGATGGAATTTCCTTTTCCAGTTCTTCCAATTGTTTCAGTCCCTCCTGTAGTAGGGCAGCATTCCGGATGATACCGGCATGTACCGTCATCAACTTGGAAATCTGTTGTTTCAATTGGATATATCTAGGGGCATACTGCTCGTTATAATGATAGCGGGTTGTAAAGCGAGGAGTCTTTTCCGTTTGTTGGTATTGGCGAGAAGCTTCCACGGCTCTTTTGCCGAACACCAGGCATTCAATCAGCGAATTGGAGGCCAGTCGGTTTGCTCCCATGATGCCTGATGATGCCAATTCTCCGCAGATATACAGATTGCGGATATTGGTTTGTCCGTTGAGGTCGGTCCTCACACCGCCTACCATATAGTGGGCTGCCGGGGCAACAGGAATGCGGTCGCACATGTCTATTCCCAATTCCTTGCATTTTTCGTAGATAGTCGGGAAACGGCGTTTTATAGCCTCCGGATCCAGGTGTTTCAGTGACAGCCAGACAAAATCCTGATTGTATTTGCGCATCTGTCCGTAGATGGATTGTGCTACAATATCGCGTGGCGCCAATTCTGCCAATTCATGGATAGCCGGCATAAAGCGTTTGCCATTCTGATTGATGAGCCAGGCACCCTCGCCTCTGACAGCTTCGCTAATCAGAAAAGCCTCTTCCGAATTTGTACAGATAGCGGATGGATGAAACTGTATAAACTCCATATCGGCAATTTCGCAGCCTGCATTATAGGCAAGCGCCAACCCGTCCCCGATAGTCGTATGGGGATTGGTGGTTCGTTTATAGATAGCGGAAGTACCTCCTAAGGTAAGGAATGTATGCGGAGCTGTATAAAGCTCTTCGGATTGGGTCACCAGATTCCAGGCACGCACACCGTAACAGGTATTGTTATCCTCCAGAATACCGATGACAGAGTGGTTTTCGAAAATGTCTATGCGCGGATGATTAATCACCTTGCTGATCATAAAGCTGGTCACCATCCGACCGGTGGCGTCGCCGCCTGCGTGAAGAATACGCTTCCGGTGATGTCCACCTTCAAGCCCTAGGGCAAGGCTGCCGTCTTCCATGTCGAAGTGCATGCCTTCGGCAATCAGTTCGCGGATACGTTGCGGACCTTCGTTTACCAAAATATTGACGGCAGGGTAGTCGCATAATCCGCGTCCTGCTATAATTGTGTCCTCAAAATGGAGAGCAGGCGCATCGTCCTCATCCGTGACTGCTGCGATGCCTCCCTGTGCAAAATAGGAGTTACTCTCAGTAATTCCTGATTTTGTCAAAAGCGCAACCTTTCCGTATGCTGCCGCATGATATGCTGTATACAAACCTGCAAGTCCGCTTCCTGCAATGATATAGTCGTAATGTCGCATTTTCAAAAATGTAAATTGATGCGAAAGTATCAATTTTTTCCGTATTGCACGGATGTTTGCTGATTTTTTTTATGCTTGTTACAGGAGTTTTCTGTTGACTATACTACTTAGGTCGCCTATAACGCCGTGCAAAAATGTTCGGAATAGCCACTCCCAGAGAGATGCAGAGGATGATTAATGCTGAATTGATGCCGTTTAAAAAAGCGTTCGTCACTTCTCCTATCACACCTTGCATATTGATGAATGCAAATATGGAACGGTACATCAATACCCCCGGTATCATCGGAATGACCGAGGGAATGGCTAATACATGGATAGGCACATGGAAATAATGCGATGTTTTCACAGCAAGCAGGCTGACGACGATACTTCCCGTAAAAGAACCGATGACAGGTCCGTATCCCAGATTCAGATTGACAAAATTCCGGGTGCATACCGCAATGATGCCTCCGATTGCCACCACCCACAGCAGGTGGCGTTGAATGTTGAATATCATGGAAAAGCCGACAGCAGCAATGGCTGCGGCGATGGCATAGATATAATAAGGATCGTGTGGCACCATACTGAGCTCACTGAATTTATAGTCGATTTCCATATCATTCATCACCAGCACCCGAATGGCAAAAGCGATGCCGAATGTCATGGCGCCCATAATGACGATGGTATTGGCAGCCCGGGTGATGCCGACCAGCAGATGATTGTCTATCATATCGTCAACAAAGTTGATAAGAGGCACTCCGGGTACAATGAATAGGGCACATGCCAGAAGCGGCTGGAATGGGGTGTCGGATAATCCGGTGAAAGAAGAGGCATACGCCAGACAGGTGGATATAAATGCAGCGATGGCGATACTCATATATACATTGATGCCTTTTTCAATGCAATAGGTGCGGAGGTGAAATCCGGCAAAGGCGCACAGGGAGGTAAACAAAAAGGCCATCCAGTCGCAGCCGAACAGTTTACAGAATCCGCCACAGGCAAAGCCTGCTCCAATCGCAACGAGGTTGGGCAGGTAATTGCGTGGCTGACGGGCTATCTTCTGCAGCTCGTCTTCATATTGCGTAAGGGTATAGTTTTCTCTGACAGCTTTTCGGGACAATTGACTGATGGCTGTGATTGTCGTCATATTGATTCCGTGTTTCTGGCATTTTTGAAACTTGGAAAAAGAATGGCTTTCGTCACTGACATTCACCATAATCATAGTCCACCTGATATCCAGATGAAGCTTTTCTTCCGGAATTTCCATAAAGGCAGCCACGCGTTTCATGGTGCGTTCAATGCGGTTGGTATCTGCTGCACTTTCCATTAGCAATTTACCGGTGCGGAGTAACAAATCCAGTTTTTTCCGCAGCAACGGAATATTCGAATTTATGGGTGTCTCTTTTTTCATGCTTTATTTTGTATTTGATGACATTAGGCAAGCAGGAGTATGAGCAGTTGTGCTGCCAATACACGGAGGAACATCGTCAGCGGATAGACCGTAGCATAACCTACAGAGGGTGCGTCCGTACCGGTCAGTTCGGATGAAAATGCCAATGCCGGAGGATTGGTGGACGAGCCTGCAAGTACTCCAATCAGGGTGTAATAGTTGATTTTATATAGTTTCTTGCCGATGATTCCGGCAACGAGCAAAGGGATGACCGTGATGGCAAATCCGTATAGAATCCAGATATATCCGCCATTGAGGAGTGTGGGTACAAAATTCTCTCCGGCACCTAATCCCACCCCGGCAAGGAAAAGTGAGATTCCGGTTTCGCGGAGCATCAGATTGGCGCTCATTGTTGTATAAGTCACCATTTTATAATATGGACCGTATCTGCCAATTAGGATGGCGACAATCAACGGCCCGCCGGCAAGACCGAGCTTGACCGGCTGTGGAATGCCCGGAATGTGGAAAGAGAGACTGCCAAGCAGCACACCGAGTGCAATACCGGTGAAAATGGCAATCAGATTGGGATGGTTCAGTCTCTTTAAAGAATTGCCGAAGCGTTGTTCGGCTTGCATTACCGACAATTCAGGACCGACAACCGTTACCCGGTCGCCCAGTTGCAGGGAGAGGTTGCCGGCTGCCACCAGGTCAATCCCTGCCCGGTTTACACGGGTGATGGTTACACCACAGGATGTGCGGATTTGCAGCTCGGACAATCGTTTTCCGTTCAATTCCGGCTTGGTGATTAATATCTTGCGCGAAATCATATCCTTGGATATATCATGCCAGTTCATTTCCACGATGTTGCCTATCAAAGCAATGATGGCTTCGATATCGTTTTGTGTGGTGATAACCAGAATCTTGTCTCCACAATGCAGGGTGGTCTGTGCATTCACCAATTCCGGTTGGCCGTTGACGTGACAGATGCGTGATACGACAAATTCGCGTGTAGCCAGCCGATGCAGATCGGCAATGGTTTTACCCTCCAGCCCCTGATTGACAACCTCCAGAGTCGCTCTGACCGTTGTCGGGTTTTGATGGGCGTCCGCACCCTCGCTTGCTTCTTTCTCTTCTTTTTGTGTGTTGATGCGGAGCAGGTATCGCAGTGTCAGTATTGTCAGAATGGCTCCGATTACTCCCAATGGATAGGCCACTGCATAGCCGGTGGTAATATCATCGGCATCCGCTCCCAGGTGGATGTCGCTGAAAGCCTGTTGTGCGGCTCCCAGACCGGGTGTGTTGGTTACGGCTCCGGACATGATGCCGACCATGGTTGTGATGGGCAATCCGGTTGCGTAATATAGGACAAGCGTAACAGCTACTCCCGATAATACAATGATGGCTGCAAGTTTGTTCAGGGTGATGCCGCCTTTTCGGAATGAGGCAAAGAATCCGGGACCCACTTGCAGACCGATGGAGTAGACAAAAAGAATCAGTCCGAATTCTTTCAGAAAGTGGAGTAGGTGTTCGTTGACATTCAGACCGAAATGTCCGAATGCAATGCCTATGAACAGGATGCCTGTGACTCCCAGAGAAATGCCTGCAATTTTTATTTTTCCCAGCATGATGCCCCCGGTGATGACCAGTGATAAAATCAGAATAGAGTGGGCTACACCGCCACCCCAAAGGGATTCGTTACCCCATAACAGATGATCCAACAATTCCATAATTGATGTTTTTATGTATGTCTAAAAAATATTTGTAAATACCACCGATATTGAAAGCCTAACCCTCGAGTGCTGTCAATTTCGAATTGATTTGGCAGGTCTTCTGACTTACTCTTTTTCCGCTACCTTCCCGATAAATATCAGTGGTACAAGACTTGCGGAACCTCCATAGAGTTCACAGCTACGGGATAGTCCGGGATTTTCACCCGATTCCCTTTTCACTTTCGTTCATGACGGAACTAAAGCACCAAATCCAACGGCAAAGGTAAAGATTAATTTCAATAAAGCAACACTGCGTGGCGCAATGATAATTTTCCTTCATTGCGTCTGCTTTGCGCCCTCTTTTCTCTCACTTTCCTCCCTCTTAAATATAAGACATCTATATATCAAAGATAACATAACTATAAGACAAATATAACAGTCTGTTATCTTTGTCTTATAGTTGACATATATTTAAGTTGATGATAAGGGGGATGTAAACGAGAGAAATGGAGGGGAGATTATTTATTGGGTGCAAATGAAAAAACTATGGATATTGATGAATATTATTATCTTTTTTCTTGGCTATTCTAAATATTGTTTGTAGTTTTGCGAACAACAAACAAAAATATAAATGGAAAACAAAGAATACTCAACGAAACAGGAACAACTTGCACGTTTTGCCAAAGCGATGGGACATCCAGCAAGAGTCGCTATCCTTGAGTTTTTGGCTAAACAAAATTGCTGTTTTTTTGGTGACATTCATGAAGTATTGCCTATTTCGAAAGCGACAGTTTCCCAGCATCTGAAAGAACTGAAAGATGCTGGTTTGATACAAGGAGAGATAGAAATACCGAAAGTGAAATATTGTATCAATAGGGAGAATTGGAAAATAGCCTCTGGGCTTTTTGTCGGTTTTTTCGACCATTGTGCATGTAAAAAAGAGAATTGTTGTGAATAGCAGCAATTTTTTTTAGAATGAGTGTTCGTTGTTTGACGAATTACAAACAAATAAAAATCTATTAAATCAAGAGCAATGAAAAATGTAATTTTAATGATGGCGATGTGCCTCGGAATGTTTGCGTGTGGTAACAATAACGCAAAAAAGAACAAATTAACAGAAGAACAATCACAAAAAGACCGTGTAGAAGTTCTGTATTTTCACGGTAAACAGCGTTGCGCCACCTGTATGGCGATAGAAAAGAATGCCAAAGAAGCGATAGAGGCGCAATTTGCCGATGAACTGAAAAACGGAACGCTCGCTTTCAGGTCCATCGACATTTCCAAAGCGGAGAACGAGAAGATTGCCGAAAAGTATGAGGTTACTTGGTCTTCATTGTTCATTTGCAAATGGAAAGACGGGAAAGAAATGTATGAGAATTTAACTGAATACGCTTTTGCCAATGCCCGAACCGCCCCTGATACGTTCAAGAGCGGAGTGATTGAAAAAGTCAAAACGTTATTAAAATAGAACT
>CAMDJC010000021.1:0-51586 GCA_945900015.1 uncultured Odoribacter sp. | reverse complement strand
ACTCTATTTCAATATCTAATCTTTTGATTATTAGTTGTTTATTGTCTTGAATGTTTAGAGGATAGCCGATTTGGCTGTTATTTTCTTTAAGTATCAGACCTCGTTTTCCTCCATCAACAGGTCGTCCAACGGGCTTTTGACATTGCTTTTGAAAGTGTCGGCTATGTGGACATACCTTTCCGTTGTCTTGATGTTGTTATGTCCCATAAGCTCTTTCACAATCTTGATGTCGGTGCCTTGTTCCAGCAAGTGGGTGGCAAACGAATGGCGCAGCAGGTGTGGATAAATCCGTTTCGTGATTCCCGCTTTTCGGGCCGCTGCCTTCAGCCGTTTCGACACGATACTCTCGGTGAAAGGTTCTTCAGGTCTGCGCTCGAATAACCATATCCTTGGTTTGTACAACTTGTTATATTCCTTCTGCTTTTTCATCAACGGTTTTGACAGCAGGGTGTAGCGGTCTTTTTTCCCTTTACCCTGTCGCACCCGTATCAGGGAGCGGGATTCGTTGATGTCGCCGGGGGTGACCGTTTCAATCTTACGCCCCTTGAAATGCTGTTGGAAATCGCGGAAATAGGAGGTATATACCCTTTCTTCCTTCGACAGCGACAAGCGGATGTCATTGTCATTACCGAAAGTCACTTCGACAAATTCTTTCCCGTTTTTTACTACCGGAGAAAGTTTGATCTTGGGTTTCGCATGATATATTTCCATAGGACTGGTTGTAAATGCGGATATTGGCTGTGCCTCCACATGGAGACACAGCCAGACAAGTATATTTATCGGTTACGCCTGTTGCTCTTGTTTGCTGTATGCCGAAAATTCGCAGCCGAATTGTTCGACCAGCATATTGTCCGTTTCATCTGCTTTGCTTGCAAGGTTGACCATGTTTTCTCGGATGGAGTCTTCGTATTCATCTGTGATATCTGATAGATGGATGCGGTACATCAGGTAAATCTGCCTGCCGTCTATGCCCATTTTGTAGGGGGTAAAGTCGGTTGAAAGCATATATTCCAGCACTCTTTCAACTTCTTTCTTAGGCAGAAGATTTACAGGTGACACCATAAACAGATAGGCTCTGTTATAGACGAATATGCGTATTTCCGAACTGCCTTTGTGAAAACACCATGCTTCATAACCGTCACGGGCAAGTATCGGGTTGATTCCCATCTGCTCAATGGCACTTTCACAGAATTCCGTGAGTGGAGAAACATGTCGTTCTTCAAATATGTCTTCCGGCAATTTTTCTCCACAGGATGGGCAATAGCCATCCGGAGTTGAGATTAGTTCGTCACAACTCTCACATTGAACGTTGAATGTGTCCCGATCCAGTTCGTTTACACTTTCAAGTACTTTACGTAGGTTTTCCACCCGGATTCCGAATCCCATGTTGTCCGCATCGTTTATTTTGGCAACTGTGATACCGACGATTTCGTCTTTGTCGTTCAGGATGGGACCTCCGGAATTGCCGGGATTGACTGCCGCATCTGTCTGTATGTAATATTGTCCGTTCATCAGTTGTTTGGGGGCTGATACGGTTCCTTCTGTCACAGTGAACGGCATTCCGTAAGGATAACCGGCTACACGGATTTTTCCTCCTATACCCAAGGTATCGTCTTCCGACAGATTAATGTCCGGAAGGTCTGAAAAGTCGTGGGATACGGATAGCAATGCGATATCCAGTGGCACATTGACCAATACGACTTTAGCCGGATAGGGATTGCGGTTGCTGTCGTGGATGGCTACGGCATGAAAACCTTCCACGACATGGTAATTGGTTACAAAAAGGTTGTGTGATTTCAGATAAAAGCAACTGCCTGAACCTTCTGCATGTGTCACTTTGAAAACCGATTTATATATGTTTTGTTCCATTTCCGTTTCAATTTATGGGGATTAATTAAATAGACCGTTCATCATCTTTTGCTGAAGCTCTCCGGCAAGCCGGGTATATTCCGCCATGTCGCCACGCGTCATGGCTTCCACCATTTTCTGTTGTAATTCGACAATATCGCTTCCGCTCATTTTTTCTGTTATCTTTTGTTGCATGGCTTGGGCGGCACCGACTGCCTGCTCCATCATCCGACCGGCTATCGGATTGTTGGCACAGGAATAGAGTGCACTGCCGGAAAGGTCTCCCTCCATGATGTTGTCCAGGGTTTCATAGAGCGTGCGGGCTGCCTGTTCCAAGGGTTGTCCTCCGGATGCCTTCAGTGCATGGGTCAGCATCACGCTGATTTCTTCGGGTATGTCGTTGTAGTAGTAGGTTTCATAGATGATGTAGAGCATCCGTACGGCTGCTCGTTCGAAATCTCCCGACTGGACAGCTTCGGTTGCTTCTTCATATACATCTTTGAAAATTTCCTGTATGGTCTGGAGTGATGCGCTTCGGCGGTTTGAAACCAGCTTGTCTGCAAAATACAAGTCTTCAGCCAGTGCTTCTTTGGGGGTGGCAAGTAGTTTTTTGAGATAGTCCATCCCTTTGGATACAAGTTCTTCTACCGGACGTTCGGCATCCATATCATCGATTGCTTTTTCAAGGTTGTTGCTGAACTGTCCCTGCGGATTGGCAAAATAGGCTATCTGGTAGAAGGTGGTGTCAAGCACATTCCAGGAGTAACCGTAGTGCCGTGCAGAATTATATTCGTTCAAGGCATTCAGTGCAGCCCTACCCAAAGATTGGATTCCTTCATACACTTGATCTGCTGTCTCTGCCGGATAAGGTGTCACCTGCGGTTTATAACAGCGGGTAGCTCCGAATTGGGTACAGAATTCATCATCGAAACGGTCGCCTACATAACAGATATTCTGGAGCACTCCGTATATTTTGTGAGGATGGCTTTGATTAAGCGGTGTCACATAGCGTATTTTCAACCGGTCTCCTTCTTTTATGAAACCCGCCAGCAACAGTTTGTTGATGTTCAGGTCTGCCATCTGTCGGAGCATGGCGACACGTCCTTTTTCGGGCAGGTTCAGGAAGTCTGCCTCGATGTGCATGATTCCGTCGTGAATGCGGATGTCTACCACAATAGAACCATGGGGGATATGAAACTCGGTTCCGCTATCGTTTCCGAATCTGGTGCGGAATCCATCATTCAGATAGTCCAAAAGGCAGTGAAATGCCTCCAGATGCTTCCCTTCATTGTATAGATCTACACTTTGTTCATAGATTTCCCTGCGGACGGGCTGCCGTCTGGCTTCCTCTGCGGAGGGGATAAAGTCAAATGTATTTTTCATAATCGGTAAGATTAATGTTCATAAAATAGCCGGTCGGTTATTTGTTCCTTCCGGTCGCAATATACAAATTATTTAATTTACCCCCCCCCGTCAATAAGTGTTAAAATATTAAGACCTGATGTACTTTTTGGCTGATATTTATCCCGTTTCTCTCCTGTTCAAATCCCATACATTTCCAGCTTAAATATAGGGTAACTATAAGTCAAAGATAACAAGTTGTTATCTTTGTCTTATAGTTGTGTTATCTTTGATATATAGGTGTCATATATTTGAATGGGAGGAAAGAAGGGGAGAAGAGGGCAAAAAGAAAGCGCAACGAGTGAAAATTCTCATTGCGCCATGCGGTATTTTTGTCATTGTATAGAGAGAGAGAATTTTGTTTTAGTGGAATATATCCTCTTTCTTTAATGGCTTTTTATCAATATGCCAGTGGAAATCTTTAAGCTCCCTGTCTTCCGGTTTCACTAAGAGCAGCGGATTTAAGGTCCCTTCAACTTTTGTGATAAAGGTGATGTCCTTTATTTTTTTATTTTCAAGCTCTATTTTGATAGTCGAGCTCATGGCTTTGTTCAGACCGATGATGAAGCCTTTGTCGTCTGGGTAGAAGATGGATTCACCGCTGCCGTTTACCATCATGAGGTAAAGCTGGTTGTTTTTGACATAGCCACGCATATTCCGTCCCTTGATTTGATTGAACAATACTCCGCGTTGGTCGGGGAGCAGTTTGTACATCGTTGAATCTACCGGATTGACAATCATGGCTTTGTTTTTCATGTCAAAGATATCCACTTGATTGTCTTTCATGTGCATACTGATTTCTGTTGCTGTCAATTGGTTGCCGCTTGCCCATGCGATGGGTTCTTTGTATAGATATACGGTCGAATCTGCTGTCGGAAATACCATCGAGTCGCAGACTCCCTGTAGATCCATGCTGTAGAATTTAGTGTGGTGATAGGCTTTCATTACATTATAGCCTGCCGAATCCTTGTTGATGGATAGGGTGTCGCCGTGTACAAACAATGAATCCGACTGGCCGACCAATATTAACAATGCTCTATCCGTTACAAAAGCATAATCATTATTTTTAAGGACCTCACCGTAATTGCCTTCGACGATCACCTTGTTGACGGTGTCATACAAATGTATATGCTGTCGCATGATGGCTGTGCCGGAAACGCTGTCAACGACAATGGTGTCCGAACTGCCGGTGTAGGTGTTATAGCTCAGGATATTGTTTTTGTATAGTTCTGCATGGGAGGTCAGGGAATTATACCAGCCGTTTTCAGAATATAATGTTCTGTTTTCACCTATAATGTGGGTGGGACCTAAAATGGTAATCAGTTTGCTGTCGGTACGGTATTTCAACGTGTCGGAGAACAGGTCGTATTGTGAGGTGTACACCTTGACGCTGTCTTTGAAAAACAGTTCGTTCATCCGTACAAAATAGTAGCCGATGTCACTGATAAGCGTGTTGACGCTGTCTTTGATCGTCCCGCCGTTGAAATAGTGTCCGATACGGGTTTCCATGTCATAATTGAGCGAATCGGTGGTAAGCGTAAGCGTCGGATTCTGCATGATGACATTCTTGCGGACTTTCGCTTTGCCGGTGTTCCCATAATAATACAGAAAATCGCCCCAAAGATTCAGGGTGTCGTTTTGCACGGCATGCACCCGCCCGAAAGCTTCGATATAATTGCTGTCGGCATATTGGTACAGACTGTCGCAGGTCATGACCATGTCTTTGTGGGTGAGCTTGACATTGCCGATAAACCGGTTGGGATCTTTTGCATATTTGGCAAAGGCAAGCGAGTCGGTACTTATAATATTGATTTGGGTCTTCTCCTGGCCGGAAGCCATCGGGAGAAAACCGCATATACACATAAGCAGACAGACTGCTTTGGCTGTTATTGATTTAAACATGTTCTATCTATCAGCTCTTTTATTTTATCCAACCATCATATCTGAATTTGCCTTTCCGGTATTCTTCATCGATGTGGATATAGGTGTTTGCCTGTTTTTCTTTAACCCATTTTTCCAATTTGTCCATCTGCTTCTCATTGGTAAGCATCAGTTCGAAGTTCTGCCAGTCATCCTCAAGATTGGCACGGTGGCGTGGGTAGAATTCCTTTACTTTTACGATTTTGTATTCCTCCAGGCCTCTTTCCGAGTGTGTGACAAAAGGCATGGATACTTCGCCTACTTTCAGGTTGTTGATCTCTTTTGCCATCTCTCCGGGAATGTTGGCGCGTGCGATGCGGGATTCTCCGGTCTGTGGATCTGCCACCAGACCTCCGTTGTTGCGGGTCTGCTTGTCTGAAGAGAAATACATGGCGGCTTCTTCAAATGTCATCTTGTCTTCGTTGATGTATTGACGGATGGTATCCAGACGGTGTAATGCTTCTTCTTTCTCTTCTTCTGCGATTTTAGGTTGCAGGAGAATGTGCCGCACATTGATTTTTTCGCCTTGGCGGTCGATAAGCTGGATGATGTGGAATCCGAATTCAGATTCGACGATCTTTGAGATTTTGCCGGGTTTCAAATTGAATGCCGCTTCTGCAAAAGCCGGGTCCAATTGGTTGCGGGGGATATAGCCCAATTCTCCGCCACGAGTGGCAGAACCGGGATCTTCCGAATAGAGCACGGCAAGTGTGTTGAATGTCTTTTCGCCTTTCAGAATCTGTTCGCGGTATTCGCGCAGACGTTCACGTATGCGCTCTTTCTCTGCGTCACTGATGCGGGGACGAAGCACGATTTGCTGCAATTCGTAACGGTCCGGCATTTCCGGCAGGCTGTCTTTGGGCAACCGTTTGAAATAACTTCTTACCTCCGAAGGGGTGATGCGTATCTTCTCTACGATTTTTTGTTGCATCTGTTCCGTTATCAGCAATTCGCGTAGCGGTCCGCGCATATCGTCTTTGATTTCTTCCAGTGATTTACCGAAATAGGCCTCAAGACGTTCCTGTGAGCCGATGTTGCTGATAAAATACTCAATGCGGTTGGCAACAGCGTTTTCAACTTGTTCTTCTGTCACCGATATACTGTCTATCTGTGCCTGTGCCAAAAGCAGTTTTTGAATCAGTTGTTTTTCCAAAAGCTCGGTCTTGTAGTCGGAAGAGGAAGATACAAGGCCTTGCCCTTGTTCTTGCAGATAGGCATTTTCTATATCCGATTTCAGGATAATCTCTTCACCCACGATGGCTACGATTTTGTCCACAACATTTTTTTGTGCCGTCAGAAAACCGGCCTGGACACATAAAATAAGCAATAATAAATACTTTTTCATATACTATTTGTTATAATTTGCTGTATTAGACTTTCATTTGAGGCTTCTAAACTATAATATTTTTGTTTAACAGGCGTTGAATCTGCATGTATTTAGTGAAATTTTACATACTTTTTCTGTCGCCCTTCTTCATTAATCTGTTTTTCTAATTCATGTTCAAACTGTAATTTCTTTTTATTTTTTAGAATCAGTACAATTTCATCTCTCACATAGTCAAGGGGTGCTATGGTTTGTTCCCGTTTTAGTTCTTTGATTTTCAGGTAGTAGAAATTGTTTTCGTCTTCCTTTTCTATATTCTTGCGTGTGAATATTTCGTTGGACAATGCCTGGGGGTCTCCGGGAATGAGATTCAGCAGGAATTTTGCTTCTATCCAGCGGTCGTTGAAACGGTCGTATTTTTTGGCATTGCTCAGGCAATAGTCTTCCAGTTTGTCCTGGTCTTCTTCTTTGTCCGAGAGAAACCATTTCCTCAATTGCTTCTGGTTGGGAGCATTTTTGGGGATGATACAGAATACAACCTTGGCAATGGGAGTGGATAATACAAAGTTCTGTTCGTTTTTCCGGTAATATTCCTCTATTTCAATTTCGTTTATATCGTCTTTGAGACGTTGTTCTATCAGTTTGCGCTTGTATTCATGAATCAACAGGGAGGTACGGTATTCTTCCACTTGCTTCTGTATCTTGTGCTGTTCGAATGACAGGTTTTCAATGGCTTTGTGCAAGAGAAGTTTTTGTGTCACCCAGTTGCGGACAAAATTTTGAGCAAAGATGACGCTGTCTTCGGGTGAAGTCCCTTTAGGAATAAACTCTGATAATTCTGAAGGATACAGCATACTTTCAAATACCTGTACGACAGGCTGCTCTTGAGGTTGTTCCCGCTGGCACGAAAACAATGTGAAGATTACCGTAAAAGCGATTATATGTCTCATCCTATTCATACTTGTTATATTCGGGCGAAAGTAGTAAATAATTTTCAAATTTCAATTTCAAAATTCAATTCCTTTGTATCTTTGCTGCGGAGATAATTTTCAGTAGATAAAATTCATGGATATTCACCGGATTTTAAAGCAATATTGGGGATATGATGAGTTCCGTCCTTTGCAGGAAGACATTATCCGTTCGGTCCTGTCGGGGAGGGATACGCTTGCTTTGATGCCGACGGGTGGTGGCAAGTCTATCACTTACCAGGTGCCTGGCATGGTATTGGAGGGGATTTGTATGGTGGTGACTCCTTTGATTGCTTTGATGAAAGACCAGGTCGAGGAGCTGAAGAAAAGAGGCATTGAAGCAGAGGCTGTTTATACAGGACGGCAGGCAGAGGAGGTGAAATCTGTTTTGAATAAAGCCTTGGCCGATCGGATTAAATTTTTGTATGTATCTCCCGAGCGACTGGCTTCCGAACGTTTCAGAGAATACCTGAAGCGGATGCATCTTTCGCTGCTGGCCGTTGATGAAGCGCACTGTATTTCGCAATGGGGATATGATTTCAGACCCTCTTATCTTCGGATTGCTGAAATTCGCTCTCTTTTCCCTCAGGTGGCGGTGCTGGCTTTGACGGCTACGGCAACGCCTCAGGTGGCAGAGGATATACAAAGGCAATTGAAGTTTGCAGAGCCTCATGTGCTTTCCAAAAGTTTCCGGCGTGAAAATATCTCTTATGTAGTCCGTAAGGCGAATGATAAATTAGGTGAGTTGCTGCATATTCTGGCATCGGTGCAAGGCGGGGCGATTGTTTATGTGCGGAAGCGGGCAACGGCAGAGGAATTGGCTGATTTCCTTGGTAAAAAAGGTATACATGCCGACTATTATCACGCAGGCTTGTCATCGTTGCAGCGTAGCGTAAAGCAGGAAGTGTGGAAACGAGGCGAAACTCCTGTAATCGTGGCAACGAATGCGTTTGGTATGGGTATTGACAAACCGGATGTACGGCTTGTCGTTCATTTTGATATTCCGGATAGTCCCGAAGCTTATTTTCAGGAAGCCGGCCGTGCCGGTCGTGATGGCAAACGGGCATATGCCGTTTTGCTTTATAATGAGGCTACGCTTACGGCTTTAAAGAAGAGGGTGGATAAGAATTTCCCCGATGTTAAATTTATTCGGGAGGTGTACCGTTTGCTCGGCAATTTCTTTCAGTTGGAGGAGGGGGCAGGCGGTGGTTTTGCCTTTGAGTTCAATCCGGATTTATTTGTCAAGACCTATAAATTGGAGTATGTTCAGACGCTGGCTGCTATCGGTGTGTTGCAGGTGGCAGGTTATCTGGAGTGTACCACAGAGGTGCATTCTTGTTCCCGTATCAGCTTTTTAGTGTTGCGCGACCAGTTGTATAAGGTGGATTTGCAGACTTCTTTGAATGAAGGATTGGTTGAGTTACTGCTCCGCACTTACTCCGGGATATTTGTGCAATATGCGTTTATTGAGGAAGAGTGGATTGCCGAGCGGCTGGGAGTGACGCGGGAGGATATTTATCAGGCACTGCTGGGACTTGCCCGTCGTAAGATAGTCAGTTATATCCCGGGTAATGACCGGCCTTATATCGTCTATCACCAGCCTCGGGTGCCGGAGTCTTATTTACATATCGGACGAGAAGCCTATGCAGACAGAAAGCTGTCGTATGCTGCCAAGGTAGAGAAGATGATCGGGTATATACAAGAAAATGAAAAATGTAGGCAGCTTTATTTGATGGATTACTTTGGACAAAAGGAAACAATTCCCTGTGGTGTATGTGATTACTGTCTGGAACAGAAAAAGGCTGTCGGGCGGGTTGACAGGCGGCAGGTATATCGGATGATCCTTACTTATTTGCAAGAGTCTGACAAGGAGATAAATGCATTGGTGCATCTGATACCGGTCAAGAGGGAGTATGTTCTTGAAGGTATCAGAGTATTGCTTGAAGATGGAAAAATCGTTTATAAAACGCCTACAGTCTTGGCATTGAAACGTTGAAATGAATGAGTTTAGACGCCCGCTTTTTCTCCAAATAACGATAGGTGAAGTCTGTCACAGTATCTCCATCCATTCCGAATGCAGCATTTTAGTGTTGAAATCATATTTCTTCGCATTGTACCAACCGTCCCTCCAAGTGGCATAAGCAGAATATCTTCCGGATGCCATCCCCGGATATGCGAAAGAATCTTTTCAATTTCTTCGATATCCTTTTCGCATGAGTAGACGAATTTCAGCTGAAAATCTTTATGATGTTCTTGCGCATAGCTGACATAGGCTTGTATTGTTTCCACCGAAACAGCAGATTGAGAGCCTTGGGAGCTTGCCAATTTGGGTGACATGCTGAAAAGATCAATATAGTTGGCTACATTTTCATCAAATATCGTAGCGTTCGTTTCCAAGGTGATATGGAATTTGTTATCCTGCTTTAATTTGTGGCACAGTGTTTTTAGTTCATTTGCTTGAAGTAGAGGTTCTCCTCCTGTTACGACAATATGGTTAATGGCATCGCTATTTTGCAATATTGTTTTATAAATGTCTTCAGTATCCATTGGATATGCACCTTTCACCTCATAGGCTGCATAGGTTGTGTCGCATGGGGAGAAACTGCCATCTTCCATTTGCCAACGGCAATGCAGGTTGCAACCGGCAAGGCGGATGAACAGTGAGGGTATGCCACATAATTTGCCTTCGCCCTGAATGGTTCCGGGAAATGTAAAGCCTGAGGCAGGACTTTCTATAAGAGACTGTCCGTATTGGTCTTTGGTGATGGGAAAAATACCGTCTTTGGCTAAAAGCATATCCTTGTGGTTAGTTGTTTGAAAAACTGAAATGGAAGTCGTCCATAGAGAAATGGACCAATGCCAAATCTTCGCGGAAAGCCTCTGCATAGCCCGTTGCTGTTTCGTGCACCCGGACGGAGTGTAGCCGTACATTTCCTTCGCCGTTGACTGCCGGCATTTCATTTAGAATTTTGTCAATGGCATAGAAGAACATCAGTGCAAATCCTTCAGCCGATGGAGAGACGGGAATCTCTGCTACGCGTTTGTTGTATTTGTAGATGAAGGCTTTGAAATCTTCATTGTCTTTGTTCCATAATGTGTAGGTGTGGTCGAAGCTTTCGATAAAATCTTTGACTTTTTTCAAACGGCAAAAATCCATGATCATGTATCCATCGTCTAATTTGTCTGATGTGATGAACACTTCAACAATATATGAATGTCCGTGAATGTTTTCTCTGCATTTTTCCGATGAACAATTGCGGACGATATGAGCACCTTCGAATTTGAATAGTTTCCTGATTATCATAAATTTCTGTTTTTGTGTCTTTATCGGGTTAACGGGTCTTCTACGCCTGCTTCTGCAAATGCTTTTGCTCTAAGCAGACAGCTGTCGCAAGTGCCGCATGGCTTGTCTCCGCCGCGATAGCATGTCCAGGTAAGACCGAAATCTACACCTAGCCGTTCTCCTAATTTCACTTCGTCGGCTTTTGTCATGTGCATAAAAGGGGCATGTATTGTGATATGCTGTTTTTTCTCGGCTCCCAGTACTGTTCCTAAATTGACAGCCTGTTCCATGGCTTTGATGAATTCTTCCCTGCAATCCACGTAGCCGGAGTAATCAACTTCGCTGACTCCGATAAAAATATCCGTGATGTCCAAAGCATCTGCCCAGGAAGCGGCAACCGACAGAAATACCATGTTGCGGGCAGGTACGTAGGTATCGGGAATGTCCTGGCGTTCTGCATTTCCGTCTTTTACATCCATATCCGGATCTGTCAATGAGCATCCGTGCCATTGGTTTAGAAGGAGATTTACAATTTTGTGTTCTTTGACTCCTACGGCTTTGGCTACTGCCTGTGCGCTTTTTAGTTCTTTATCATGTTTTTGGCCATATAGAAAAGTAATGGCATATAATTCGTCAAATCCTTGACTTTTTGCTAAATAAAGTGCGGTGGTTGAATCCAACCCTCCTGATAATAATACAATAGCCTTTTTCATTTGTTGATATTTTGATTTTTATGCTTTGTGTGTAGTGTCTAATTATAAGTGCAAAACTAGGCTATTTTATTGAAATATGGGAAGTTTCAATAAAATTTTATTCCGGTATGTGCATCTTTTTAAAGATTTTCTATTTTTGTGGCAAAATAAAAGAGTGTTTGCTTTATGAATTAAATAGGATATATCTGATGGGTTGGATAGCATTTATCGGGCGATTGTTTTTTCTTCTTGCTGTATTTTTCATAGTCGAGGCAGGAGGAAAGGAAGCTCGTATTGAGCCGTTGGCCGGTGCTGTCCCTGGAGGTATGGAGATGCAGGACGTTGTGTCTGCAGGAGAATTCTGTCTTGAAAAAGACGGTACTTTACAGAGAATACCTTCGGTTCAACGGGTACGTAAATTAGAATCACCTTTTATTATTAGCTTTAATGAATGCTCTTTGTTGCACGAAGAGTTGAATGAGGATGCACAGATTTTGAAGAATTTGTTTTTTACGAAACGTTCTTTTTGGTGCATATACCGTTTATAGCAATGATCTTGTATTTGTTTTTATGAGATGATTTTTGGACGGCTTCCGGCTGTCTGTATTGTTTATTTTTAATTAAAGCTATGTTTTTTGTAATATTATATTTAGTTCTTGCACTTGCACTTTCATTTTTATGTTCTGTTTTAGAAGCTGTTTTGTTGTCCACACCGATGTCTTTTATTTCTATGAAGGAAAAAGCCGGTGTGAAATCTGCCGGTTTGCTGAAAAAACTGAAACAGGATATCGACAAGCCTATTTCGGCAATTCTTTCGTTAAATACCATAGCTCATACGGTAGGTGCTGCCGGAGTGGGAGCTGAAGCGGTCAAGGTGTTTGGAGAAGCCTATTTTGGAATCATATCAGCCATATTGACGATATTGATTTTAGTGTTGTCGGAAATCATCCCGAAGACGGTTGGAGCCTGTTATTGGCGTACCTTGGCTATTCCTTCTGCAAAGGTCATCCGGATGCTGATTGTTATTACCTATCCGTTGGTCCTGCTGTCTGAATTGATTACCCGTGTGATTTCTCCTAAAAATCAGGTGATGTCTGTAAGCCGAGAAGAGGTATCGGCGATGGTTACTGTCGGTATGGAAGAGGGTGTCTTTGAGATGAAGGAAAACAAGATGATTCAGAATATGATTAAGCTGAATCAAGTGACTGCCCGCGAAATTATGACGCCCAGTGTTGTCGTCTCTGCAGCTTGGGAAGGGATGTCTTTAAAAGATTTCTATCACGAGCAGCAGTATCGCACCTATTCTCGTATCCCGGTGTATGGAGAGAAGGAGGAGTACATCACCGGTTATGTATTGCGTCAGACTATTCTCGAAAGATTGGCTGAAGATAAGTTTGAAGATAAATTGTCGGGAGTGGTGCGTCCAGTGCTTTTCTTTAACGAGAATGACTCTGTGTCTACTATTTGGGAAAAGTTGCTGGAGAAGAAGGAGCATATTTCTATTGTCATTGATGAATATGGATGTATGCGGGGGATAGTGACGATGGAAGATGTTATTGAGACTATTTTGGGTTTTGAGATTGTGGATGAAAAGGATTCTGTTGCAGATATGCAAGTGCTGGCACGTGAAAAATGGCAGCAGATGAAACAAAAACATTGATTTTCGCTTTGGAGTGGCTTTGTTTGAATAATTTTCGTAATTTTGGCAACGATAATAAACGATACATATGACGCACCGCCTGGCATTTACAAAACGTTACCTGCACTTTTCTTGTTGGAGTAAGAAAGGGTATGCTGTTTTTGCCGGTTTGGGACAAGAGGTGAAAATTGCTCGCCTGGCTCTCCATATGTATAAAAATGTACTGTTAAAGGCTAGCCGGAATGGGGTGATTGTAAACCTGGATAGAGTGTCGGAGGTTGTTCCAAGGATTGCCGAGACAGTGAAAGAATGTCAGATAAACGCTCGTAACAAGGGAGAATTGTGTCCTATTGCGATGGGAAGTATATAAGTTAAAAGAGGATATATCGGCAAAGCGGTATATCCTCTTTTTTATAATAAAGACGGATAGATATGATTGAAAGTTTAAAGGAAAAAGTATTGTCGGGCGGGCAAATAACGCGCGAAGAGGCTTTGCAATTGAGCAAAACACAGGACAAGCAGGCTTTGTATGCAGCAGCAGGTGAAATCCGCGATAAAATGGTCGGTCGACATTTTGATACGTGTTCTATTATAAATGCCCGTTCGGGACGATGTTCTGAAAACTGTAAATGGTGTGCGCAGTCGGCTGTGTTCAAAACCAATGTGGAAGAATACGAATTGGTGGATGAAGAGACTTGTATGCAAATGGCTGATTTGAACAATAAATACGGAGTTGACAAGTTTTCGTTTGTCACGAGTGGCAGAGCTTTGTCCGATCGTAATATTGAGCGTCTTTGTGATTATGCTGTAAAAATCGGCAAACATTCAGCACTGAATCTTTGCGCCTCCATGGGGTTGTTAAAAAAGGAGCAGTTGCAGAAATTGATGGATGCAGGCATCAGGAGGTATCACTGTAATCTTGAGACGTCACCCCGTTATTTCGGAGAGTTGTGTTCTACCCATACCATGGATGAAAAGATTGCTACAATCCGTGCTGCGCAGGAAATCGGTATGGAAGTCTGTTCCGGCGGTATTATTGGGATGGGAGAAACCATGGAAGATCGTATTGACCTGGCATTGACCATCCGTGATTTGGGTGTTAAGTCTATCCCGATTAATGTACTGAATCCAATTCCGGGCACTCCTTTGGAGCATGCTGCTCCGTTGCAAGATGAAGAGGTTTTGACTACAATAGCCATTTTCCGTTTTATCCATCCGGATGCTTATTTGCGTTTTGCGGGGGGGAGAATGTTGATAGCCCACATTGAGACAGAAGCCATTGCTGCGGGTATCAATGCTGCTATTGTCGGCGATTTATTGACAACCGTCGGTTCTAAAGTCATGGAGGATATGAAAAAGGTTAAAGAACTGGAATTTACAATTTAAGTTGAGCATTATGAATACAGAGGAATTATTAAAATATGACAGGGAACATATCTGGCATCCCTATACATCTATAATTGATCCGCTTCCTGTGTTTCCGGTGAAACGGGCTGAAGGTGTTTATATCGAACTGGAAGATGGCAGACGGTTGATTGACGGTATGTCATCCTGGTGGTGTGAGATTCATGGATATAATAATCCGGTATTGAATGAAGCCCTGAGAAAGCAGATAGAGAACATGTCGCATGTGATGTTCGGTGGATTTACTCATCGGCCGGCTGTAGAGTTGGCAGAAAAAGTATTGTCTATAGCTCCTAAAGGAATGGATAAGATATTTTTCTCTGATTCAGGTTCTGTTTCGGTGGAGGTTGCCATGAAAATGGCGATGCAGTATTGGTATGCTGCCGGCAGAGAAGAGAAAAAGCATTTTATGACAATAACCAAAGGTTACCATGGCGATACTTGGAATGCCATGTCTGTTTGCGATCCTGTGACCGGCATGCATGGTATTTTTCATGGCTGTCTGCCGATACAGTATTTTATCAACCGTCCGGAACGTCGTTTTGGAGAAACGTGTAACGAAGAGGATTTTAAAGAGCTACGAGCTTGTTTTGAAGCTCATCATGCCGATATGGCAGCAGTGATTCTCGAACCTATTGTGCAGGGGGCCGGCGGAATGTGGTTTTATTCTGCGGATTATCTGAAAGAAGTCAGACGCTTGTGTCATGAGTATGAGGTGTTGTTGATTTGTGATGAGATTGCTACCGGTTTCGGACGCACCGGTAAATTGTGGGCTGTGGATTATGCCGGCATTACTCCGGACATCATGTGTATCGGTAAGGCAATCACAGGTGGATATATGAGTTTTGCAGCGACCATGGCGACCGAAGCTGTAGCGACGATGATTTGTTCACGAGATCCGTTTGTCTTTATGCATGGTCCTACCTTTATGGGCAATCCTTTGGCATGTGCCGTTGCTTGTGTTTCCATCGATTTGTTGAGGAGTTATGATTTAGAAGGTATGATTCAGGGTATAGAACAGCAATTACGTAGAGAATTGGCTCCGGCAGCGCAGATGAAACAAGTTGCGGATGTCCGGGTGTTGGGTGCGATTGGAGTGCTCGAAATGAAAGAACCGGTCAATATGGCGGTTCTACAAGCTCAATTTGTAGAAGAGGGTATCTGGGTTCGTCCGTTTGGAAAATTGGTTTATATCATGCCTCCGTTTGTAATAAAGCCGGCAGAATTGAGTAAATTGACAGCCGGATTGCTGAAGATTGTAAGTAATATATAAAGTGATGATGAATAAAGAACGATATACCAGAAAGTTAGATATTATAAAAGAGTCTGGTAATTATAGGATATTGAGGGAGATTGAGCACAATGGTTTTTTGATCCATGCAGATGGTAAGGAGATGCTGAACCTTTCTTCCAACGATTATTTAGGTTTGTCCAGCAATCCTCGTTTATTGGATGAATTCAGAGCTGAAACAGACGTAATGGCATTGGCGTATAGCGCTGCTTCATCACGCTTGTTATCCGGTAATCACCAATATTACAAGATGCTCGAAGATGATTTGGCAGATATATACGACAAGGAAGCTGCTTTAGTATTTAATTCTGGTTATCATGCCAATATTGGAATATTGCCGGCTTTGGCTGGCAAGCATGATTTGATTGTTGCTGATAAATTAGTGCATGCCAGTATTATAGACGGTCTGCGTTTGAGTGATGCACAAATGTTGCGCTATCGGCATTTGGATTACGACCATTTGCGGAATTTGTTGCTGCACCATCGGGAGGAATATGAAAATGTATTTATTGTGACTGAATCTATTTTCAGTATGGACGGTGATGTCGCTGATTTGCAGCAGTTGTGTGAAATCAAGAAAGAATTCGATGCTTTCCTGTATGTCGATGAAGCACATGCGATAGGGGTGCGCGGAACGAATGGTTTAGGCTGTTGTGAAGAACAGGCATGTACAGAAGAAATAGACTTTATTGTAGGTACCTTTGGGAAGGCATTTGCATCCATGGGGGCTTTTGTGGTATGCGAGCAGATGTTCCGGAAGTATTTGATTAATACACAGCGTAGTTTGATTTTCACGACGGCATTACCACCGGTAAATGTTGCCTGGACACGTTTTATCTTGAACCGGATGCCTGATTTTTATGATTTACGTTTAAAATTAGCCAAGGTGTCCGAGCGCCTGAAAAGTGTTTTAAACGAAAAAGGATTTGAAACCAGAGGAAATTCTCATATTGTACCGATGGTGTGCGGTTCTAATGAAAACAGTATTGAAATGGCCAATTTATTGCAGGAAAACGGTTTCTTTGCTTTGCCGGTGAGGTATCCGACTGTTCCTAAAAATGAAGCCCGTATCCGTTTTTCCCTGAATGCATCAATTCCGATGGAAGATTATGAGTGTCTGTTTGAATTTTTGGAATGTCTGGAGTAAAGAGAATATATGCGAATAGAGTGGTTGGATAAAAAAAACACTGGTCGGGTCATCGTTTTTTTCAACGGATGGGGTATGGACGGAAAAGCGGTGCAACATATAAAGGGGGATTACGATATCTTGGTGATAAATGATTATCGGCAATTGGATATTGAAAATCTTCCGGAATTGGTATCTTATCAAGAGATCTATGTTGTCGCTTGGTCTATGGGGGTATGGGCTGCAGCCAATACGCTTATGGATTGGGGAATTTCCTACGAAAGGTTGATAGCATTGAATGGCACAGAGCATCCCGTAAACGATTTGTGGGGAATACCGGAGAAGATATATCGTTTGACAGAAAGAGGAATGAATGCAGCCGGACGTGAAAAGTTTATGCTGCGCATGCTTGACAATGCAGCAGAAAGGGAACGTTTTGTAGACAATAGACCTCAAAGAGAGGTGGAAGAGGTGTGCGACGAATTGGTGGCGATTCGTTTGCAGGCAGAAACCAGGCAGCATTCATTGATATGGGATAAGGTGTATATATCATCCGGCGATGTTATCTTTTCTTCAACTAACCAGTTAGCTTGGTGGGATAATCGGGCTAAAAAGATAGTAAAACTTGATGGGGGACATTATCCATTTTATCATTTTGAAAGTTGGGATCAAATTTTGGAACTATGAGCGTAGAAAAGGCGGAAATAGAATGTAGGTTCAGAAGAAGTGTGGACAGTTATGAAGAGAATGCTCATGTTCAGAAAAAGATTGTGATGCATTTGGTGGAGTTGCTGAAATGTTATTGTCCGGTAGAGCAGAACCGGATTTTGGAGGTAGGTTGTGGTACCGGATTATTGACTGAACAACTCAAGTGTCGGTGGAATTACAAAGAATTGTGGTTAAATGATTTGGTGGATGCAATGTGTATTAAAGCTGCAGGTAGATGCGGTATTGAGGCACGATATTGTCTGCCCGGCGATATAGAAAAATTACCGCTTGCCGGAATGTTTTCGTTGGTAGTCTCTACTTCTACATTTCAGTGGCTGGAGCATCCGTCAGAAACTTTCGGACATTTGGCGCGACATATTGTTCCCGGAGGTTATTTGGTTTTCAGCAGTTTTGGGAAAGACAATTGCCGGGAACTGAAAGCAATTACAGGCAATGGCTTGACCTATCATTCTTTGGCTGAAACAGAAGAAATATTGTCCGGCTATTTTGAGGTAGTGCATACAGAAGAGGAACTGTATACATTGGATTTTAATTATCCGTTGGATATTTTGCAGCATATCAAGAAAACGGGAGTTAATGCCATGTCTTCCCATAAGACATGGACACGGGCTAGCTTGGATGCTTTTGCACAAGAATATGCTGTGCGCTTTCTGAAGGACGGACGTTATCCTTTGACTTATCACCCGCAATATTTTATTTGTCGCAAATCATAATTTGCTGAAGGTATTGGTTTTCATTAATTGTTCAAGTTCTGCGATAATCATTGCGGTTGCTCCCCAAATGAAATTGTCTCCGATTTTATATCCGGGAGCAACAATGGGATGGTCATGACGTGTAAACGTGTGGGTGGTTTTATTGGCGTCATTAAAAAGTTCTGACAACTTGATTAGAAGCACCTTTTCCACTTCATTTACCGAAAGCACAAATTCCGGCAGTTTTAGTGTTGTACCGACAATAGGGGTGATATTGAAATTACTTAGCGGGATATAGATATCACTTAAAATGCCTAAGATGGAAACGGAATTTTCCGGAACACCGATTTCTTCGTGGCATTCCCGTAAAGCAGTCTGCAGGGCATTTTTGTCTTCTTTCTCCATTTTCCCACCAGGCAGGGCTATTTGTCCTCCATGGTATTTACCGGCCTTTGTCCTTCGGATGAAAGGTATTGCCAATTCATTTTCATAAGGGACAACCAACACAAGCACCGCACTCTTTATAGGAGGGGTTGTATGGATGCCTTCAATTCCTTCGATGAATTTTGGCCGTGGAGCCATCAATCTGTGCGCTTTTTCGCCAGGGAGCACATTATAAAGCGCTGTACGTATTTTTTTTGTCATTTCATTACATAGTTGTTGTTATCTACAAAGATAGTAATAGATGTAACAATTATGTTTGTTTTTCTCAATAATTGCGTCATATCATATCAGTTATTTTGCATAGTTAAAAGTGAAAAAGTATGGTTCAAAGATTAAAATTGGCAACTGTCGTGATTTCAGACGTACACCTAGGTTCTGAGCATTCAAAAGTGGAGGAACTGACAGTTTTCCTCAAAAGTGTAGATTGCGACAAATTGATTTTAAACGGTGATATCATTGATGGCTGGAAGTTGCAGCGGAATCCTTTTGGCCGCTGGAAGCAATCTTATACAGACCTGATAAAAGTCATCATGAAAATGATGGAAAATTATGGGACTGAAGTTATTTATGTGCGCGGCAATCATGATGATTTCCTGGATAAGCTGGTTCCGTTGAATCTGTTGAACATAAATATTGTAGGAGATTATGTCCATAATACTCATGGTAAACGGTATTATGTGACTCATGGAGATATATTCGACAATATAACGACTCATATGCGTTGGTTGGCAAAACTGGGCGATTATGGTTATACATTTTTATTGTGGCTGAATAAATGGTTAAATGATCGGCGGAAAAAAAGCGGCAAGGAGTATTATTCATTTTCACAATCAATCAAGCACAAGGTAAAATCTGCCGTTTCATATATTTCGGATTTTGAAAAAGAATTGTCCTCTTTGGCGGCCAGCCGGCATTACGATGGTATTATATGCGGACATATACATCAATATGCGGATGTGCATTATGGCGATGTGCATTACCTGAATTCAGGGGATTGGGTGGAGTCGTTAAGCGCATTGATGGAATATCCGGACGGACATTGGGAAATATATCAATATATGCAAGCGCAACAGAATGAGAAGTTGCAATTAAAGTCGGTAGCTAAAGCTTCGTAAACCAGTCATCTATTATTTTTTTTCGCCCGGTCTTTTTTTGAAAGCCGGGCGAATTTTTTATTGTTTTTTGAATAATCTGAGTAGTTCTCCAATCCATAATACCATGGAGGTGGAGCCGATAATAGCGGCCCATTCTTTTAAAGAGAGAGGTTCGGTCCGGAAAACATCTCCGCCAAATTGAACAATCAAGTATTGTCCGATAGGGATAATCAGCATGACAATTAAGAATCCGGTACAATCTTTCAGTCCCTTGAAGGCAGAGCCATGAGCTAAGAAAGCTTTGGCATTAAACATATTCCAGAATTGCAGCATCACAAAGGTAGTGAAGAATATTGACAATTCGTGTCGGGTGATGACACCTCCGGTATGTGTATACCAGAACATCATGCCAAGCAGCAGAGCCGTGAAACTGATTCCGATGCCGAGAATATAACGCTTCATGGTTGGAGTGATGATAAACTCGTTGGATTTTCTAGGGGCTTCGTCCATTACTTTTTCATTGGGCGGGAGGGAAGCCAATGCTCCGGCTGCAAAGGTGTCGATAATCATATTAACCCAAAGCATCTGTGTCACAGTCAACGGAAGTTCATGTCCCAACATAGAACCAATCAAGACAATCAACAAGGCGGATAAATTGATGGTTAATTGGAATAGAATGAAACGTTGGATATTGTGATAGAGCGAACGTCCCCACATCACGGCTGTCGCAATGCTGTTAAATGAATCGTCCAATAAGGTGATATCACTGGCTTCCTTGGCGACAGAAGTTCCGGTACCCATAGATAATCCTACGTCTGCATGATTCAAGGCGGGAGCATCATTGGTCCCGTCGCCGGTAACAGCAACGACAGCACCGGATTTTTTTAACAGTTCAACCAAACGCTGTTTGTCTGTAGGCCTTGCACGGCACATGATTTTCAGTTTCAAAACCCGTTTGGCAGCCTCTTCATCGGATAAATTTTCAAAATCCACTCCGGTGATAATCTGCTCATCGGTATCACCCTCTTGCCAGATGCCTATTTGTCGTCCGATTTCTCGGGCTGTGGCAGGAGTGTCACCTGTGACGATTTTAACGCTGACTCCTGCTTTCAGACATTTGGCGACAGCTGCCGGTACATCAGGACGCACGGGGTCGGAAATGGCAGCAATTCCCAAGAATATCAAACCGTCAGAAGCAATGGTTTCTATTTTGTCAAATGATTCCGATTCCAGGATTTTATAGGCGAATCCCAAGGTCCGCATAGCTTGATTCTGATAATCCAAAAGTTGCCTGTCAACGGTCTGCTTATAGGAAGTTGCTGATTTGTAACCTTCTGTTGTTCTTACTTGGCAGCATTTGCTGAAAACAATTTCCGGAGCTCCTTTGACATATAATATAGCTTTATTGTCCAGTGATGAGCGTACAATTGTCGCCATGTATTTTCGTTCGGTAGAAAAAGTCAGCTGTTCTATCACTTCCGTCTTTTCACGGTAGTCCATATAATTAACTCCCTGGCTGTGCAACCATAACAAGAGGGCGGCTTCTGTCGGATTTCCTAAAGAGCGGACTTTGTCTTCCTGGCTGTAATCAAGGTAAGCTGTTGAGTTGGTAGAGATGCCTTCCCGTATCAAAGTACTGATTTCGTTGTCACGCAGCGTCTGTTCCGGCAGATCATAAAAATTAGTCTGGTGGACCTGCATTTGATTTTGAGTTAGCGTACCGGTTTTATCTGTGCAGATAACAGTGGTTGCACCCATGGTTTCGCATGCATGCATTTTGCGTACCAGATTGTTTGTTTTCAGCATTTTGCGCATGCTCAAAGCCAAGCTTAAAGTTACGCTCATCGGCAAACCTTCGGGTACAGATACGACAATCAGGGTAACTGCTACCATGAAGTATTGCAAGATGCGACCGGCAGTATCCAGTGTAAGTATGTTGTCTGCTGTGAAAACTCCAGCCATGATGTCTTTGGCTAACAGACCTACGAATACAACGCCTGCTATTACGAAGCCGATAATGCTGATGAATTTGGCAAGACCGTCCAACTGTTTGCTGAGAGGGGTTTTGTCGTGTGTGATTTCAGTCGATTTTTCAGCAACTTTCCCAAATTCCGTGGCATCCCCAACTTTGTCAATCCGGTAGATACAGTGACCATTGACAACTGTTGTTCCGCGCAGAATACGGTTGGAAGGGTAGGTTGCTTCAGTATCGAATTCCTCCGGACGAGTGGTTTTATCTATTACAGGTTCACCTGTTAGGGTTGATTCATTCACTTGTAAGGAAATAGCTTCCAATAACTCGCCGTCGGCAGGTACTTCTTCGCCCGTTTCCAATACAACAATATCACCGACTACCAGATCTTTTTTAGCGACTTCATGGATATTTCCGTCACGGACCACTTTGATTAGAATGTCATCATTCACCTGATTAAGAAGTTCAAACTTTTTGTTGGCATCCATTTCAAACCAGAAACCGACTCCGGTTGCCAAAAAAATGGCTGCAAAAATACCGATGGTTTCTGCATATTCATTATGGATAATGGCTATAACCAGCGATAGGGCTGCAGCGACAAGCAAAATTTGAATGATGGGGTCTTTAAATTTTTCGAGGAAGAGCTTCCAAAGAGGAGTACGTGGAGGAGGTGTCAATATGTTTTCACCATGTCTTTTCCTGCTTTCCTTTACTTCAGTTTCACTTAAACCAGAATAATGTTTTGTTTCCATTTGTTTTATTTCGTCACATTTTAAAGTCCCCAAAATTAACATTTTCTTCTTTTTGCTCCAACAGTAAATTCTTGAATTAAGCCTGCTGTTTTATTAAAAAATCGAATGAAACTGTATGCAAATAAATAACGGGTGCAATTATTTGCACCCGTTACTGTTATTCTTTGAAATAAAATTGATTAGTATACTTTCGGAGTTGTTTCACCACGCAATACCATCAATCCGTTCATAGCTAAAGCTCGCATTTCGTCTTCGCCCGGATATACCTTCACAGGAGCGATGAACTCAACCATTTCGCGGATATAATTGGTGATAGGTTTTCCGTAAGCGATACCGCCAGTCAACAGGATAGCGTCCACTTTACCTTTCATGACAGCAGCCATTGCTCCGATTTCTTTGGCAATCTGGTAGCACATGGCGTTCTGTACCATTGCATATTTAGAATTCGGGTCGGCGATGGCTTTATTTTCCACTTCAAGCATATCGTTTGTACCTAGATAAGCTACCACACCACCTTCGCCTTTCAGCATTTTCTTTACTTCTGCTTTAGATTTGCCGCTATAGCAAAGTTCTACCAATGCGCCTGTTGGCAGACCACCTGAACGTTCCGGAGAAAAAGGACCGTCACCATCCAAAGCGTTGTTCACGTCGATAACACGTCCGTGACAGTGTGCACCAACAGAAACACCACCACCCATGTGAGCAACAATCAGATTCAGTTCTTCGTAGCTTTTCCCTACTTCTTTTGCATAGGTGCGGGCAATGATTTTCTGGTTCAGAGCGTGGAAAATAGATGCACGTTTCAATGCCGGATGACCGGAAATACGAGCAATCGGTTCCAATTCATCAACAACTACCGGATCGGTAATGTATGCTTTAGCACCGTTGTTGATTTCACGGGCAATATCCTGAGCAATCAAACCGCCCAAATTAGATGCATGTTCGCCCATTACAGGGTGCTCCAGGTCGCGCACCAGTGCTTCGTTCACTTCGTAGATACCGGATTCAATCGGTTTCACTAAACCGCCTCTGCCAACGATTGCGGACAAGGAGTGAATGTCGATTCCTTCAGCTTTCAAAACAGATACGATAATGTCTTTACGGAACTGGAACTGGGAAGCAACTGTCTGAAACGGACTTAATTCTTCTGCAGAGTGGCGCAGTGTTTTGCTGAAAACTTCTTTTTCATCCTCAAATACAGCGATTTTGGTAGAAGTTGAACCAGGATTAATTGTTAAAATTTTAAATGCCATAATTTATGTGTTTTGATTGTATTCAATTTAGACTACAAAAGTTGCAAATTGAAATCAAAACTCAAAGAAAAAGAGCAAATTTATATTGATTTTGCAATATTCTTTTTTAATTCTTTAGCTGCATGTCGCAAATAGACTTTCGGATGTGCAATGGATTCCTGTAGATCCGGCGCATAATTGGCCAATGTGCAGACTTCTGTAAAATCGGGGAGAGGTTGTTCTGCCAATCCGGATATAGCATATACAGGCTTGGAATACTTGTGGCAAAGAGCAGCAATTTGTCCCGGCAGCTTTCCGCACAGGCTTTGGTTGTCTAGTTTTCCTTCGCCGGTGATAACGCAAAAGGCTCCGGGAAGCAAATGGTGAAAATTAGAAATCAGTAATGAATAGTCCGCCCCAGATATCAGAGAAGCATGCAGTACAGTTCGGAAAGCGGCAGCAACACCACCGGCTGCGCCTGTACCATCGATGCGTTGTGGGTCTATACCGGTTTTGTTTTTTAATAATTCGGCGTATTGTACCATCTTATTTTCTAGCAATTCCACTTGTTGAGCGTTCGCACCTTTCTGGGGAGCAAAGACGTGAGCTGCCCCTTCAGGACCGCACAATACGTTTTTTACGTCGCACAAAATCAGCAGTTCCGTATCAGCCAAACGTTCTTTCAATAATTCAGCGTTAAAGTCCTCCAATTCGATGAGAGGATTGCGGTATTGATGGCTTGTTTTTGTAATTTCCGCTCCCATGGCTTCAAGAGCTCCGAGTCCACCGTCCACACTGGCACTTCCGCCTAGTCCCAAAATAATCGATTTGTAACCTTCCTCTACCAGATGAAGCAACACTTTGCCTAAACCGCGTGTATTAGCATTTAAAATATCGTATTCTTCGGGTTTTAAAAATTTCAGACCGCATACATCTGCCAAGTCGAATATAGCCGTATCACCTTTGCTATAATATGTAATCTTGTGAGGTCTGTTTAAAGCATCCTCGGCTACGAAAGTGTGGGGGGCAGCCTTTAAATAAAATGAAATGACTGAAGCTGTCCCGTCACCTCCGTCAAACATGGGAAGTTGTATCGTATAGAAAGGGGATGTTTGAAAGGTTTTTGTCAAAATTTGGCAAAAATCCATGGCAGATAGTGATCCCTTAAAGGCATTGGGAGCCAAAATAATGTACCGTATACTATCGGACGTTGACAAGTAGTTTTTCATTATCCATGCTTTGCATTTCAAACAAATCGCGTTCCGGCCATTCTTTGACAGTAGCCATTGCCTGACCGACAGCACGATTGATATAATTGGGGAAGCGTGAGCCTTTCCAACTGCTTGTATTAGTCAGAAACACCCAAGAATAGCCGTCTTTTTGGCGTTTCATCAAAGCGCTGGTTCCGGCTAATGTGCCTGTACGCATCCAGTCGCCTCTTTTGGTCGTTTCAATCCATCCGATCGGCAAGCCGTGGTCAACGTTACTGGTCATATATTCAATGGACTCCGATGTCAGAATGTCAGGGATGGATGAATCATTGTCGATGGTTGCCAAAAAGCGAAGCAGTTCTGAAGGCGAAGCTACCCAACCACCAGCACCATAGAGTTCTTCTATATTATTTCCTCCGTTGCTTCGATAAGCCATTTCTCCACTTCCGTCGCATGCAGGAATTTGTTCAGCATTGGGCACTTCATAATATTTTACCTCATTAGGCAGTTTTTCTTCATAGAGATTTTTGCCTAAATGCATATCAAAACATCCTGCCGGTAATAAAATATGTTTGCGGATGTATGTTTCATAGTTCATTCCGGACGCTTTTTCAATAACTCTTGATAAAATTCCGTATCCGATGTTTGAATAAGCGCTGGATGTACCCGGAGTGTATTGCAGACGTCTGGAAAGTACGTAGCGGATCATAGTATTCAAATCGGCAGGGGGCTGTACATTCATTTTTTTTGCAATCAGCAGAGGATTGAACATCGGATCTCCATAGGCTAATGTATAGCCACCTTGGTGGCGTAAAAGATGTTCTACGGTGATTTTGCAGCTGCGTTTATCTTTGATATCAGAGAAAACAGAATCATTGAGGATTCCTTGTGGCCCGAATACACAATCAGACAACTTTAATTTGCCTTCCTCCTGTAGCTTCATGATTCCAACTGCAGTGATAAGCTTTGAGATAGAAGCAATGCGAAAAACATGCATGACATCCATCGGAATGCCTTTTTCAAGGTCAGCATATCCATATCCTTTGCTGTATATCAGCCGGTCGTCTTTCATCAAAGCAAAAGAAACGCCTTTCAGTTCCCATTTCTGGATAAATCTTTCAATCAGCCGGTCAAATTTCCGGGTCATTTCCAACTCCGAATCCTCATTATTGATCACTTGGTTTGCAGGCAGCAATAACAGAGAATCAGCCAACCTTCTTTGCACCATCAAGGCACTAGAATCCTTGGCAACATTGGAGTCCATCGACGTTCCCAGCCATTGCCAAGGTTTGCTCCATAGAAGTATAATTATAATACAAACAACCGCTATATATTTCATTTTGCACTCTATCTTTTGGAATCATGCAAAAGTATAAATAATATGACTTTATATGGTTTTTCTTAAGCAGAAATCTTTCTAAAAAATCATTAAATCATTTACTTAACCTTCCAATAGTGCGAAATAAGATTTCATAAGCCGATGTAAGAAATCATTGTTGGTATTGTAACGGATATTGTCAATACGATTGATTGGAAGTATTAAAGGAGATGTTCCGGTGATAAATGCTATGTCGTATTCATTTAATTTATTACAATCAATCCTTTCTTCTATCACTTGGATATGATTAGCCTTACACAGATCAAAGACGCGTTTCCGGCTGGTGCCCGGCAACACATATTGCAGGGGGCTGGTGTAAAGCGTTTCACCCTTGATAAAAAACACATTGGAACGTGACCCTTCTGTAATGAACCCATCTTTATCGACCAACAGCACTTCGTAAACGTGATTTTCCTGAATCAGCTGGTTGGTCTGAGTACGTAAGTCTGCATTGATATATTTTACTTCTGGATTTTCTCTCATAGCCTGGAGAGTCATGGTTGGAACTCCATCCCGGTATTGTATTTCAGTCGGATAGGAGTGGGGAATTCTGAAAATATATTCGTCCGGATGTTGCGAAGTGAAGTGTAACACGTATTTTATATTCCCTTCTGTCATGTTTTCCAGAGAGATAAAGTGTCGCAATTTTTCGGGAATATTCAAGCTTTCGACATCGATATCAATATTTGATTTAGTAAGTGAATTTGCTAATCTTACAAGATTATCTTTCAAAAAGATAGGGTGTCCTTCAAACACTCTTATCACTTCGTAAATGCTCAATCCGCTTTCAATGATTTTTGTAGAAAACGCATTGTTTTCGTTTGACTGGTTATTTATAAGTACCATGATATTTTGTTTTCTGCAAAATTATAAAAAAACTTCATAGGTTATCCCGTTCCATTCAAAAGGAAAATTGAGCATTCTCCCAGAATCATCCGACTTATGCTTTATTTCCTTCCCACACAAAATTATCACAAATATATATCAAAGATAAGATAAATATAAGTCAAAGATAACAGATTGTTATCTTTGATATATAGGTGAGATATGTTTGTCATGAATTGGAGTGGGGCTATCGCAATTCATCCCCAAGATAATCCCTTAAGTATTCATAGTTGATATTACATGGGCATAATCTACATTTCAGATATTTGGAAGTATGTTTTTAAAAGACTGCAATCAGACAATTGGAGCTTTTGTAAAAAAAAGTATTCTGCATTCTTGTTTTAGAGTTATGGCTTCTAATTATGCCTGCATTTTGCAATACTAAGTAGCTTTAGGCAAAATTTCCAATAGCATTTTGTTCCTTTTGAGATAACTTTAATTATGCTGTATGCTTTGTTTGTTCTCCATCTATTCACATAGTGTAAAAATTCCGATATTTGCTATGCAACTATGCGAAAAGTAAATAGTCTTTGGGAGAAACACAACATCGGCAATCCCCAAATGAGGTCGCTGATGTTGCAGAGGGTGTGTATGAGCGGAAAATTGAACGAGGGTAAAATCAAGAAATACAAAGATAATTTTCCACATAGTTCACATTCCTATTATTTTGAGATATAAATTGTAAGATGTGTGTTAGAACCTCTATGTAAGTCTATATTTATATCTCTCGTTACTTGAAATAATTGAGAACCATTCATATCATAAGCGGTACACTTAAATGTCTGTATAGTTTGAGGATGAACAAAAAAGGACATCTTATCGTCCTTATTGGTATTGTGAACAAGAACCTTATTTGATTTATTTTTGTACTCGTCCATTGGAATCACATACGAAGGGTCAATCATAGCTTGGTCGGGATACATACAAGTAGTAATTTCACCTGCCAAAAAACCATCATGCCCAAATTCCACTTCTATTTTGGAAACATCAGTTATTTTTGACATATCCTTATTCTTGAAATGCAACGTCAGCAAAGAGCAAGACGGTTTTAGCAAGACTTTAGCAGGATTAGGCAAGTCAAATCCTGACCCACTTTTGAGCGCAGCGTAACAAGGAGTCTTTCCATTTGCCTTGCCAATAGAAATATCATATAAACCTGATTTTAATGTTTTTGCAATCTCTATTTCATCATCAATATTATTGATATATTCTTCAGTTTCGGAATTATATGTAAAAGTTGCACATAACACATCCCCATTCTTTCCTGCTACTACCATTTCTGGCATATTTGAAATACCATATCCATTATCTAATTTGGGAAGTTCTACATAATATTTATTAAAATAACTGTCATAGAGAAGTTTATAATCCGAGCCATTTATATTTACAATATCTTGATCTTCAAAAACTCGAGTTCTTGGCAAAATACGATCTAGCTCAATATAAATACGTTGTCCATGACCTCTTTGCTTTGTGGTGTTTGTGTACAAAATCTCTCCACTTTTGGACTTAACATACAGATGTCCAGTACGACTAGACACTTCTGTATTTGGTGATATATTGATTTTTAGCGTATAGAGATTTGTACAAAGCTCTTTGACATCAGCCGTTATCCATTCCACATCACTTTCTGTAACAAAATCATCATATGAAATCGCATAATAATCTTTAGTTCCACCTTGAATATCCGTGTCATAGCTATCTGAGGTGACATGATTATAACCCATGCTTATAATATGGAAACCACTTGAGTATTCTTTGTCTAACATTGCATAAAATGGAGGAATCTTGAAATTCGCAATTCCATTCTTGTCGTAGTATGTTACTAAATTTCTAACTACATCTGAAATTGATACTTGTCTATATTCATCAAAAATTTCATTTAATAATTTTTCAGATAGGCTGCCATTAGCTTCGAATTCAGAGGAAATGTCTGAAATTATTTTTTGAACTTCTCCTGCATTTCTTCTCTCTTGAATTAAACAAGATATTGCCAATAGCATCGCATTAGAATTTCCATCTTCAGAAATATTCATTTTTTCAAAACCCAATGTAATATCTTCTTGTTGGAATGAAAAAATATCAATTAGCTCTTTTTCTGCTTGTTTTTTGGCTGCATCAAAAGATTTTCCTTCGTTGATGAGTCTTTTAATACGTCCACTTGTGAGAGAGGTCAGCAAGTTTATATTGATTTTTTCCTGAGAAGAATTAACTAAAGCATTTAAGTATATTGGAGCTGTTGATGTCTCCCCCGTATTTTCAATAAAATAATAACCTTCAGCCTTTAATTCAATATATGGTGCTGTGATTTTTGCAGAAATAGTAAAAGACCCTAAATCATCTTTAATTGTACTAGGGAAACTTTCTCCTGTTGCAAGCAACTTGTTGTTTAGCGCATAGACTATAATAGTTGAACCTTTTATAAACTGTCCTTTTTGTGCATAACCTGCAATTGAAAAATCTGATGACAATTCTTCATTTTCTTTCTCGCAAGAAATAAGCATTCCTGCGGATAATAATACAAAAAACAACTTGATATACTTCATATTATAATAGTTTTATATTCTATGCACATACCCAAAGTAAGCCTGAACCACACGGTCACATCTTTATCTGGTGGTCGTAGGAGACCTTGCATGCCGATGTAGTGGTAACAGCATACGCTATAGCGTGAGAACCACTATGCCACTAGGGTATGCGATTTGAAAATTTCCTACGTTTCCAAATACTTGATGCGCATAACGCTTCTTTCTTTTTGGTTGTGTCTTGGAAAAGGATTCTCCAATCTGAGTGCAAATGTATGCAAAAAATGTGTTATATAATTATATTGCTGTATGTTTCTTTGATTTAGTTCATTAAATAATGTCATATACCATGCACGATACCTCCTTTGATTTTATTACTATAGCGTTATATGCACAAGTTCAAGATAAAAATATTTAGCAATAAAAATAATAACCCTAAATACTATCAATAGCTTCGTTTTTTATTCATAAGAACAACATGTCTATTGTATACCTGCCTTTTTTATTTCTTCTGATATCGGTTGTTTCCAATATGACAAAGATACATTTTTGAAAGCAAATCACAGCAATTATCAATTGAGAAACTGTTTCGCAATTAAGCCGCAGAGGGTGGCTATACAGAAACTTAATAACGTTTCAGCCAGCACATATTCTGTTTTGGCAGTATCGGTGTCTTTGAATCGAAGTAAGAATTTGGCAGCAATGATGAATCCGATGGATTCGTTCCAGATTTCCGATAAGTGCCCCTGCATTTTTTGATAATATGGGTAAATATAGTGATTTTATCGATTATAAACGACAAATACAGAATATTCTTAATTTTATAGGCTATAACCGATAAAAATGATTGTTGTGTTTTAAATCGCAGAAAAAACTGATAGAAATAGCTTCAAATGAAGCTATCTTTTCAGCAACTCGGTTGTTTTTTGAATCCAAGTACGGATTATATTTTCGTCAGCCCGGTTCAGTAACTTGCCTTCTTTCCAGTCGAAATTGGGATAAGACTGTTTTAATTGGGCTACGCTGTTGGTTATGGAGCTGCTCCCAGAAGTGGCAAAGGGAATTATGATTTTCCCTTTCCACTCCTGACTTTCTATAAATGTGTTTATGATTCTCGGAGCAAGGTTCCACCAGATTGGATAACCGATAAAAATCACGTCATAGTTGGAGATATCTAATTTTTTGCCTCCCAATGCCGGACGTGCTTTCGGATTGTTCATTTCGACCGAACTGCGCGACTTTTTGTCATTCCAGTTTAGATCTGCATCCGTATACGGTTTTTCAGGAGTAATTGTATACAGTTCTCCACCGCTTATATTTGCCACTGTCCGGGCAGCGCGAGCTGTGGTTCCGGTCGCTGAAAAATAAGCGACCAAAATCTTTTGGTTTGATTCTTTCTTGTCCATAGTTTTTACGGATTGTGCAAAGGTGGTAGTTGCCATACTGAGGACCACCCATAAATAAAAGATTTTATTCATACGTTTTTATTTTTGAAGTTGGTCATACGCTTCGTCTGTTACGGGTTCCAGCCATTCGTTGGAAATATCTTCTCCGGGAATCTCGAAAGCCAGGTGGGCAAACCAGCTGTCGGCAGCCGCGCCATGCCAGTGTTTTACGTTCGCAGGAATATGAATTACTGTTCCCGGTAGAATTTCCTGTGCAGGTTTTCCTTCTTCCTGATACCAGCCTCGTCCGGCTACACCGACCAGCATCTGCCCACCGCCTTTCGTAGCTTTGTGTATGTGCCAGTTATTGCGGCATCGTGGCTCAAATGTCACGTTGGCAAATGGAATTTGGGAGTCTGATATTTGGGCAAGATAACTGTTTCCGATAAAATATTGGGCATATGCTGTATTCGGTTCGCCAATGGGAAAAATCATTTCACGTTGAAAGATTGTTTTAGCATCTTCACCCTCTAGGTCGGCTGCCCATACGATTTTAGCGAGGTTGAATGCTGCCCAGGCTTTGGGCCATCCTGCGTAAAATGCGATATGGGTAATGATTTCGGCTATTTCAGTACGGGTAATACCATTCTTTTTGGCAGATTGCAGATGATAAGTCAAGGAGCTATCGGTAATACCTTGGCTGATGAGCGAAGTAATTGTTACCAGACTGCGATCCCGTAAACTGAGTAGATTGTTGCGGCTCCACACTTCTCCAAAGAGTATATCATCATTGAGTTCTGCAAACTTGGGAGCAAATGAACCTAATTGGTCACGTCCGGCTGTTTGTATTATCTTTTCTTGTGCCATTATGTTCAGTGTAAATGAAGTTGATAATATAATCAGAAATAATCTATTCATGTTTCAGTTCTTGATTGTAGAATTTAACGATTTTCGTCCAGGGAATATAATTCTTATCGCCACCATCATAGAGATCACAATGAGTGGCTCCGGGGACGATAAACAGTTGTTTGTTGGCAGCATATTTGCCGTTGGTAATAATTTTGAATGCGCTTTCTCCAAAATAACGGCTGTGTGCCTTTTCTCCGTGTACAATTAATACAGGTGTCCTGATTTCACTGGCAGCAACCCAGAGATTATGGTTCAAGAGCATTAGTTGAGAGGTGATGTCCCATCCCATATTGGAATTGAGCGAACGAGGGTGATAACCTCTTTCGGGAGATTTATAGTATGCCATGTATTGTTTCAGAAAATCGGGTGCATTTGCTGGGGTATTGTCCGGCAGTCCGCCTTGCGGTTTGATTTTTCCGGTACGGAATTCTTTTGTGCGTATTTCGGCGAGCTCTTGCTTCAATTTATGCCGTGCTTCTTCGTCCATATTGTCGAAATATCCTTGTTGTGTAACTCGTGTCATATTATAAAGGGTCACACTTACAGTTGCTTTAATTCTGGGGTCGAGGGCTGCGGCGTTCAGGGCGATACCTCCCCAGCCGCAGATTCCGAGAATGCCGATATGGTCGGTATCTACCTGTTCGCAGCATGACAGATAATCAATGGCTGCACAAAAGTCTTCAGTGTTAATATCCATAGAAGAAGAGTAGCGGGGTTCGCCACCACTTTCACCGGTGAATGACGGGTCGAATGCGAGTGTCAGATAGCCTTGTTCCGCTAAATGTTGGGCATATAATCCGCTTGATTGTTCTTTTACAGCACCATATGGCCCGCTTACGGCAATGGCTGGCAATTTACCTGCGACATCTTTGGGTATATACATATCTGCCGCTAGCGTAATACCAAATCTGTTTACAAAAGTCACTTTGCAATGGTTTACTTTGTCACTTTTCGGAAATGTTTTGTCCCATTCTTGTGTCATTGTTAACTGTTCTTTTTCCATAATAATCTCCTGTTTGTTCTGAGCCATCATGTCTATACCATAGAGTAATACCATTAAGGTCAGATAGTTTTTTAATTTCATACTTTCTAGTATTGTGATTTTGACTGATGCAAATTTAGAGAGAATCACAGCAAGGAGGTATATCTAGGTTTAGGGAGAAATGACCTGAATTATGGAAGATTCCTTAGACTGCTTTGCGATATTCATTGGGAGTCTGTCCCGTGTGTTGTTTGAAAAAACGAACAAAATGTTGCGGATACTCAAAACCTAGACGTGCGCTAATTTGGTTCACTGTCAATTGGTCGTCGTTCAAAAATTCCTTAGCGGAAATCAAAAGTCTGTCGTTTATAAAATCTTTGGCTGTACGTCCGGTTTCAGTTTTGACGAGTTGTCCGAAGTAGCCGGGAGTCAGGCAGCATTTGTCAGCAAAATAACTGACAGTGGGAAGTCCTTCTTTTTCGGCTAATTTTTGGATATAGTTTTTCAGTAGTGCATCAAATTGTTTCACTACGTTATGATTAATTTCTTCTCGCGTAATGAACTGACGGTCGTAGAAACGCAGACAATAGTTGAGCAACAATTCTATGTTTGACACGATTAACTCACGGGTATGATTGTCGATAGGATGTTGTAATTCCATTTCTATCATGTCAAGTACCTGTTTAAAAATACAGACTTCTGTCCCGGAAAGGTGGAGAGCTTCGGTGCTGCTATAAGAAAAAAATTCATATCGCTGCATATTTCGTCCCAATTGGGTGCGGTTCAAAAAGTCGGGATGAAAGAGCAGTCCGATGCAGCGGGGGCGTATATTGCGATTGGTGATTTCCACTGTAACTGTCTGTCCGGGCTCAAAAGAGGTCACGGTTTGCTCATCAAAATCATATGGGGTACGACCATAGGAGAGGTTACACCCTTTGGTTTCTTTCAGCCAAATGGCGTATACCCCATAATGCAGTTGATATTTTGAAAGAGCTTCCGAGTCAGTGCGTTCTAAATGGAGCACACTGACCATGGGATGAAGCGTAGGCACCCCATAGAAGTCATTTACTTGTTGTATGGTATCAAATCTTATTTTGTCTATCATATTCATTATACTGATTTTCCCATTTCGAAAGCCACTTGCAGTTTTGCATTCCCTTGAATGGCATGCGGTTCATTTACTCCTCCGCAAAACAGAGACCCAGCCAATCTAGCTTTGGGATAGCAGTCAATCCATCCTGTCAATCCGGCTTCTGCACGTTCCGGAACATAAGATTCATCTTCGGCTGCAGCAGTCAGCAGATAAACCTCACGGAATTTATAATCCTGGGCATACATGGCATTCATACGGTCTATCAGGGTCTTCATCTGTCCGGACATTTCGTAATAATAAATAGGGGTTGCCCAAACAATGACATCAGCCTGCACGACTTTCTCCATGATGCTGTTTACATCATCTTCGATTACACACTTGCCTAATTTGGCACAGCAAAAACAGCCACGGCAAAATGCAATTTTTTTACCTAACAGATCAATTTTTTCTACCTCGTGTCCGGCACTCTTTGCACCTTCAATAAAGGCATCTGCAAGTAGGTCGCTATTCGATCTGACACGAAGGCTGGTTGATATGACTATGATACGTTTCATGTGTTTGTTATTAATAAACTAATGCAAAGATAGTGACTTTTAAGTTTTCTGTTATCATCTGAATTTTGGGTGTCATTACCTGCTTTATGGATTTGTGGTAAAGAATTGTATTAATTTATGCCGATCTTTAATAGTAGATTTGTATTTTTGACGTATATATTTGAAAAATTCCATAATTGCTAGGAGGTATGCAGGACCTGTCACGTTCATATATTCTTTTAAACGGTGAACCTAAAACATTGCAGATTGAGTCAATCGCTAGGATAAATTCAAATCTGTTTAGTGTTCGTTTTAATAATAATAAGACTTATAGCTATAGTGCAGATAAAGTTTTGTGGTTGAATGATTATAAGTGGTTTGACCCTTTAATGACAAAAGTGTATTTAGATGGCATTTTACAAAAAGGCATTGGGGATATTTGGTGTTTTGAGTATAAAGATAGATTGTTTTGGCGCATAAAGTATTGCAATGGATTCGTTGCGGATTTTACGAATGATCAAATTGATGTTGTCAGAAATAGTCTGGATGGTAAAACGGCTAAAGACACATTTGAATACATGAGAAGTGTGGCTACTATTAATCCTTTGGGTAAGGATAAGGATGAAAGCGGGATTTTGACTCAAATTTATGAAAAGATTGATTTCGTGGATGATAAATCTGTTGCTGCATGTTATCTGAATCCCTCCGTGTATGAAGTAAAAAAAATGAAGCATGGCGATTTGATATATCCTTTTGGGTGCAATGCGAGTCAGAAACAAGCTGTGGCAGCAGCTTTTGAAAATCAAATCAGTGTGATACAAGGACCTCCCGGAACCGGTAAAACTCAAACAATACTGAATATCATTGCTAATGTTGTTAGAGATGGTAAGACTGTGATGGTGGTGTCTAATAATAATTCAGCAACAATGAATGTGCTGGAAAAATTGCAAAAATATAGTCTTGATTTTATTGTAGCAGCATTAGGAAGTAAGGAAAATAAAGAGTTGTTTATCGAGAATCAACCGACAGTTCCAATGGAAATTGCTTCTTGGGCAATTGATGCGGAAGATGAGCAAAAGTTAAAGCAGGATTTGCGTGTTCTTCAGGATAGTCTCGATAGAGTTTATGCTTTACAAAATGAGCAGGCCGGATTACGACAGGAACAGCAAGAGGTTGAAATGGAGTGGAAGCATTTTTGTATGGATCATGATATGAAAGATGATTTGCAGGTGCAGAAAAGAATTAATTCTTCGCTTATTATTGCTCAATGGCTACGTTATCAAGCAAGGAAGGAAAAAAAGGTTCTAAAATTTGGAGCGTTTTTGCGCAAAATTATTGAACGCATACGTCTGTGGTGGCTGAAACGAGAATTTGGATTGCATAGTAATTTTGACAAAGATAATTTGGAGTATCTGGTTAAGGAATTACAGATTCTTTATTATAAGAATCGACTGAGAGAAATAAGTGAAAGGTTGGAATCTATTGAGAATGATTTAGTGGCTTATGATGCAAAACTTTTGGCCGGTGAATTGGCAGAAAAGTCAATGATGTTGTTTAAATCTGGGCTGAACAGGGCATTTGGCAAGACCAAACGTAGAGTATTTTGTGATGCAAAAGAGCTGAGGAAGCGAAGTCGCGATTTTATGAAAGCTTATCCCATTGTACTTAGTACAACTTTTTCTGCACGTTCTTGTTTGATGTCTGAGAAGCTTTATGATTATTTGATTGTAGATGAGTCTTCGCAGGTCTCCATAGAGACAGGAGTATTGGCTTTGTCATGTGCTAAAAATGCTGTTATTGTTGGCGATACGTTGCAATTAGCTAATGTGGTTACAGAAGATGATAAAAGAAAACTCAGTTCTGTGATGGAACAATATCATATAGCTGAAGGTTATGATTGTGCTAAGAATAGTTTTCTGAAATCAATCTGTGTGGTTATAAAAGATGTATGCCAGACAATGCTGCGAGAGCATTACCGTTGTCATCCACGTATCATTAATTTTTGCAATCAGAAGTTTTACGGTGGTAATTTGCTTATTATGACAAATGATGCAGATGAACAGGATGTGTTGAGCGCAATCAAAACGGTTAAAGGTAATCATGCTGCCGGACAGTGGAATCAACGTGAAATAGATGTGGTTAAAAATGAGGTGTTGCCTGGAATGACAGGTATTGACAGTATTGGTATTGTTACTCCATATAATAGGCAAGTGGATGCTTTTCGTAGGCAGCTTCCTGATATAGAGACTGCTACTATTCATAAATATCAGGGACGTGAAAAGGATGTTATTATTATGAGTGTGGTTGATAATCAAATAACTCCGTTTGCAGATGATCCCAATTTGTTAAATGTTGCAGTATCACGGGCAAAAAATAAATTTGTACTTGTGATGACAGGAAATGAACAGAAACAAAAAGGAAACCTGACAGACTTGGTGGAATATATTAATTATAATAACTATACAGTTACAGAAAGCAAGATAGCTTCTATATTTGATTATTTGTATTCTAATTATACAGATAAACTTATGGAGTTTATTAAAAGTAATACTCGAATATCAGAATATGCTTCAGAGAATTTGACATATGCATTGATAAATGAAGTGTTATCGTCTGATGCTGCTTTTTCTTGCTTAAAAGTATTGTGTCATATTCCCATAAGGCAGATTATAAAAGATATGTCGCTAATGAATGAAGAAGAGAAGGTATATGCTTCTCATTATAGTACACATGTTGATTTTCTGATAATCAATCGTGTGACCAAATTGCCTGTTCTTGCTGTAGAAACGGATGGTTATACTTACCACAATGATACTACGGAGCAGAGTAAGCGTGATGCAAAAAAAGATCATATTTTTGAAATATATAATATTCCTCTCTTACGGTTGTCTACAAAGGGTAGCGGTGAAAGAGAGCGAATTATTGAACTGCTGACACAGATTGCTTCATAGTGATAGTTGATTAAACAGATACACTAAAGTAGAAAATTTTCTTATTTTCAATTTTTGCTTTAATTTTGTCCATTAACTATGGATAGGGAAGAACAGATTAAACATATAGAGGAATTTCTTGATACAGTGATAGTACAGGAGCTAGGTAAACTGCAGAGTATCAATCTTGCATATATGCAGTTTGTGTTGATGGGCCAGGCTGTTGAGGTGTTGGGAAGTTTTTTGGATAATAAACCGATGAAAGCAAAAGGTCAGTCGTCAAAACGTTTTGCGCAGGGAGTGAATTGTCTGTTTGGAGGACGATATCGATTGTTGAATACCAATTTTGTACTTTACGATAAATTGCGTAATCAGATGACTCATACGTTTATACCGGGAGGGGATTTATTGTTGCTTGACCATAAAGATTCGGAAGGACGGTATAGACATTTGGAGTATTGCGACGGCAAACTGGTGTTGGTGGGTGAGGTTTTTTATGAGGATATTTGTGCTGCTTGCAAGCGTTTGTTGCGATTAATAAAGGAAGGCAAGGTTAAAGCTAAGAATATAGCATTTGAGAAGGATGATGAATAAGAAAATTGCATTGATTGGGGCTGGAAATGTGGCTAGCCATCTGGCTCCGGCTTTATTGAAAGCAGGACTGAATTTGTGTCAGATATATAGCCGGACTCCGGAATCGGCTCGAGAGCTCGGAAAAAAAACAGGTATAACGTATACAACTGATATTTCTACGATTTATCCGGATTGTGACATTTATATTTTTTGTGTAAAAGACGATGCTTTATTGAATCTGTTTAAGCGAATTAGAATCAATAAGGAGGCTTTAGTGCTACATACATCCGGAAGTTTGCCGATGAAGGTGTTTCAGCCTTTTATCCAACATTATGGGGTGTTGTATCCATTGCAGACATTTACTAAAAGGAGAGAGTTGGATTTTAGGGAAATACCGTTGTGTATTGAGGCAAATGACGAGGAGGCTTTGGCTGTAGTGAAGAAATTGGCTGGCATGTTGTCTGCGAGAGTTGAAGAGATTTCTTCAGAAAAGCGTAAGGTGTTGCATATGGCTGCTGTGTTTGCCAATAATTTTGTGAATCACATGTATGGGATTGCAGGTCAGATTTTAGATAAGGAGGGAATTGATTTCGGTATGTTGCGTCCGCTGATTTTTGAGACTGCACATAAGGTGATGGTGTTGTCGCCTGAGGCAGCTCAGACAGGTCCGGCAAGAAGAGGGGATGAAACGATTTTAGGAATGCATCGTAATCTCTTGAAAGATGACCATAAATTACTAAATTTGTACAATTTGATGTCAGATTCTATTCATGAATCAACGTTGAAGTCTATAGAACCTAAATGTGAGCCTGACGATAAGCCGCAAATGCTGTCGTTATGGTAAGTTTAACGATATTAAATCTTTTAATATGGGCTTTTTTAAAGACGATTTAAAGAAAGTAAGGGCGTTTATTTTTGATGTTGACGGAGTTTTGTCCAGACAGGCTCAAAGTCTGACTCCGGAAGGCGAGTTGATGAGAACTTCCTGTACAAAGGACGGATATGCCATTATGTATAGTATCCGTAAAGGATATATTGTGGCTGTCATCTCTGGCGGAGGTGCTCCCGGGGTTAGAGAACGCATGGAAAAGTTAGGACTGAAACCAGAAGATATCTATTTGAAAGTTCCCAATAAAATTGAAGCTCTGGAAGAAATAATGGAGCGATATTCTTTAACTGCAGATGAGATTATGTATATGGGTGACGATATCCCGGATTATAATGTGATGACACGTGTGGGATTGCCAGTGTGTCCGCTGGATGCTTGTGAGGAAATCAAGGGGGTGGCAAGGTATATTTCAGATACGATAGGTGGCGAAGGTTGTGTAAGGGATGTAATGGCACAAGTGTTGAAAGCTAGAGGGGACTGGATGGATACTAAATGCTATGTGAAAAGTATGTAAACAGTTAATGAGCATTCATCATGGTTGAGCTTCTTCGATTGATAAGGGTCAGAACGCTTGTATTTGCAGTATTGACAATGTATGCTATGCGACTTTTGGTGATTCGGCCAGTTCTTGAATTAAATGGGTGCAAACTGCAAATGGACGATTTTGCCTTTGCTTTGTTGGTAGTGGCAATTTGTTGTCTGATTTCAGCGGCATACGTTATCAACGATTATTTTGATATAAAATCCGACAGGATTTCAGGAGTGCGCAATATTGTTATCGGGAAGAGTATTAGTCGGCAATCTGCTATCATTTTGCATTCGGTTTTGAATGCCATTGCGGTAGGAATCGGTGTTGTGCTTGGTTTTATTTTAGGGGAATGGCTGTTGGGGGTTGCATTCTTGGTTGTGTCCGGTTTATTATGGTTTTATTCCTTTGGATTCAAAAGATTCTTTTTGCTTGGCAATATTTTAGTGGGACTTTTAGCGGCGTTAATTCCAATCAGTGTTGTGGCCTATGAAGAACCATTACTATTGAAAATGAATACAATTATCTGTCAGGAAACGGGACTAAACGTTTTTATTTTGTGGCGGGTATGCGGTTTTGCATGGTTCATTTTTCTGAATACGCTAATGTATGAGATTAATAAGGATATCTTTTCGGTTGAAGGGGACAAGGATAACGGATTTAATACAATTCCTGTAAAAGCAGGGATTAAAGTGGCCCGTTGTATGATTACTTTATTGGCTGTTGTTGCGATTATTTCGTTGGGGATAGCCTTTCAATCAGAATGTAAAGGCTCTAATTTGTTTATACTTTATGGGGGTGTTGCCATCTTACTGCCTTATATTATTTATATTTGGGCTGTAAATTTTAAATTGGGAAATCGGGCTTTGCAGTTGAATTTGATTCGGTATCTGGCTGTTGCTTGTGTCGGTGCCAGTATGTTTTTGTCTAATACCTTTTAATTTGATTTGTGTTTGATGAATGCAGTTAATCATTATAAATTAATTTTGGCATCCGGTTCGCCCCGACGTCATCAGCTATTGAAAGATGCTGGTTTTTCTTTTGAAGTGCGTTTGAAATCGACAGAAGAAGTGTGGCCATCCGAATTGGAAATTGAAAAGGTTCCGGAATATTTAGCTTCTTTGAAAGCAGATGCATTTCATGGTGAATTGCAGCCGGATGAGTTGTTGATTACGGCAGACACAGTTGTGTGTCTTGGGGATAAGATTCTTGGAAAACCGAAGGATAGGGGAGAGGCGATTGGTATGCTTCAGGATTTATCAGGACGCAAACATACGGTAATCACAGGTGTGTGTCTGACCACTCAAGGTTGTAGGAAATCTTTTTCATCTTTGACAGACGTTTATTTTAAAGAGCTGTCGAAAGAGGAAATAAGCTATTATGTTGACAATTTCAGACCTTTAGACAAGGCTAGAGCCTATGGTATTCAAGAATGGATTGGCTATATTGGTATTCAACGTATTGAAGGATCTTTTTATAATGTAATGGGGCTTCCTATACAGCAGTTGTATGAAAAGCTGAAGAATTTTTAATACTAAATACAGTTTCATGAAAAAAAAATCAATCATTATCTTCATGGCCCTGCTTACAGCGTGGGTAGGTTGCCGGGCAGACGAAGGAATGTGGATTCCAATGCTGCTTAAAAAGTATAATATTGAAGATATGCAGAAGCAGGGCTTTAAGCTGACGGCTGAAGATATCTACAATATTAACCAAGCATCACTGAAGGATGCGGTAATCGGGTTAGGACAAGAAGGTCGTCCGTTTTCACATTTTTGTACAGGAGAATTAATCAGTAATGAGGGGTTGGTGGTGACAAATCATCATTGTGCTTTTGATATGATTCAGTCTCATAGTAGTTTGGAACATAATTATTTAAGAGATGGATTTTGGGCTAAAAATAAGCAGGAAGAATTGGCAAATCCAGGGGTGACGGCTTCTATTTTAGTAAGAATGGAAGATGTGACAGAGCAAATTAAATCTCAGTTGAAAGCAGGAATGACAGAAGCTGAGCAGAGTAAGAAGATTAAGGAAGTATGCAGTGAATTGGAGAAAAAGGCGGTAGAGGGAACAAATCTGCAGGCTAATATCAAACCATATTTCAACGGTAACCAATATTTTATGTCCGTATTCAAGATTTACAAAGATGTTCGTCTGGTTGGTGCTCCACCATCAGCAATCGGTAAATTTGGAGGAGATACAGATAACTGGATGTGGCCTCGTCATACAGGAGACTTTTCGGTGTTGCGTATTTATGCCGGCAAGGATAATGAACCGGCAGCTTATTCTCCCGATAATAAGCCTTATACTCCTGCATCGTTTTTTAAAATTTCAATGAAAGGTTTGAATGAAGGCGATTTTACAATGGTGTTTGGTTATCCTGGAACGACGAAGGAATATTTGACTTCCTATGCGATAGAACAGACTCAGGATGTTGAAAATCCACATAAGATTGCTATTCGCACTGCAAAGCTGAATATTATTAATGCTGCTATGGAGTCGGATGAATTATTACGAATCAAGTATGCAGCTAAAGCAGCCAGTGTCGCAAATGCTTGGAAAAAATGGCAGGGAGAGACTAAAGGTCTGAAACGTTTCAATACAGTTGAGACAAAACGTCAAGAAGAGGCTAAGTTCCGTCAGTGGGCTGCAGGTAAAAAAGAGTACAGCACTCTATTGGATACTTATAAAAGTTTGTATGATAAGCGAAAAGATTTGGTGTTAGCCGTTTCTTATTTGACTGAGGCCGGTAAACGTGGTGCTGAAATCGTTGGTTTGAGTGCTGCAGTGTATAATGTTGTAACAAAAAAAGATTTTGCAGAGAAAGAGAAGCATTATAAAGAAGTTTTGAAAGAATACGTAAAAGGATATTTTAAAGATTATGATGCAGCTACCGATCAGAAGATTCTTGCTGAAATGTTGCGTTTGTATAATAAAAATCTAACAGCAGAATGGATACCTGCAGAGGTGCAAACTGCTGCAACCAAGAAAGGTGTAGAAGCTTATGCAACCAATGTTTTTGCAAAATCAATTTTTGCAAATGAAAGTCAACTGATGGCATTCATAGACAATTGTGATGCAGAATCTTATAAGAAATTAGCAAAAGATCCGGCTTATCGTCTGTATAGCTCTATTGATCAATTGTATGTTGCAAAAATAGCTCCAGAATTGTCAGCGATAGAGAATCAGTTGAAAGGTATGGATAAAACATGGTTGGCAGCTCAGATGGAGATGCAGCCTGAAAAAGTGTTTTATGCTGATGCCAATTCAACATTGAGAGTTGCTTATGGTAAAGTACAGGGATATGCACCATGTGATGCTGTTTATTATAAGCATTATACTACTTTGAATGGTATTATGGAGAAGGATAATCCTAATATTTATGATTATAATGTACCAGAACGTTTACGGGAGATTTATCGTCAGCGTGATTTTGGACCTTATACGCAAGATGGAGAAGTTCCGGTTTGTTTTGTGGCTACCAACCATACTACTGGAGGTAATTCTGGTAGTCCGGTTTTGGATGCAGAGGGTCATTTAATTGGATTGAATTTTGATAGAGCATGGGATGGTGTGATGTCGGATATTCAATATAATACAGAAATTTGTCGTAATATTTCTGTAGACATTCGCTATGTACTTTTCATTATAGACAAACTGGCAGGTGCTCGCCATTTGATTGATGAAATGGTTATTGTGAAGTAAATTTTTCTAATGATAAAAAAAGCGTAATGACAATCATTACGCTTTTTTTGTTTTATCTGATTCGTTGTTCAACGACATCCCAGTTTACAAGTTTCCAAAAGTTTTCAATGTATTTGGGACGGGCATTCTGAGTGTCCAAGTAGTAGGCATGTTCCCATACATCCATTGTCAAAAGCGGATATTTACCTTCTTGGATAGGAGTGCCAGCATTAGGTAGAGCTATTATTTCTAATTTTTCACCATCTTGTACGAGCCAAACCCAGCCGGAACCAAATAAGGTAGTGCCTGCTTGAGTAAACTTTTCTTTGAATGTTTCAAAATTTCCAAAGTTTTTATTGATAAGTTGAAGCATTTTTGTTTGTGGCAATTCTATGCTTGGAGCATGGAGTGCTTCAAAATAAAAATAGTGGTTGAACACTTGGGCTGCATTGTTGAATAGACCACCTGTTGCTTTTTGAATGATTTCATACAGAGGTAAGTCTTCAAATTCAGTACCGGCTTTTTGTTTGTTTGTGTTGTCGATATAGGCTACCAGGTGTTTACCATAGTGATATTGCAAGGTCTTCGCACTAATCAATGGTTCCAAAGCATCTTCTTTATAAGGAAGAGACACTAATACAAATTTTTTGTCTTTATCCCGTTTGTTGACCGCTTCGCATGAAAGCAGTCCGCAGTTGCAATTTGTTTTTTTCATAATTCTTGATTTTAGTATTCTAAATAAATATACGTAGGTTATCTTAAAAGGTTCTACTCAAATTCTGTGTATAACTTCTTTAGGGTAAAGATAACCTTTTATTTTGAATATTTTTTTTATTCCGTATATTATTTTATACCTAAGACAAATCCAAGCTCCAGGCGTTGGGTTTGTTGGAAAATATCATTGATTTGTTTTTGTATGGCTTGTTTTGCCTTTTCTTCCATGCCTTCAGGTGCATGGCTGAAATCTACACCCATCGCTTTTATTATCATTGATACTATTGAATCGCTCATGATAGAATAAATTACTTGGATGTATACTTTTTCAAAATACATTGTCAACTGGTTGCTTTCTATATGGTATTTGAAACTAATAGGAGGAATTCCATTCATGGGAAAATTCATTCCGGATAGCATATTTCCTAAGTTTACCGTCAATTGTAAATAGTTTTCATCACACATGTATTGTGCAGGAATTTTGAAAGGTATCTGCTGTTTGTTTTGTATATCTAGCACTAGGTTCTGATGATCTTGAAAATTGATACCTTTAAAATAAGCTCCCATTTTTTCTTGGGCTATAGCTGTAAACATGCCTTTTAGTTGTTTGACACCTATTTTTATTTGCTTTTGCATCATTTGAAAAACGATTGTATCTGTGGCGTATTCAAATTCAAAATGCGGTTTTTGATAACTCCAATATGTACCGGCAAGTTTGTCTGTCGGTTCATCCTGATTGCTGCAAGATAGGTTAAGAAGGGTTACTATTGCTATAAATATTATACTGATAATCTGTTTCATATGATTGTTATATTAAATTAAATATTAAATGTGATAGATGCTCCCAGACGTGCAGGAGCTCCTGATTGTCCCATATTATTGTACTGTGGAAGTTTGTTGCCAACAGGATTGTTTAGCATATATGAGAAAAAGGCTTTGTCAAGTATGTTTTTTCCCCATATTTTAAACTCCCAATGTTTGGCAGAAATTCCAAACTCGAGATTCCATAAGAAGTAAGGTTTTTGTTTTAATAGGTTGGCTTCATCAAAATATTGGGTTCCGAATCCATTGACACTTGTGGAGGCAGCAAATGACTGGAACCAAGAAACATTTACTTTTTTATTATAGCGTAAACCAGTATTTCCGGTAAACTCGGGAGCCATTACAATCCGGTTCCCTTCATGGGCTTTATTTGCATTGTGGTAGTATTGGGCATGAGTGTATCCCATTGATAGGAAATATGCCAGGCAAGGAATAAACTCCCAGTGCATGTCAACTTCGCAACCAACACTATGCGCATCTCCTGCATTTTTCAGGGCTGGTCCCATCATGCCCATGGTAAATATTTGTTGATCTTTCCAATCGATAAAGAATACTGCAGCATTTAAATTGAATTTATGGTTTTGACTGAAATACTTCATTCCGATTTCGTAGTTCCAAAGTTTTTCTGCATTATATTGCAATTGTACCAATTGGCTACTCATATCGTTTGATATAATGTTATATCCACCAGCTTTATAGCCTTTGGAAATACTGAGGTAGAGGGATAATTGAGAGTTCCATTGCTGTAAAAGAGAAAATTTTGGCAACCATGCATCAAAATCACGTTTTTTATTTGATTGGTGATAGCTGCTATATTGTTCACTTCCACTGAATAGCAGACTATCACGATAATCAAGTTCTGTTTTTTCGTAGTCATAACGCAATCCAGCAGTAAAAGTCATCCCTGGCCATATATCCCGTATGGCAACTTGGCCATATCCTGCAATTCCCCAAGTGGTAGTGTTATTATAGTACTTGGCATGGTCTAATTTCATGGGTAATAAATAAAAACGATCTGTCCCGAAATTGGCAATGTATTTATTCGTAAGATCTTTGTAAAAGCCAAAGGCTCCAATTGTCCATTCTATACGTTGTTTTTGAGAGGATTGCAGTGTGAATTCTTGTGTATATAGATGTTGATGTGATTTTTTTTGATTATCAAAAACATCTAAACAAGTAAAATCTGCATCCAAAAACTGTTTATCATTTGTATGAGCATAAGAACTAACTGATGAGAAATTAAGTTGTTCCCAGCGTTTGTTCAGATTGATGTGTGCTGCAGTCAAATTTCTGCGATATGAGGAGGGTGTATTGTAATTAACTACATATCTCTCATTTCTTAATGAATCAGCTGCTGCATATGCATAGCCACCATCGTAAGAATGGCTATGTTCAACACCAAGTTTCAAATCCCAATTCAGAGGAGTCAGTACCCGTCCTTGGTATCTGATGTGATAAGAATCTGATGGATTTGATTTTTTATTGTTTTCATATCGATTTTTAAAATAACCTTTAGATTTGTTGTAGGAAAAAGACAACCGGTTGTAATAATTTTTTATGGGTAAATTTAATATTATTCTATAGTTTTGAGAAGAATAACTGGAATAGCCAATGCCGGCTTGTAGAGCAAATTTACTATGGGGAGTTTTGGTATTAATGTTGATGAGTCCATTGATACTGTTACGTCCGTAGAGAGTGGTTTGCGGACCTCTTAATACCTCTATTTGTTGGATATCATAGAGTTCAAATATAAATGCATTTTTATCAAATACAGGTACACCATTGATATATAGCCCCACTGAGGGTATTCCAGATATCGTACCGATACCTCTTACATATAAAGGTGTAGATAATTTTAATCCACCTTCTTGCATGTAGAAATTAGGAACTATACCTGAAATATTACGTAGATCCAAACTATTTTCACCGGTAATGATTTTGGGAGTAACTACAGTCAAAGCTGTGGGGATATTGACAGGATTCAATTGTCGTTTTTCTGCAGTGACAATAACTTCCTGAAGCTCTCGTACCATATTGTAGGTTGAGTCATTTCCTATAAAAGCAGAACGTTGTGCTGATACACTATATACCAATAGTGTACATATTATACAAAATATAATGTGCATACAATAATATATTATAGTTAGAAAATTTAAAAGATGCCGATTGACGGCTTGTATTTATAGATCATAGCCAGATAGGTGGGGCTCTCAGATGTAATTGTTGGGTAATAGGGGAGTAATATATATCTGCAAAATAAGGGATGATATCATTACTCTTTTCGTAAAAAATAAATATGTGTTTTTGTTTTCGTTGTTTTTTAATTTCTGCTTGAAAAAAGCATGTTAGTTTTTCAGAGGAATTATGACAAGATTTATATACAACAGTTTCCGTAAGTGCAGAGTTGACTTCCGGAGTACCTGCAACGCCTCTACAATAGCAACATACAATGATGAAAGCGGGTATCAGCAGGTAAATAAATAAATGCGCTGAAGCTCCTAAAAAAAACATAGCGCAAAGCTATAAATTTATTAACGAAAACAAACTGGTTTTATAAGATAAATTATATCGGAATAATTTGGAGGTTATAAAAAAATAGTCTACTTTTGTACTCGATAAAAATTTGTAATGATTACAATATTATGATGAATATGAATTTAGCGACACAAAAATACTTACAGCAATATGGCATAAAGCCCTCTCTTCAGAGAATGGCTATTATGGAGTATCTTATGGCGCATCATATTCATCCTACGGTAGATGATATCTATATTGCGTTATATCAGTCAATGCCTACATTGTCAAAAACTACAATATATAATACGTTGAAAATATTTGTAGAGCAAAAAGCCGTTACAGCTTTGGTAATTGATGAAAAAAATATCCGTTATGATATAGATACATCTTGTCATGCACATTTTCAATGTTGTGGGTGTGGCAAGGTTTTTGATATTGCTGTAGAAGATAATGATTTATTGCAGGTGAAGAAAATAGGAGAGATGGAAGTGACAGAAAGTCACCTGTACTATAAAGGTTATTGCAAAGAATGTAGAAATAAAACGTTGGGATTAACCCCAGAAAATATTATTAATCAATAAAACAGATTGTTATGAAAAAGTTTATTTGTACCGTATGTGGTTATGTTTATGAAGGTGAAGAAGCTCCAGAATTTTGCCCGCAATGTAAAGTGCCAAGAAGCAAATTTAAAGAATTAGTTGAAAATGAAGGTGCTCTTACATTCGTAGACGAACATGTAATTGGTGTTGCAAAAGGTGTTGACGCAGAAGTATTGGAAGGTCTGCAGGCACATTTCAACGGTGAATGTACTGAGGTTGGAATGTATTTGGCAATGAGCCGTCAGGCTGACCGTGAAGGTTATCCAGAAGTTGCAGAGGCATTCAAACGTTATGCATGGGAAGAAGCAGAACATGCTGCTAAATTTGCAGAATTGTTAGGGGAGTGTGTTTGGGATACCAAAACTAACTTGAAGAAGAGAATGGAAGCAGAAGCTGGTGCATGCGAAGACAAAAAACGTATCGCAACTTTGGCTAAAAAATTGAATTTGGATGCTATCCATGATACTGTACATGAAATGTGTAAAGATGAAGCTCGTCATGGTAAAGGATTTGAAGGTCTGTATAACAGATATTTCAAATAATTGAATTGGCATTAAAATATTGAAAACAGAGTCTGGTACCGGACTCTGTTTTTATATTCCACACAAAAGAATATCTTTGCAAGCATGTTAGAAATGATAAAAAAACATATTGCGGGGATAATGTCACGCTATTTTCAAAACAGAATAGCCTTCTGGATTGAAATTTTTGTTTTTATACTATCTGTTCTTGTGCTTGGTGCAATTATCATTGATTATGGGTTTGCACTTGATGAGAAAGAAGCAAATTACATCTTAGGGGTGTATGATTTTGCTTGGTGGATATATTTTATCTTATTTTCAGGCAGATTATTGTGTGGATTGTTGAGCATAAGCAGGAAATTGTTGACTGCACATATATTGTTAGGTGTATTACTTTACCTTTCAACTTTTCCTCGCCTATTTGGTCTTTCAGGTGAAAGTTCATTGTTGCCATGGCTTTGGGATTTTTTAGAAAGCACTTACTATACAGCAGCTTTAGTAGGGATATTTGCTGTTTTGGATGTATCTAGGGGGATTGTTAGTTTTATTAATAAAAATACAAATCCTGCGCTATTGTTAGCAGCCAGTTTTGCAGCTATTATTTTTGTCGGTACTATTCTATTATTGGTTCCTCGTTCGACAGTTGCACATATACGTTTGTCTGTTATTGATGCATTGTTCGTATCGACAAGTGCTGTATGCGTAACCGGTCTTTCTCCTGTAGATATTGCAACAACGTTTACTCGAGAAGGGCAGATAATTCTTATGCTATTGATACAAATAGGAGGATTAGGAGTTATGACTATTACGAGTTTTTTTGCCATGTTTTTTATGGGTAACACAGGGCTTTATAATCAATTTGCTCTGCGTGATATGATTAATGGCTCGGACAATTCAGCATCTTTAGTTTCAATGCTTTTGTATATTTTTGGTTTTACATTTGTCATAGAGTTGATAGGTGCAGTTTTTATTTGGATGTGTATACATTCTAGTTTGGATTTATCATTGCATGAGGAGATATTTTTTTGCATTATTTCATTCTGTTTCAGCATTTTGTAATGCTGGTTTTTCAACCATGACAGGAAATTTAGGTAATCCTATTTTGATGCATGGAAGCAATTTATTTTACCTGACTATTTCTTTGCTTGTAATAATGGGAGGCATTGGATTTCCTATATTGGTTAATTTTAAGAATATAATAATTTACCATACACAGGCTTTATGGAGACGTTGGGTATTAAAAATGGACAAACATACTCGTTTTAATCATTTGACTAATATAAATACTAAGATTGTTCTTACAATGACGTTGGTATTACTGGTCGGTAGTTGTAGTTTCATTGCTTTACAAGAATGGGATGGAGCTTTTTCTGGAATGTCTACAGAACAAAAATTGACACATGCATTTTTTAATGCAGTAGTTCCTCGTACAGTGGGCTTTAATAGTGTTGTGCTTACGGATTTTTCATTACTAACATTGGTGGTGTATATTTTTTAATGTGGGTTGGAGGAGCTTCACAATCTACAGCCGGAGGGGTAAAGGTAAATGCATTTGCAGTGGCATGGGCAAATTTTATTTCGGTAGTACGTAGACGTTCAAATGTTGTCCTATTTAATCGTGAATTGGCAGGAGATTCTGTGAGAAGAGCATCTGCTGTGGTTTTTGGTTCTATAATTGCGATTATAATCTTTTTTAGTCTACTCGTAGCAATAGAACCAGCAATCACTCCATTGGGATTATTTTTCGAAACGGTTTCAGCTTTAGGTACTGTTGGTTCGAGTTTAAACGTAACATCACAATTATGTGATGAGAGTAAGGTACTATTGGCTCTATTAATGTTTACAGGAAGAGTTGGACTTATTACTTTTATGACAAGTATTATGAAACCTTCCGGTTGTTTACGCTATAGATTACCTAAAGATAATATTATAATAAACTAATATATAGAAAATGAGATTTCTAGTGATAGGTTTAGGAAATTTCGGCAGGACTTTAGCCGAGGAATTAACTGACAATGGCCATGATGTTATAGGTGTTGATACTTTAGAGCATCGAGTTGAGGAGGTAAAAGATAGAATATCTGTCGCTTATATTCTTGATGCTACAGATCAAATAAGTTTATCTACTTTACCTTTAAAAGATATTAATTGTGCTATTGTAGCGATAGGTCAGAGTATGGATAATTCTTTGCGTACAGTGGCTGCATTAAAAGCTTTGAAAATCAGTAAAATATATGCAAGAGCCTTGGATGATGTGCACAAGTCTATATTAGATGCGATGAACATTGGAAAGATTTTTATACCAGAGAGTTATGCTGCACGGATTTTTGCAGATAAATTTATAGGGGATACAACCGAGCAGATGATTTAGTATTAACAAATAAATTGAGAGTATGAGTGTGACAACAAATGAGAAAAAGAAAGTGAAGTTTACGAAAGCGTTTTGGGTTGCCAACACGGTAGAATTATTGGAACGAGCTGCGTATTACGGAGTATTTGTAGTAATTACGTTATATTTGAGTAATGTATTAGGATTTTCGGATGTTCAAGCAGCAACCATTGCCGGTATATTTTCTGCTTGTTTATATTTTTTGCCGACCTTCTCCGGTGCATTAGCTGATAAGATAGGTTTTCGTAAGTCTATGTTATTGGCTTTTACTTTTTTGACTTTAGGCTATTTAGGGTTGGGGCTATTTCCTAATTTTCTTGAATCAACAGGATTGGTAGAGTACGGGTACCAGACAAAATTTAATGGCCTTCAGTCAAGTGGATATAGATATGGAATTTTACCTATTATGGCTTTAATTATAGTAGGAGGATCCTTTATTAAAAGTGTAATATCAGGAACTGTTGCAAAAGAAACAGATGAAAATAACCGGGCAAAAGGATTTGCGATCTTTTATGGGATGGTAAATATTGGAGCATTTTCTGGTAAGGTTTTGGTAACACCGTTACGTGACAGTTTAGGGCATGAAGGAATGATTGTGTTGAATTATTTTTCTGCTAGTATGACATTCCTAGCTTTAATAGCAATATATTTATTGTACCTAAAATCCGCAACTATCATCCAATACACGATTAAGGGTAGATTTATGAGTC
>CAMDJC010000020.1:0-51651 GCA_945900015.1 uncultured Odoribacter sp. | reverse complement strand
TCATAAATCTACCCTTAATCGTGTATTGGATGATAGTTGCGGATTTTAGGATTATTATTATAACCGGCTGAAAAATAATACCGGATAGCTTCCATTCCACCTGCTACACTCAATGCATGATTATGAGTAATCGCGTTTCTGAACAACACATCAAACCAATCCGTATTCCGATGTGCCATTTCATCCGCTTTTGCAGCAAACTCCTGTCGGGTAATCCGACGATTTACCAACTCATTCAGCAAACCTTCATATGAATCTTCTGGATTCAATGTAATAGTAGAACCATACATCAATCCATCTTCAAAAATATCTTTAGAAAGTTTCATTCTCTCCGCCGAATTCATCAAATCAAAATTCCGGTAAGATGGTCTTTGATTCACTACCATTTCTCCATGGTACGACACTCTTGGTTTTCCCAACTTTCCTTTTTTGGTAGTCAATACAATCACACCGTTAGCTGCTTTAACACCGTAAATTGCAGTAGCGGATGCATCCTTCAATACTGTGATAGACTCAATATCCTGCGGACTGATACCAGAAATTGCATTACCTATCAGATATTCGGCATCCTCACTGTTCAAATCCGAAGCTGAAACAGGAACATTCTGCTCCAGAATCACACCATCTACCACCCATACCGGAGCCTTATTACCATTAATCGTTGATGTTCCGCGGATACGAATTTTAGGAGTTGCACTCGGTTCACCGGAAGTATTCATCACCATCAATCCGGGAATCTGTCCCTGCAACATCTGGTCGATAGAAGCAGCTCCAGCAACATAAATCTCATCTGTCTTCACGACAGAAACCGCACTGGCAGACTCTCTTCGGTTTACAGTCTGATAACCTGTTACCACCACCTCATCCATATTCAGATTTGCTTCATGCATCTTCACGTCAATACGCTCCTGCCCGGTATAGGTTCTTGTCTCAACATGCATTCCGACAAAAGAATAGACGATTTTAATTCCATGCTTATTTTCAACAACCAACATGTATTCTCCGTTTACATCTGTTGCACATCCGCGAGATGAGCCTTCCATCATCACAGTAACCCCAGGAAGCGGCTCGCCGTGAACATCTATCACTTTCCCTTTCAGCACCTTCACCTTTTCATCTTTTTGCGGCATCGGTTTAATAACCACCATCCCTTCCAGACATTCAAAAGAATAAGGCAATCCCTTTAAAATCTGACTCATCGCAGATTCCAAGGAAGCATCATTCACCTCCATGGTCAGTCTATGATCATCAGCTATTTCCTCTTCATTAAAAACAAAATACACTCCGGTCTGTTGTTTTACAGCTTTAAATACTTCACGCAAAGTAGCATTTTTCAATTTTAAATTAACTGTCTGCGACCAAGCGCCTGCATACACATTCATCGACAAGATAATTGTCAAAATGACTGTCAACCTCATTCCCAATGAGATCTTTCCTTCAACCTTCAACCGTTGAAAAAATTCAAAGACACGTTCTTTTGTCATAAATTATTATTTAAATTAGTTGTTAATAAACAGTAGATTTCACTGCAATATCTTTTCCATTGATCATAAAACTGACATTGGTTGTTTTTTCTATTATTTTCAACACATTGTTCAATTCATCATACTTCTTTACTACGCCGGTAAAGCGTCTTGTTTTAAATTCCGCAGCAGAGAATATAAAATTGACACCATACCAACGGGACAATTGTGTTGTAATCTCTTCCAATGTCATATTTTCATACTCAAAAATGCCTTGTATCCAAGAGATATTGGTAGAAGCTGAAACCGAATTTTTAGCCATTTTACCTGATTTCAAATCTACAGAGACTTGCTCGTCAGGCGATAGTCCAACTACTTGTCCGCTCATCTCTACGTTTACTCTTCCCTCGGCTAAAGTTGTCACCACACGATGGCTATCCTCATAGGCTGCCACATTGAATTTTGTTCCTACCACCTCTATATCTACCTCTTTTGCATGTACAATAAACGGGTGTGCTTTATCCGATTTCACTTCAAAATAGGCCTCGCCCTTCACTACCACTTCCCGGGAACCGCCAACAAAAGATACCGGAAAGGTGATTTCCGATTCAGAATTCAACCAAACCCGCGTCCCATCGGACAACGTAAAATGATACTCTCCCGAAACCGGCACTTTTACTGTATGCCATACCGGCTCTTCCATTTTTTGATGATTCAATTCATACTGCAAACCGACTGTCGTGTCGTTCTTAATCAAGGCACCTTGCTCCTGCACCTCCCTTAAATCGTTTCTTGTCAAATCCAATTGAGTACCATTCGCCAAAACCAGTGTTGCTTTTGTTGTTCCGGGCAGAATGTGAATATTCGAACCAAGAGGTACAGTCTCCTCACGACTTTCCAAAAATCCTAACCCAATACCTAGAAACAGCAACACGACAGCAGCAACAGCTACCACCCGCTGTCTGATACGACGGATTTTCTTTGCAGCCATTGTTGCCGACAATCTTTTCCAAGCTTCTGCATCACGAATTTCCTCTGCTCCTTTCACCATCCGATGCATTTTCACCAGACGAAGATATTTTTCAAATGTCTCCCGATTTTCAGGAGCTGCGTTTATCCAACTCTGCAATGTTCTGCTATCTGCTTCACTTATATTTCCGCTACAGTAATCTACGATATGTTCAAAAATATTTTCACCCATATTGCCATCTCTTTTCTTCTATATTCCGAGAAATTGCAATATGGGTGAATAAAAATTCAAAAAAATTTATCAAGCAAACATTAATGCCACAATCAACAAGTCGCCCAAACTTTCCCTTAATTTTTTCAAGGCATGTGAATAATGGGTTTTCACCGTATTTAGTGATATATTATAACGCTCTGCCACTTGCTTGTACGAAAGATTTTCCAATGCGATGGCATTGAATACTTCGCGGGCCTTTTCCGGTAATTGATTCACCTCTTTTATCAACCGTTCTCTCAAAGATGCAAACTCTTCCTCATCTGTTACTGCCACTTCTTCCAATAAAGAATTTACATGTTCTTCTATATCGTCAAAATATACCCGTCCCTGTTTTTCCAATACCTTCAGTGATGCTTTTGTAACAGCTCCAAACAAATAAGCCTGCAAAGAACCTGCAAATTCATGTCCTTTTCTATTCTCCCAAAAAGAAATAAACACGTTCTGAACAACATCCTCCGCATCTTCTATCGATGACAAATATTTTAAAGCGTACACACACAATGCATGATAATAATTGTCAAACATCATACGCACACATTTTTCATTCTTCAACTTTAACAGTTCAACTATATCCTCCTCAGTATATTGCATTGTGATTCTATCTCAAAACTATTCGCTTCTTAAACCTGCAGACCGTACCGTCCTGCAAAATTCCTTCTATAATAATGGTATATGGACCCTCACTGTCCGAAGTCGTAAAATAACAGCTTCCCTGTCCGGCAACATTTGTCCGGACATCCGGATTCCAACAGACTGTTTTACGCATATCAATGGTATCCTGCAGTGCCAAACGCACCGAATCCACTTCATAACGAGGCATATAAAATTCGGCTTTTTTCTGATAGCCCAACAACGAAAAAGCCACAACATCCAAACGGGGATCCTCTCTCAACACAAAATTAGGATTAGTGGTGATGACGATTGCTCCGTTTTGTGCCGCCCCTCCAAAAAAGATCTGCGACCGATACGAAGGAATAAAACTGATGCTCAGCAAATCTTCCGGCAACAACCGCATAACGTAATCCATCCTTTCTTCAAAATCATTGACCAGAATGTACAAAGGCTTTCCAAAGCGTGTCACAGAATCTCCAAGCACCGTTACGCCGGGAATTTCCTGTAATACCATTCGTATATCCCGCCCTGCCAAAGAGGCCAGTTTCGCCGAATCAAGATTATAATCAGCCATCCCATCATAAAATGAATACTGCTTACGTTCCATCCGTCTCTTCACAACCGCTTCATCCAAAACATACACCTTCACTCCATTGTCGTAATAATAATCTTTGGAAAACCGCTTGTAAAAATCATCTTCACCATTATAGGCTTCAATATCCACAGGCCATAGACTTGTCGGTTGCAGAAACACCTCTTTGTCAATCACCACCTCCACATTGCGCCGTCCCCGTTTATTCCGCCCTTGTATGACAAATTTTGTACTGTCCGGAAATGCAATTCCATCTATCAGAAAATGACCGGCAGAGTCTGCATTTACAACGCCGAATGTACCATTAGTTCCCAACAGTATCAACTTCGCATCTTCAGCCTCTTTTCCCCAAAAATTCTTCACCCTACCTGAAATTGTCTGTCCACGTTCTACATAATAATCCAATTTACCATATTTTTCCTTCAACACATCCGAAATATCAAAACGCGTCCAACCCTGTGTCAACATCAATAAATCCAAATAACGTCTGGATATTACCTGGTTGTTGACAAAATAAGCTGCAGGATCCTCAACATATCCTTTCAATTCAGAGGTCAGCAACAAATAAGACAAAATATGGTCTTGCAAAGTATCCTGAGCCACCTGTCCGTCATCGGTAATCGCCACAGAAAAAGAACCGGACAAATCAGTCAGACGTTCATCCGAGATACAAATATTCAAACAAGCAGAATCACGGACAAGATAACTATCCTTACTTGTATTCACCTTTATTTCAGGACGTTGCGCATGCTTAATAAAACAAAGACGCCGACTGTAAACATCCCCCGCTCCATTCACCAACACCAAATGCAAAATTCCTTCCGGCATACTATTATTTGAAATTTTCCCTCCACTGCCAATCTTTACCTGTTCACAATGCAAAGGTACCCCCTTGGAATGCAACACCAGATAGAGTGGCTCATGCAGCTTCATCCCGGCAGAAGCCTGTACCACATACCCCGTATGCTGTTCGGTTGTCATGACTCTCAGAGCTATCGCTTCCCGCTTGCTTTCCGGCAGGGCAAAACATTTTTCCTTATCTCCACAACGTACTTTTGCAAAATATTTTCTCCCGGGCTCTGCTGTCAATTCAAACCCTCCCATACCTTTATATAAGGTCTGTATATAAGTCACCTGCTCCCCTCTGTCATCCACCACCATACCAGCCACATTCCGCGACAATCCGTCTTTTCCGATAGCCTTAAAAGCCACCAATTGTTTGCACCCTTCCAATAAATCACCACCTTCCGGCATAAACGCCACATCAAAATCCCCGCTTCCATCAGGCAATACAACCATTCGCTCAAACAAAAATGGGTCTTCTCCATTGAAACAGAGAGACACCTTCTTGCCAAAATCAGCAGAATCCAACCGGATTCTGATATTTCCCTCCTCATCCGTATTGACATATTTTTCCTTACCACCCAACACATATCTCACACTCACTTTTTTATACGGCTCTTGCCTAGAGTTAAGGAAAGATATTTTAGCATACATCCCCTTGGGGGAATTTTCCAATTCTACAGCAGTCTTTACCTTCGTATCCTTAGGATTCATCACCCGAATTTTCTTTCTAAAAAGATACTCGTCACCGGCATTCTGCATCCAATACGAATAAGCTCTCAAAAAATAATCACCCTGCTTCAAATCATCATCCAAAGGCAGATAACCGGCAAAAACAGAATCCTGCTTCGCTATTTTCTGTCTGACACAAAGACTGTCCTGCGAATCGCGAAGCTCTACGTATACAAAACCGCTTAAATGAGAAGGTTTGTTATTGACAGCATTCGTCAGATAGGCACGAAACCATATCTGCTCCCCCGCCTCATAATGATCACGATCAGTATGCAGATACACCTTCTCCTGAGGAAGCTTCTGAACCCACGTCACCAACTGCCGAAAAAGTCGCTCTCGAAAACCATCTGCATCCGGAATTGTAAAAGCAAATCCGGCCACAAGAAAAAGCACCAACAGCCAACGACTATGTTTCATAAGTCTTTTATTAAATTAACTATTGCAAAAATAATCGTTCTTATGACATATGCAAAAAAAATCGGCACAAGTGCCGATTTTTTTAATTAATAACTTATCATCTACTATGATTGAATACCCTTGGTATCTGCACCTCTTTACTTCGCCACTTCAGTGCACTGTTTGTGGGCTCCTTCAGCTGGTTCAGTTCCACAATAGCCTGTTTCATATCTCTAATCAGCAAATCCGCCAAATCCTTGCCGGTTCCCTGCCGGATAACCACCCTCATAATCACCACTTCCTCCATGTTCTTAGGCATCGAATAAGCAGGCACCTGCCAGCCTCTCAAGCGCAAACGGTCAGAAAGATCATACAAAGTCCAATTATATCTCTCTTCCTCTTTCAATTTCCATACAAACAACGGATTAGGCATCTCATCACTCAAAAATTCAAAGATACCCATCTGTTTCAATTCTTCTCTCAAATAGAGACAGACATTGATACAGTTCTGCTGGATTTTATGATATCCTTCCATTCCCAAACGCAAGAACTGGTAATACTGTGCCAACACCTGATTACCGGGGCGTGAGAAATTGATGGAAATACTCGGAATGCTGGCACCCAAATAATTCACGGCAAAATTCATCTCTTCGGGCAAATAGGTTTTATCCTTCCAGATAACCCAACCCACTCCGGGATAAACCAACCCATACTTATGGCCGGAAGCACTGATTGACAATACCCATTTCAAACGAAAATCCCACTCCGTCTTCGGATCAATAAAAGGATGGATAAATCCGCCGGTTGCCGCATCCACGTGAATACAAATCTCCCACCCCTTCTCTCGGTTCAGCTTATCCAACGCATCATTGATAGCCTTTACATTATCATTCAGACCGGTAATTGTCACCCCTTGAATAGGCACAACACAAATAGTGTTCTCATCACACATCGCCACCACATCATGCGGATCGAGCGTAATCTTGTCAGCCGTCACAGGCACCATTCTCATCTCAACATCCCAATAAATGGCAAATTTCTCCCACACCACCTGCATGCAGGTAGAAATAATAAAATTCGGTTTATCCGTCGGCAATCCCTTTGCCCGTCTTCTTTTCTGCCAGCGTTTCAAGGCAGACAAAGCTCCCAGCATACAGGCTTCAGACGACCCGACCGTACTGGTTCCCGTGCAATACGGATCTTCCGGCGAATTCCACAATTTGGCAATCATATTCACACAACGGCGTTCAATTTCCGCCGTCTGCGGATATTCAGTCTTGTCAATCATATTCTTGTCCATATTTTCCGTCATGACACGACGGGCATAGTCATCCATCCAGGTTGTGACAAACGTAGCCAAATTCAAACGGGCATTCCCGTCCATCATCGCTTCGTCATGCACCATCTGGTAGGCCACTTCGCCGGGCATTGAATGTGCTGGCAACTCATACTTGGGAGCCACAGAAGCTTCCTCCTCAGTACCGAATATCGAAGTATTCGGATTTTCCATCTCTCTCTTCATAATTCAATATAGTTTTAACATTGTCTCGTTTATTACGGATAAAACATCCTTAAGTTTCGGAGAATCACAACATTTAACTCTTAAAAAACATTCACAAATCATGCCGGTTTGTGCAAAGATTCCCTATAGTAATTTGTTATAACCATCCAAAAGGCTATCTTTGTTGTCCTTAAAATGAGGATATCATGGAAGAATGTTTTTTAAAATACATAGAAGAAAGTATTCACAACCATTGGAACAGACCGGCACTGACAGACTTTCAGGGAGCCACCAGTTCCTATAAGGATGTTGCTCGCAAAATTGAAAAACTGCATTTATTGTTTGAGCACTGCGGCATTCAAAAAGGAGACAAAATCGCCCTCTGCAGCCGCAACACCAGCACTTGGGGAATTGCCTTTTTGGCCACTTTAACCTATGGAGCCGTCGTTGTTCCCATTTTAAATGAGTTCAAACCGGACAACATCCACCACATTGTGAACCATTCAGAGGCACGCCTGCTTTTTGTGGGAGATGTAGTTTGGGACAATTTAAATGCAGACGAGATGCCTAACTTAGACGGAATCCTGCGCATAGAGGACTACTCCCTCCGTTTTTCACGCAAAGAACAACTGACTGAAGCCCGGGCCCGTCTGAATGCTCTTTTCGGAGAAAAATTCCCCGACCGTTTCCGTCCGGAAGACGTGCATTACGAATACGACAATCTGGACGATCTGGCTATGATTAACTATACCTCCGGTACAACCAGCTCCTCCAAAGGAGTGATGCTTCCCTACCGCAGCCTGTGGGCTAACCTGAAATTCGCCATTGGCGTATTCGGAGTGACGCCCGGAGAAAAGCTGGTAAGCATGTTGCCCATGGCTCACATGTACGGACTCGCTTTCGAATTTATCTATGAATTTGTCAGCGGCATGCACGTCCATTTCCTTTCCCGCATGCCGTCACCCAAAGTGATTGCGGATACCTTTACAGAAGTGAAGCCGAACATCATCATCGCCGTACCGCTGATTATTGAAAAAATCATCAAAAAGAAAGTATTCCCGACGATAGAGAAGCCGCACATGAAACTGCTGATGAACATCCCGTTTGTCAACGATAAAATCCGTGAGACCATCCGACAGAAAGTAGTGGATGCCTTCGGCGGCAACTTCAAAGAGCTGATTATCGGAGGAGCAGCATTGAATCAGGAAGTGGAACGTTTCCTTCGCTCCATCCATTTCCCCTACACAGTAGGCTACGGAATGACCGAATGCGGACCGATCCTTGCTTACGACGGCTGGAAGACATTCAAACAAGGCTCCTGCGGCAAGGCAGTTCCCCGCATGGAACTGCGCATCGATTCTGATGACCAGCAACACACTGTAGGAGAAATTTTAGCCAAAGGCGATTGCCTCATGATGGGCTACTACAAAAATCCGGAAGCCACGGCAGCCGCCCTCGACAAAGACGGCTGGTTGCACACCGGCGACATGGGTGTCATAGACGAAGATGGCTATCTGTATATACGAGGCAGATGCAAAAACATGATCCTCAGCGCAAACGGACAGAACATCTACCCGGAAGAGATTGAGGACAAACTGAACAACATGCCTTTTGTCAGCGAATCGATTGTCGTAGACAGGAGCGAAAAACTGGTGGCATTGATTTATCCGGATGCCGATCAGGTGAGTGCAGAAAACCTTTCAGAAGAGCAATTAAACGAAGCCATGGCCAACAACCTGAAAGAACTGAACCAACAGCTTCCTGCCTACAGCCAGCTTACTTCCTATGAATTATACAAAGAAGAATTTGAAAAAACACCCAAACGGAGTATCAAACGATTCTTGTATCAATAGATATAAAGTATATTGACTTGTTGCAACCAACAAGTCAATATTTTTTTCTATCTTCGTAGGTCGAAAATCCTAGACCTATGAGAAAAAATTCCAAGCGTAAGCCTACAAATACAACAGACAGAAAATCAACACAGTCTGCCTTTATTGAAATGATCAAACAGCAGCGTATCCGCATCATATCGGGAGTTCTATTAGCATTGCTGTCCATCTACATATTCATATCCATGGTCGGCTTTTTCTTTGCCGGAGGAATAGACCAAAGTCTGGTAGATGCACCCATGCATAAAATCATAGCCAACCCGGATATCGTGGCAGCCAACCCGACCGGAAAACTGGGAGCTTGGTTTTCGGACCTGCTCATCAACCGCTGGTTCGGACTCGCCTCTTTCTTTTTATGCTATCTGCTATTGCTATGCAGCGTACGAATCATCGGTGTACGAATCCGCCATTTCAAGCGCAGGCTGTTTATAGGCATGACAATCGTTTTATGGACCTCCCTGCTATTCGGATTCATCTCTGAATCTATCAGCCAGCTACTGAATACCGGATCAGGATACCTATTCCCCGGAGGCGGACACGGCTACTTTGTCAGCATCTGGCTCAATTCGCTGATAGGACGCATAGGTACTATATTGGTACTAATTTTCACAGCCGTCATCATCCTCTTTTTCGGATTTGAACGCACCTTCTACCGTTGTGTCGACTATATCAAAGCCTACATCCGCAAACGCAAGGAAAGAACTCTTGCAGCCCTGAAAGCCAAACGCGCAGCCGAACAGGCACGCATGCAAGCTGCCATGGCCGCACAAGAAAAGCAAGAGGAAGAAGAGGAAATTTCAAATGCTCCCATTGAACAAGAACAGGACAAACAGGAACAGGATGAATTAAACGATTTGCCTTGGGAAAATGAGAACATCCCCCAGGCACAAACCGAATTTGAAATCACACCTGCAAGCAACGAAGAGGCACCGGAAGAAAATGAAGACGAAGAAGATCTAAATGAAGACGAAGATACCGACGAACAGCCGATACAAGAGGATCTGACCCTGGATGTCAATGCAGAAACTCAAGAGGAAACTGTAGAGAGAAATCTGCCGTTAGAGGATTACGACCCAACACTCGACCTCTCGCACTACGAATATCCGACTCTCGACCTCTTGGAAGAACACTCCTCGGGCAATCCGAAAGTGACCAACGAAGAGCTGGAAGCCAACAAGAACAAAATTGTAGAGACTCTGCGTAATTATAAAATCGAGATTACCAAAATCAAGGCAACCATCGGTCCGACAGTGACACTCTACGAAATCATACCCGCCCCGGGAGTCAAGATTTCGAAAATCAAAAATCTGGAAGACGACATTGCCCTCAGCCTTGCCGCCCTCGGCATCCGTATCATCGCACCGATACCGGGCGCCGGGACTATCGGTATTGAGGTGCCTAACCGCAATCCGGAAATTGTTTCCATGCGCGGTCTGATTGCTTCAAAAAAATTCCAGGAATCCAAATACGCCTTGCCGGTTGCCCTGGGACGTACCATTTCCAACGAGACCTACACTTTCGACTTGACGAAAATGCCACACCTATTGGTAGCGGGAGCCACCGGTCAAGGAAAATCCGTCGGGTTGAACGCTATTATCACCTCATTGCTTTATAAAAAGCACCCATCGCAACTGAAGTTTGTCATGGTCGACCCGAAGAAGGTGGAATTAAGCATCTACTCCATCATTGAAAAGCACTTCCTGGCGAAGCTGCCGGACGAAGAAGAGGCCATCATCACAGACACCACCAAGGTAGTGAACACGCTCAACTCGCTCTGCATCGAAATGGACACCCGTTACGACCTGCTGAAAGATGCACAGGTGCGCAACATCAAGGAATACAACGAGAAATTCATCAAACGGCAGTTGAATCCCGAAAAAGGCCACCGCTATCTGCCCTACATCGTCGTTGTAGTCGATGAGTTTGCCGACCTGATTATGACAGCCGGCAAAGAGGTAGAGACGCCGATAGCCCGCATAGCCCAATTGGCCCGAGCCGTAGGTATTCACATGATTATAGCCACACAACGCCCCTCTACCAACGTTATCACGGGTATCATCAAAGCGAATTTCCCGGCGCGCATTGCATTCAAAGTCGCCTCCATGATTGACTCGCGCACTATTCTCGACTCACCGGGAGCCAACCAGCTCATCGGACGTGGAGATATGCTGATATCCGTAAATAGCGAAATGGTACGTGTACAATGTGCCTTTGTCGATACACCGGAAGTGGATGCCATCACCCATTTCATTGCCCGCCAGCAATCCTACCCCAGTGCTTTTGCATTGCCTGAGTACATCCCGGAAAGCGAAGGTGGCGGTCTGTCGGATGTTGACCTCAGCCAGCGAGACCCGCTATTTGATGAAGCAGCCCGTCTGGTGGTAAGCAGCCAACAAGGCTCCACTTCCTCCATCCAGCGCCGTTTCTCCATCGGATACAACCGTGCCGGACGCATCATGGACCAATTGGAAGCCGCCGGCATTGTCGGTCCGTTTGAAGGCAGCAAAGCCCGTCAGGTGCTTGTTCAAGATGAAGCCGCTTTAAACAGAATGCTATAACAAACGAAATAACAAACAAAAAAAATAATTCAAAAAACATGAATTTCTTAAAACAAGCTTACACCGGCAAAAACCAATGGTATTGGTATGTGCTGTCATTATTGGTAATCTTTATTGCAACCCAAATCGGCTCACTGCCACTGGTGGGCTACATCTTCCTGAAAGACCCTGCAGCCCTGACCACCGGCAACATCAACAGCGTCACCTCCACTAATCTGGGACTGGCACTCATGCTCCTGAGCTTTGCTGTCGGATTTTTCGCCATCTTCCTTTGCGTCAAATACATTCACGGGAAAAGAGCCCTGGACATCGTTACGGCACGCCCCAAAATAGACTGGGGCCGCTTCTTCTTCGGTGCCGGCATCTGGGCGATACTCTCCATACTAACCTTTGCCCTGACATTCCTGACCGGAGACAATGGCGATATCATTTTCCAGTTTGAACCGTCGAAATTTTTCGTCATGCTGGTAATAGCCCTGCTGATGTTCCCGTTCCAAACCTCCTTTGAAGAGCTGGTATTCCGTGGTTATCTGATGCAATGGGCATACATCCTGTTTAAAAACAAATGGGCAGCCATCATCCTGACAGGAGTCATATTCGGACTCATGCACAGCGCCAACCCGGAAGTAGAGGATTTCGGTATGCTGTTGGCAATGCCTCAATATATATTGATGGGACTGCTTTTAGGCTACATCGCCGTGCAGGACAATGGTCTGGAGCTTTCGCTGGGTATCCATGCAGCCAACAACATCCTGTCCGCCATCACCTTCACCTCCCCCTCGTCCACCCTTCAGACACACGCTCTGTTTGTAGACCCGACCCCCTCGGCATCAGGCTGGGACACCTTGTTTATCCTTATATCAGGACTTCTCTTTATCTGGATAACCAACCGCAAATACCGCTTCATGCAACGGTCATAATTTGTTAATCTTTTCTTAAAAGATAGATAAAAGCCACGTAGAATACAAAATTCCAATGACATTTATCTATCTTTGACCCTGTTATGCAATCGTTGGATAATTTTAAACATCAAATAAATAAGTAAAACATGAACAAATTAGCCACCTTAACCGTTGGAGCATTCTTGACTGTTGCAACAGTTGCCAATGCTCAGACAAAGGAGGAAGGTTACAAATTCACAGACATCAAACGCCTTCCGACTACCAGTGTAAAATCACAAGACCGTGCAGGAACCTGCTGGTCATGGTCAACCATCTCATTCCTGGAATCTGAAATCATGCGTATGGGCAAAGATTCAGTGAGCTTGGCACCATTATATGTAGTATGGAACACCTACCACCAGAAAGCTGACAAATACGTACGTATGCAAGGCAAAATGAACTTCGGTCAGGGAGGTGCTTCTGCAGATGTTACCTGGGCTATCAAAGAACACGGTATCGTGCCTCTGGAACTGTACACCGGATTGAACTACGGAGAAAACGTACACGCACACGGAGAGTTGGATGCTGTATTGAAAGGATATGTAGACGCTATTGTCAGCAACCCGAACAAAAAATTGAGCACTGCCTGGTTGAGAGGATACGATGCAGTATTGAACGAATACCTGGGAGCAAAACCTGAAAAATTCACTTGGAAAGGTAAAGAATATACTCCGCAGACATTCGCAACAGAGGCTTGCGGTCTGAACATGGACGACTACATCAGCCTGACCTCTTTCACTCACCATCCGTTCTACACCCAGTTTGCCATCGAAGTACCAGACAACTGGATCGGTGAAATGTCATACAACATTCCGTTGGACGAACTGATGGATGTATTGGACAAAGCCATCGACAAAGGATACACCTTCTCTTGGGGATCTGACGTATCTGAAATCGGATTCACACGCGACGGTCTGGCAGTTGTTCCGGATGTAAACATCAAAGAGATGAGTGACGCTGAAATCGCTAAATGGGTGAAAATGCCGAAAGCTCAGCAGACTGCAGAATTGTTGAAAAAACCGGGCAAAGAAAAAGAAATCACTCAGGAACTGCGCCAGATTGAATTCGACAACCAACTGACTACCGACGACCACGGAATGCACGTTGTAGGTAAAGCAGTTGACCAGATTGGCAACAAATACTTCATCGTGAAAAACTCTTGGGGAGACTACGGCAAATACAAAGGATACCTGTATGCTTCATATCCTTTCGTAGCTTACAAGACCACTTCTATCATGATTCACAAGGATGCACTTCCTAAAGATCTGAAGAAAAAATTAGGCATCAAATAATCATAGCCTGATATAAAAAACGGAAAGGTCAAAAGTTTGAAAAAAACTTTTGACCTTTTTTTTAACAAAATAGAAATAAAAATTATCTTTGCTTCGATAAACATATACATATAAAATGCCTGTATGAAAAAACAGCAGCAAGACTCACAACAGCCAGAACTACTGAAATACAAAGAAGAGCATACCAGTTGCACCAACTATGCTACAGAACAAAAAGCCATCATACAGATATATGAAGAAAAAGCCCACCGCGCCATCACCAAATCAGTGGCAGAAAAGACCACGTTGGTATTCGTACTCAAGGGTGTGTTACACTTTACATTCGCTGATGCCGAGCCTCAGGATATCCAAGCCGGAGAAATGTTCCTCCTGCCTGCAGGCAATGAATTTTTCGGAGTAGCAGAAACCGATGTATCCGTTGTAGCCTGTTTTTTAACACACGGCATTGCCTTGTGCAACCAATTTACGCTCAAAAACCTATATCAACATGCAGAAGAGAACCCCCAATCCCCTACCAACACCTTTGCAGTCCTCCCCATCTGTGACATACTGCGACAAGAGCTGGAAACAACAAAAACCGTCATACAGACAGGTGTGTTATGCTACCACTACCAACTACTAAAACGGGACACCTTCTTACTGATGCTCAGAGCATTCTACGACAAAAACGAGTTGGCGAACCTATTTTCCCCGATTCTGAGTGAAGATTTCAATTTCAAGACAGAAATACTACAACTTTATTCCAGCAGTCAAAACGTCAACGAACTGATAGAACAAAGCGGACTATCGGCAACTACTTTCAACCGGAAATTCAAGGCTGCATTCCATACAACACCCAGCAAATGGCTCGCTCAAAAGAAAAAGGAAAACCTTCTCAACGAAATACGGATGACGGATTTGCCTCTGAAAGAGATTGCCGAGGGATTCAACTTCACTCCCAACTATCTCATCAAATTCTGTAAAGACCATTTCGGACAGACACCAACTGAATTAAGAAGCACCCACGAAGAATAAAACCATATTCACCCCACGCCATTCCCCCACATTTCTCCCACTCAAACCCATATCAAATATATGACAAATATATGTCAAATATAACAGGAGCATATATTTGTGTTATCTTTGATATATAGATGACATATAGGAGAGATATATTTAAGAATACCATCAGTCGGACCATTTCAAAAGAGAAGTGATTGAATTTCGTAGTCATCTGGCAGGATTTCGTTGCTCCATTTTTTTAACACAAATATTTAACGTGGTACCTTTGTAAGGTAAAAAAAACTAGGATTCTCAGAGTTAATATTACTTACTTTTGTGCAAATGGCCTTTATAATTAACAGAAATAAACCCATCATCCTATTACTGATGCTGGTCGGATTCTCGTTTTCCGGAAAATCGCAAAATGTAGCGGTAAAAACCAACACCCTGTTTTGGGGAGCAACCACTCCCAATCTTGGCATTGAGGTGGCATGCAGTCCGAAAGTGACAATAGACCTCTGGGGAGCTTACAATCCCTGGACCTTCCGCAACGACAAGAAAATGCGTTTCTGGCTCATCCAGCCGGAGGGCAGATATTGGTTTTGCGAAAAATTCGAAGGCCACTTTGTCGGGCTTCACCTGCACGGCGCACAATTTTTCGGCGGATTCAAAGAAAAACGATACGACGGCTACCTGGCAGGCGGCGGCATCAGCTACGGCTACGACTGGATACTCTCTCCGCACTGGAACCTGGAAGCCCAGATCGGTGTAGGCTATGCCCGTCTATGGTACAAAGAGAGTCCACGGATTCCCTGTATCAAATGTTATGAAAACAAACACCGCAACTATTGGGGACCCACCAAAGCTGCCATATCCTTTGTCTATATCTTTTAAAAACTAAATCATGATGAAAAAGCACCTATATTATATAGCCTGCCTCACCTTGGCGGGAAAGATACTCATGAGCTGTGCCGCACAGAAAGCGGCAGATACCGGAATCTCCGTCACTCCTTCGCCGTGCATACTGTCTCCGGACAGCAACAACCGGGTGACTGCCGATGCAACCCTGTGCATCCCGGACAGCCGTTTTTCAAAACGGAGCCGACTGATCATCACACCGCAACTGTTAATAAACGACACCGTAGCAGCAACCTATCGCCCCTATGTGCTCGACCAGCCGATTTACCATAAAAAGAATATACGACTGCAAAAGCTGGAGGGCTATAACGATCCATACGCTTCAGAAGCGCGTCTCACCGGTAAAGTGAAGGACACCCTGCTGTTGCCCTATCACGAAGAGATAGAGCTGCCGGCGGAAGCCGACCACGGACGCATCATCGCTGTAGTGAGCAGCGACGGCTGCGGAGAATGCAGCAGCATCGACACGGTAGAAGTAGCAGACATCACCAATCCGGTGACACTGATTCCCGTCAAAAAATCGCTGCAACTGTCATGGATAGAGCCGGAATTCGTCATCCGCCCCAAAGTGATGAAAGGCGAAGGTGTGGCCAACCTGCAATTTGCCATCAACAAATACGACATCAATCTGAATCTGGGCAACAACAGCAGCGAACTGACCGAAATGCTGAATACCCTTGCCCCCATATTAAAAGATACACTGGCAACCCTTACCTCGCTTGAAATCTATGGTATGGCATCTGCTGACGGTTCTCTGCCATTCAACACCACACTGGCACGCCAGCGTGCCATGTCTGCCAGCCAGTGGATTACCGACCAATTGCATCTCGATGCAGCCACCCGCCGAATGATTAAAATCGGTTCGCGCCCGGAAGGCTGGGCTCCTGTACTGGCAGCCATGACCACAGCGGGAAATGCCGACTCTACCTCCGTGAAAAAGATACTGGAGCGTTATGCAGCCGGCAACGATGATGTTCAGGAACGGTATATCCGCCGCCTGCCTTGTTGGAAAGCCATCCGAGACAACTATCTGTCGAAAGACCGTAAGGTGGTGTATGTCTATACCTACAGCATCAAGAGCTTTACCACCGACAAAGAGCTGCTGGATATGTACGGCAAGCGTCCGGATGCCTTCAACGAAGAGGAATTGTTGCGTGTAGCCGGTCTGGCAGAGACGCACGAAGCGAAAAAAGAGGTGTATACCACTCTGTTGAAATACTTCCCGCAAAACAAAGTGGCAGCGAACAACCTCGCCGTGCTCTGGCTGCGCGAAGACAACGAAGAGCAGGCACGCGCCGTGCTGGAGAGCCTGGAAGAATACTCCCCGGAGACCCTGAATACTTTGGCAGCCAGCTATGTATATGCCGAAGACTACGAGCGTGCCATCGAACTGCTTCAGAATGCAGAGTTGCCGGAAGCCCGCTACAACCTGGGGCTACTGAAAGCCCGGCAGCGTAAACTGGCAGAGGCTTACGAACTGTTGCGCCCGTTTGCCGACCTGAACAGTGCCATCTCGGCACTGAGCCTCAACCGCAACGAAGAGGCGAAACACATCCTTCAGGGTGTAGAGACACAGACTCCCGTGGCGGAATACGTGCGGTCGCTGACAGCGGCACGTCTGAAAGAAGACAAACTGTTTTTCCAACATATCGGCAATGCCTGCAGCGACCTGCAACTGCGCGAACGTGCCAAAACAGAGCCGGATTTCCGTCCTTACCGGGAAGAAGAGATGTTTCAAAAGACAGTCAACCAATAAAATCCAAGAATTGAGATGAAGAGAAAGAACATAACATACTATCTGCTGTTAGGAATGGTGGCACTGTCAGGAAATTCCTGCGTACGGGATGAAATCCTCCCCTGTCCGCCGCTGCAGGTGAACATCGAGGTGAAGGACAAGAACTATTTCAACGTGGACAAAGTGGAGCTGGAAGACAAACTGCCGGAAGACCTTGCCTTCCGTGCCTATATTCCCACCTTGCAGTACACGCTGCGGGATGCGGCAACCGGCCGGGTGGTGGCAGAACAGGGCATCTTCCGAGTGGACAGCGATGAAAAGAGCTATCCCGTTACATTCAGCGACAGCCTGCCCCACGGCAAGTATATCCTCACGGTATGGGGCGGAGCGGACAAACAGACCCCGCTGTCGGACGACCATAGCTCCGTAGCCTTCCACCCCGACCACACAGAGGGTAACGACCTTTACCTGACCAACGACACACTGGAATACGATGCGTGGAACTATGCCTACACCATAGACATGGAACGCACAAAAGGCAAACTGATTGTGGAAGCAAGCGGACTGCCCCAAAACACCAGCCGCAGCACGCAGAGCATCGACGGTCTTTACGGGCAGACGGACTGCCAATTCCAATACACGGGGACTACCACCGTGTGCACGGAAACCCAATTGGAGAAACCGACGGAGAACGTGACAAAAACCCTTTTGGCCCCCTCCCGTGAGAAAGACGGTTCGAAGCTCAAGGTGAATTTCCTCGACGCAGCCGGAATGGAAATCCCGGGCGTACAACCGAAACCGGTAAACATCACCTTGAAGCGCAACGAGCTGACCGTATTGCGCTACGTGTACGACGGAGACAAATTCACCATCTACATCCTGGTAAACGACAACTGGGAAGAGATACACGGAATGGAAATAGACTGATTGTAAATAAAATACAGTATAACAAACGATTAAACTAATGTCGAATTTAAAAAAAAGAGAAATGAAAAAAAAGAAATCTTTTTTATGCATTGACTGCCGGAATCGCATTGTTCAGTGCATGTAACAACAACAGTGATGAATTCACTCCAACCGATGACAACACAGCACAGCAGTTGGTATTGCAGGTAGCCAGCTCTGGCGACGGCTTGACCACCCGCGCAGGACGCCCGCTCTACAGCTCGGAAGCAAAACAGACAATCGAGAACGTGAAGGTGATTATCTGTAATGGAACAAATGTTGTCTATGACACACTGATTAACGATTGGATGAAAAGTTCCGAAACTTATGAGTTAAACGGCCACGGACGTGAAACCACCATCAGCCTGAAGCACAAAAAACTGGACGCAGCGACTTACACCGTATACGCTATCGGATACAGCACTAACACCAAATATCAGGCTAATGGAAAAGAGTTAGCAGCTCACCTTAAAGAAATAACCGCAAATACAACATTCGATGCCAATTTGAAACTGACTTTGGAGCAAACAACAGAAGCAGATAAAATCGGAGAGGAAATCTTCGCAACTTCCGTTAATCTGACAATCGAAGAAGGTAAAGGATTTAACAAAGCAGTGGTATTACATCGCCAAGTAGCCGGTACTTTCGGATATTTTAAAGAAGTACCTTATATTGCAGGAGCAGCAAAATTAAGACTGGTAGCTTACAATAGAAATCAGGACTTGGTATTGGGACAATTCAATCCCAACATCATGGCTGAAAACGGAACAGAAAAAACACTGCCATGTTCGTTGTAAACGGTACTTCACCTGCTAATGACAAAGTTATCTATGAAATCAACTTAGCAGATTGGTACACAAATGGAGCTGCTAGTATTGTTGATGCAGATAGTGACGGACTTATTGATATTACTAATTGGAAAAAACCAGATGCACTAGCAGAGGATGCGAATTTTGAAAATGGCTCTTTCTTTGGTGGCAGTTTCGTAATTCCTTTTGCTAAAGATGCAACAGTTGATTCGCCTAAAAATACATTTGAATTGCAACTTACTGACAACGGTGGCAAAGTATTAAGAACTTGGATTGTAAAACTGCCTAGTACTGACAAGCAATTGAAAGAACATGATTTGTACACATGGGGTACTAATTTCACATCTGAAAAAAATACCGATTCTCAAAATGTATACAATGTAGTGCGTAACCATTTGTATGGAATCGGTACAAGAACTTTGGACAAACCTACAGATCCGCAGCCGGGTCCTGGTCCAGAACCAGATCCTGACAAACCTGAATCTTTGAACAACAAACAGGTATTGATTCTTCAGGTGAACGACAACTGGGAATTAATCCACAGCATGGAATTGGATTAACCCTTCCCTTCTATAACATCCAAGAGTTCCGGCAGATGATGCCGGAACTCTTATAAACCTCAGCCTCTATAATCTTGAACACATGTACCAAACAACATTCATACCTCACCGATTACAAAATGCTTGTCGCCGATGGATGGCAGGAGCAGTCCTGTTGACTGCTGTCACCTTTTCGTCCTGTCAGAAAGACGAAGTCATCATGCCCATGACCGAAGACGTGCCTACACGCACTGCCATGATGGAAGTCACAAAACCGGGAGGATTGATTCAACAGTCTGACGGCACCTGGAAAACAGAGAACTGCCGAGTACCCTTGGTCGGTCCCGGCCGCATTGTCAACGACATCAACGAACAGGTGGAAGTCATCACTGCAGGCACCGGAACAATCGGCAACATCGTAGACACCGACTTGAACAATCACTACTCGGCAAAAGCAGTTGTCAGTGCAGGACTTGTATATACACCCATCGCATCTGTCAAAGACCTGCATCGAGTCTATGCTGCCGGTCAGAAAGTGGGATTTGTGTATAAGGATGAAGCAGGTTCAGGTATTAGTTTATTAAATTTAGACCTGCTACAGAGCTTGTCTCTTACCACCTATCTGCGAGGAGAAAAACAGGAAAGTTCCGTACAATCGCAAGGAGGAAGTGCTATAAAACTTGATTTGCTTGCCTTGAACAGCGGCACAGATGTTGCCAACCGTGTTATCTCTTTTGAAGCAACGAAACCTTTTGATGAGGTGGTATTAGGCACACAAGGAGTAAAAGCAGAGGCAGCATCCACAATTTCATTGGCAGTGAAATATGCCTTTGTCGGCGAGAATCCGGAAATCAGAGCGACTTCGGAAGCCCAATTTGCAGATTTTTGGACGGGAGGAACGCCAGAAGTTGAAAGTACAGAAAACATAATAGGCATCGGAGCAGATAAAGTAACGAATGACAAACTGGATGATTACGAGGAATCAAGCGCGTTGCTAGGTGCACTCGTAAGTTCTTTCATCAAATTGGATTTCAAAAGAGAAATACCGGCCGGAGCACAAGTGGGATTCTATTATAAATATGCAAAACTAATAGGATTAGATATATTAAAAGCTCCGGGAGGACATTTATACACATACCAAGATAAGACAAAAACAGACCAGGCAGAACCAGCAACAGATTTAGTAAGTCTGTCACTCATCGGAGGAAGCAAGACATTAGTTTCTATGGACTTGACAAAGCCATGCAACAAAATGAAAATCAAAGTACCTTCCGGTCTTCTCTCCGGAGGTGTAGACGTAGGAAAAGCATTCTATTATTACGGTTATGTCTGTGAGCCGATAAAGCTCGATCCTGCGAATGAATTTACATTCGGCAGCGACACCACTTATAGCAATTCGTACAGACTTCCTTCTGTTGAACAGGGAAGTGTACAATATCTGGTATTGTCTTCCCCCTACGGAAGCAAACCCAGTATCTCTAACGTAGGGGGAAATAATGTATTGGACGGCATGACGCATGACGGAGCCTACCGTGTGCAAGCACTCTATACCGCAACGGATGGCAGACAAGTGAGCCACATTGCAACCATCTATCGAAAAACCGAATCCCGCAAACAGGGAAATACATATATCACAGCACGCTCGCACGGAGCTTATGCTACGGAACCTATCGGCTGGAAGGGGTCGCTGTTGAGCCTCTTTCAGGGAACAAACAACCTGAACAACGTGGTGGATATGGCACAGGAGACCTATGCCACTGCCTATAAACTGGCAAATGTGCTGGAGCTGGAAGAGCCGGTGGCTGCCTTTGAATGGAACAAGCCCATCGGCGGCAACGGACAAAGCATCCGTACCGGCTTTGTGGTGCGGGCGCAGAATCACTTGCTCGACCTGACAGCATTGACCTTTTTCCAAATCAAACTATATAAAGACGGGCAACTGGTAGACAAACAGGGTGGCACCAAGAACTCGGCAGTGAAACTGGGACTTCTGGGCAGCAGCGAGAGCGACAAGGTGCGCATCAGCATTGTCACCGACAAGGAGTTCGACCGCATGGAACTGTGGCAAAAAGGCGTCGCAAGCGTATTGGACAATATCCGCCTTTACCATATTTTCTATGAAGACAGTGCCTGCGATCCCACCACCGAAGTGGGCGGCGGACTGGAACTGCTGACCAACGTGAAGGACGGACTGATGGTGGATTATGAAAAAACCCAATTGGGCGGTCTGCTTGCTGTCAATGAGGCAGCTACCGATTTAAGCAAAATGCTGGACGGCAGCATTGCATCAGGCACCGTAGTACGGACTACTGCCGGAGCAGCCGGAGCTACTACTATTTCGCTATCCTTCAAGAAAAGACCCGCTAACCAACCGGTGGGTATCATATTGGGAAATATGCCGAGTCTTTTAAATCTGAAATTGATAGATATCGGTATTTTCAAAGTATTCAACGGCAGCAAGGAGGTGGCTTCCACCGAAAAACTGGGTGTGTTGGGCGCAGACTTAATTTCACACAACGGACGCACCTATATTGAAGTGACACCCGAAGAGGAGTTCGACCGAGTGGAATTTACCACCGCAGCCGGATTGACGCTACTCGAAAACTCCAAGATCTGTGGGGTGTATTGCCGCAATCTGGAAGATACCAAAGGCAATGCCGATGGTCAGTTGACCATCAATGACGGCACTTATCATACCTGCTACAATGCAGAGCTGAAAATTCCGATAGTAAACACCACCTTGTCGGAAGGTACCAAAGTCAGCCTCTATTGCGAAGATATAAACAACCCGACCATCTACCGGCGCATCGAAGCGACGATAACAGGAGGGAACCTTGTCATTGCCGGAGGAGCATTACCCGTGGGACGATATAAAATCACGGTGTTCGATATGCAAGGAATACCATTGACAGACAACAGCAAGCTGTTTGTCTATATACATCCGCTTGTGGCTACCTGGAAAAGAGATGCCGCCTCCACCGACTGGAACAAATGGGAAAACTGGGTGGAAGGAAGCCCCTGGAGCTGTACGGATGTGATTATCCCTTCGCATGCCGACCGCTATCCCGAATTGAAAGAACCGCAAACAGAGAACCATTGCGCCAATATCCATTTTGAAAGCGGAGCTGAGGTGGTGGGAACACAATATCTCACCATGAGCGGGAAAGCCTATGTGGATCTGTCGCTGCAAGGCGGACGCAATTATCTGCTGGCAGCCCCGTTGCAGGAGATGCACACCGGAGATATGTTTATCAATCCCAACGTATCCTGGGGAAAAGATAAATACTTCTTTCCTCTAAGTGCCGCAGAATATCCCGAGATGCGCACCTCGCCCATCGTCTACCAGCGTTTCTGGAGTTGCACGGCAATCGAGAAGGTGGAGGGCACCAATGGAAGTTTAGATAAAGTCGATGTCGGCACAGCTGAATGGTCGCAAGAGTTCAATGCCGTGGCGGAAAAATATACTCCCTGTCAGGGATTCTCTCTCCGTGCAGGCAAGACAGACGATTTTAACAGCTATATGTTCCGGTTTCCGAAGACGCACGAAACGTATCAGTATTACACACATGAAGGTGTGGCAACAGGCAAAACGGAATCAATATCCCGCACAGAGGCTGGAGGCAAGTTGAACGACCTGCCCGGCAGTGTCGAGCTCACAAATAAAGCAGGCACGACTTTCCTGATGGGCAATCCGATGATGTGCCATCTGGACGTGGCGCAGTTCCTGGCTGCTAATAATAACGTATCGCATATCCTTGTTTACGACGGCAACACTAACAATCCAATGATTAAGGTGGATGGACAGTTGGTGTCAAGCCAGACAACCGGCAATCTGCTGATAGCACCGATGGAGGCATTTTTTGTAGTGGCTAAGACAGATACCCGCACATTAACAGTCCGGTTAAATGCCGGCATATTCCGCCAGAAAACCCCAACTACAAGCCCGGCACACAAGGCCGGACGTTCAACACTACCGCTTTTGCGTATCACAGCAGCAGCTGCCGGAGAGGTGGCATCGTGTGTGGTGGTGCAATCGTCACGGGCTTCCGATGAATATCGCACAGGCGAAGATGCACCCCTGCTGATTGACAGCGAGCAGCGTCCGGCAGTGGCAATATTCACCCAAGCCGGCAAAGAGGCGCTCAGCATACAGCAAATCAAAAGAGCTACCCGCATCCCGCTGGGACTGCTGATGAAACAGAGCGGCAGTGTCACCCTGCTGTTTGAAGCTAACGGAACAGAATGGGACGGCTGGCAACTGACAGACTCCCTCACCGGCAAGAGTTATCCTCTTCACGGTGAAATCCGACTGGATCAGGTCGGCAACGGAAGCAATCGTCTCTATCTGAATAAAACAACCAAATGAAACAATAAACACGCATAATGATGAAGCTGAAAAACAAATTCCCCCTCATCTGGAGCGCATTGCTATTGATAGGCATAGTCGGCTGCTCGAAAAGCGAACCGACAGTCCCCGTCGGGGAATCGCCTTATACGTTGGCAATCGCTGTGCAAGGAGAGGCTTCGCTACAAACCCGAACATCTGTGTTCGACCCAGACGACCAGACATTGAAAGGAAGGCAACATGTCACCCGGGTGCAGCTCTATATCTATGAAGATGATGGAACGGACTACACTTGTGTGGCATCGGAAGATGTAAAATGGACACACTTGCAAGGCACAGACCAAGGACTGGAAACCCGAGAGCAGGGCTACACCACCATCTACCAAGGCTATCAGGATGGCAAGAATTACCGCTTTGTTGCCATGGGATTTGATGATACCTATACCGGGACGATAGATAATCCAACATTTAAAAATGAAAATTCCGTAGCTGCCTACGGTGCGCCGGATAAGCAAGCAATTGTAAGAACAGAAACAACCGCAGGAGCCAAACTCTCCGAAGGAAAATTCTCTCTGCAAACAGGTGCCACCGAGAGCCTGATGAATAAGTCGGAACTCTTTGCAGGCGCACAGACGTTCACCAAAGCGGATTTAAAGAACGGCACCGCATCCCGCACACCAATTGTGCTAAACCGACGGGTGGCAGGCGTGATGGGCTATTTCAAAGGGTTGCCCGATCAGATAGAAAATACAGCGGTCGCAAAAGTTGTGCTGCGCCTTTACAAGGCACAAAATACAGCGGTGAAATTTCTGCCCGTATTACCCGCCGGCTATAAAGACAGCAAATTGGTACCGGATGCTGAATATATCGATTACATCACTACCGATAACGGGAATGAACGTATCATTGCCACCTATACCCCGAAGACAGCAGGAGAGCCATTTAACCTGTCTGCTTATTTGCTGCCGATTGCGGCATCGGCAAACAAGGATATCTGCACGCTGGAACTGGCAGTACAGGATGCCGACGGCAAAGACCTCGCCGTGCGTCGGGTGCTCTACACTCCCACTGTACAACAACAACCCGGCACACGCAACGGAACGGGTATCATCGGAGGAGACGAGAAAAATGCAAGGATGCAGTATCCGATACGTGCCAACCAGTTTTACCGGCTGGGCTCCAAAGATAAGCCCATTGACCTCAGCGGACAAAGCAATGATATCTATATCTACATAGACCCCGTGTGGGACGAATATTACGGAGGAACTCTTGAAGGAACCAACAACGGCATCGGCATTGACAAAGAGTGGGGCTCGCATGACGGCGGCGCATTGGACGAAACAACAAAACCTTTATAAACGATTAACCAGAAAAATAATACAATATGTACCGGATGAAAATCTACTATTACATGACCTTGTGGCTGACATTTCTAGGGCTGGCAAGTGCCTGCTCGTCGGAAGCAGACGAAGTCACAGTACCGGAAACGACCTCTGTTTCGTTTCATGTAGCCATGAACATGGAAACTCGGGCTGCACATCCTCTGGATCCAAAAGCCTATACTGCCAAGCTTTATCTCTATGAACGCCGACAGGCAGACAATACGGTGGGCTATACAAAGGTGCAGGAAATAGACGTGACCTCTGATAAGCTGACAATTAATGGTCTGGTGACTCAGAAACAGTATAAGGCGGTATTTCTGGCTGTTCCCTCCACACAAACAAAGCCGGCACTTCCCGACTTTACAAATGGTACGGCTCCGGCTTACGACAAAGCTATAGTGCCCTATATCAACGGTCAGCCGGATGAAATCGGGAAAGATATATTCCGCAGCATCGTTGATTTCACAGCCCGAGCAGCAGGCAATCCCCTAAACACAGTGCTGACCCGACAAAACGGAGCCGTGGAGGTGCGCCTGCTCAATCAAAAGGATTTAAAATCAGTGGAACTGCATGTGAACGGACACACCGAATTCTATCTGAATGACGGCACAGGCGGTCAGGTAATCGCCCAAGGCACTACCGTTGCCTTAAAGAACACGATTACAGACGCTAATACTCTTAATGCCTCAGAAGTGCGCATCCGCATCAACTTGCTGCCACAGGAGGATTTGACAGATAAAAACGGAACAAACAATTATCTGATAGTTACCACTGCTACCGGACAAACAAAATATCCCCTAAAATCTGGACATCAGACCATCCCTGTGTACCCAAACCAGATTACCTGGTTGACCTTGGGAAGCAAGGATAATTCGGAATTCGATGTCAGCTTCAGTGGCAACATCAATCTGGACGATAACCAATGGGATGGAATTCATAAATCAATTTCAAAAGAATAATCGTATGAAAAGATATTTAAAAACCTGGATAATCAGTATAGCAACCGTGATGAGCTTCTCGGCTTGCCAACAACAGGATGAGTGGAAAGATGAACTGGAAAAAAACGCTCGACCGGAGGACGGCTATTTCACTGCCTCCTTCTTTACCGATACACAACATCCGCAAACACGTGCAGCCATCACCGGAGGCTCGGAACAGATACAATCGTTACTCTGCCTTATCTATAAAAAAGAATATGACGGGAGCTATAGTTTTGTCACAGAACGAGAGGTAATCCCCTATAAAGGCACGGAAGGAAATGTAACACCACAAACTCACACATGGCCTTTACAAACTCCTGAGACCTTTACACTTCCAAATGGAGACTATAAAGCTGTGTTTATCGGAAACATCGACCCGAAGCTCTTTGCAGAGCAAAAAAGCACAACCGGCAATGGATTGGAACCTATCCTTACCGGCTATAAAGACGGCTTTAACGCAGCCCGCATCCACATGCCGCAGAAAGGTCCGTTGGCTTTTAATGATTATAACATGTTCTATCTCTGTAGTGTGGATTTCAATCAAAATAATCCTAAGCCTGATGTATTGCTGCAACGCATCGTCTGCAATAATGTCTATACTCGAGAGGCTGTACAAACCAATGCCGCTGTAAGTACTTTGGTAAACAATATCGTCAGTCAGATTCGGGAGAATCAATTGACTACTGATATCATCAGAGGAGTGCTGCATATCAGTTTATTGGAAGCTCTAAAAGCTAATAAATTATTAGAACCCATACTTGGTTCACTGACAACTGTCGTAGACCATTTGGTAAACGGTTTATTAGGAGATATTGTCACTTTGCTAAACGAAACGTTACTTCAAGAACTAACGAAACGACTCCAAGAAAGCCTAAAAGGACATAACGGAGGTCAAGGTCTATTAGGTTTAGGATATCTGCTAAATCCTTGGACTACCGCCAATAATGCAAATTTAACTTACTACTCAATGACTGAAAGTGTAAACTTCAACCGCGAAGCATGCACGGCTTATCAAGCAAATGTCGAATGGAAAAATATACCTATCCATGCAAAAACGCCTGGTAACACGAATGATAGCACACGATATATCACGCTCACCTGCCTGAATGGAACCGAGCAAATATCTCAAATCAACGTTGATAATAATGGCTCCTACCCAGAATTACTACGACCCATCTTGGATAAGTTGGATGAGCAAGTAATCAATGGTCTGCTAGTGAATATTCACACTCCGCTGAAATACTCAATGGAATCTAACCTGCAATACTCTACCACTTATGAACTGCTGGATTTGAAATTAAAAGACTCTACTACTTCAGCACAAAATACTGTACACATCTCCTTACAATTGAACAAAATCACCAATCTAGAAGAAATAGTAAAAGGTCTTTTAGGAGATGGATTGATTAGCGGAATTATTGGTTCGCTGGTGGGAAATGTTATTGATCCTATTTTAGATGTCGTATTGAAACATACCGTTAAATTTGTCGGTATCAAACTACCTAATTTGGGCATAGGCAACATTCAACTACACGGAATGTGGGATGCAACCCATGTATCCAACGGAACAATTGCCCCTCCCCTTGCGCCTACACAAACAAACTAACAAATCGGGGATGCTTCCTTGCGGCGGCATCCCCGATAACAAATTCAAAAAACCTCTCCCTGCATCGCTTCTACAAAGAGAATTTAGCACCGACAAAATAGGTACGCGGAAGTGCCGGTCCGTAAACATAGGCACCATCTTTGCTCACTCCATAGTCGATATCCTTCTGATAGCTGTCGAATACATTCTTCACACCACCGTTAATTTCAAGATGCAACTGTTTGGTCAGCCGTATATCATATGACAAACGTACACCCATATCCCAAAAATCCGGAGCCATTTTATCACAATCCTGCTCGATTGTGCCTGCATTATGCTGCACCAGCATCCGTCCGGTGTAGTTTCCAAACAATGACAATTTCAATTGTTTCAAAAGGTTGACGTTACCTGTCAGATAACCGTAATGATCCGGCGAACGGAACATTCTCTTTTGCGGCTCTACATCATCCGACCAACGTTCCGGTTCATCGTAACGGCTGCGCTGATAGGTGTAGCCCAACTGCAATTCAAAACGTCCCGGGATACCGGCTTTTGCCTCCAGACCGATACCGGCAACTTTGGCTCCCGAAGCATTTCGACGCTCTTTGATGACATATCCCTCTGCATCCTCTCCCACCTTTTCGAGGGTGAACACATCGTCCAGAATAGTATAGAAACCTTCCAACAGGATATTAGTCTGCAATTTACCGAAACTGTGGTAATAGTCGCACGAAGCACTCACGCTATGGGAATATTCCGGTTTTAAGCCGGCTGAAAGTCGGATAATAGCCATTTTATTATCCAATGCATCGATGTGCAAATCCTCGTTATAAGCCTGCGGGGCACGGTAGCCACTAGAGTAGCTGGCACGCAAACCGATATTTTCCACAGGGCTGTAGCGTACATTTACACGAGGCGAAAAAACCACCTTATCCATCATATTGTGCTTGTCGAGACGGGCACCAATCAAGATATTCAACTTATCGCTCCGCCATTCGTTCTGGAAAAAGAAACCGGTGCTATGAGTGGTCTGCTTGAAATAACGATTGATGGCCAGGTATTTATCATTCAATTTATTGTAATTATATTCTAAACCGACAGTCAATTCCGAAGGCATAAACCATAAATGGTCGAATGAATAGGTATACTGTCCACCGCCGACAAAGGTCTTGTCAGAAGTAGCACCATAGGCATCCAGGTTTTTCTCTGTACCAAAATAACTGTCGCGGTCAATTCCCTGACCGGAAACATACAGACCTGCACGATGACGGCTACTCGGGCTGAAATAGTCGAATTTCAATCCACCACCGTTGATCTTGTGATTTAACTGCTCTGCAATATCTGCCATATGAGGCGGCAACCCGAAAGCATCCCCGCCCCGACGGAATTCATGCATGTGGTGGTATTCAGCTGTCAAGCGAGTATAAGGGGTCATCTTGTAATAGGTACGGAATCCCACTGTTTCGGAATTCAACTCAGGAATATCGGAAAAATTATCCCCATTGTGGTCGTAATGTTCGCGATCTTTCACCATTCCAAACAGATAAAGCCCCATCCGATAGTCATCGCTCACGAACGAACCGTTCAAAGAGGTATTGAAATCTGTCTTCCCCCCTTCAACGATATTGGTAGTATGTGACAAGGCTATAGAATTGCGCAACGGCTCCTTGGTGATGATATTCACCACACCGCCAATGGCATTGGCACCAAAAAGAGCAGAACCACCACCGCGAATCACCTCTACCCGTTCAATCATCGCAACGGGCAACTGCTCCAAGCCGTACATGGCTGCCAAAGAGCTGAATATAGGACGGCTGTCTAGCAACACCTGCGAATACTGACCATCAAGACCATTTATACGCAACTGAGTGGTTCCGCAATTGGAACAGTTGTTCTCTACACGAACACCCGACTGGAAATTCATAGACTCCGCCAGATTCGATGAAGCTGTTGTTTCAAAGAGTTTGGGTGACGCCACCGACACAATAGTTGAAGCAGTCTTCTTATTAGTTTCTGTCCGGTTGGCTGAAACTACCACTTCATCCAGCGACAAGGCCTCTTCCTCCAGTTCAAAATTAACCTCCACCGTTTTGTTATTGACTAAATCAACAGTCTGAGACGACGATTTATAGCCCACAAACGATGCTACCAACGTATGACGTCCTTTCGGCAGGTTTTTCAGAAAATAGTGTCCTGTGGCATCCGTTGCCACCCCCATGGTTGTACCCTTTACGGCAATTGTCACAAAAGCCAGATGCTCGCGCGTCTTGGCATCAATTACATGTCCTATAATATTGGCATCACTTTTCTTTTTATCATTTACAGATTCTTCCTCTGCCAAACACACAGAGAATGTGAGGAGCATACACAATACTCCCATGATATATTTTTTCATTGAAAATTCGTTTTTTATTAAATATAACAATCATGATTGGAGCAGACACACAATCTGTCCAGTAAGCAAAAGCAAAATAAAGAAAAGTCAATACACAGGAGGTGCACGCAAGCTGAATATCCTTACAGACCTATTGCGGCGGGCAGATGTTTTCTGTACCCAGAAAACAAACGGTTTACCGAATAGTTTCAGCAAGAATGAAAAGAAGGTCCCTGCAGTTGCCACAAGCAGGGACAATTGCGCTATCAATTGGAATTGTTGTGCCGTATGCTGATGCTCATGACCCGAAGTACCAAAAAAGATGTGAGAATGGACTAAAATGCGTCCATCAATTGTATGGGTATGCGGAAACAGAGTCGTATTGCACCAGAACCCCATGAAGAGGAACAGGAGCATCCAGCCGCCTATATTTCGTTTCTGCATTTTCATTTCATTCCCTTAGAGTCGGCAAAGATAAAAATTTTAACGATTCAAACAACATACCTGATTTGGAAATATCAAGAAAGGATACAAAAAAAGCCGGATGAATCATCCGGCTTATGTGAGCGAAAAACGGGACTCGAACCCGCGACCCCGACCTTGGCAAGGTCGTGCTCTACCAACTGAGCTATTTTCGCAAGCATTTCAAATAACGTTCTCTGTTTTTGACGTTGCAAAGATAAGGCAATTTGGAGCATACTTCCAAATAATTTGAAGAAAAAAATGACAAAAAAATTACATTATTTTTTCTCATCACTGAAAATCAGATTAATACAAATTCAAAAAGAGGAACTGCCCTTAACGGACAATCCCTCTACACTAAAATCAAACCACCTACTCCCTCACTATCGACTCTGCTCACACTCACTTAAAACACTCATCCAGCAAAGCTATTCACAAAACAACCATCGTCAACTCATTCCTCTATCTACATCAACCTTCAGTGGTTTGAAATGTTGTATGCTCTTTTTACGCACCCCTCGGACAAACGGTTTCAAAAGAATCCGAAATTAATCCTAAGAGGATTTTCGCAGATTGTGCATGGCGGTTTGAGCAGGATTTTGTAATTTCGAAGCCGGAATAAGAAATTTAAATCATGGCTATTGTAAAAAAACTAAACGGACATACCCCGAAGTTCGGTAAGAACTGTTTTCTGGCTGATAATGCGGCCATTATCGGGGACGTAGAAATGGGTGACGACTGCAGCATCTGGTTTGGTGCCGTATTGCGCGGAGATGTACACGAAATACGCATCGGCAACAAAGTGAATATTCAGGATAATGCCACCATTCATGCTACCTACCAGAAATACCCTACCCACATCGGCAATAATGTATCCATTGCCCACAATGCTGTGGTGCATGGATGTACCATCCACGACAATGTATTAATCGGTATGGGAGCTGTAGTGCTTGACAATGCCGTCATCGAAAGCAACACTATCATTGCTGCCGGAAGCGTCGTGACCAAAGGCACTGTGGTTGAATCAGGATGGGTTTATGCCGGTATCCCGGCAAAAAAAATCAAACAGATGGGCGAGGATTTGTTGAAAGGCGAAGTAGAACGCATTGTCAACTCCTATAATATGTATGCCGGCTGGTATACCGATAGTGAAAACATTGAATTATAATCATTGAAATACATAATATGAGCGTGATAGTTTCCCCATCATTATTATCTGCCGATTTTCTGAATCTGGGCAAAGATGTTGAAATGGTAAACCGCAGTGAAGCGGAATGGGTACACCTGGACATCATGGATGGTGTTTTTGTGCCCAATATCTCTTATGGTCTGCCGGTAGTGGCACAAATCAAAAAGGCATCCCGTAAACTGTTGGATGTACACTTGATGATTGTGCAGCCTGAAAGATATATCGAAGACTTCCGTAAAGCCGGAGCAGATATTCTGACCGTACATATCGAAGCATCGACACACCTTCACCGCATCCTCCAACAAATCAAGGCTGCAGGAATGAAAGCCGGCGTTGCCCTGAACCCACATACACCGGTAAACCAACTAGAAGAGATTATCCGTGACATCGACGTTGTATTGCTGATGAGTGTAAATCCGGGATTCGGCGGACAGTCATTTATAGAACAAGCTGTAGAAAAAACAGCCAAACTACGCAAACTGATCAATGAAACAGGCAGCCAAACCCTGATAGAAATCGACGGAGGTGTCAACTACGAAACAGGACGCCGTCTAGTAGAAGCCGGTGCTGATGCATTGGTAGCCGGCAGTTTTGTTTTCAAGTCGCAAGACCCGGAAGAAATTATCCACGGACTGAAAGAATTGGACGCCTAAACCACAACATATGGCAGAAACCATTATAAAAATGGCGGATGGTGTTATCCGCCAACAAAAAAACACCATACTTAAAAATGTAAACATCGAAATTCAGCAGGGCGAATTTATCTACCTCATAGGAAAAGTGGGAAGCGGTAAAAGTTCGTTCTTAAAGACTTTATATGCCGAACTTCCCTTGGAGTTCGGCACGGCAGAAGTAGCAGGCTTTCAACTGAAAAAAATAAAAAAGTCGCAAATACCACTCCTGCGCCGTAAATGCGGTATCGTCTTTCAGGATTTCAAGCTGTTGATTGACCGCAATGTATATGCCAATCTCGAATTCGTGCTCCGTGCAACCGGCTGGAAAAACAAAAAGGCCATCCACGAACGAATAGAGACGGTATTGGCTAAAGTAGAGATGCAAGAGAAAGCCGACAAAATGCCACACCAACTATCCGGTGGCGAACAGCAACGCATTGTACTGGCACGTGCCCTGCTAAATGCCCCACCACTGATTTTGGCCGATGAGCCGACGGGAAACATCGATCCGGAAACCTCCTACAAATTGGTAGAATTGCTACGGGAAATTTGCGATACCGGGAAAACCATCATCATTGCCACTCACCAATATGACCTGATTGAGAAATTCCCCGGCAGAGTGTTCTGCTGTGAAGACGGTATGTTATATGAAAAAACTGCAACAACATCGCCCGAACCTGCAAAGGAAAACGAAGCAGAACAACGTACTCTCTCTTTCAGGAAAATAGAAATTCCGGAAATCGAAGTTTTCGACTATGAAATCATTGAAGAGCACAAGGAATAAGTAATAAAGGCAACCATTAGAGGTTGCCTTTATTACTTATTTCAATTTTATCTCTTTCTCACCTATCACAATCAGTCCCTGTTTTAAAAGAGTACCGAGAGCCTTTTTATAATTCTTCTTGCTGCAACCGAAAAGATTATATATCTCTTCAGGATCGCTCTTATCCGAAATATCCAAGACACCTCCGTAATCCTTCAGTTTTTCGAGCACTTCGCCGGCAAGACCTTCAATCTTGGCAAAGCCGGACGGTTGCAGCGAAACATCTATCTTCTCATCATCACGCACCCGCTTGATATAACCTTTCAGCCGCTGCCCGATTTTTAGCCGCTGGAATATCTCATTATCGTAAATCAATCCCCAATGGGCATTGTTAACAATCACAGCATAACCCAAATCAGTCTTACGAGCCACCAATATATCCACCTCCTGATTAGGAGTATAATCAGGAAATACCTGGTCAAGATATTTGTCAATCTTAGTGGATGCAACAATACGATCGGAAGCCTTATCAACATAAGCATATACCAAATATGACTTTCCTTCGGCCATCGGATCACGCTGCTCACGGAAAGGCACCAACAAATCCTTACGCAGCCCCCAATCCAAAAAAGCGCCGACAGAGCTGGTGGCTACCACTTTCATAAAAGCAAACTCACCCACCTGAACATAGGGTACTTCTGTGGTAGCAATGATACGATCTTCAGAATCAAAATAGACAAAAGCCTTGATTTCATCATCCGGAAAACAATTATCGGGGACATATTCCTTGGGCATCAGAATCTCTCCTCTTTCTCCACCATCCAAGTATATACCGAAATCCACAATCTTGACAACAGTCAACGTATTGAATCTTCCTATTTCTACCATCCTGTATTTATTTGATGTGTTTATTCCTTACTTTTCTCGTCGTTTTATTCCTCAAGTTTAGCTTCCTGCCAATACGACTCCATCTCCTCTAGCGTCATTTCCTTCAACTCCTTGCCCTGTTTCTTGGCACATTGCTCCACATGGTTGAAGCGACGAATAAACTTGCGGTTGGTCTTCTCCAATGCATTTTCCGGATTAATGCCATAAAGACGGGCAGCATTAATAATAGAAAAAAGGAAGTCTCCGAATTCCTCCTCCATTTTCTCCTGGTCGGCCTGCTGCAACTCCACCTGAAACTCTTGAAGCTCCTCACTCACCTTATCCCACACATCCTCCTTCTGCTTCCAGTCAAACCCGGCACCTCGGGCCTTATCCTGGATACGGTAAGCTTTCACCAAAGCCGGAAGCGATACTGGCACCCCTTCGAGCACCCGATGCTTGCGCCCTTTCTCCTTCAATTTCAACTGTTCCCAATTCTGCAATACCTCTTTTTCGTCTGCCACTTGTACATTACCGTAAATATGCGGATGACGGTATTTCAGTTTTTCGCAAATCTCATCCAATACATCCGAGATATCAAACAACTGCTTTTCTTCGGCAATCTGCGCATAAAAAACGATGTGCATCAGCAAATCGCCTAACTCTTTTTTCACTTCGGCCATATCGCCGGCCAGTATAGCATCCCCCAATTCGTACACCTCCTCTATAGACAAAGAGCGTAACGAATCCATTGTCTGCTTTTTATCCCATGGACATCCCACACGCAAAGTGGCGATAATTTCAAGCAAACTTGCAAAGGCTTCTTTTTTCTTTTCCAGATTTTCCATAATTGTCTTTCAAGATATTGCCGTTTTTAGTAATTTGGCACTGCAAAAATAAGGTTATTTATTTGAATTTCATGATTGAGAAAAGAATAAGTATAGGAAACATAGATCCGATTGATTTTTATGGAGTTAACAACTCCAAATTCAACTTACTGAAAGAATATTTTCCCAAACTTAAAATTACAGCCCGGGGAGATGAACTGATTATTCAGGGCGAAATTGGCGACATCGAAATACTAACCAATAAAATAACTGCCTTATTGGAGCACTACCACCGCTACAATATGCTGACAGTAGCTAACTTAAAGCGAATTATTCTGGAAGACAACCTAGTGGCAGACCCCGAGGATGCCGATTCTGTCATTCTATACGGCAATGCCGGCAAGGCCATCCGGGCACGTACAGTCAACCAGCGCAAACTGGTGGAATTTGCCCGCACCAACGATTTGTTGTTTGCAACCGGTCCTGCCGGTTCAGGAAAAACCTATACAGCCATTGCGCTTGCCGTAAGAGCTTTACGCAACAGGGAAGTAAAACGCATCGTCCTAAGCCGCCCTGCCGTAGAAGCAGGAGAAAGTCTCGGTTTCCTACCCGGAGACATGAAAGAAAAGGTAGACCCGTATCTGCAACCGCTTTACGATGCCCTTTCGGACATGATTCCCCCTAAAAAACTGGAGGAATATCTTGAAAGTGAAGTGATACAAATAGCTCCGTTAGCCTATATGCGCGGACGCACGCTGAATGATTCGTTTGTCATCCTCGATGAGGCACAAAATACAACCCGCAACCAGCTGAAGATGTTCTTGACCCGCATGGGCGTGAGTGCCAAATTCGTCATTACAGGCGACATGAGCCAAATAGACCTGCCGCGACGTTCTGATTCAGGACTGGCACATGCGTTCAATATTCTAAAAGACATCAAAGGCATCGCCTTTGTAGAATTCAGTTCGGAAGACATTGTACGCCACAGGCTGGTAAAAGAGATTGTCAAAGCTTATAACGAAGAAAAAGATACAACTGATTAAAAAAGATAATTATGGATGCAATTGTAAAAACAGATTTCAATTTTCCGGGACAGAAAAGTGTCTACAAAGGAAAAGTACGCGATGTATACGATATCAACGACGAATACCTTGTTATGGTAGTGTCCGATCGTATTTCGGCATTTGACGTTGTACTGCCGGAAGGTGTGCCTTACAAAGGACAAGTATTGAACCAAATCGCTTCTAAATTCCTGGATGCAACTTCCGATATTGTGCCCAATTGGAAAATAGCAACACCGGACCCTATGGTGACCATCGGCCACAAATGCGAACCGTTCAAAGTTGAAATGGTTATCCGCGGCTATCTGACCGGTAGCTCTTGGCGTGCTTATAAAAGCGGAGCCCGCACATTATGCGGTTTACCCTTGCCCGAAGGCATGAAAGAAAATCAGAAATTTGCATCCCCTCTCATCACGCCGACCACCAAAGCTGACGAAGGACACGATGAAAACATCTCCAAAGAAGAAATCATCGCTCAGGGCTTGGTAAGCAAAGAAGACTACGAACTATTAGAAAAATACACTTACGCTCTCTTCCAGCGTGGTACTGAAATTGCAGCACAGAAAGGGTTGATTTTAGTAGATACAAAATATGAATTCGGTAAAAAAGACGGAAAAATCTATCTGATTGACGAAATCCACACACCCGACTCTTCACGCTATTTCTATGCAGACGGCTACGAAGAACGATTTGCCAAGGGAGAAAAACAAAAACAACTTTCCAAAGAGTTTGTACGCGAATGGCTGATGGACAATGGTTTCCAAGGATTGGAAGGACAACAAGTGCCCGAGATGACACCGGCTGTTGTAAACAGTATTACAGACCGTTATGTAGAACTTTACGAAAATATCACCGGCGAGAAATTTGAAAAAGCCGAATGCGACAATGTACAAAAACGCATCGAAGACAATGTCAACGCTTGCTTGAAAAACTTACGCTAATATTATAAAAGAAGAGGCTAGTAAGCCTCTTCTTTACTTATTGGTTACAAAACTAGAAAAATCGTTACTCAACAACTTTTTCAACTCTTCAGGCGATACCCTCACTTTGTAACTACCATCCTTAAAGAAAGTGATATTGCCCGTTTCCTCACTCACCACCACAACATAAGCATCGCTCACAGAACTGATTCCCAAAGCAGCTCTATGACGCAATCCCATACTACCCGGAATATCACGACGGTCAGAAACCGGAAGGATACAACGCGCAGCCATCAATTTATTATCCTTGATAATCACTGCCCCGTCATGCAAAGGAGTATTTTTCCAAAAAATATTTTCCAACAGTTCACTGGTAATTTTTGATTTCAACGCCACTCCAGTCTGCGTATAATTATACAACTCGGTATTCAATTGAAAAACAATCAATGCTCCGGTTTTTGTAGCAGAAAAATCTACACAAGCCTGCACGATTGCATCCGAGACATCATCATCAATCGTTGGCTTCGCAAACATTTTATTAATATTAAAAATATTCTGCAAATTATAACGACTACCCACCAGCAACAGAAAACGACGAACCTCCTGCTGAAACACAATCAAAAGCGCAATTACACCCACACTGATAAACTGACCTAAAATCGTAGATATCAATTTCATATTGAGAGCACTAAGCACCAGCCACGCTAAATAGAAAGTCAGAATACCAGCCAAAATATTGATAGCAGCCGTTCCTTTCACAAGCCTATAGACCTGAAACAGGATAAACGCCACAATCAGAATATCCAAAATATCAAAAAAACCGAGTGTAATAAATAACAACATATTGACTTATTTTTATGATTACAAAACTATAAAAATTTCATTATATAACGTACAATTCTTACCTTTGCTCCAAACTATTTATTATGCGATATATTACAACATTACTATTAATGGTTGTTTTCGGCACAACAATGGCACAAAACGACCCGAAAGCGAAAGAAATTCTTGACAAGATAGCTGCCAAAGTAAAGGCCTATCCTGCAGTAGAAGTGATTTTTACCATGACCATGGAAAACAAAGCGGAAGACATCCACGAGTCGCACAACGGCCAAGCCTGGATGAAAGGCAATATGTACAAAGTGAATCTGATGGAGACAGAAAACTATTATGACGGCAAAGTAATTTACAATTACATGCCGGAAGTTGGTGAAGTAAATGTCAAAAATCCTAGCGAAGAAGAAGAAGGTTTCCTGAATCCGACTACATTGTTCGACATTCACAACCAGAATTTCGACCAAAAGCTGGTGAGCAACAACAACGGAATCGCTTACATAGAGCTGTATCCCAAAGAAAAGAAAAACATTGAAAAGATAGGCATTTGGGCAAATACCAAGGATTCATCCATCCAGAAGGTGACTTCCTATGAAAAAGAAGGTAATGCCATCACGATTTCCATTACTAGTCTGAAATCCATGCAGCCGGTTCCTTCGGACGCATTCTTCAAATTTAATTCCAGCAAACACCCGGATGTCGAAGTAATCGATATGAGATAAAGAAAATGGCTACTGAAAAGTAGCCATTTTTCATTTATACATTAAAACGGAAGTTCATCATATCCCCATCCTGCACCACATAATCTTTTCCCTCCACGGACATTTTACCGGCTTCCTTACATTTAGCCTCAGAGCCATAATGAATAAAATCTTCATATTTGATTACCTCTGCACGGATAAAACCTTTTTCAAAGTCCGAGTGTATAATACCGGCAGTTTGCGGAGCTTTCATGCCTTTACGGAAAGTCCATGCACGTACCTCTTTCACTCCGGCAGTGAAATAAGTCTGCAGGTTCAACAAATGGTAGGCTGTACGAATCAATTTATTAACACCCGCCTCCTTCAAGCCTAAATCTTCAAGGAACATCTGTTTTTCCTCATAAGTTTCCAACTCAGCAATATCCGCTTCGATACCGGCACCTATTATTAAAACTTCAGCCTGCTCATCCTTAACTGCTTCACGCACAGCATCCACATACTTATTACCATTAACCACAGAACCTTCGTCCACATTACAAACATACAGAATCGGCTTGCTGGTAAGCAACTGCAAATCTTTGGCAGCCTCTTGCTGCAAATCATCCAACACCACTGTACGGGCAGAAAGTCCTTTCATCAAGGCATCCCTATACAAATGCAACACCTCCACCAGACGTTTTGCATTGGCATCGCCTCCGGTCATCGCTCTCTTTTCTTCTTTCTGCAGACGGTTTTCCACCGTTTCAAGATCCTTCAACTGCAATTCGGTATCGATAATTTCCTTATCTCGCACCGGATCTACACTACCATCCACGTGTACGATATTATCATCATCGAAACAACGCAATACATGGATAATCGCATCCGTCTCGCGGATATTGGAAAGGAACTTATTACCCAATCCTTCACCTTTGCTGGCCCCTTTCACCAATCCGGCAATATCCACAATTTCAACTACGGCAGGCACCACATTCTGCGGTTGTACCAATTCCACCAGTTTATTTAACCGTTCATCCGGTACAGTGATAACACCCACATTCGGCTCAATCGTACAAAAAGGAAAATTTGCAGACTGTGCCTTTGCATTACTTAAACAATTAAATAGTGTAGATTTCCCAACATTCGGAAGACCTACTATGCCACATTGTAATCCCATAAGAATTAAATTATTTCACTCCATTAAAAAACAATGTGCAAAAGTAGTACATTTTTTTCACATCACCGCACAGTAACATGGAAACATCCCTGTTTATACTCATACCGCACATAACATTGCTCCCTTTTACGCAAATCCTGTAACACTTCCGCCAATACAGATTTCAATTTATCCGTTTCCTCTTTCTTCGCCCCTTTGTAACGAGCGTATGCAATATCAAAAGTCGTTCCATAGACATGAGCAGAATTGGCACTGGCATTAATATTACTCTTACGCAACTTCTTAACTGTGGCTGCAGTCCGCAAAACGCTGGTGACAATAATCTTTCGTGAAGGTAAATCCTTACTATCCAACGAATCGCGGAAATTCCGTCCGATGGTTTCCAATAACTTTTCGGCTCTCGGCACCAGATAAGGCAAAGAATGTGTCAACTCGTCCACCTCATAATATCGGCAAGATTCTATTTTCTCCATCATCCGCAAACGGTCCTCAAAATCCTCCTCCCTCTTAATAGGCGCAATCCCCCACTCTTTGGCTGCCTTAAGATGCCTGGCATTCATGTCATTAAATGTCCTTTGAAAATTTCTAAAATAACGGAATTCACCTTTTTTCTTCTCACTGCATGAACATGCTACACACACAAGCAGCACAAATAACAAATACCTCACTCGATTCTATTTTTTCTGTTAAGGTAGCAAAAATAGAATATTCCAATTAAAATTACTAATTTTGTCAGCGAACACCAAAAGTAATATAATCAATTTTAACATGATGAACCATAAAAAACTACTTACGGCATTTATTGCCATGGCGCTCACGTGCAACCATCTGTATGCACAAGACAACAATGTTGATTTGAACACACAACGTTCAGAGTCACAAGATGTACTCAAAATTCCCGGTAAAGTGTTAGATCACCAAGGTTTGATTATCAATCCGACCCCCCATTCTCTTCAGAAACAAGAGGGACAAACCTTAAACATCTCCAATGGCATCGCACTCAAAGACAAGAAAGGCAAATTCAGCAACGATCTTTCTTTCCTCGCCCTGAATAAAAAAGGTGTAAAAATGAGCATTGATTTCGGTGAAAAACTTGCCGCAAAACAAGGTGTGAAAAATATCACCGGAGCCTACTCGCTAACCATTGACGAAAAAGGCATAAACATTATCGGATACGATGAAAAAGGAGCATTCTATGCCATCCAGACTCTACGGGAAATCATCAAAAGTCCGATTTCTGCCAACGGCAACCTCCCATGCCTCGCCATCAACGACTATCCGGACCTTCCTTATAGAGGTGTAGTAGAGGGATTCTATGGCACCCCTTGGTCACACCAAGTTCGCCTTTCATTGATAGACCTATACGGACAATTCAAAATGAACTACTATCTGTACGGTCCCAAAGACGACCCCTACCACAGTTGTCCCAACTGGCGTCTGCCCTATCCGGAAAAAGAAGCAGCCAATATCAAAGAGCTGGTAGAAGCCTGCAACCGCAACCGAGTGGACTTCGTATGGGCTATCCATCCGGGAAAAGATATCAAATGGAATGAAGAAGACTACCAAAACCTGATGAACAAATTCAACCACATGTACGACTTGGGCGTACGTGCCTTTGCTATCTTTTTCGATGACATCTCAGGAGAAGGAACCAATCCTTACAAACAGACCGAATGGCTCAACCGCTTGAACAAAGAGCTGGCAGCTGCCAAAAGCGATATTTCCCCTCTGATTGTCTGTCCGACAGATTACACCAAATTGTGGGCAAACCCCACGCCGAAAGGCAGTCTTGTAACCTATGGTAACACTCTGGATTCAACCATCAATGTATTCTGGACAGGCGACTATGTATGCAGCGACTTGACCCGCTCCACTATGAATTGGGTAAACTCCCGCATCAAACGTCCGGCACTCTATTGGTGGAATTTCCCCGTAACGGACTATGCCCGTCACATCGTGATGCAAGGACCGACCTACGGATTAGACAATACCCTCACCAGTAAAGAGGTATGCGGACTCATCAGTAATCCCATGGAACACGGAGAAGCTTCCAAACTCGCCCTCTACAGTGTAGCAGACTACGGCTGGAACATCTCAGCCTACAATCCGCTTGACAGCTGGGAGCGCGGGCTTGCAGAATTGGCTCCCGAAGCAAAAGATGCTTACAGAACCTTTGCCATCCACTCTTGCGACACCGAAAAAGGCTACCGCCGCATCGAATCGTGGGAAACCAAAACTTTCCGTATCAATGATTATACCCAAGCCGACTATGATGCTTTATTGAATGAATTCAAGAAAATTGAAAAAGTTCCTGCCGAAATGGAAGCAAAATGCACCAACAAAGCCTTATTGGCAGAATTGCGTCCATGGCTCGTTGAATTCGGCAAATTAGGCGTAAGAGGTCAAAATGCCCTCCAACTGATTGAAATCTCCAAGAACAACACTCCGGCAGAGTTCTGGAATTCATACCTCGACTTCCAAATGAGTCCGGAAGAAATTCAGGCTTACAAAGCCCACAAATCAGGCACCATGAAACTACAGCCGTTCTATGAAAATACGATGTATGATTTACTCTGCAACTTCTACAAAGGAATGACCGGTGTACAACCGGACACCAGCCGCAATGCCCGATGCCCGCAGCATCTGACCATCGTTGCAGCAGATACCCTCAAGGCACAGGCTGCATTTGATAACAATCCGCATACAACATTCACAAACGGTGATGTTTTATCTTTCACCCTGCCTGCAGGCAGCACTCAATGTCTGATTATCAGCAGTCCCCAAAACACAACTGCTACCTTGAAGCAATTGTCTTCCAAAGGGAAAGTTCTTGCCGAAGAACCTATTAACGCATCTGTACAAACCATCCAAATTGTCAAAGATGCCGCAAAAATAGAAATCCAAGGCAATATTACACTGCATGAAATTGTGCCTTTACAAACAACAAAATAAACAGAGATAACATAAAAGAATAAGCCCCATAATCAGCAGATTATGGGGCTTATCTTTTATTCAATATTTTCCTTGTCTCTCATACCAATCAACAAAAGCCTGATTCACGAGACGATTTCCACCAGGAGTCGGATAATTTCCCGAGAAATACCAATCTCCGCCATGATTCGGGCATGCCCGGTGCAAATTATCAATAGACTGATATACCACCTTTATCTCAGATGGGCACTCCTCCGGAGTAATCATCTCCGCTATCTTTACAGAAATTTCTTCATCTGTAAAAGGGGCATATACCTCCTTCACATAATTCACCACCCACTCCTTCGACCATCCGCATTGCTCCTTGCTCTTTATATATACCTTTTCCAATCTATCTGTCATATTCCGCTCTTTCAGCAACTCCACGGCTGCATTAAAAGCAATAAACTCCCCCATCTTCGACATATCAATACCATAACAATCCGGAAACCTCACTTGAGGAGAAGAAGACACCACAACAATCCGTTTCGGCCGCTGCCGGCACAAAATCTTCACAATACTCTGCCTCAATGTCGTACCTCTCACAATACTGTCATCAATCACCACTACCGAATCCACGCCGGGAGTCACCGTACCATAACTCGTATCATACACATGCGCAGCCAAATCATTACGGCTATTTCCCTCTGCAATAAAAGTACGCAACTTGATATCCTTGATAGCCAACTTCTCCGTTCTCACTTTCTGTGCCAAGATTTTCTTAATCTCCTCACAACTCAATTCCTCCTTACGGCAACAAATCTCCTTCTCCTTCTTTCGGTCAAGCCATTCTTCCAAGCCCTGCATCATGCCATAATAAGCCACCTCCGCCGTATTCGGAATAAACGAAAAAATGGCATGCTCCAGATCATAATCCACACACCTTAAAATATCCTCCGTCAATAACCGTCCCAACATCTTCCGTTCGCGGTATATATCCCTGTCACTACCTCTCGAAAAATAAATCCTCTCAAACGAACAAGGAGCTACATTCCTAGCCGGATGAATCTCATTCAGCCTCATTATCCCATCACGCCGCACCACAATACCCTGTCCCGGCAACAACTCTTTAACATCCTCGACCTCCAGATCAAACACAGTCTGAATTACGGGACGCTCTGATGCCACAACCACGACTTCATCATCAGCATACCAAAAAGCAGGACGAATTCCCTGCGGATCACGGAAAGCAAACAAATCACCGCTTCCCACCAAACCGGTAATCACATATCCACCATCCCAATGTGCAGAGGCTTCCCGTAAAATTCCCTCAATATCAATACACCTTTCAATCGCCTCATTCATTTCCTGCCCCTTCAATCCCTCCTCCTTAAACTTCTTAAATCTACGCTCCACCTCCTCATCCAGCAGATAACCTAACTGTTCAAGAATTATAAATGTATCAGCATTATGCCTGGGATGTTGTCCTTGAGACACAATAAAATCCAATATTTCATCCACATTTGTCAGATTAAAATTCCCTGCCAGCGAAAGATTCCTACTTCTCCAATTATTACGTCGTAAAAACGGATGCAGATACGACACTCCGGAACGTCCAGTCGTACTATACCGCAAATGTCCCATATACATGTTACCGGCAAATGGAAGATTCTCCGTAGCAGCCTCCGGTTCCATCCTTCGAAAATCCACCATTGCCTTGTTAACGGCTGCAAAAATCTCCTGAATTGCACCGGTACCTTCTGCCCTCTCCCGGAAAATATATTCTTCTCCAGGCTTTACATCCAACTTCACAGCAGCAATCCCGGCACCTTCCTGTCCACGATTATGCTGTTTTTCCATCAACAGATACAACTTATTCAATCCCCACAAGGCATCCCCATACTTCTCCTTATAAAAGGATAGCGGTTTCAATAATCTAACCATAGCTATCCCGCACTCATGTTTAATTGCGTCACTCATAATGTGATTGAAAGTTTAGTTTTCTACCGCAAAAATACAGAAAATACCGGAGACCCGACCATACATCGAATCTCCGGACATAATAATTAACCCAAAAAAACAATAAGCTATCAGGAATCTTATCCCTGGAACTTGCGACTTGCACGCAACATATGGCGCATGATGCTGACCAACTCCTGGGACTCCTGCAATAAATTGAGATATACCAATGAAAGCTTTACGCTGGATTCCTCCTCCTGCAAACGCTCCATCTGCAACTTATTCAGTCCCGAAAGACGGTTTTTGAAATCCTCAGCTTCCACCAACATGGCATCAGCCGCATCATAACTGCCCGAAGCAATGATATCGCGGGTACGATGTAACAAGGCAACCAATTCATTGCGAATAGGCAAAAACTCTTCTATCGCCTCTTTCGTCATCGGATTGAAATTATTGTCAACATGCTCCTTGCAAGGCTCACACATACGTTTCAAGCAATACATCATCTGCTCACTACTATTGCTGCCCAAGTGAAACCAAGTGTTTTTCTCAATGGCAACATTTCTATCAATACGATGCATCCCCAACATCTCTTTGCGGCGCACCTTCTTTAACACATCCTTCTCGTCATTGGTCATAGACACAGCCTTGCGCAAACTTCTCAAATCTTCGCGGACAAAACCTTCAGTCATCTTCATATAAGTATTTCCAGCGAAATCCAACACTTTTACCAGATTATCCTGCACATGGCGACGCAACAGCAACCACACTTCTGCCTTATCCTTAGAGGTAATCAGACGACGGAATACATCATCCGCCTTTTCGCTCTGCATCTTTTTACGATAACGGATATTGCTTTTCACCAATAACAGCACGGCAACACCTATCATAACCAACATAGCAACCACTCCTCCATAGTACATCACCAGAGTCACCAGGAAACAGATGATAAAAGCTGCACCGGCAGTGATAAACCAACCGCCAATCACAGACATCACACCTGTCACTCGGAATACAGCGCTCTCACGTCCCCAAGCACGATCGGCCAAAGAAGTACCCATTGCCACCATAAAGGCTACATAAGTGGTTGAAAGCGGCAACTTCAAAGAAGTACCCAAAGCTATCAACAATCCTGCCAACACCAAGTTAACAGAAGCTCTCACCAAGTCGAAAGCAGCACCGTTCTCTATAATCGCCTCATCCTTATTAAAGCGGGAATTCAACCAAGACTTCACACTTTCGGGCATGATGCGGGACAGGGTATTGTTCATATTAGTAAAGAATCGCACCAGACTGCGGGCAATAGCCGACGATCCGAACATTTCATCACCTTCATCCTGACGGGACAAATCAACAGAGGTCTTGATTACATTGTGCGCTTTTTTCGAAGTCATCAATGCCACCACCATAACCACTCCGGACAACAGCAAGAAAACAAAAGGAGTCTTTGCAGGACCGTTCAACGAACCCATCAGGAAACCGGTAGCATCGCCGTTACCGTTGGCCATAAAATCCGTATAGCTCGCCCAGCCGGCAAGAGGCACTCCGACAAAGTTCACTAGATCGTTACCGGCAAATGCCATAGCCAAAGCAAAGGTTCCCAATAGCACAATCACTTTGAAAACATTCACCTTCATCCAATGCAACACCTGCATCAACACCGTAAAGAACACAAAGCATCCACCGACAATCATACCGGTATTGTCATGAACCCACATTTTATATTCCTTGGTCATAAACGAAGCATCCTTCACTCCTTTAATAAGCATGAAATAAATGATAGCCGTTGCAGCCACACCACCAAACACTCCGATAATCCACTTCAGTTTCGACTTATAGCTAAAGGTGAAAATGATACGCGACAAATACTGTACCAATGCGCCAAACGTAAAGGCTACTGCAACAGAGAGAAATATAGCCAAAATCACAGTCAATGCCTTCTCCGTGTTCAACAACTCGGCAAAAGTGAGCCCTTCCGGCCCCATAGCAATCTTTATCAATGCCAACGCAAAAGTACCCCCCAACAGCTCAAACACCATCGACACCGTTGTCGACGTAGGCATACCCAATGTATTAAACACATCCAGCAGGACTACATCCGTGACCATCACCGCCAGAAAAATACACATCAACTCATTAAAATAAAAGGCTTCCGGCCGAAAAATACCATGCCGCGCAATGTCCATCATGCCGTTACTCATCGTAGCACCGCAAAAAATACCGATTGCAGCAATGACAATAATGGTCCGGAACGAAGCCGCTTTAGCTCCAATAGCTGAATTCAAAAAATTTACGGCATCGTTACTGACACCCACGACTAAATCAAAAATCGCCAACAAAAAGAGAAAAATGATGATTCCCAAATAAACTGTTTCCATTCTTACTAATTTACTTAACGACGCAAAAGTAAATCAGCAATATTACACCCATGTTACACAATTGTTACAAAATTGTTACGTAACAAATCCACAGTTATGATACAAAACGCCCCTCCCTAATCAAGCGCCTTACAATACAATAATAAATCACCACCCCAACCAATAACAACACCAACAATCCAACGATAAATGCTACTTTATATTTCATAAGGATATTTTGCCTCAAAATATCCACCATAGTCCAACCAATCAGGAATATGGCAATGGGAGCAAGAGCTATCAACATAAAATAGAAAATTTATATATTAAACAATTTCTTAAATTAATTCCCTGCGGATATATTTTGTCTTCATATTCATCTATGTAATTTTGCAATTTTATTTCAAAATTACATAAATTATGTCGCAGTGCAAATTTTCTGGGATGTTTTTCTCTGCCCGGTACGTTTTTCCCTGTTTTATCATCATTTCTCCCTTTGTCGCTGTCTAGTGTATGATAAAATATAAATTTTTCATCAACAAGTGATATTTTATACTTCTCCTCAAGTCATAAACAAGACTACATCACATCTACAATTAATCTATAGCAAATCCGAGTAAAGAGTTATTAGAAGCCTATTAAAATGTTATATGTATGCTATTATTATTGGATTCATATAGCATTCATATAGGATTTATATAGCATTCATCATAGATTTGCCATAGACATGACTTAGGTAGGCTACGGAAAAGAATAAGAGGAACTTTGGCTAAAATATCAGCATCAACAAAGTCTTTATAAAAATTTTCAAAAAACATATACCTCTTTTCAGGAAACTTGTCGTATTATATGTAGAAAGCATAAAAAAACAATAAATGTCAATAGATATAAACAAAGAAATACAACGTCTGATTCATCTGGATTTAACCGGAGACCTGACAGCGGAAGAAGCAAACGTATTGGAAGCATGGAGCAATGAATCAGAACAAAACAGACGGTTTCTACACAATATACGTCAGGAATGGATTACAGATGAAGCCAGACAATTTCACTCCATTGACACCACTGCTGCCTGGGAAAAAATCAGACAACAGACTTTTGCCAAAACATCTATGCCCAGAATCAGGAAACGGGGATGGCTTCGGTATGTTGCCATCATACTCCCCATTGCCATTGCAGCCTCTATACTGCTATTCCACGGACAGACAAAGCGTTCTGAAACGGCAGCAACCATTCAGTCTCATAGTCTGAAACATCCGACACTCACATTGGCAAACGGGAAAAAACTGACATTAAACCGGCAGACTGAAGATGAAATCCATGTCCACCAAGATATCATTGCGCACAACACGGAAAAAAGCCTGATATATGACACAAAACAATCTGCCCAAACAGAGCATTTCAATACAATTACGGTTCCCTGCGGAAGTGAATTTCAAGTGGTTCTTGCTGACGGCACCAAAATATGGCTGAATGCCGATACGGAACTGAAATATCCGATTGCATTTACGAAAAACGAACGGAGAGTATATCTCAAAGGAGAAGCATACTTTGAAGTGGCTTCCAATCACCAAAAGCCATTTTTCGTTGAAACGCAAGGAGTGGCTATCAAAGTACTGGGAACAAATTTCAACATCAACACCCATTGTCTGGAAGGAATACAGACGGTATTGGTTCAGGGAGCTGTTGCTCTTTGCCGGGAAGGTCGGGAGGATCTTCACATCCGTCCGGGAGAATTGGCAAATTTCGACCGGATTTCTTCCGATATCTCCGTGCGCCAGGTAAAGACGGATATTTACACAGCTTGGAAAGACGGATATTTTGTTTTTGACACAGAGACTCTGGAAGAAATCATGAATATGCTCTCGCGCTGGTATGACAAGGAAATTCTCTTCACCGAACCGGCACACCGACAACTGCATTTTTCAGGACATCTAAAACGCTATGACAATATAAATACGATACTTTCAGCCATCACGGAAGTAACTGGAGTGAAATTTCAATACAAAGGACGTACTATCTTGGTACTTTAAACAATAACTTAATTATAACAATATGAAAAAAAGACGATTATGTTTCCGGACATCCCGAAATCATTGGGAGAAAAGCTGGAAAATGATGAGGATGTTCGTTGTGTTCATGTGTGCGATGACACTCTCTGCATCCGCTTCTGTCTATGCACAGAACGAACGAGTGACCTTGGATTTCATTAACACCAACATGAAACATGTGCTACACGAAATACAGCGTCAGACTCATCTTAGCTTTATTTTCCAGACGGAACAAACCGAACAAATCAAAGGCATCAATGTCAAAGCTAAAAACGAAAGCGTATCCTCCCTGCTGGATCGCATATTAGCCAATACAGGATTGAGCTGGAAAATACAGGGAGACATGATTCTGATTACCAAATCGACACCTCAACAGGTTGCCGGACAGCAATCACAAAGCCAGGAGATGCTGACATTCACCGGTACAGTAACGGACGACCAGAAGAATCCACTGCCGGGTGTAACTGTGAAAGTTCGCGGAGCAACTATCGGAACCTCGACTGACGTGAACGGAAAATTCAAATTGACGTATCCTAAAAACAACGACAACATCGTTTTGGAATTTTCATTTGTCGGGATGCAAACGACTTCGGTAAAATATGCCGGTCAAAAGGAAATCAATGTCATCCTATACGAAGAGAAAACAGAATTGGAAGAAGTGGTAGTTACCGGTTACCAGGTATTGAACAGACGTACCCAAACAAGTGCCATCACTTCTGTAAAGGCTGAAGACATCATGATTCCGGGTGTGACCAGCATTGACCAGATGCTGGAAGGACGAATTCCGGATATGGCATTCATGCTAAATTCTGGAGAAGTCGGTGCAACTCCACGTCTGCGTGTACGCGGCACATCAACCCTGCTTGGCAACCGTGAGCCGCTATGGGTATTGGACGGTATCGTCATGACTGACCCGGTTGACGTAGATCCGGAAGAATTGAACAATCCGGACTACTTGAATATCATCGGAAATGCCATTGCCGGGATCAACCCTCAGGACATCGAGCGTATCGACGTATTGAAGGACGCGTCCGCCACCGCTTTATACGGAACACGTGCAGCCAATGGCGTTATTGTAGTCACCACTAAAAAAGGACGTGTAGGAAAACCTGTGCTTTCGTACACTCACTCTTCTAAAATTACCCGCCGCCCACGTTATACAGACAGAAACATCAACCTGATGAACTCTCAGGAACGTGTAGCCTTCGGAAAATCACTGGCAGACCAACACTATGTATTCCCTACACAGATGCCTCTGGTTGGCTATGAAGGAGCATTATATCGTATGCAAAACGGTATGACCAGTTATGATGAATTTTTAAAAGAGGTCACCTGGTACGAAAAAGTAAATACCGACTGGTTTGATATTCTTACCCGCGATGCCTATTCTCACAGCCATACGCTAAATGTCAGCGGAGGTTCTGACATTATCCGCTATTATGCTTCTTTGGGATATGACCGTGACAACGGAGTATCCAACACAACCTATACGGAGCGTTACACCGTGACAGCCAAAATGAATGTCCGCATGACCCCGAAACTTCTCTTTGACATCAAAGTCAACGGTAATGTTCAAAAGAAGAATCACTTGGTTTCATCCATCGATGCTATGGATTATGCCTACAACACCACCCGAGCCCTCCCCTGCTACAATGAAGACGGCACCCTGTATTATTACAATCGCTACAAAGGCGGCTATAGCGGGCAAGGAAGCAAATATCTGCGCTACAACATTGTAAATGAAATTGAAAACAGTTCTAACGGCTATGACGGGAAAGGTGTCCAGGTAGACTTGAATCTAAAATACAATATTTTCGACACTTGGGATGTTACAGGAGTTGCATCCTACTCTGTCAGCAGCACATTACAGGAAAACTGGTGGGGAGAAAAAACCGCCTATATCGCATCGCTGAAAAACGGAGAATACGAAGAGGCTCCGGTACCGGGAGATGACGGGAAATGTAGCCTGCCATACGGCGGTATTTTAAAGACTGCAAATTCTGAAACAGAAAATCTGACCCTTCGGTTGCAGACAAACTACCGCAAAATATTCGGAGCCGACAGCCAACATCTGATATCTGCATTGGCCGGTTACGAAATCAACATGAACCGTTCCAAGAAAATGGACAATGAAGTGCGCGGATACCTGAAAGAACGCGGAATGCAATTCGTAGACATGAGTTCTCTGAAACTGGAAGATTTTCCTCTTTATCCTAAAATCCGCAACTATCATCCAATACACGATTAAGGGTAGATTTATGA
>CAMDJC010000019.1:0-52276 GCA_945900015.1 uncultured Odoribacter sp. | reverse complement strand
TATATTTGCAACAAAAATATTCAAAATATGAAAGTATTAATATCTTTTTTGGCTGTCAGTTTCCTGTTGCTCGGATGCAAGGAGCGCTCTTTACCCAATGAATATCTAAGCAATATCCGTGTTGTCCGTAGCATGGAAAAGAACGTAACAACCCCTCAAATCAAAAAGGATACTACTACAAAAGAAAAAACTCTTGAAAAAACACCTGCAGCCAAAGAATTAAAGTATCATATCATTGTTGCCAGTTTCAAAGAGAATGACAAAGCCAGTGCAGAAAAAATTGTAAAACGGCTGAAAGCCGAAAACCATCCGGCCTCATTGATCTATTCCTCCCAAAGATACCGTGTCAGCATTGCCGGCTTCCCGACAGAAGCGGATGCTACTGCAGCATTAGACAAATACCGTGCAATCACCAAGCGACAGGATATTTGGGTTCACAAAGTCAGATAATCAGAAAAGAATACCCCAAACCGCTAAAGCTCCAAACAAAAAACCGACATACACTTGAAGTGGATTATGCTTGTTCAAGTAAAGACGGCTGGCCGCCAGCAGCCCTGCAAGCAACATGACAAATATAAAACTACCACGCATATCACCCGGATATTTCATACCCAATACCAACAAAAAACCACACAATCCACCCATCGCAGTCATGTGCATACTCATTTTCCATCTCAAGGTCACGACAGAAAAAACAGACAACAGAATAATCAATACCAAATAGAGCTGCTGCACAATATGTGTATAGGCAACCCGCCCCAATAGCCAAAAACCAAAAAAAGTAAAAGCTACAGTCACTAATATCGGATACACCCGCTCCTGCTTGTCCTCCAAATGAAAATCCCTTATTAATTGCAATCGCTTAAACAGCGGCAGACTCAACATCGGCATCAATAACAGAACAAACAACGTTACTATATAACAATAAATTTGCGTAGCTCTAGGTATCAAAGCAAACATCGATCCGCTACTAAAAAGGAAAAGAAGTGCATATATGGGCATCAAAAAAGGATGTAGCACATAAGATATCGTTTTTGCTAAAATCTTCATCATCTTGAATTATATTTCTCTTCTCAAACGAGCCACCGGAATATCAAGCATCTGACGATATTTAGCCACTGTTCGTCTAGCTATCTGATAACCCTTTTTCTCCATCAATGCCACCAACTCGTCATCCGTCAAAGGCTTTCTCTTATCCTCCCCGTCTATCAAACCTTTCAATACATTTTTCAATTCACTGGTACTGACTTCCTCTCCGCTTGTTGTCTGCATACTGCCTGAAAAAAAGTCTTTCAAAGCATATATACCAAACCATGTCTGTATATATTTGGAATTGGATACCCGTGAAATGGTTGAAACATCCAACCCTGTTACATCAGCAATATCTTTTAAAATCATCGGTTTCAACATGTTCTCATCTCCTGTCAGAAAGAACTGTTTTTGAAACTGGACGATGGCTGTCATCGTCAACATCAAAGTATTGTTTCGCTGCTGTACGGCATCGATAAACGATTTTGCCGAATTCAACTTATACTTGACAAAGGAAACAACGTCTTTCTTATTCTTGTCATTCTCCCCATTCTGATATTGCTCCAACATGTTGAGATACGACTTATTGATTCTTAATTCCGGAATATCCCCCGAATTCAGACTCAACTGCAACTCTCCATCCACCAAATCAAGCGTAAAGTCAGGAATAATCTTTTCAGCTTCACTCCCTATCGAAACATCAGCCAATGTTCCCCCTGGCTTGGGATTCAAACGAAGTATTTCATCACAAGCCAATTTCAATTCCGTATCATCCATCCGCAATTTGCGGGCTATCTTTTCATAATGTTTCCTGGAAAACTCTTCAAAACATTCCGTCAAAATCTGACGAGCATCCAACAACACTTTATTCTCTGGATTATCAGCCAAACGATGTTCGATCTGCAACAACAGACATTCATGCAAATCCCTGGCTCCTACACCGGCAGGCTCAAATTCCTGTATCAAATGCAACAAGCGAAGCACCTGCTCTTCAGACACCTCTACTCCTGCCCCAAAAGCCAAGTCGTCCACAATATTCTCGATATCACGTCGCAAATAGCCGTCATCATCAATATTTCCAATGATATATTCCGCCACTTTCTGATCGAACTCCGACAAAGGACGTGTCCCCAATTGATTTAACAAACTCTCCCGAAAAGAAGAGCCTTGCGAAAAAACAAAATCACGACTATCATCATCAGGAGATACATTAGAGGTCGACAGACGATAATCCGGAATATCATCGTCGTCGTCCCCCATATAATCTTCTAAAGAAAAGTCATCTTCACTGGAAGAGAAATCTTCATTTTCCTGCTCCTCAAATTCATTATTTTCATCATCGATATGCTCGTCAGCCAAAGGCTCATCATTCACATCCACCTCTGTCTTATTCTCCACTTCCTCCAACAAAGGATTCTGTTCCAACTCCTCTTTTATACGCTGTTCCAACTGATACGTCGGCAATTCCAACAATTTGATCAGCTGAATCTGGAGCGGGTTAATCTTTAAGCCTAGCTTTTGTTGTAAACTCTGTTTTAGCATATTCGAACAGAAAATTTCGCAATTTGAGTAATTAAAAATTCAGTCCCCCGATTTAAAATTCCGCATTCTTCGGAGTACGTGGAAAAGGTATCACGTCACGGATATTACCCATACCGGTAACAAAAAGCAACAGACGCTCAAAACCTAATCCAAAACCACTGTGAACGGCAGAACCAAAACGACGAGTATCCAAATAATACTGCATACTGTCTACAGGAATTCCGACCTCATTCATGCGGGCAAGCAGTTTATCCAAATTCTCCTCACGCTGAGAGCCACCTATAATCTCTCCAATCTGAGGGAATAATACATCCATCGCAGCAACGGTCTTGCCATCCGGATTCTGCTTCATATAAAATGCCTTGATTTCTTTGGGATAACCTGTCAAAATCACCGGCTTCTTAAAATGTTTCTCTACAAGATAACGCTCATGCTCACTTTGCAAATCAACGCCCCATCCTTCCACCGGATACTGGAACTTACCGGTCTTATTAGGCTTGCTGTTCTTCAAGATTTCTACAGCATCAGTATATGTTACACGCTCAAAATCATGAGTCAATACAAAATTCAACTTTTCAATCAACTCCATTGAACGCTCTTCTGCTTTTTTATTCTTTTCCTCTTCCTGCAAACGGGCACTTAAGAATTTCAAATCATCCATACAGTTATCCAAAGCATAACGGATCAAGTATTTCAAGAAATCCTCAGCCAAATCCATATTATCGTTCAGGTCATAGAACGCAGCTTCCGGCTCAATCATCCAGAACTCGGAAAGGTGACGAGTAGTATTTGAATTCTCAGCACGGAATGTCGGTCCGAAAGTATAAATCTTACCCAATGCCATCGCACCCAATTCACCCTCCAACTGTCCACTCACTGTCAGATTGGTTGCTTTACCAAAAAAATCCTGTTTAAAATCAACCTGACCGTCTTCCGTCAAAGGAGGATTTTTTGCATCCAAAGTTGTCACACGGAACATTTCACCAGCACCCTCGCAATCCGAAGCTGTAATCAATGGAGTGTGTAAATAGAAAAAACCTTTCTGATTAAAATACTGGTGGATGGCAAAAGCCATTGCATGGCGAATACGGAAAACAGCTCCAAATGTATTGGTACGGAAACGCAAATGAGCCACCTCACGCAAAAACTCCAGACTATGTTTTTTAGGCTGGATTGGATATTTGTCAGGATCTGCTTCACCCAAAACATCCAAAACCGTAGCTTGGATTTCACGGCTCTGTCCGCTTCCCGCACTTTCCACCAACAGACCTTTCACATGGATGGCAGCACCGGTAGTTACTTTTTTCATCAAGTCTTCCGGGAAATTATTCATATCCACAACAACCTGTATATTATTAATCGTAGAACCATCATTCAGAGCGATAAAATTCACCTGTTTATTACCTCTTTTGGTTCTTACCCAACCGCAGATTTCTACTTCCTTGCCACAATCTCCTGATTGCAACAACTCTTTGATTGACAATTTTGTTGTGTCCATCTCTTTCATTTTTCTCGTTTGATCTATTAACTATTTTTCCGTGACGCATAACACACGGATTTGCAAAGATAAGTAATTCGCACTGAAAAAACTATACACTTTCCAAGTTTAAACAAACAATTCGCTAAAAATACCGTCTGATAACAGCCAGCCCCTCTCAGTAAGCCGTATTTTATCCCCACACCAAGACATCAAACCTCTCTTCATATAATCTTCCAACCTACTCCCAATCCCCCTCCACCAAACAGGATATGCTTTTTCAAGGAATTTCGGTTCAATTCCCCACATCGTACGAAAATTGGTCATGAGATATTCATTGAATAAATCACGATCGCTTAAATCCTCCTTCTCAAATATCAAATCACCATTATTTAGACTATCAATATATTTCTTTACATGAGAAACATTCCATTGTCTGGATCCACCATCGAAAGAATGGGCTGCAGCTCCTATCCCCAAATAAGGAACTTGTTGCCAATAGGACGTATTATGACGAGAATACTTGGAATCTTTTGCAAAATTAGATATTTCATAATGCTCATAACCAATTTGTTGCAAACTTTCGGACACAAATAAATACTGTTCTGCCAGCAAATCATCATCCTGCGGAGAGAATTTCCCTTTTTCAAGCAATTTCTCAAACACAGTATTAGAGTCAACACTCAATATATACACTGACACATGACTAATATCCAACGATTTTATAATTTCAATTTCTCGCTGCAAATCCTGTAATGTACTTCCCGGCAATCCGATAATCAAATCAATCCCGATATTGTCAAAGCCACAAGCCTTAGCGATGTCAACCGCCTCCAACGCCTGCAAAGCCGAATGAGTCCGATTGATTCGTTTCAACACATCATCGTTAAAAGACTGCACTCCTATTGTCAGCCTATTCACTCCTAAATTTCTAAAAGCCAAAAGCTTCGATTTCTGCGCATCCTCCGGATTCATCTCCAGAGAAAATTCCAAATCATTAGCCAAATTCCAATATTTACGCACACAAGCCACAATAGCCCCCAATTCATCCACTTCCAAACAAGAGGGAGTACCTCCTCCGAAATACAACGTAGATATCTGATTTACAGAAAGATAATTCCTCCTCAGCTCCACTTCCCGACACAACGCTTCGACATACTCCTTTTTCAATTGCAAAGAAGCAACAGAATAAAATCCGCAATAAAAACACTTGCTCCGACAAAACGGGATATGTATATAGATTCCTGCCATGCTGCAAATATACACCAAAATCGATAGACCCATTCCCTTCCCACCCTTCTCTTGCTCATCTTTTAATTAAGTATATGTCAAATATAACATAAAAATATCACAAATATAATTCAAAGATAACAGATTATTATATTTAACTACTAGTTGTCATATAATTGAGAAAGACTGGTATAAGAGAGAGCAATAAAAAGCAGGAAGTATTTGAGAATAAAGAAAGTTTCCTTATCTTTGCACCTCATTTTGAAGTGGTCTACACTTTAAACTGCAAGGCTGAACCTTAGCCATTTACCTTGCAGGCACATTTGTCAGTTAAGGATTTTCTAGTCTGCCCGACTACCGCGTTTTTCCATAACAGACTAATTGCAAGCGCATTCCATTTCAAAAAACAAACAGATGTTCAATTTTAAAAATTAAAGAAAGTGGATCAAGTAAGTTACAAAACAACTTATGTCAACAAAGCCACAGCACAAAAAGAATGGGTTTTGATTGACGCAGAGAATCAGGTTTTGGGACGTCTTGCTGCTAAAGTTGCGAAACTTTTAAGAGGCAAGTACAAACCATCCTACACTCCGTTTGAGGATTGTGGCGACAACGTCATCATCATCAACGTAGAAAAAATCGCGTTAACCGGTAACAAGTTAACCGACAAAGTTTATACCCGTCACACCGGATATCCAGGCGGTCAGCGCCACACTTCTCCGGAAGCTGTATTAAAAAGCCATCCGGAAAGAGTAATCCAGCACGCTGTACGCGGTATGCTTCCTAAAAATCGTCTGGGAAGAGCAGTATTGAAAAACCTTCACCTGTATGCAGGCACTGAACACAAACATGAAGCTCAGCAGCCGAAGGTAATTGATTTAAACTCTTTAAAATAACAGATCATGGAAGTAATTAACGCAATCGGAAGAAGAAAAGCAGCAGTAGCTCGCGTTTACGTAAGTGAGGGAAAAGGAAATATCACCATCAACAAACGTTCATTGGAAGAATATTTTACTTTACCGACACTCCAGTACATTGTAAAACAACCCCTCGAACTGTTAGGTGTTGCAGGTCAGTATGACATCAAAGTAAACCTTGACGGTGGCGGTTTCAAAGGACAGGCAGAAGCTTTACGCCTTGGAATTGCTAGAGCTTTGGTTGCAATCAATGCAGAAGACAAAGCAAAATTAAGAGCAGCAGGTTTCATGACTCGCGATCCTCGTGAAGTAGAACGTAAGAAACCTGGCCAGCCCAAAGCACGTAAGAGATTCCAGTTCTCTAAACGTTAATCTCAGTTTAGTATCTAAATTGGCAGGACTTCTCAAAGAGAGCTACCTGGCAATTGCGAAAATTAAGAAAGTAAACTTTAAACAAAAGACAAATGTCAAATTTCGACGAATTATTGAATGCAGGTTGTCACTTTGGACACCTTACCCGTAAATGGAATCCTAAAATGGCTCCGTATATTTTTATGGAGCGTAATGATATCCACATCATTGACCTGAACAAAACAGCAGTTATGCTTGACAAAGCTTCTATGGCTCTGAAGCAAATTGCTAAATCAGGACGTAAAATTCTGTTTGTTGCAACAAAAAAACAGGCTAAGGACATTGTTGCTGAAAAAATCGCTAATATCAACATGCCATACGTAACCGAAAGATGGCCGGGAGGTATGTTGACAAACTTCCCCACTATCCGTAAGGCAGTGAAGAAGATGACAAACATCGATAAGATGGAGAAAGATGGAACATTCGACCACCTTTCAAAACGTGAAAAGCTTCAGATTTCTCGCCAACGCGCTAAATTGGACAAAAACCTTGGCAGTATCGCAGACTTAACTCGTCTGCCGGCAGCTCTTTTCGTTGTTGACGTAATGAAAGAAAACATCGCTGTCAAAGAAGCACGTAGCTTAGGTATTCCTGTATTTGCTATGGTTGATACAAACTCAGACCCAAGCGGTATTGACTTTGTAATTCCGTGTAACGACGATGCTTCAACTTCAATCAGCCTCATCATTGACAACGTAGCTAGCGCTATCAAAGAAGGTCTGACTGAACGTAAAGCAGAGAAAGACAAAGAAGGCGCTGATAAGAAACCGGTAGCTAAAAGAAGCGAAAAAGTAGCCGGTGCTGAAGCAGAAGAAGTTGCTGAAGAAACTGCAACAGAAGAATAATTTTTGAACTTTTAATGCTCTATCAATTATGGAAATAAAAGCAGCTGACGTAATGAAGTTGCGCCATGCAACTAACGCAGGTATGATGGACTGCAAAAAAGCTCTTCAGGAAGCTGAAGGAGATTTCGACAAAGCAGTTGACATCATCCGCAAAAGAGGTTTGATTGTTGCCAGCAAACGTGCTGACCGCGAAGCTAAAGAAGGCTGTGTTCTGGCTCGTGCAGAAGGCAAAAAAGGAGTTATGGTGAGCTTGAACTGCGAAACCGACTTCGTTGCTAAAAACGAAAACTTCGTTAACTTCACACACCAGATTCTTGACTGTGCATTCGAAAATATGCCTGCAGACAAAGAAGCATTATTGGCTTTGACTATTGACGGACGCTCAATAGCTGACCACATTTCAGAGCAAACCGGTGTTATCGGCGAAAAACTGGAATTGGCATATTACGGCAAAATCGAAGCAGAAGCAACAATCGCTTATATCCACCCGGGAAACAAATTAGCAACTGTTGTTGGTTTCAACAAAGATGCTGAAACTCAGGTGAAGAAAGACGTTGCTATGCAAGCTGCAGCTATGGCTCCTATCGCAGTTGATAAAACTGATGTTCCGCAGAACGTTATTGAGCACGAATTGCAGATTGGACGTGACAAAGCACGTGAAGAGGGAAAACCTGAAAACATGCTGGACAAAATCGCAGAAGGTCGTCTGAACAAATTCTATCAGGAAGCAACATTGTTGAACCAAGCTTTTGTAAAAGATGCAAAACAAAGCGTAAGAGCTTACCTTACTTCTGTAGATAAGGATTTAACAGTAACAAGTTTCATCCGCTTTACTTTGAACGACTAATTTAGAAAGTCTATTTATAAAAAACGCTTCCCGATGGGAAGCGTTTTTTTGTCCTCTCAAAATCACAATCAAAATAGCCTTATAGAAGAATCACCTATGCTGAATTATCAATTTTTTCTTCGAACAAAAACATAATACACTGATTCACCGGATATTACAAAATCACATTCTCAATCAGAAAAAGAGTATTCCAAAACAATTTACCACTTTATACACTAAATTAGCACATTGATAATTCATCTGTAATCCATAACTGGCGACAAATCCTAGCACTTTACCTTAATGGCCAGTTTTCTCACAAAGTGGTAATACCACACACTCACAAAATTCCAAACTCCCGGATTCCCGGGAGTTTTCTTTTATACAACAACACAGAAACCCAACAAGATATTTGCTAAATCAAATCTTTCAAACTAAATTAGTTGCGTTATTTGCACACTCATTTTACTAAAAACACACAAATGAAACTAGCTAAGTATCTGCTACTTTTTCTCTGTTTTGTTCCCTTACTACTCTTTAGGGACTTCACACCAAACAATGAATTAAAATATTTAAGCATAGCAGATGAAGCATTGCGCGATGGTCATTTCTTTGCATTTTGGAATCATGGAGCTCCTTATGCAGACAAACCACCCTTATATCTTTGGATTGTAATGCTAGGAAAATGGCTGTTCGGTACACACAATATGTTCTTTTTAGGACTATTTTCACTGATTCCGGCATTTATTACCATCCATATAATGGACAAATGGGTAACACCATTTCTTAATGGACGCTATCGTAACAGCATCATATTAATGATGATAACTTCCGGACTCTTTGTTGGTTCGGCAATTGTGCTAAGAATGGATATGCTCATGTGTATGTTCATCGTATTGGCATTATATACCTTCTACAAATGTTACACTGGAAAAGAAAATAAATACGCCCCTATTCTATTGCCCATATATATTTTTCTGGCTATTTTCACCAAAGGGCCAGTAGGCATTCTAGTACCTATCATCAGTATTCCTGTATTTCTGTGGTGGCAAGGAAAAATTCGGACATTCGGACATTATTTAGGCTGGAAACAATGGGGTATTCTTTTAGGATTATGCTTTATATGGTTTGGCTGTGTATACATTGAGGGAGGAAAGCCCTATCTAAATAACCTGCTTTTCAATCAAACTGTCAATCGAGCTGTGGATGCTTTCCACCATAAAGCCCCGTTTTGGTACTATCTGAAAACCATCTGGTATTCTTTGGCTCCTTGGATTCTTTTATATCTTACGGCCATTATCATGGGACTACGAAAAAAACTGCTCAATAGCGACATAAAACGGTTTTTCTTGGTCATTATTACCACTACTTTTGTTGCTCTATCCATATTCAGCGGCAAATTGGATATTTATATGCTGCCAATATTTCCATTTATAGGCTATCTGGCAGCCCTAATGCTACCATCATTATCAGAACGTTGGCTAAGAATTATGGTTGCCATTCCGGCAACTATTCTTGCATTGGCATTCCCCGGTTATTTTATAGCACTTTACACTATAGAATTTCCCTTTACCCCTACAATCCTCTATCCGCTATCAACTTTTGTACTGACAACAGGGTCTATCTGTGCATTATACTTTCTATACCGCAAGCAATTATTACCTGCAATTAATAGTATGGCCATAGGTCTTCTAACTACCGTTTTTGTCGGTTCATTTACTATCCCTGCTTTAAATCCCATGATCGGCTTCAAAGCCATTACAACAAAAGCAGAAGCACTTGCACATGAAAGGAATATTGAAAAATACCATTATTTTCCTTTCAGAAGTGCCGAAAATATGGATGCCTATTTAGGTCAAAGTGTACATCCCCTTAACATCAATGAAATAAGAGAGCGTATAGGAAAAGAAAATTTTATTCTTTTTGTCCGCGATAAAGAGAGAAAACGGAATCCAGAACTCCATGACCTCACCGGAAATACAGAATCTTACCTCATTGGGGGCTATTGGATATTTGTATTTTCATCAAACCCTAAATAAATGATATATATTATTGGTTTCCTTGCGCAAGTATGCTTTTCTGGACGTCTTTTATTCCAATGGATTATGTCCGAAAAGGCGAAACAAGTTGTTTCTCCGTCTATTTTTTGGCTGTTAAGTCTGCTTGGATCTTATCTGTTGTTTTTTTACGGTTGGCTACGTAGTGACTTTGCCATTATCCTTGGACAATTGATTTCATATTATATCTATATTTGGAATCTTGACATAAAAAACGAATGGAAGAAAATCCCTCGCCCCATACGTTATTTGCTAATTGCCACTCCTTTCATGGCAATAGGTTATATGCTCAACGAACTCCAAGATTTTATCCGCGAATTCTTCCACAATGAAGACATTCCGCTTTGGTTATTGATTTGGGGATCATTAGGACAGATTATATTTACGCTCCGTTTTATATACCAATGGATATATTCCAGAAAAAGACAAAAATCCTTGCTACCCTTGGGATTTTGGGTAATTAGCCTGACAGGCTCCTGCATCATTGTCAGCTATGCACTCGTAAGACATGATCCTGTCCTGATATTGGGACAATCTACCGGATTGATTGTCTACATTCGTAACATCTGGATAATGAAACACCCTAAAAAAGAATAATCCAGAACCGGCTATAGATTATTATCACCTATTTGGTAATTAATATATCGTTTCTTCATCCAACGATAAGCAAAACAGTCTTTGAACGGACCAATCAAGCGGTTAAACAAATGGTATTTAGATTTCCCGGCAACCCGAGGGAAATGACGAACAGGAACTTGAAATACACGACCATTTTGCAATTGAATCAAAGCAGGCAAAAAGCGGTGCATTCCCGTAAAAAATGGAATACGCTTTGCATAATCCGTATGAAGTATTTTCAAAGGACATCCGGTATCTTCTACTCCATCATGAGTCATCATACGACGAAAGCCATTTGCTATCCTTGAAGAAAGATTCTTTACAATACTATCTTTACGACCCGTACGTATCCCCATGACCAGCTCATAGTCATCGGTATGCTGCAACAATAAATTAAAATCCTCAGGAGTTGTCTGCAAATCCGCATCTATATACCCAACCAAGTCGGAATAACAATAATCAATTCCGGCTTTCATGGCAGCACTCAAGCCACCATTACGCACACACTCAATAAAAAAGAAATCCGACTGTCTGGCACATATCTCCTTCATCATATTCCCACTGGCGTCAGTTGAACCATCATTCACAAAAAGCACACAAGTCTTTACTCGAGCTTGTTCTTTAAAATCTTTTAATACTGTTTCCAAACGGGACATATTTCCCTCTTCATTAAATACGGGAACAACAATGGTAAATTTGTAAGCTGCAGTCTTATTTTCCATTCTACTATCAGATTTGATTTTCCGCAGAGATACTACCCCACGAAACTGGCGTGCAAGTTACAAAGAATTATGCAAATACAGCCTTATAATTCTCCACAAAAAAATATATCTGCTATTTTTTTAAGGCATTGTTCTAAAATATCGGACAAAATTCGTTAGCTTTGTTCTACTTTTATAGCATTATAGCTATTTATATTTATACTATTAAAAGTCAATAAAACGATGAGATACAAAAGAGTACTGCTAAAATTGAGTGGTGAATCGCTAATGGGCGAACAAAGATATGGTATTGATGTTAAGCGTGTTGAAAGCTATGCCCGCCAAATAAAAGAAATTGCAGACATGGGAGTACAAGTTGGTATTGTTATCGGTGGAGGTAATATCTTTAGGGGCTTAAGCGGCACAAACAAAGGATTTGATCGCGTCAAAGGCGATAGCATGGGTATGCTAGCAACAGTCATCAACAGTTTGGCACTAAGTTCTGCTCTGGACAATGAAAATTGTAAAAATAAAGTCTTGACAGCCATTCGTATGGAGCCCATCGGAGAATTTTATTCAAAAGCTAAAGCTGTTGAATATTTGGAGAATGGATATGTCACTATTTTCAGTGCAGGAACAGGAAATCCCTATTTTACAACAGACACAGGCAGCAGTCTACGTGCAATTGAAATAGAAGCCGATGCAATGTTGAAAGGTACTCGTGTTGACGGCATTTATACAGCAGACCCTGAAAAGGATCCTCAAGCTGTAAAATTCGATGAAATCACATACGATGAGATTTATAACAAAGGACTAAAAGTCATGGATCTTACTGCCACGACCATGTGTAAAGAAAATCATCTTCCCATTGTCGTATTTAATATGGACATTGAAGGCAACCTTAAAAAGGTGATGAATGGAGAAAAAATAGGAACAGTCGTTTATTAAAAATAGGAAGAGAGGTCTATTGCAACCATGAGTATCCTCGATACTATAAATACACCTGACGATTTAAAGAAAGTGCCTGAAGAATCGCTGGAACAGCTATGTGGGGAAGTTCGCCAAAAAATCATTGATGATTGCGCAGAAAATCCCGGTCATCTTGGCTCCAGCTTAGGAACAGTGGAACTGACAGTAGCACTGCATTACGTCTTTAATACACCTTACGACAATCTGGTTTGGGACGTAGGGCATCAGTCGTATGCCCATAAAATTCTGACCGGACGCAAAGAAGCCTTCAAAAACAAACGACTTTATGGAGGCATCAGTGGTTTTCCTCGCCGTGAAGAGAGTGAATACGATTCTTTCGGCACAGGACATTCCTCCACCTCCATTTCCGCAGCATTAGGTATGGCTATCGCCTCCAAGCTAAATGGAGAAGACGAACGCCAAAACATAGCCATTATAGGAGATGGCTCTATGACGGGAGGCATGGCTTTTGAAGCATTAAACAATGCCGGTGTATATAATTCCAATCTTTTGGTTATCTTAAATGATAACAACATGGCCATTGATCCCAATGTCGGGGGATTAAACGAATACCTGCTCGACATCACAACCTCCAAGACCTATAATAAGGTTAAAAAGGATGTATGGAATGTATTAGGAAAACTCAATCGTATTAGTCCGGGCATGAGAAGTTTTATCCAAAACATTGACAATAGCATCAAATCCATGCTTCTCAAGAGGAGTAATCTTTTCGAAGCGATGGGATTACGCTATTTCGGTCCGGTTGATGGACATGATGTTGAACATTTGGTTAAAGTATTGGAAGATTTAAAGCACATCAAAGGACCTAAAGTTCTACATTGTATTACAGTCAAAGGAAAAGGCTTTAAGGAGGCTGAAACACACCAAACCATCTGGCATGCTCCCGGCAAATTCAACAAAGAGACGGGAGAACGCATCAAAGAATCAACCTCAGATGCCCCAATCAAATTTCAAGATGTATTTGGGCATACAATTTTGGAACTTGCTAAAAGCAATCCCAAAATCATCGGCATCACACCTGCAATGCCTACCGGTTGTTCATTAAATATCATGATGCACGAAATGCCGGACAGATGTTTTGATGTAGGGATTGCCGAGCAACATGCCGTGACTTTTTCTGCCGGATTAGCCACTCAGGGATTTATTCCATTCTGTAATATCTACTCGTCCTTCATGCAACGGGCATACGACCAGGTCATTCATGATGTAGCACTGCAAAAGCTAAACGTTGTATTCTGTCTGGACAGAGGAGGCTTGGTCGGTTCCGATGGAGCCACACACCATGGGGCTTACGACTTGGCATATTTTAGATGTATACCCAATATGATTATTGCAGCTCCACTAAATGAAGAGGAATTACGCAATATGATGTATACTGCCCAATTGTCTAATCAAGGTCCGTTTTCAATCCGCTATCCTAGAGGACGCGGTTCTATGCTTAATTGGCACACACCGTTTAAGCAATTGGAAATAGGGAAAGGCTATTGTCTGACTGCTGGACAAGAAATAGCAATCATTTCAATCGGTGCTATTGGCATGGAAGCACAAAAAGCCATTAAAATGGTTCCTGAAATTTCTGTGGCACATTATGATATGAGATTTTTAAAACCCATTGACGAAGATTTATTACATGAAGTGTGTCGCCATTTTTCAAAAATCATTACATTGGAAGACGGAACTCTGAATGGAGGTTTAGGAAGTGCTGTTTCAGAATTTATGGTTGCCCACCATTATCATGCACATTTAGTTACCTTGGGAATACCAGACAAATTTATAGAACATGGAACCCAACAACAACTATATGCTGAATGCGGCTTTGATGCGGCAAATATTGCCAAACAAATAAACCTCTTGAAAGAGGAAATTAAAGCAGAAACATCCTTATGAATGCCAATATAACATTACCCACTCCAGAAGCCTGTTGCAAAAAACTACAACAGTCCTTTTCTACTTTGACAGACACGGAAATTCAAAGTCTTATAAATTCAGACTCTATCCGTTTCCATAAAAAAGGCGAACATATCTACGAAGAAGGCAATCGAATCAAGGGATGTTATTTTGTATATTGCGGTATCGTTAAAATCTACCAGACAGGACATGAAGGCAAGGAACAGATTATCAAATTCGATCAAGAAGGAGATATTTTCGGTTTCCGATCTGTAATCCGACACGAACCAGCCTGCAGTTCCATTGAAGCCATTTCCGACACAGTGTTATGCTATATTCCGGATACAGCATTACACCATTTGATAAAAAGCAACCCCGGTTTTGCGTATGATATGGTTCAAATAGCTTGTAAAGAATTAGGAGATTCCAACAGATACATCCGTGATATTGCCCAGAAATCGGTAAGAGAACGGCTTGCAGAAATACTGCTCCTTCTGGCTGGTGATTTTGGAATGGAAGATGATGGCACATTAAAACTCAATATCACTCGAGAAGATTTAAGCAACTTTGTCGGTACAGCAACAGAAACAGTCATACGCTTGCTATCTGATTACAAAGCAGAAGGGTTAGTTGATTCAAAAGGAAGAAAAATCAAATTATTGAATACAGAAAAACTGAAAACGATTGCAGGTTTGTGATTTTTTCGTACATTGAGGGCACAAAAAACTAACAAAAACCTCAAAACCGATACGAATATGTTACAAATCTCCGACAAAGGGAAAATGGTTCCAGCCTCTCCCATACGCAAGTTGGTTCCTTATGCCAACCGGGCAAAAGAAAGAGGCATACGGGTCTTTCACTTAAATATTGGTCAACCGGATATTGCAACACCAGAGATTGCCTTGGAAGTAGTAAGACGTTTACAAATGTCTGTCATTGAATATACTGATTCTGCCGGCAACCATACATTACGTTCCAAATTGGCCAGTTACTACCAAAAGCTAGGAATTTCGATCGATGAAGACAATATTCTAATTACCACAGGAGGCTCTGAAGCCATTCTTTTTGCTTTTATGAGCACGCTGAACGAAGGAAATGAAATCATCATTCCAGAGCCTTTTTATGCCAACTATGCAGCATTTGCCATTATGGTTGGTGCTAAAATAAAAACCGTAACTGCCACCATCGAAAATAATTTCGCCTTACCACCTATCAGCGAATTTGAAAAACAGATAACTCCCAAAACCAAAGGAGTTGTCATTATCAATCCCAACAACCCGACAGGCTACCTCTATTCCCAAGCGGAATTAGAAGCATTGGGTAAAATGATTAAAAAACATAATCTATACCTATATTCAGACGAAGTTTACAGACGATATTGCTACGACGGATTAAAACATTTTTCCGTAATGAACCTGAAAGGAATCGAGGAAAATACAATTCTATTCGATTCGATGTCAAAAAGATACAGCGAATGCGGAATACGCGTTGGAGCCATTATCAGTCGTAATAAAGAAATATTAAATACTTCTCTCAAATTTGGAATGGCCCGTCTGTGTCCCCCTGCCTTGGGACAAATTGCAGCAGAAGCTTCATTGGAAACCTCAGATGAATACTTCCACAATGTGTATGAAGAATATATCCGTAGAAGAGATTTTATGGTCAAAGCCTTAAATAAAATGCCCGGTGTCGTATGCCCCACACCGCAGGGAGCTTTCTATTCCATAGTCAAGCTTCCGGTTGACGACTCCGAAAAATTTGCCCGCTGGCTATTGGAAGAATTTGATTACAATCGCCAAACAGTCATGCTGGCTCCGGCTAACGGATTCTATCACACTCCCGGCCTCGGAAAAAATGAAGTCAGAATAGCTTATGTTCTTAAAATTAGTGATCTACAAAAAGCCATGGAAGTACTGGCTGTTGCATTGAAAACATATCCAGGCAGAACAGAATAATGGGAGAATCATTATTTAAAGCCTAAAAGCAGCAATCTTTTCTCAGGAATTGACAGCTTTTAGGCTTTAGTTTCTCGGCTTGTCGCTTTTTTATTATCTTTGTACCCGAAAAAGAGTGGATTTTCCATTCAGTATCTAATTTAAAATATTACTATGACATCGGACTCTGAATTTGACAGTATCAGGCCTTATTGTGGCAATGAAGTAAAAACAGCTGCAATGCGTCTCTCTCAATCTCCTGAATTCCTAGAGTTGTTTTCAAAACTGCTCAAAATAGACAAAGACTTTGTGGTAAAAGGTCTTCAACAGATTTCTACGAGAGACCAGTTTCAAGTGAACTTCTTCGGTCCTGCCATTCAGGCATTAATGAAGATGACTACCGATGGCGTTACTGTCGAAGGACTCGAATTGGTAGATAAAAATACCTCCTACACATTCATGTCCAACCATCGGGACATTATTTTAGACTCAGCCATACTCAACGTACTGCTACGAGGATATGAAGCCAAATACACACGACCGGCAATCGGAAGCAATCTTTTAATTAACGATTGGGTTACCGACTTTGTAAAACTGAATTCATGTTTTGTAATTGAACGAGACATTACAGTACGCGAAATGCTGACCAGTTCATCTATCCGCTCAAAATATATCCGAGAAACAATCAATGAAAATCAGGATTCTATTTGGATTGCAGAAAAAGAAGGACGCACCAAGAACGGAGATGATCGCACTCAACAAGCCCTTTTAAAAATGCTGAAGATGAGTGGTGTACCAAATTTTGCAGCAAACTTTAAAGAGTTACGTATCATGCCGTTGGCTATCTCTTACGAATGGGAAGCATGTGATGCCCTGAAAACACAGGAATTATACACCCGCACTGTCGGAGAATATATCAAAACTCCTGAAGACGACATGAATAGCATGTTGACCGGATTAAGCAGTTATAAAGGACGTGTACACTTCCACATAGATAGATTGACCGATGCCGAATTAGATGAATTAAACAAACTCCCGACAAATGGAGACAGAGTTGAAGCATTGGCCAACATCATTGATAATAAAATTCATCGCAACTTTAAACTGTGGCCCAATAATTATATTGCCTACGATTTATTGCACTCTGTGAATAAATTTTCTGCTTTCTACACGCAAGAAGAAAAAGAAAAATTCATGCAAGTAATGACTCAGAAAATAGATAGATTAGAAGGTAATATTTCCATGCTTAACAATATTTATTTGGAAATATACGCAAATCCGGTCAAAAACAATTTGAAACTTTAAAAGCAGAATATGAAAATCATCCGATTACTGATCATGCTGACGGCTTTCCTCATCATGGTTTCAAGCGCATTGATACTTTTTGCACCAAGCGATCTTAAAACTCCGGTGTACATCAATATTGCAGCTATGGCATGTTTAGTAGCTGTTATTACTCTTTTAAATTTTCATAAACAAAAAGAAAACAAAGGGTAATGTATCGAGTTAAACGCACTATTTACGTAGACAATCAAGCCATTGATGTCTGGTTTGGATTGGTAAGCAAAACCAAAAATGGGAAAAATGGCAAATATACGGTCTATATGCTGACGGATGACCCCAACAAACCACTTAACCATGCTGAGCCCATACTCAGTAATATCACTTCGAAAGAAACAGCTATCAAACGGGCGATTGAATATGCCAAAGATTTGTTTCACAACCTATTGGAAAATCAGAAATTGTAATTACACATAAGAGATATAAACATGGAAAGAAAAGTCAGAGTAAGATTTGCACCCAGTCCTACCGGGGCATTACACTTAGGCGGCGTTAGAACAGCACTCTTCAACTATTTGTTTGCACGCCATCACGGAGGCGATTTCCTTTTGAGAATAGAAGATACTGACCAGACCAGATACGTTCCTGGAGCTGAAGAATATATCATCGAATCGTTAAAATGGTGTGGGCTCACCGTTGACGAGGGTGTCGGTGTTGGAGGCGAATATGGACCTTACCGACAAAGCGAACGCAAAGAAATGTACAGACAATATGCCCTCCAACTTGTCGAATCCGGAAATGCATACTACTCATTTGATACGGCAGAAGAGTTGGATGCATTACGAAAAGAAAGCGAAGGCAAAGGAGAAACCTTCATGTACAATGCAAAAAGCAGAGGAAGTTTAAAAAACTCTCTGAATTTGTCTAAAGAAGAAGTACAAAAATTATTGGATGCAGGAACTCACTACGTAATTCGCTTTAAAATGCCCGAAAACGAGGATTTAAAGCTATATGACATCATCCGTGGAGAAGTACACTTCAACAGCTCATTATTGGACGATAAAGTGCTTTATAAATCCGATGGCATGCCTACATACCATTTGGCAAATATCGTTGACGACCATCTGATGAAAATCAGCCACGTAATCCGCGGAGAAGAATGGCTGCCTTCACTTCCCCTCCATGTTTTATTATATAGAGCATTCGATTGGGAAGACACCATGCCGGAATTTGCTCACCTGCCATTGATTCTTAAGCCGGTAGGAAACGGTAAATTAAGCAAACGCGATGGTAATAAAATGGGATTCCCGGTATTCCCGATGGAATTTACAGATCCTGCAACAGGAGAAAAGTGGCATGGATATAAAGAAGACGGATATTTTCCTGAAGCATTCATCAACATGTTGGCTCTCTTAGGATGGAATCCGGGAACAGAACAGGAAATCTTTAATCTAGAAGAACTTTGCCAACAATTCTCTTTGGATCGCGTCAAGAAATCAGGTGCAAAATTCGATCCGGAAAAGACCAAATGGTTCAACCATAAATATCTAATTGCAAAATCAGATTCAGAGCTTTCTGAATTAGTCAAACCATATCTGGAAGCCGATGGATTGACTTTTGACAAAGCCAAAGTAGAACGTATCTGTGCATTGATGAAAGAACGTTACAACTTTGTAGCCGATCTTTATGAAGATTGTAAATTCTTTTTTGTAGCACCTACAGAGTTCAATGAAAAAGACTCTAAAAAATATTGGAAAGAAGATACACCGGCCCTTATGAAAGAATTGCTGGACATCCTAAAGTCTATCGATGACTATTCATTTGCCAATACAGAAAAAATCATTTCTGCATGGATTACTGAAAAACAATTAGGCTTCGGTAAAGTCATGAATCCTTTCCGTGTTGCAATTATCGGTGCTGCCAAAGGACCTCATATGTTTGATGTCATCGAAATAATCGGTAAAGAAGAAACCATACAACGTATGGAAAAAGCAATAGAAACTATGTAATAAAAAAGGTAGCTTAAAGCTACCTTTTTTATTATAATTAAAACCCATAATATCTCTTATATTGGATACTTTTAATCTTACACAAACCTGTCCAAATATTCCTATTCTTTCTTTTTCCATAAGTTTGTAAAATTGGTTTTAAATTTCACCCATTAAAACGTTTGAGTAATCATTTTGTGTGACAACTTTTAGAAAAAAAAATAGCAATCACGACTTTTTTGCAAAAAATATCTCTTTTCCAGCTAAATGAAAGTGTTACGAATAATAACAGAAAGACAATGATTACATTCGTCTACAACGAATCCCCATAACGAGCCTCTATCTCATCAAATAACTGCCAAAGCGCTTCAATAGAAGGCGCTTGCAACATACGGATACGCAAATCCCTGAAATGCGGCAAACCCTTAAACATTGCAGCCATATGCCGGCGCATATGCAATAAACCACGCACTTCATCAATCCACTCTACCGAAAGCATAATCTGTTCTTTTATAATCTCTATCTGCTCTCGCACAGAAAGGTCTGGCATAAGCTCTCCCGTTTCAAAATAATGCTTGATTTGTCTGAATATCCACGGACGGCCTATCGTTGCTCTCCCAATCATCACTCCGTCCACTCCATAGCGCTCAAAAGCTTCTTTAGCACGCTCCGGTGAAGTAATATCTCCATTACCCAAAATCGGTATTTTAATGCGCGGATTATTCTTTACCCTTCCTATCGGCTCCCAATCCGCTTCGCCTGTATACATTTGCGACCGCGTACGTCCATGGATTGCCAAAGCCTGTATCCCGACATCCTGCAGACGCTCTGCTATATCTTCAATGATAATATTTTCACAATCCCAACCTAAACGCGTTTTAGCCGTTACAGGCAAATGGACGGCTTCCACAACACTCTTTGCCATCTCTACCATCAAAGGTATATCTCTTAATAATCCGGCTCCTGCTCCTTTCTGCGCTACCCGCTTTACAGGACAACCGAAATTTATGTCTATGAAATCCGGTTTTACCTCTTCGACAATTTTGGCCGCTTCTACCATTGAATCAATATAACGACCATAAATCTGAATGGTTACAGGACGCTCGTGCTCATCAATAGTCAATTTCTTGACAGACTTGTTTACCGAACGAACCAAAGCATCTGCCGAAACGAACTCGGAATAAAGCCAGTCTGCACCATATTTCTTACAGAACTTCCTAAACGGAGGATTGGTCACATCTTCCATCGGCGCCAATATCAAAGGACGCTCTCCCACTTCTACGCCTGCAATTTTCATAAATTTATTTATTCAGATAATTTAAACTCCAATATTCGTCTCTTTGGCACAAATGCTTTAAATTTACGGCAAAAATACAGAAAAATGCTGATATTGAAAATTCTCCTCATTGCTTTAAGTTTTCTCGCTTCCGACGGGAAATGGATACGTGTCAATACTTCCGAACATGTATCTTTTTTATTTCCCAATACACCACAAAAATTGAAACAGGAAATAAACGGCATTCCATCAACTATTTACCAAACAAAAGATCTTGTCTGTGTAGCAGGAGTTGTCTGCTCTGACTTTTCTGTCAAAAAAATAAAAATGACAAATGATATTGCACAAGCTCTTTATGAAGAATTAAAAGCCGGAACCTTAAGTATAGAAACAGCTATCTTGAAAAATGAAACCACTGTACCTTATGAGAATATGCTTATCAAAGAAATTGAATATTCCATCATCAAGGATAAACACGAAATGACTTATTTTAAGAGATTTATATTTAGAGATAACTACATCTACCAAATTTCTATCGGAGGACTCAACCGCTATACAGAAACCTTGTTGAAACAGCGGGAGATATTCTTCAATTCTTTTACTTTTGAAACTGAAGACAAAACTTCAAAAAATGATTCAAACAACTGAGATTATTAAATACAAAACATAAAGAGACATGAAGACTATTTTATCATTCCTATGCCTTTTAATTGCATCAACGGTTTTTTCTCAAACTCAGCTGAAAAATAGAGATACAACCGAACAAAAAAATGCCCTCAGTGTATCGGAACTTTTTGTCATAGGCAAAAAAACATACCAAGAAGATTATACCCCTTTCAAAGGACATTCCCGTGGTTTTCATGTAGGTTTTATGAATTTTGCCCATTTGCCGGAAATGTATGACGGAATGAAACTGAAAGGCTCCGGCTCATTCACTTTTCAATTCAATATTTTCAATCATAATATCGGTTTAAACAAACGAAATAACATTGGACTCATTACAGGACTAGGACTTGAATACCAACGTTTCAGATTTGATAATTCTGATTATACCCTTGCAAAAATAGACGGGACAACATTTCTTGTCAACGCCAAAGAGAGATATAGTGATATTGAAAGTGTTAAACGCAGTAGCTTCAAAAACCTCTATCTAACCATCCCATTGATGCTTGAAGTACAATTTCCTGCTTCCAAGTATGCAAGCAAACGGTTCTATGTATCCGGAGGCTTTATGGGCGGTGTAAGAATGCATTCAAAAACCAAAGTTGTCTACCACAACACAAACCACAAAATAGAAAAGCAAAAACAAAAAGGAAATTTCAATGTCGTGCCATTCAAAGTAGATGCCATAGCACGTATCGGTTATAGCAAAATCAGTATATGGGGCGGCTATACTATTACCAACCTTTTCAAAGATAAAAATCTGACAGATTTAAATATTTATACGATAGGATTTGGATTGAATATTTGATAAAAAATGAATGCCCTGCAGCTAATCTGTAGGGCGTTCATTTTTTTTCACCTGCATAATACTGGTCTGACGGTCAATCGAAGCTTGATGAATCGCTTTGAATATTTTCTCTAAAAATTCCGAATCCAAACCTTGTTTATCTCCATAGGCAAAAACCTTTTGTAATATTTTTTCCCAACGTCCAGCTTGTAATATAGTGATATTATTCTGCTTTTTATATTGACCGATTTCATCAGACACCTTCATCCGAAGTGCCAATAAATCCAACAATTCACTATCTATAGCATCAATACGGGCTCGCAATTCATCTATACTTTCACGGTATTGAATATTTTCTGTATGAGCATGACGTATCACCAACTCCCCTAACATTTCACCGACACTTTCAGGTGTCAATTGCTGGGCAGCATCACTCAAAGCTGCATCCGGACAAATATGCGATTCTATAATCAGTCCGTCAAACCCTAAATCCATAGCTTGCTGAGCTATTTCCGGCACATACATACGTTTCCCCGCAATATGGCTCGGATCACAAAACATCAGCATTTCCGGATAACGCCGCCTGATTTCAATAGGCAACTGCCACTGCGGTACATTCCGATATTTATGTTTTCCATAAGCTGAAAAACCTCGATGAATCACTCCCAGCTTCTTCAATCCTGCCATATTCAGCCGCTCCAAAGCCCCTATCCAAAGCTCAACATCCGGGTTTACCGGATTCTTTACCAATACCGGAATATCTGTACCTTTCAAAGCATCAGCTATTTCCTGCATTGCAAAAGGATTGGCTGATGTACGCGCACCTATCCACAACATATCTATTCCGGCTTTTAAAGCTTCGTGTACATGGTGAATATTGGCAACCTCTGTTGAAATTTTCATACCCAACTCTTTACGCACACGCAAAAGCCAGGGTAATCCAATCTCCCCAACTCCTTCAAAACAATTGGGCCGTGTGCGAGGTTTCCAAAGCCCTGCCCGCAATACATTGATTCCTCTGCTCTTCAAATCATAAGCTGTCTGAAACACCTGTTCCTCATTCTCCGCACTACACGGACCTGCAATCACCAGCGGACGTGCTATATTTTCAAATAAACCCCAGTCTTCAACTTTCTGCAACTCCAGTTTCATATTCCGATATCCTTTCAATTTCAACTTGCATAGTTAGAATATTTTTCCGAAATAGGTGTATCTTTGCAGACATAATTTTCAAATGAAAGCCATGTCTGATAACAAAACGCTATTTTTACTTGATGCATATGCTTTGATATATCGCTCATATTATGCCTTTATCAATAATCCTCGGATTACAACTACAGGGATTAATACATCAGCAACCTTCGGTTTTGCCAATTTCTTGCTGGAATTACTTGAACTGGAAAAACCGACTCATATTGCTGTTATTTTCGATCCGGACGGTCCTACTTTCAGGCATGAAATGTATGAAGATTACAAAGCCCAGCGTCCTCCTATGCCTGAAGACTTGAAAAAATCTGTACCCTACATCAAACAGATTATCCAGGGGATGGGTATTTCCTGCATAGACGTACCGGGTTACGAGGCAGATGATGTTATCGGCACTTTAGCAAAAAAAGCAGAAAAAGAAGGATATACTGTCTACATGATTACACCGGATAAAGACTATGCACAATTAGTCAGCGACAAGGTTTTCATGTATAAACCGGGACGATCCGGCAATAAATCTGAAGTATGGGGAATTCCTGAAGTACTCGATCATTTCGGTATCGAACGAGTTGATCAGGTCATTGATATATTAGGATTAATGGGCGACACTGCCGACAATGTTCCGGGATGCGCTGGAATAGGTCCCAAAAGTGCATCATCCCTCGTATATAAATATGGAGATATTGATGGTATATATGCGCACATCGATGAACTGAAAGGCAAACAAAAAGAAAATTTGTTGACCTGCCAATCTACTGTACAACTTTCTCGTACATTGGTGACTATCTGTACTGAAGTACCTACAGATATATCCACTGACAATTTGGAAAAACAGCAAATAAAAACAGAAATATTGGAACCGCTTTTCAAAGAATTAGAGCTTTTTTCATTGTCTCGGAGAATATTAAACGCAGAACATCAAGAAGAACATATAGAAAAATTGACGGATATAAAAGTTGAATATCAAGACTTTACTCAGAATATTCCTGCTCTATTGGAAAAATTAGACAATGCCGATACATTTGCGCTTTTTGCCTCCTTTGAAGAAGGAACTTTATATAATTCCCGACCTGTATCACTTGCTTTTTCTATTCAAAAACACACGGTCGGTTATATAAATTTACCGACAGACGAAACAGCTGTTGATATCATTTTACGCTTTAAGCCTTTATTTGAAAATAGAGAAAAAAAACTCATTTCCATTGATGCCAAAAATGATGTTATTTGGCTAAAACGCGCAGGTATCGAAGTAAAAAATCAGATATTTGATGTAAAAATCGCACATTATCTGTTACAACCGGATATGTCCCATGATTTAAGCCGGATGGCATTGGAATATCTGAATTACAAATTATCAAACGAAAAGCAAGAAAACCAACAACTGACTCTCCAGTTTGATGAAGAGGTTGCTGAAGACAATGATTACTGCGAGAAAACGGATGTTATTTTCCAATTAAAGGAAAAATTACAAGAAGAACTCGAAAAAACAGGATTATGGAAACTTTACAACGAAGTGGAAATGCCGCTTGTTTTTGTATTAGCCGATATGGAATATGAAGGGGTCAGTATCGATACTCAAAAGTTGCAGGAAATTGCTGACGAGCTGAGAGAACGCTGCAATACGGTAGAAAAAGAAATATTTGAATTGGCAGGTCAGTCTTTCAATGTAAGCTCTCCAAAACAATTGGGAGAAATTCTTTTTGAAAAATTGGAAATAGACCATAATCATAAAAAAACAAAATCAGGACAATATAGCACGTCAGAACAGGTTCTGGCTAAGTTAGAAGACGAACATCCGATTATTGGTAAAATTCTTGACTATCGAGGACTCAAAAAATTACTCAGCACTTATGCTGAAGCTCTTCCTACTTTTATAGATAAAGGCTCTGGAAAAATACATACACATTTCAATCAGGCTGAAGCAGCCACTGGAAGACTTAGCAGCTTAAATCCTAATCTGCAGAATATTCCCATACGCACAGAAGATGGTCGAAAAATCCGTAAAGCTTTTGTTACAGGCGATGACGACTATGTTTTCTTCTCTGCCGACTATTCACAGGTAGAACTTCGTCTGATGGCACATCTCAGTCAAGACAAAGAATTAATCAATGCCTTCAATCACGATATTGATGTACATACAGCTACAGCTTCAAAAATATATCATGTAGCTCTCGAAGATGTTACTCCGGAAATGCGCCGTCGTGCAAAAACAGCCAATTTCGGTATTATTTATGGTATTTCTGCATGGGGACTTGCAGAAAGACTACATATCAGTCGAAAAGAAGGAAAAGAACTGATTGACGGTTATTTCGAACTCTATCCTGGAGTGAAGAAATACATGGAAGAAGCTGTTGAAATAGCACGCAAAAAAGAATATGTCGAAACCATCATGGGCAGACGGCGCTACCTGCGAGACATTAATTCACGGAATGCCGTTGTACGCGGTATGGCTGAAAGAAATGCCATTAACGCACCGATTCAAGGTTCTGCAGCAGATATCATTAAAATGGCGATGATTTCCATTCACAGACGCATTCAGGAAGAAGGACTCCAATCACGCATGATCCTACAGGTACATGACGAATTGAATTTCAAATGTCATAAATCCGAACAATACTTATTGAAAACACTCGTCACCAATTGTATGGAACACGTAGTGAAACTCTCTGTACCGTTAACTGTCAGTACAGGATTCGGAAGTAACTGGTATGAAGCACACTAATTTAATACCTATGCATCAACCAGATAAAATACAAAATAAAGTGCAGACTGACTCTATTCAAAACACAGTCACAGACTACTCGTGGCCACAAGAGAAAATCTCTTTATTGGAGCAACCAGAACTATTGACAGATACTTTTGAAATATGCCAGCCTGTAACTCTATCTATGCCTTATTCCAAGATAAATACAGGCAAAAATCTTACTCTCAATCTTATCTTTACTATCATTTTTCTGGCCATGTTTGCCGTTATCCGCTTAAGAGGTAAAGATTTGATTACAGATATCATTTATGCCACAATACAAAGAAAGAAGGCAACACCTCTCTTGAATGAAGGTATATTACCCAATTTGTTATTCTACTGCATGGGACTAACCCTGTCTTTCTCCGTTTTATCTGTTTTTATCACCTATCTTACAACACAGACTTTTTTATCAATCCATAGTCTTTTGATATTTGGAGGCTTATTACTCTATCATCTTATTTTGATATTTATTATTCACCTATTGGGATGGACTTTTAGTACCAAGCAAATTGCCAATGAATTTACCGTCAATCTATGGACATTTCATATTAGTCTGGGATTACTGATTTCACCCTTTGTTATTGCACTCTTTTTTGTCCGTGAAAACGCTGTATATCCACTTATCATAACAACCATTATCTGCTTAACTATCCTAATGTTAGTTAAAATAGTCCGTTGGTTGGCAATATTCTTCTCATACAAAGTTTCAATATTGTATATGATTTTGTACCTTTGTGCCCTCGAATTGGTACCACTACTTTTTTTATATAAAGCAGTGGTATAAAAGGTAACAAACTAAAACTTTATTGCTTTGAAGATAAAAAAAATACTCGTGTCACAGCCACAACCGACTACAGACAAATCACCGTATTCGGAATTAGCTGACAAGTATGGATTAAAATTGGAGTTCCGCCCTTTCATAAAGGTTGAAGGTGTAACGGCAAAAGAATTTAGACAAGAAAGGATTAATATCCTCGACCATACAGGTATCATCTTTACCAGTCGAACTGCTATTGATCATTTTTTCAGAATTTGTCAAGAGATGCGTGTAACAGTACCAGACACCATGAAATACTTCTGTATCTCTGAAGCAACGGCATTCTACCTGCAAAAATATATCGTCTACAGAAAAAGAAAAATTTTCTATGGAGACAAGAAAGTGGACGACATGACTAAAATTCTGTTGAAACATAAAACAGAAAATTTCTTAGTACCACTCTCAGATATACATAAAGAAAATATTCCGGGTTTGTTGGATAAACTGAATCTGAAATACACTAAGGCAATACTTTATAAAACCATTGCCAGCGACTTGAGCGATATCAAGGACTTGCATGAATATGATATTGTTGCGTTCTATACACCTTCGGGTATTAAGTCTTTATTCCAGAATTTCCCGGATTTTGTTCAGGACACTTTAGCAATTGCAGCATTTGGACCCGCTACAGCAACTGCTGTTGAAGAAGCCGGTTTACGTCTGGATATAAAAGCTCCTACTCAACAATGTCCTTCTATGACAATGGCTCTTGAAGATTATATCAAACGGTTCAATAAGGAAAACAAATCTAAGTAATACAAATGTCCGGAACCATTAATTCCGGACATTTTCAAATTTATTCCTATGTACACCCTCAGTAAAACAGAACGTTTATGCAGTAAAATCCTTATAGAGGAGCTACTCGCGTCTGAACTGAGCTTTATCAAATATCCGTTCCGCGTTGTATATAAAATATCATCAATTCCCGGAACTCACCCTGCCAGAATAGCCGTCAGTGTCGGTAAAAAAAAATTTAAACGCGCTGTAAAACGGAATCGTGTAAAAAGACTGGCACGCGAAGCTTTCCGCTTAAATAAAGCAATCCTCTATAACGAAATACAAGAAGGCAAAACCATAGATATCCTTTTAATATATCTGGATAACACCATACCCACATTTGCGAAAACAGAAAAAGCAGTGAAAGCTATATTACAAAAAATAGTAGCTCGCTATAGTTCAGAAATTAATCAGGAATAATATGCTATATCTTAAAAAATTTTTCACCTTCTTGTTCCTGATACCTGTCAAATTTTACCAATACTGCATTTCACCCCTAAAACCACCGACTTGCAGATACACTCCTACCTGCTCGCAATATGCTGTTGAAGCAATAAAAAAATATGGACCTATCAAAGGAACCTGGTTGGCTATAAAGCGATTGCTTCGATGCCATCCTTGGGGTGGAAGTGGTTATGATCCAGTTCCTTAAAAAATAGCTTTCTTAATAAACACATAAATTTTCATCCTTACTTCTTATTTTCAAGAATATATACTATTTTCGTTTACTGATTATCCTACTAAGTGTAATAATAGATAAAATATAATAGAATGAAAACAAAAAGAATTCTTATTTTAGCTGTAGCCGTCATTGCCATAATTATTGGATTGACCTCCTTGAAAAATGACGATAAAAGCTTTCAAATCAGCAAAAATCTCAATATTTTTGCTTCACTTTTCAGAGATGTCAATCTTTTTTATGTTGATGATGTGAATCCGGAAAAAATGATTACTACCGGAATCAATGCCATGCTGCGATCATTGGATCCTTATACAGTCTATTACCCTGAATCAGAAACTGAAGATGTCAAATTAATGACTACAGGAGAATATGCCGGTATTGGTTCAGTCATAAGTAAAAAAGGTGATCAGGTCATTATTCGTGAACCTTATAAAAATTCTCCGGCAGATAAAGCCGGCTTATTACCGGGTGATATTATTCTTGAAATAGATGGTCATTCTACAAAAGGAAAAGATGTCGCCGGTGTCAGCGAGATGCTTAAAGGAATGCCTGGAAAAGAAATTACAATCAAAGTCAAACGTGAATATCATGAAAAACCGCTGATAAAAAAAGCTATACGTGAAAAAATACAATTACCGTGTGTCCCCTATTACGGCATGATAAACAATAAAACAGGATATGTCTGTCTCACTAGTTTCACCGATAAATCAGCAGCAGATGTTAGAACTGCTATCATTGAATTAAAAAATAATGGAGCAGAATCCTTAGTATTCGACTTGCGCGGCAATAGTGGAGGTCTCATGGACCAAGCTGTAGAAATAGTAAACTTTTTTGTACCACGAAATTCCAAAGTTGTCAGCACAAAAGGAAAATTAAAACAGTGGGACAAAGAATATGTAGCGAGTAAAAATCCCATAGTGCCGGATATGCCTCTTGTCGTTTTAATAGATCGTGGTTCAGCCTCAGCTGCAGAAATTGTTTCCGGAGCTCTCCAAGACCTCGATAGAGCTGTTTTAATTGGCGAAAGATCCTTTGGAAAAGGATTGGTTCAAAATGTAAGAGATCTCGCCTACAATACAAAATTAAAGGTAACAACAGCCAAATATTATATTCCAAGTGGAAGATGTATACAAGCTCTTGATTATACTCACCGAAATCCTGATGGAAGTGTCGGCAAAGTTCCGGATTCTCTTATCACAGAATACAGCACCCTCAATGGTCGCAAAGTATATGATGGCGGTGGTATTAATCCGGATATAAAAATAGAACCGGAAGAATATGCAAGAATTACGCAAGAATTAGTATTACAAGATTTGACTTTTGATTTCATCAACAATTATGCTCTACGCCATGAAAAAATAGATAACATCGAGCAATTCAAAATTACAGATGAAATTTACAATGAATTTAAAAACTACCTGAAAGAAATAAAGTTCAGCTACGAAACAGAATCGCAGAAGGTATTGGACAAACTGATTAATATAGCAAAAAATGAAAGATACTACGATACATCCAAAGAAACTATCGAAAAACTAAAACAGGAATTCCAACATTCTGTAGATCGTGACATGAATCTTTTCCGGGAAGAAATCATTTCATTTCTGACTGAACAATTCCTGCAACGTTATTACTACCTTGAAGGATTTCTTCAATACAGATCAAAACATGACAAAGAAATTCTGAAAGCAGCAGAACTATTAGCCAATCAGGATGAATATAATAAAATCTTACAGCCTTGATATTATAACCCGGAATCATCCGGGTTATTTTTTTTATGGAAGTAATTATATACAATCATTGCCCTCTTTTGACCGATTACAGCAGCCAACTCTTCTAGTTTTCTGGCAGAAATATTTTCAACAGATTTAAATGTCTGCAATAATACTATTTCAGTATTTTCACCTATCCCATATATTTCACTTAATACACTCTTTGTTTGTGATTTCTCTCTTAACTGGCGATGAAAAGTTATTCCAAAACGATGGGCTTCATCCCGAATCTGCATCAGTGTCTTCAATGCCACCGAATTCTTTCCCAAGAGATAAGGATCCTTATCACCGGGAAAATAAATTTCTTCCATACGCTCAGCTAGACCTAAAATTGGAATCTTGCCATATAATTCCAATTTCTGCAGACTCTTGATAGCAGCATGCAACTGCCCTTTTCCTCCGTCAACCACAATAAGATCCGGTAAATCCTTCCCTTCATCCAATACTCTGGAATATCTTCTATAGATAATTTCCTCCATAGAAGCAAAATCATCCGGCCCTACCACACTCTTAACATGAAACTTCCTATATTCCCTTTTAGCCGGTTTACCATCTAAAAATACAGTACAGGCAGCTACAGGATTGGTACCCTGAATATTAGAATTATCAAAACATTCTATACGATGTGGCAAATGTGGTAATTTTAATTCCAATTGTATGGTTCTCAATGAATTAAATGAATTATCTTCTTTTTTTAGACTACGCTGACGTTCTTTGTCTAAACGAAAATACTCGGCATTACGTTCAGATAAATCCAATAACTGTTTTTTATCTCCTTTTTGAGGTATTACATACTGAATACCCTCCAATTCTATGTCAGGATAAAAAGGTACAATTATTTCTTTAGACTCACTACCCATTAATTGGCGTATTTCGTAAATAGCAAATGCAAGAATGGATTCTTTTTCTTCTTCTATTCTCTTCTCTATTTCAACAGAATGAACTTGGATAACGGCACCATGTATTATTTTTAAATAATTGACATAACCATATTTTTCTGTTTCAATATAAGAAAACACATCCGTATCGTGCACGGTAGTCCGTACAATTGTAGATTTAGCCTGATAATTCTTTACTAAGTCTAAAGCCTTTTTCACCTCATTCGCCTCTTCAAATTTCAATTCTTCAGCATAAAGAGTCATTCGTCTTGTCATTGCATCTACAACCATACTTAAATTACCGCGCAATATATTTCGAATTTGGGAAATATACTCTCCATACTCCTCTTCACGAATTTTACCAATACAAGGTCCAAGACAATTACCAATGTGATACTCCAAACATACTTTGAATTTATGGTTATAGATATTCTTATACTCCAAGGCTAGATTGCAAGTCCGTAATTTATACAAAGACTTAATCAATGATATCAATGTATGTGCCAATTTTCCGGAGGTATAAGGACCAAAATATTCAGAACCATTATGAATATATTTACGTGTAACAAAAACACGTGGAAAATTTTCTTTTTTAATACATATCCAAGGATATGATTTATCATCTTTCAAAAGAATATTATAACGAGGCTTATATTTCTTTATCAGATTATTTTCCAGTAAAAGCGCATCCTGCTCACTATTGACCACAATATACCGCAAATCATTTATTTTATTTACAAGCAAAAGTGTCTTACTGGATTGATTGCTTTTGTTTAAATAAGACTGTACTCTATTTTTTAGATTTTTGGCCTTACCAATATAAATTATCGTGCCGGAAGCATCGAAATATTGATAAACACCGGGCTTATCCGGCAACTCATTAATCTTTGCACGCAGGCGATCTTCATACAAAGCCATCCTATCTATATTTACGATATAAAACCAAAACTAGAATATTCAAACAATCCCCCCTCCCCTATTTTTAATTCAGGAATAACAATCAAAGCCATAAATGAAAGTGTCATAAAAGGAGAATTCAGCAAGCATCCCATATCATTTAAACAACGACAAAATTCATTCCACCTATCAGCAACTTTCTCTCCCCTTTGATCGCTCATTATTCCAGCTATCGGCAAAGCCATCACCTCTATATTATCACCATCGACAATTGCCAACCCACCTTTTTTATCAATAACGGCATTTACTGCCGCTACAAGTTCCGCATCACTACAACCGACTGCAATCAGATTATGCGAATCATGAGAAATACTGGTTGCAAAAGCTCCCCGTTTCAAACCCACTCCATGGATATAAGCCACTTGAGGTTTATCATTTTTATAACGGTTAATGTATACTATTTTTAAAATATCTCTTTCCAAATCCGATTCCAGATTAAAAGGATGAATTGCTATTTGAAAATCTATTTTTCCTGTTACAATCTCTCCGTCCTTCACATCTATACAAAGAATATGATTGGAAACTTTTTTCTCAATCTCATTTTTCTCAATCGCTTTTCTTACGAATTTATTAAAACCAACTTCTTTAAATGATTCAACAGAAGAATCAGATTCCCCCATATTTTTATCATACCGCTTGATTCCATCAATATAAACAGACGAAACAGTAAAATCTTTCAAATTTTCAAAAACGGTAAAATCAGCTTTTTCCCCTATTTTCAACGTTCCGATATTCAAATGATAATGCCGGATAGCATTCAAAGAAGCAGCTTTTAAAACATCAAACAAATCAAAACCGTCCGCCACTGCCCGCTTCACAATTTTATCAATATGGCCAAATTCTATCAAATCGTCCGGGTGAGAATCATCGGTACAGAACATTACTTCATTCGGATATTTTTTTATCAATCCCTTCAAAGCTTCATAATTTTTCGCAGCACTCCCCTCTCGAATTAAAATCTTCATTCCACCGGCAATTTTTTCCAAAGCCTCCTCCTCTGTCGTACATTCATGATCCGTAGAAATACCGGCTGCAATATATTTTATCAAATCCTCATTTTTCAAACCGGGAGCATGACCATCTATCACTAAATTTCGTTTACGAGCACTCTCTATTTTACGACAAACATCCACATCACCCATTAATACTCCCGGAACATTCATCATCTCAGATAACCCTACAAACAATCCCGTATCAAATAAATCTTCAACATCATTCGATGATATTTTCCCACCAGAACAATCCAAAGGTGTCGCCGGCACACAAGAAGGTATTGTAAAAAACATCTTAACAGATGCGTTCTTTGCATTTTCCAACATGAAATAAATACCATCCTTTCCCAATACATTCGCAATTTCATGAGGATCGGTAACCACCCCCACAGTACCTTTTCGAACGACCAACCTGGAAAATTCTGTTGGAACCAACATCGAACTTTCAATATGCACATGTGCATCTATAAATCCTGGAGCAATAAAATGATTATAAAAATTATCATTTTCCACAATAGATTCAATCATTCCATTCTTGACAGAAATCACTCCGGGAAAAATTTTCCGTCCTTCTACATCGACTATATTACCTTCAATTTTCATAGCTTTTCCAAAAATAAGTACGAATGTTCCACGTGAAACACCTACAACAACTCTTCGCTAACGACCCAGCAAAATCAACAACACATTGATATCTGCAGGCGAAACTCCACTGATGCGCGAAGCCTGTCCGATAGTACGCGGCTGGATTTTTGCCAACTTTTGTCTCGCCTCTATAGAGAGATTTGTCAGCTCTTCATAATTAAATTTTCCGGAAATAACCAGATTTTCCAAACGAGTCAATTTATCAGCCAGCATCCGTTCGCGTTCTATATAACCGGAATATTTTATAAATATCTCTGCTGCCTCTACAATCTCAGCACGTATTTCATTTGATTGGACAAATTCTGCCAGCGGAGGCAATACATTTATCAAATTAGCTAATGTTATCTGAGGCCTAGTCAATACATCCACCAATTTTAACCCTTGCCGCAATGGTGCTGTATTTAAAGATTCCAAATAAGAATTGATAGCATCCGGCTTCACACTATAGTTTCGAATATAATCTATCAATAAATCTCTTTTGTTAATTTTATTTAAATAAATATTATATCTATTTAAATCAACTAAACCCAAATGATACCCTTTCTCTGTCAAACGCACATCTGCATCATCTTGCCGCAAAAGTATTCGATACTCCGCGCGTGAAGTAAACATACGATATGGCTCATCTACCCCTTTCGTTACTAAATCATCAATCAATACACCGATATAGGCTTCATCGCGCTTCAATATAAATTCCTCTCCCCCACGAAGTGAAAGATGAGCATTGATACCGGCCATCAAACCTTGTGCAGCCGCCTCTTCATAGCCCGTTGTACCGTTTATTTGACCGGCAAAATAAAGGTTTTTCACTAACTTGGTTTCCAATGTATGATATAATTGAGTTGGTGGAAAATAATCGTATTCAATGGCATATCCGGGTCTGTAAATACGTACGTTTTCAAATCCCTCAATCAGACGCAAGCCTTTCAATTGCACCTCCCAGGGCAAAGAAGAAGAAAAACCGTTTAAATAATATTCTGTTGTAGTTTCTCCTTCCGGCTCTAAAAAAAGATGATGACTGTTTTTATCCGCAAAAGTATTGAGCTTGGTTTCAATACTTGGGCAATAACGCGGTCCTACACTTTGAATCGTACCGTTAAACATCGGACTATCCTCAAATCCCTCCCGCAATGCTTCATGAACTTTTTCATTGGTATAGGCCATATAACAGGGACGTTGCACCAAATGATTGGTATAATCAAAATTTATATACGAAAAACGATGAAAATCATCATCTCCCTCCTGCTTAGTCAATTTTGAAAAATCTATACTTCTCCCATCAATTCTGACCGGAGTACCGGTCTTCATACGTCCTGTCTCAAAACCAATGGATGCAAGTTGCTCCGTCAATCCATGAGAAGCAGGCTCACTGATTCTACCTCCTTCAAAACTGACTCTTCCAATATGCATCAGTCCATTAAGAAATGTTCCATTTGTAAGTATCACCTTAGAGGCATAAAACGTTGCTCCCAAAGCCGTACGGACTCCTTTTGCCTCGCCATTTTCCACAATCACCTCCACCACTTCATCCTGCCACATATCCAACCCATCCGTATGCTCCAGAATTTCCCGCCAATTTGCAGAAAATTTCATTCTGTCACATTGAGCTCTCGGACTCCACATGGCAGGTCCTTTCGAAAGATTCAACATCCTGAATTGTATGGAACTGCGATCCGTAACAATGGCTGTCATCCCTCCCAAAGCATCTATTTCACGCACAATCTGCCCTTTTGCAATACCGCCTATAGCCGGATTACATGACATTTGTGCAATTTTATTCATATCAAGTGTCACCAACAAAGTGCGCGAACCCAACCGTGCTGCAGCACTGGCTGCTTCACAACCGGCATGACCGGCACCGGCAACAATTACATCATAATCCGGTAATAAATGACCCATATTATAACGATTTTAGAAGATCCAAGCAAATATTTTCATTCTGTCGCATTTCTATGCTGTCCGGCTCTGTTTTATCTTTGAAACCTATCAAATGAAGCACAGAGTGGCATACCACCCGATGAAACTCATTATCATACGAGGTATTAAATTCCAATGCATTCGTTTTGACAGTATCCAGACTGATAAAAACATCACCCGAAAGTACATCACCTGCGCAATAGTCAAAAGTAATAACATCCGTATAATAATCATGATTCAAATACTGCCTGTTTACCGACAATATATAATCATCGTCACAAAAAATAAAATTCAATGCACCTAATTGCCGGTGATAATGTTCGGCAATAACTTTCAGCCATTTACAAACCCGTATATCAGAAAAAAAAGAAGGATAGTCGACTTTTCCTTCTTTATAGAATAAAATTTCTTCCATCTTATTTTATAAATTAAAAAACATTGTCACTGTAGAACCGCCATTTGAAAAAACAATATCATCTGAAAGGCTCTTCATCAAATATAATCCGCGTCCTGCTGACTTTCCCAAATTATCCGGAAGTGTAGGATCGGGTATATTTTTAAAATCAAAACCATCACCTTCATCACTTATTGTCACTTTCAAGCGATTATTTTCTATAGAGGCAATTAAAGTCACATTCTTATTCAAATCACGCTTATTTCCGGATAAAATAGCATTATTGACAGCTTCTATCACCGATAAATTAACACGGGCTGATAAATAATCAGGAACATGAAATCGTTCTGAAAATCCATCAATGAATCTTTCGACCATCATAATATTATTGATATCCGATGATATAATAATCTCTAACTTATTCATAGCCTATTATTTTGCTAACCAAAGTTCAGGATTTAACTTTATTGGCTGTATTTTTCCGACATTCTGCCAAATTTGAAAATTCAATACACTACCTTTTTCACTATCATAACCAATACGTCCCAAAACTTGTTTGGTTGCCACATTATCACCGCGTTTTACTTTTACATCCAATAAATTGGGATACACGGTAAAAAAATTACCATGCTGCACCAATACTGTATAATTCAATCCCGGTACATAACAGACATCTAAAACTACCCCTTTAAAAACTACACATACATCAGAATTTTTTGAAGTTGTTATATCGATACCGTCATTGGATATTTTCAAATACTTATGTAAAGAGTGTACACTTACTCCAAATTTTTCAGAAATAAATCCTTCTGCTACAGGCCACGGCAATTTGCCTTTGTTTTTAGCAAAATCATCTGAAAGAAGCTTTTGTTCTTGTGTCAACTTGCCTTTAGCAGTAGATGCCTTTTTTGTTTGAGCGGTTATCAGTCGGTTAAGTTCTTTAGCCAAACGCTGCCGATTCTTTATTTCTTTATCTAATTTTTTCCGTAAATCCTTTTCTTTGCGTTGCAACTCAGACATGTATTGATTTTCTTTCATCCGCTCTGATTCCATCTCCTGATTTTTTATATGAATTGTTCGGACTACTTCATTTTTCTGGCCAACCAAACGCTCTAAATCTTTATTTTTTATCTTTAAAGAATCATTTATCTGCTGTATAAGCTTTAATTGCTTGTCAGAATAATCCTGAATTTGCTGAAAATACTTAAAACGGTTATAAGCTTGATTGAAATCAGAAGCCGAAAGTATAAACATCAATTTATCAGCTTTATTTCTTTTTTTCCAACTTCCATATACCAATTTTGCATACATATCCAACAAAGCCTTCCGCTCTTCCTCCAATTCGGATATCCGATTTTCATTTTTAGCAATACTTCCCTGTAAATAATTTACTTCTGCATTCAAAGAAGAAATCACTTTCTTACTTTGTGTAATTTTAGCTTGCAAAATATTTACTTTTTCAGTTGAAGCCGATTTGTCACGAGATGCCTCCTTCAACAATTTATTCAGATAAATAATTTCTTTTTCTGCTTTCTCCTTCTGTCGACGTACATCATTGATGGATTGCGAAAACAATCCATGAAAAGAGAAAATCCCTAAAATCAATAATATCAAAATCTTATTTTTCATCCGATAACATCAAAGGTTTATATTTTGAAGATACTCTGAAATTGGATTTTACGGGTACATCAAATTCTATTTTTTGAAATTCAAGTTTCAAACTCATTTTACTTTCTGCGGAAAAAAGATCAAAGACAAACTTTTCCGGAAATAGTTTACCTGAAAAATCCTTGAAATCCTTATACTCCACTCCTACTCCGGCTTCCTCTTCTATATCCTCTAAAAAGAAACTCAAAGGTTTGAAAGTAGTAGGATCTATCGTTACCTTTTGCTGAATCAACATAAAATCTTTATTCTTTCTTTTTTTCTTATAAAGCTTCTTTATCTTTCTTCCCAGTGCTTTTTCTTGAATCATTGAAAGTTCGTATCCTTCATCAACACGTGACAATTTATACTTTTTTATTTTGTCCGGATTACTCTCAAAATTAATATTCACCAAACTATTGGTAAAAATTTTCTGAATATAGTCATAATTCAATTCTGTCTCAAAACGGTCATAAAAGTAGCTGTAATCCGACAAGAAATATTTCTTGTTATGCATATCTACAAATTTCACACTGTCCCGAGTCAGTAAAATACGTGCAACTTCTATGCCCAACGGAGCATTTACAGAAATTTGAATAAAACTGTCTCTTTGGATTTTCATCGAAAGCCTGAAATCATTGCTCTTATTTGCTGATTTTAATGAAGCATCTATACGTTTGGCAAACAACGTATTATATTTTAATTCATTTTCTTCGATATTCTTCAATAATTTATTTTCAGTTATCAAAGGCACCTCTTTTTTCACTACAGTCTGTTTCACTGTCCGACAAGACAATACTGACAAACAAATCATCCATAGCAATAATAATCTAACTTTCATATCATCCAAACTTCAATTATTCAGGCAAGACACCTGTTTCTATCTTCTGCTTTAAAACTTTTAATTCTTCTTTATCCTCTATACCGGTTTCCAAAGCTTTTTTCCACATATTCAAAGCTTCCTCTTTTTCACCATTCATATAAAGTATATCACCGTAATGGTTATATAAAACTCCCGATACCTCTTTTGACTTCTCCATAGCCAATTTCATATAGAATTTAGCTTGAGAATAATTTCCCCTCACATAAAGCACCCAGGCATATGTATCCAATGAGGTGGCATTATCCGGCTCCATTTTCACTGCTTGCGCAATCATCTGCTCTGCCATGCTGAGATTTTCTTTTCGCAAAGCTAGATAATAAGCATAGTTATTCAATACCAAAGCATCATTCGGATTAATTTTCAATGTCTCATCAAACATTCTAAAAGCTTTCTCCACACTATCCAATTGGTAATAACATTCACCTAAATTAGCATAAAACTGAGCCTTCATTGCCGGATTTTCATCAGACAGGGTTACTCCTTTTTCAAAAAACGGTAAAGCACTCTTCACCTGATTATCCATCACTAACTTTACACCGGCCATCAAATAAGGCAAAGGACGTTCAGGAAAATAGCGTATTGCATCCAAACTCCTGCCATACATACTGCTAAAATCTTGCATCTCATTATACAGCAACAAGAGTTCTTCCCAAATTAAATAGTTATTACGGTCATGTTCCAATATATATTCCAATTCTTTTTTTGCATCCTCCAATTTTCCATCCCTTTTTAAAAGATCAGAATGTAAAGCCCGTACACCTAAATCCTCCTTATACTTTTCAAGTAAAAGCGCTACATACGAATCAATTTGAGCATCCGTTATTGCTATGGAATCCGGAGCCAAAATCAATTTCAAGATATACTGTATTTTAAATCCATTATCTATTCCATCACTCAACAAAGCGTTTTTCGTATGTTTTTCGGCTTCTTCCATTAATTTTTTTCCCCTGTAATAATCTGCCAGATAAAAATGCACAAAACCATTATCCGGCTCGGCCTTTAACAGACGATCCAAAATCTGTAATCCTTTTTTATCCTGGTTATAATTAAAATAAAGTTCTGCCAACAAACTTAGATATTCACTTCTGTCGGGAAACTTGCGTATCAATTTGACTAATTCAGCCGATGCTTTTTTAACGTTATCCAGTTTCGTATACAATTTTATTTTTTCAATGGAAACCGGTTCAGTAACTCCAAATTGTTCCTCATACCTATCAAACACCTCGATAGCCTGCTGCCATTTTTCTACAGAAGCATAAAGACCGGCCTCCAAAAGATAAAAATCATCTTTATCCGGATACTTATCAATAATTTCAGTATACACTTGACAAGCTTCCTCAATCATAGATTTTTCTTGCAGAATATTTGCCAATAACACTTTATACCACATATTACCGGGATTTCCGGCTACAGCCTCTCGAGCAAACTTCAAACCATTATTCAAGTCATTACCGATACTCAATAAACCGGCAATTTCATATTTCACTGCCGGGCTGCCGGGTAATATTTTAAGACAATTATCAAACCACTTCAAAGCTTCTTGAAAATTACCTGTTATCTTACACCTCACCCCTTCCATATAGCAGTAATCAAATTCTACTTGCCGTTCTTCACTCAAAGTTTGCTCAGGTGTGGTATTTTTCTTTTTCCGGTCTGCAAAACCGGCTGTACAGATAAAAACAGCCAATAATAATAAAATCCATTTTTTCATATACAGATCTTTAAACATTTTAATTTTTCCCTGTATGTCCGAATCCTCCCTCTCCCCTTTCCGATTCATCCAATGTCTCCACTTCCACCCATTCAGCTTGTTCAACCCGATTAATCACCATTTGGCAAATTCTCTCACCATTTTCAATCTGAATCACATTATTTGACAAATTCACTACAATTACACCTATTTCTCCCCGATAATCTGCATCAATTGTTCCCGGACTGTTCAATATTCCCAAACCTTCGTTTAAAGCCAATCCGCTTCTTGGACGAATTTGAACTTCATATCCGACCGGTAATTCTATATATAGTCCTGTCGGTATTAGTATACGTTCCAACGGTTTTAAAACAACTGTTTGTTCTAAATTCGCACGGATATCCATACCTGCCGAAGCTTTAGTTTTATACTCAGGAAGAGCATGTGTTGAACGGTTTACTATTTTTACTTTCATAAATCAACTACTTTATATAATATACAATATAAGCTTTCAAACTTACTACTTTTTATTTATCCGGCGAAGGATAATCTTTAGAAAGTTTCAAACCTTCGCAGCAAAATTACTCAAATCAACATTTTCAACATTCAATATTTCATTATTATATTCTAATTTATTCTTTAAAAAAAATATGAAGGTTATTATAGGCTGTTAGTTCTCTTGATAAATGTTGATAGAAAAAGTTGTTTTTCATGTTATTAATATCGTAACCAAAGCTTATTAACAGCGTCATTAAATTGTAATTATTTGAAAATAAGTTGAGAATAGATGTTATTAACAACTGTCAGTAATCTTCGCACTGAAAAAATAATTGAGAATTTTAGTGTTGAAAACTGTTAGTAAGTAGTCAGAATAAAATCGAATAAATCTGTTCTATTTTTTTGGTAGTTTGTCAGAAAAATCGAATGGATTGTTTTATTCAATATTCCAAATAAAGTTTTCATTTTCTATTAATAGTTTTCAACAGCCTATTCGCAACTTATTAACAAGGGTTTTTAATAATATTGGATAAAAAAAAACGATGAACAATCGTCCATCGTTTACGTTATAATTTTCAAATCTCTACTTATATCAATTGGTTGGTGCTTGTATCCGGAAATACAAGTGTAGGCTTATGCTGTTTTGCTTCTTCGAAATCCATGGAAGCGTATGATATGATAATTACAACATCTCCCACTGCACATTTTCTGGCAGCCGGTCCGTTCAGACAGACAACACCGGAACCTCTCTCCCCTTTGATAACGTATGTTTCCAACCTCTCGCCATTATTTACATTAACGATTTGCACTTTTTCGTTTTCGATGATATTGGCGGCTTCCATCAAGGCAATGTCAATCGTAATACTTCCTACATATTGTAGATTGGCTTCTGTAACAGTTACCTTGTGAATCTTTGATTTTACAACCTCTATATTCATTTCGTTTAAAATACAATGTTATCAATCAATCTGATTTTACCTGCATAAACTGCAACGCAAGCCACTTTTCTGCCAGGTTCGTTCCAGTCTTTTGTAATTTGCAGTGTTTCTTCATCAACGATTTCAACGTATTCTGTTTCAAGAAAAGGATTACTGTTAATCTCGTCTGCAATCCATTTTTTCATCTCTTCTACACTTTTTTCAGCAACCAATGAAGTGGCTTTTTTCAGAGTAGCATAGATATGCGGAGCGTTCTTTTTGTGCTCTTCATCCAAAAGAGTGTTGCGAGAACTGCGTGCCAATCCGCTTTCTTCGCGGATAATCGGGCAAGGTACAATTTCAACGGCATATTTCAATTGTTTCACCATGCTTCGGATGATGGCAATCTGCTGGAAATCCTTCATTCCAAAGAATGCTTTATCCGGACGTACAATATCAAACAATCGGCTTACCACCTGTCCTACTCCATTGAAGTGACCGGGGCGTTTAGCACCTTCCATCACGCTTTCAATGTAGCCGAAATCAAATTTACGGGTATCCGGTTCCGGATAAATTTCAACTACTGAAGGTGCAAATACAATATCGCAACCTACTGTTTTCAATAATTCCACATCTTTATCCAAAGTGCGCGGATATCGTTTCAGATCTTCCGGATCATTGAATTGAGTAGGATTTACGAATATACTGACCACCGTAACGTCACTATTCTTCTTAGATTCCTTAACCAGGGACAAGTGTCCTTCGTGCAAAGCCCCCATAGTAGGGACAAATCCGATTACCTTGCCTTCATTTTTCAGGCCACTAATCAGACTAATCAGTTCATTTTTAGTGTTTAAAACTTGCATGACATTTTAATGAAATACGGGGTGCAAATGTATTACTTATAATTGAGAATAAAAAGCAGTCTTTTGTTTTTATTTATATAATGTATGTATGGCGGGATGAACAGACATCAGAGCATCTATAAGTTCTGTGCGGCTTACCCCTTCGCGCATGACAATAAAAATCGTATCATCTCCGGCAATGGTGCCCAGTATTTCAAAATAATTTTCACTGTCAATCAATACGGTAACGGCATTGGCATATCCGGGCAGTGTTTTGATAACCGCCATATTGCCTGAAAAATCAATACTCAGGATAGTATCCGTGATGATAGCCGACACTTTTTCTTCGCGCTGTTCGTTTTGGATACTTTCCGGAATGACATAGATATATCCTTTCTCCTTGTGCGGGATTTTTGCCACTTTCATGAATTTCAGGTCTCGGGACAAAGTGCTTTGTGTCGCTTCAACATCCATTTCTTTCAGGCGGAAAAGCAACTCTTCCTGTGAGGAAATCAACTCGGATTCTATCAGTTTGCGAATGGTCAATAGCCGTTTAGTCTTGTTTCTCATATATATCCATTAAAAGTCAATTTACTGCAAAAATAGAAATTTCTTTTTTTTAATCAGTGCTATTGTATGGAATATTTACCGTTTTCAGTCAGCTCATTCTTATCTGTGGCAAATCCATGTCAATTCTATATAATAACCATGATGAATGCTATATGAATCCTATATAAATGCTATATGAATGCTATGTCTATAGGGTTTTAATAGTATTTATATAGGTTATTAATAATTTATTTCTTGGACTTGATATGGAGTTGTTATAGATGGAAGGCGGATTTTACCGGGATATGAATGATTTATGAGATACTCTTTAGAAATTAGGAATTTATATTGTTAAAATAAAATAATATTTTATATATGTATATAGAATCTATTTTTAAAGTGTTATATTTAAAACGTTTTCGATTAATCTTTTTTATTTAATATGGACAGGGATAACATCTATTTAATCGGCAAATACGAATTGAAGCTTCTTTTTCGTGATCGTAGTTTTCTGATAGTGGCGGGAATCGGGCTGCTGCTTGTCTTTCTGCTGGAGATACTGACGCACAGCCGTTGGGTGAATCCTGTCTGGATAGCTGTTTCGCTGCCCTCAGCCATTCCTTATGCGAATGCCTGGTTGATCGTCCTGTTCAATGCCTGTCTGTCCGCTTTTTTCTGTGGCAATTTTCTGGAGCAGAAGATGCTGGAGGGTACGGGTTCAGCCTTGTGGGTGCGCAGGTGTTCCAATATTGAAATCCTTGCAGGGAAGTCGGGAGCTTTTTTTCTGTTTCTGTTTTTGTCCGATGCGCTTCTTTGCGGGATGGGTCTTTTTGTGCATCTCTTTCTGAGCGATTCGCCTTTTTCCTTTTTCCCCTATGTCTTTTATTCCGTTACGCTGATTTTTCCGGGACTGTTGTTTTTTATGGGTCTGTCGCTTTGTGTGAAGGGATTATCTCCGCATCCGGGCGTATCACGTCTTTTTCTTCTGGGACTTCTTTCCTTTTTCCTGTCATTCGGCAGCAGTACCCCGGGAGGTGTGCTTGACCTTATGGCAGAGTCCTTGCCCAATGCTTTTTCGGATGTGACCGGCTTTAGCGGTTTGGGAAGTTATCTTTTTCAGCGTATGGGGTTTCTGTTTTCGGGATTTGGTCTGCTTTTGTTTTCAGTGACTTTTATGAAGCGGCCTTCAGACGGGGCGGGAGGAAACCTGAAGACAGGTCGTTGGGGTATTGTTCCGTTGGGGTTGGGTCTGTGTTTCTGGATATTGTTTTTGTGTGGATATTTTTCAGTTCTGTCGTCCCGTTCGTCAGTCCGTGATGTTTTTGTGAAATACCGTTCAGCCGGTAAAGCGGAAGTGCTGTCCCATGATATCCGTTTCAGTCAGGACGGCGACCGTTACCGTGCTTCCAGTCGTCTGTTGTTGTGTAACGGTCGTGGAGAGCATTTGGATTCGCTGGTTCTTTATCTGAATCCGGGTCTGTATGTAAGCCGCTTGCAGGCCGATGGAAGAGATGTGGATTACCGTCGCGAAAAGCAGGTGCTTGTGATTTCGGAACCGCTTGCAGCTGGAGACAGTCTGGAATTGAATCTGGATTATGGAGGGCGTTTGGATGCTTCCGTCTGCTATCCTGAAATCGTGGATGTGGATTCTGTGGCGGATGTATACCGCAGTTTTTACATCTATACGCTGGGTCGCGACTATTTCTATCTGGGTTCTGACTATACGCTTCTGACTCCGGAATGCCTTTGGTATCCAGTCAGCAAGCCCGTTGTGGACGTAGAATCGCCGTGGAACCATGTGCAGGACTATACCCGGTTCCGTCTTTCCGTCAGCGGAACGGGTAGGCGGGCAGTGATTTCGCAGGGCAGGATGAGCATGAGTGGAGATACGGTATGTTTTGAAAACCGCCTGCCTTTGCAGGGTCTTACTCTTTGTGCAGGGGATTACATACACAAGAGCATGGAGGTGGATGGGATGGAACACGGGCTTTATCTGCTGAAGGGTCACGAATATCTTTTTCCCAAGATGGTGACGCATGAAGACTATGTTAATTTTTGGGAAGGTGTAAATCGTCATGAAGAGGAGGAATATTACGTTTTTGACAAGCTGTGTCTGGTGGAGGTACCGGTCCATTTCTGTGCCTACAGCCGTTACTGGCGCATCAACAGCGAGTTGGTTCAGCCGGAACTGCTGCTCCGTCCCGAACGTGAAGCAGCAAGCATGTGGGCTGTAATATACGACAGGGATTATTGTAATATAACTCCCGGAGAAGATTTCTTGAACGGTTATTGTAGGGCGAGATTGATGCATGACAATCGTAGCAGACCATTGAGCAATCTGTTTTTCCGTTTTATATATGGTAGAAGTCAGGATGTGAAAAACGAGGGTTATGACGGTCTTTTGTGGCTTCCATTCCATTACGGTGTCTGGTCGCCGGAATTTGAGGGAGTGGATGTATTGTTCCGTGCCATGCAGAAGGGGATTTATGGCGAGATGGATAATTTTGAACCGAGCATAGAGCGACTAAAAGAGTTGCAGGGTCGGAATTTGTATGAATTGATAAAAATACCGGGATTTGATGTAGAGTTTTGGTTGGGAATGTATGGTTATGAATTGTTGAAGCGGGTATTGTGCAGTGTGCCGCATGAAGATTTGAAGCGTTTTAACAGTGAATTTTTGCGCCGTCATGCCTGGCGTAATTTCAGTTATGAGGAATATTGTGAGGCATTTGCGGCGAAGTTTGGTTTTTCTTTGTTGGAGCTGACACGGAATATCTATGACCGCAGGAGCTTGCCTTCCTTTTATTTCCGTGATGTCCGTCTTCAGAAAGTTTATCTCGGTGGCGAGGAGACCGGCAGGATGTTCAGTGTGAAGGTGTGGAACAGGGGAAATCAGGACGGGGTATTGACCTTGGGCGGTGTAAAATGGTATGATTATTATTATCACTTTCCTGCCGGAGCCTGCAAGGAAATCAGGATATATCTGCCGGATTCTTATGACAACACTTTTTCAATGGATGTTTTTTGCGGTGTTGCCTGGAACGAGCCATCCCAATTGTTTTGGGAGTTCGCTGTCCGTGGTTCTGTGGAAGAGGATAGGGAGGGCTTTTTTGATACAGATACGCTTGCATTTGCATCGGAGGAGGGAGTCTATATTGTGGATGACCAGGATGAAGGTTTTCATATATTGGAGAACAACCGTTGGGCAGGAAAGTTGCGTAAGACGATAAGAAACCGTTCTGAAAGTTGGAGTTTTTTTAGTAATGCATTCGGATACGGAGAACCGGTTAGTGGTTCGACGAAAAAGTCTTCGTGTGCCGTACAGACTGATGTAGAGTGGGAAACGGAATTGAAGGAATCCGGAACATACGAACTGTTTGTTTATAATAATCGGAAAAGTGCAGAAGAGATGGCATACATGTCTGATTTTCTTAGACGCGGTAAGGTGTTTCCTGTTCAGCGTTACCGTTTTGTCCATGCCGATGGAGAGGAGGAAATAGAGATATATCCTGTGCGGGAGAGTGAGGGTTGGGTCTCTTTGGGCGATTATTACTATGAAGCGGGTAAGGCAAAGATAACGCTGATAGGTAAGGGAGTGGATGAATATCAGGGACTTTGTGCCGATGCCGTAATGTGGGTGAGGGTGCAATAGAATAAGGAATATAGAGAGTAGGAATAAAATATGAAAGTTATGAAAACAATTAGATTTTTAATGTCTTTAGTTTTGGTTTGCGGTTTGGCATGTATTGCTGAAGCTGCAAAAGTTAAGTTGTTGATTATACCTCCTGATAATGATGGAGGGGCTGATTTGGTAGGTTATTATGTAGATTATAAAAGGGTTGGAGATAGTAGATGGATAAGATCAAATAAGGATCCTATCCCAGCTATACAAGTTGAAGTCAACGGTAAATTTGAATATGCGGCAGTTCCCTACACCGTAGATTTATTAAGTGTTAATTATGGTGATAAATATCAATTTCGGGTTCGTGCAGAAAATATTTATTTATTAGGACAACTAGGAAGAGCCACAGAACCAATAGAGATTATTTCAGAATATATTGGTAATATACGGGTAAAATGTGGCAGGATGCCAAGTTATCGTCCGAGTCGGATGTTTGAAAATGGAAATATTTGTGCAATACCGGAAAAGGGGATGATATTCCGCAAGGAGGAAGATATGGTGTGATGATAGATATGTAATTAATTATTAACCTTCTTACTCTCTATTTTAGTTGGGAATATGTGTGGAATTATTCAAAAGAAATCAGGCTATGAGTGCAAAAATAACGCAAGAAAACCTATATCTGCTGCTGCCATTTAAAATCGGATGGCTTGCTTCTTGGCTTTCAGAAGACAAAGGCATAAGTCTTACGGATGCCATTAACTGCATTTACCATTCTGAACTCTATAAAAAGCTGTCCTCTGAAAGTACAAAATATTGGCATTTAGGTCCTGTGGACTTGTATGAGGAATTGAAATTAGAATTGTAATCATCATTATTTATCATTACTTTTGCTCCTTAAATTAATATGCTTGTCTTATGTTTAAGAAGTATTGGAAATTTCTTGTAATATTTTGGTCGGTAGTTTTGGTCGGTATTCTGGGGGTAGTGATTTTCTTTTGGCTGATTTCTTCCGGAAAATTAGGCTTTATGCCTACGTTCGAAGAATTGGAGAATCCCAATAACCGCTTTGCCTCGGAAGTCTATTTTGCCGACCGTACTTTTATGGGCCGGTATTTTGAGAAAGAGAACCGGAAATATACAGAGTATCGTGAAATACCTCGTTCTGTAATAGATGCTCTGATTGCTACGGAAGATGCCCGTTTTTACGAGCATAGCGGAATAGATATCAGAGGATTGTTCCGTGTATTAAAAGGGGTGTTGACCGGAAATACGTCATCAACGGGGGGTGGTAGTACCATTTCCCAGCAGTTGGCAAAGATGTTGTTCCCGCGTGAGCCGGATTTGAATGCTTTTGAATTGGTCATCCGTAAATTCAGAGAGTGGGTGATTGCTGTCAAGTTGGAAAAAAGTTATACGAAGGAGGAAATCCTTACCATGTATTTGAATAAATACGATTTTCTGAACCTGGCGGTGGGAATCAGTTCGGCTGCCGATATTTATTTTCAGACACCTTTGGACTCTTTGCGGGTGGAGCAGGCTGCCATGTTGGTGGGAATGGCCAAGAATTCATCTTATTTTAATCCTGTAAGACGCCCCCAACTGACGTTGGAACGGCGAAATGTGGTATTGTCGCAGATGTATAAATATGACAAGTTGACCAGAGAGCAGATGGATTCGTTGAAACAATTGCCTTTGGGATTGAATTTCAAGCGTGTTGACCATAAAGAGGGATGGGCGACCTATTTCCGTGAGCATCTGCGTCTTTTTATGACGGCAAGTATGCCGGAAAAGGCTCATTATCATGACTTGGCGCAGTATAGAGTGGATTCCATGGCATGGGAGACCAATCCGTTGTATGGATGGTGTAAGAAGAATGTGAAAGTGGATGGTACTCATTATGATTTGTATGCCGATGGCTTGAAGATTTATACAACGCTGGATCCTCGGATGCAACAATATGCAGAGGAGGCGGTACGGGAGCATTTGTCCAAGGATTTACAGCCTCTGTTTGACAAGGAGCGGGTGCATAAGCGCAATTCGCCCTTTTCAAATGATATGACTATGGAGCAGATCAATCAGGTGCTTACCCGTTCGATGAAGCAGTCGGAGCGTTATCGGGTGGCACGAAAGGAGGGTTTGAAGGAAGCTGATATCCGTAAAATGTTTAATCAGAAAGTGAACATGCAGGTGTTTACTTGGAACGGTTTGCGGGATACGCTGATGTCGCCGATGGATTCCATCAAGCATTATAAGGCATTTTTCCGTTCCGGATTTATGGTGATGAATCCTAAAAACGGATATATCAAGGCATACGTCGGAGGGCCGGATTACCGTTATTTTATGTATGATATGGTAAGTTCAGGCAAGCGTCAGGTTGGTTCTACCATCAAACCGATTCTTTACACGCTGGCAATGCAGGAGGGATTGGGACCCTGTGATAAAGTGCCTAATATTCCGCAGACATTCCTTTTGCCGGATGGTAAATTATGGACAGCCCGGGGAGGTTCGAAGCGTAAGGGTGAAATGGTCACTTTGAGATGGGGATTGGCGAATTCTGAGAACAATATATCGGGTTGGGTTTTGAAACAGTTTACACCTCAGGCAGTTGCCCAGATGGCACATAAAATGGGTATAACGAGTTTTATTGATCCGGTGCCTTCTATTTTCCTTGGAACTGCGGAAATTTCAGTCAGGGAGATGGTGGCAGCCTATTCGATTTTTGCCAATAAAGGTGTATATAATACTCCGCTACCGATTTACCGTATTGAAGATAAATATGGCAATGTACTGGAGGAATTTCAAGCCGATTCAAGGGAAGTGATAACTGAAAATACAGCATATCTGATGTGTAATTTGCTGGAAGGAGTGGTGCAGGGCGGTACCGGTGTCAGATTGAGATATAAATATAAGCTGATGAATCCGATGGGCGGAAAGACCGGTACGACACAGGCTCATGCTGACGGATGGTTTATGGGAGTGACACCGGAACTAGTAGGCGGTGTATGGGTTGGAGCAGAGGATCGTTCCATTCATTTCCAGAATCTGGCTAATGGTCAGGGAGCCAATATGGCGTTGCCTATCTGGGCTAAATTCTTGCAGAAGGCTTATGCCGACCCGAAACTGGGTTTGAAGCAAAGTGCATTTGAGATGCCGGCAGGCATTACCAAACGGTTGGATTGTGATGAGAGCAATGACGGGCGTAAAGTGCAGGAAGAAGAGGAAGAGTTTTTCTAAACAGGTTGATCATGGCTAAGACGAAGACAGTTTTTGTATGTCAGAATTGCGGAGCAAAAGAGGCAAAATGGACCGGACGCTGTAATGTCTGCGGGGAATGGAACAGTTTTGTGGAAGAGGTGGAGGTACAGACGAAAGGGAGGGGGAATGCCGTTATCGGCACTCCTTCGTCCAAGGCTTTGAAACTGTCTGAAATAAAGGTGAATGCAGATATCCGGATGGATACCGGTGACGGGGAATTGAATCGGGTGTTGGGAGGTGGTATGGTGCCGGGTTCCATGATATTGTTGGGAGGAGAACCGGGTATCGGGAAATCGACACTGGTCTTGCAATTTGCCTTGCACAGCCGTTGCGGACGGGTGTTGTACGTATCGGGCGAGGAGAGTATCTCGCAGATAAAAATGAGGGCGCAGCGTTTGGGTACGGATAATGACGATTGTCTGTTTTTGTCGGGCAATTCTCTGGAAATGGTGTTGGAGCATGCCCGGGCGATACAGCCGGATTTGTTGATTATCGATTCTATACAGACCCTGGCTACAGAGACTGTAGATTCCATTCCGGGGAGCCTGTCACAAATCAGGGAGTGTACGAATGCCTTGTTGCGTTTCAGTAAAGAAAATACGATATCCACTATATTGATCGGGCACATTACGAAAGACGGTCAACTGGCAGGACCGAAGATTCTGGAACACATGGTTGATACCGTCTTGCAATTTGAAGGAGACCAGCAATATATGTATCGGATTTTGCGTTCCATAAAAAACCGTTTCGGTTCGACATCGGAAATCGGAATTTATGAAATGTTGCAAAGCGGACTCAGGCAGGTGAGTAATCCTTCCGAATTATTGCTTTCGAATCATGCGGAAGAGTTGAGCGGGATTGCCGTTTCAGCCACGATAGAGGGCGTACGGCCGATTTTGTTGGAGGTGCAGGCATTGGTATCCACGGCGGCATACGGAGTGCCGCAGAGGTCCGCTACGGGCTTTGATTCGCGGCGTTTGAACATGCTGTTGGCGGTACTGGAAAAAAGAGTGGGATTCCGTTTGGCTTCCAAAGATGTCTTTTTGAATATAGCGGGAGGAATCCGCGTCAGTGATCCTGCCTTGGATTTGGCAGTGGTGATGGCTATTTTATCATCAAATATCGATTCGGCTCTTTCCGGTGATACGGTTTTTGCCGGTGAAGTGGGACTTTCCGGAGAAATCCGTGCAGTGAGCCGCATTGAACAGCGCATTGCAGAAGCGGGTAAACTGGGCTTCAGACGGATATTTGTACCTCTGGGTAATAAAAAAGGATATACCCGTAAAAACGATGCAATAGAGGTGTGTTTTGTATCGAAGATAGCAGATTTGTGCAGAAGTTTGTTTGGAACAAAAAATTGATAATTTTGTTTGTTGGATAGCTATAAACGGTATTTGCTTCAATCGATACTGCAAAATGAAACTTTCTGTTGTTCAGGGTAAATATGAGTTTGAAGAACTGTATATGACTTATTTTGAAAGTCTGTACCGTTTTGCGTATCATTATGTGATGTGCGAAGAGGCGAAGGATATCGTTCAGGATGTATTTATTCAGTTTTATGAAAATGGCAGAAGTTTGCCGGCTGATACCAATGTTGTGGGGTATCTGCTGACTGCTACCCGAAACCGTTGCATGAATTTTCTGAGACACAAGGATATTGTCGACCAGCATGAGGAGCGTCTGGTGGAAACCATCATCAGCTGGAATACAGAGTGTGCAGACGAACATAATGAACTGAGCAATGAGATAGAGCGTTGCATGTCTTTGCTTTCTGCTCAGCAACAGCAGATTATCCGCATGAAAAGTGAAGGCAAATCGTATCGTGAAATAGCGCAACAGTTGAATATCAGCGAGGGTACGGTCAATACACATGTCGCCCGGGCATATAAAATTTTCAGAGAGAATTTCGGGCATTCTTTAATGCTGGCTTATTTCATTTCGAGATTTATCTAGATTGATATGAAATGAATAAAAATAACCCTATCTTAAAATCTTCTTTACAGAAGAAACTTTTTTAGTTATAAAACAAGGAAATTTTTTTTGAAAATAATATGACTTTTCATGTATATGGAATTCTTTCCTGACTTCGTCAATGCGCCACCCAAATTAAGATTTGTTGCCAGATATGTCG
>CAMDJC010000018.1:0-52325 GCA_945900015.1 uncultured Odoribacter sp. | reverse complement strand
AAGATAACACAACTATAAGATAAATATAATAACTTGTTATCTTTGTCTTATAGTTGTCTTATATTTAAGTTGAAAATATATGGGATTTCCCAATATTCATTTGTTAAAATGAAAGCATCGAGATTAAATGGAGTTATTTGTTTCTTTTAATCCAATCTATTCGTATTTTTGTCAATCACTAAATTTTATCCCTAATTTCGTATCTATGGGGTATTGAATAAGATAAATGGATCAAGATAGAGAGTCAATATCATTGGGCAGTAAAGTCGCTTTTGAACAGATGTTCCGAAGTAATTATACACGTTTGTGTATTTATGCAGAATCGTTGTTGCATGATAGGGAGGTTGTTGAGGATTTGGTTCAAGGGGTTTTTTGTGAGTTGTGGGAAAAAAGAGACAAACTGAAAATTCATGATTCGTTAAATGCTTATCTTTATCGGGCAGTTTATAATGCAGCTTTGAATGTTCTCAAGCATGAAAAAGTGAAACTGGGTTTTATTGAGTTTGTCAATAAGCATGGTATTAAAGAAGAAAATAATATAGAACATTTTTTTGACAGAGAAGAGCAAGGATATTTATTGGAAGAAATTAATAGAGCCATTGATACTCTTCCTGAACAATGTCGTGAAATTTTTTTGCTTAGTCGTTTTGGCGGCAAGAAGAGTGTCGATATAGCTCGTTCATTAAATATATCTGTTCGTACAGTGGAAACACAACTTTATCGTGCGATGAAGCATTTACGTTCAGAACTTGCACATCTTCGTAATGCAGATATTTTGCTATTCTTTTTGTGGGATTGCGTAAAATAATTGTTTGCAGCTTTTCTCTGGCGTTCAGCAGTTTGTTCGTTTCTTTTGTGTTGTATCTTAAATGTTAAAATCGTTTTTTCCAAAAAATGTGTAAGTAGTTTGTAATGGTAGTTTGTCTTATATTAAAACGAGAGTAAAATATATGTGAGAACTACTATGACCGATGAAATACAACATATAATAATTGCTTCTTTGGAAGGGAGTGCAACAGATAATGAATTGGTTCGTCTGCATTGTTGGTTGGATGAGTCTGCCGAAAATATAGCTTTGTATGAAGATTTTTGTAAACTGTGGAGGCAGGCGGGTAAGGATGCGCGTTACGATGTTGATAGAGGTTGGATGCAAATAGGATTACGTTTGAAGAAAAACGTTTTGAGACATCGTAAACGTTTGCTGGTGTATTGGATGGAAGCGGCAGCTGTAATCACGTTTTTTATTGCCGGAGGTATATGGTATTGGGGAGATCCTTCATTCGATAATGTAGAAGGTCAAATTGCGGTTAGCCAAATTGAGCCTGGCAGTAAAAAAGCAATACTTTATTTAGGAGAAAATCGTCAGGTTGAATTGAACGAGGGGCGACAAGATACTATTTTATATGAGAATACAGCTTTTAAACAGGAGGGTAATACTTTAGTATATAATGGTAAAAATCAAAATGCAGAAATAGAAGAGTATAATCGTTTGGTTACTCCTCGGGGAGGCGAATATTCTGTAGTATTGTCAGATGGTACAAAAGTATGGTTAAATGCAGAGTCTGAATTGAAATATCCGGTGCATTTCAATGGGCCGGAGCGTAGGGTTTATTTAAAAGGAGAGGCATATTTTGATGTTGCAAAGCGCAAAGGACAAAAGTTTATAGTTTGTTCTGATAAAACACAAATTACAGTTTTAGGGACGGAGTTTAATATAAAGAATTATGAAGGAGGTGTAGTTGCAGCGACGTTGGTTGCAGGAAGTGTATTGGTGGGTTACGAGGATAATGAATGTTGTTTGAAGCCTGGTCAACAAGCTGTGGTTAGTGTTGATGGAGTGAATGTTAGAGAGGTGGAAACCATCCTTTATACAGCGTGGAAAGATGGATTTTTTGTTTGCCAAGATATGACATTAGACCAGATTTTGCAAGAGTTGTCTCGTTGGTATGATTTTACTTATTTCTATCAAAACGAAGAATTAGGAGCATTGCGTTTGACAGCAAAGCTTAGAAAATTTGATAGTGTTGAAGATATTTTTGAAATACTAAAAACGACAGGACAGGTTGATTTTGTGGTGAAAGGTAGGACGGTTACTGTTATGAAATGACAAACTTAATTATTAACTAACTAAACTAAGAATTTATGAAAGGAAAACTTAAAGGTCGATTTTGGCTTGTTGCCAGGATCTCTTTGATTTTGATGTTATTTTGCTTGCAAATACAGGCAAATGGATTTTCTCAACAGACTCGAGTGAGTTTGAAGCTAGGTGTGGTAAGTGTTAAGCAGCTTTTAATGGAAATAGAAAAGCTTACAGATTTAGCATTTGTTTATAATTCGGATGATGTGAAAGAACTGGGAAATGTAGAGGTGGATTTCACTAATGAAGAGGTAAGTAAAATTTTGGATTATTGTTTGAAAGGAAAGGGGTTTCGTTATGATTTTGTTAATAATCACATTGTGATTAAGCGTTCAGATTTATCATATTTACAACAGGTTAAGTCTCGAGTTTTGACGGGTAAGATAATTGATAAATCAACTGGAATGCCTTTACCTGGTGCCACTATAACAATAAAAGGAACAACAATTGGAGCTGCAGCAGATGTTGATGGAAAGTTTCAATTAACCATTGCTACAGATGTTGTAGCATTGGAAGTTTCTTTTGTGGGCTATAAAACGCTAGAAATACCTATCACGAAAAAAAATGATTATATAATTATGCTTGAGACAATGGCCTCAGAGATTGAAGAAGTTGTTGTGACAGGTATGTTTACTCGAAAAGCTGATAGTTATACTGGTGCTGTAACAACAATTAAAGCCGATGATTTGAAGCGTGTAGGAAATCAAAACATCTTACAATCGTTGAAAAATATAGACCCGTCGTTTCAAGTATTAGAAAATAATGATTTTGGTTCTGACCCAAATAAAATGCCTGAAATTCAGATGCGAGGAGCTTCTAGTTTTACAGACATGAAAGACAAATATCAGACAAATCCTAATCAGCCTTTGTTTATTGTGGATGGTTTTGAGCAGTCAATAGAGAAGGTTATGGATATGGATATGAATCGAGTAGCTTCTATAACTTTACTAAAAGATGCTACTGCTAAAGCATTATATGGCTCTAAAGGTGCTAATGGGGTTGTCGTGATTGAAACTTTGGCTCCAGAAAAAGGGAAAATGCGAGTTTCTTATATTGGAAATTTAAATATTCAATTCCCTGATTTATCTAGTTATAATTTAGCTGATGCTGCCGAAAAATTAGAGATTGAAAAAAGAGCTGGAATATATACAGACCGTTACGGGCATCCTCTTACTCAGCAAAATTATGATACTAAATATTGGTCATATTATAACGAGATACTGAGAGGAGTTAATACATATTGGTTGGATAAGCCGTTGAGAGTTGGTGTGGGTCATAAACATACATTAACGTTTGAAGGAGGAGATGATGCAGTTAGATATGGAGTCGATTTTCAATATAATAATGTTGCAGGAGTAATGAAAGAATCTAGTCGAGAAGTTCTTTCTGTTGGATTTAATTTGCAGTATCGTTATAAGTCTTTGATATTTTCAGAACAACTTTCAGTGACTTTTAATACGGCAAAAGAATCTCCTTATGGCTCATTTTCTGAATATGCTCGTTTGAATCCTTATTGGAGAGCATATAATAATGATGGTTCTGTGAAAGAAATTATGGGAGATTATGAGAAAGCTAATTTTCAAGGAACTAAACCTATTTATAATCCTCTTGTTAATGCAGACATCAATACAAAGAATAAAAATTCATATGTTGATGTTACTAATAATTTTTATCTTGAGTGGTTGGCTTTTGAAGGTATGCGATTTAAAGGACGTTTGGGAATTATTAGTAAAAAAGACGAATCAGAACTTTTTTATCCTCGTGATCATACGATGTTTAAAGATATTGCTCCTGACTCAGAAGAGTATTTTGAACGTGGGCTTTATACTATGGGAAACGGCAAGCATTTTGAATATAATGCAGACTTGTCTGCTAATTATTCTCGTGAAATGGGTAGACATTTAGTATTTGCCAATGCTCAGTGGAGTTTTAGTGAAAGAAAATATAATACTGTTTCTTTTCAAGCTAGAGGGTTTGCAAATGACAAAATGGATTATATTACTCACGCAAAAGAGTATGCTGAAGGTGCTCCTACAGGCGATGAATCTCTTTCCCGAGAAGCAAGTGCTTTATTATCTTTGAATTATTCGTACGATAACCGCTATTTACTGGATGCTACTTATAGGGCAAATGCTTCTTCATTATTTGGAAATGATAAGAGATGGGGACATTTTTGGTCTGCAGGTATAGGATGGAATTTTCATAAGGAGCATTTTATGGAAAATATTGAATTCTTGAATCAATTACGTTTTAGGCTTTCAACAGGATATTCAGGCTCTCAGAATTTTAATTCTTATCAAGCTATTGCTACATATAAATATTATAATGAAATTTATGACAATATTATAGGTGCTCAGTTATTAGGATTAGCTAATCCGGATTTGCAGTGGCAGAAAACTCAAGATAATAATTTTGGTATTGATATTACTTTGTTTGATATGTTGGATATAACATTTGATTATTATGTAAAAAATACTGAGAACTTACTTACCCCGGTATCTTTACCTCCTTCTGCGGGATTTACTAGCTACACTGAGAATTTGGGTGAAACAAAAAATAAAGGAGTTGAGTTTAAAGTTAATTATAGAGTTTTGAAGAACAATGAAAAGGCTATGTATTTAACTCTTTTTGCTTCTGGTATGCATAATAAAAATAAAATTACTAAAATATCTGATGCACTTTCATTGATGAATAAAGATAGGGATGAAGATAAAGATAATGGTGGAGGTGGTAATCCTAATTTAGAAGAAAACTCCGCTATAACTAAACCATCTGTGCGTTATGCGGAAGGACAGTCAATGGATGCTATATGGGCTGTACGTTCTTTAGGAATAGATCCCGTGACTGGAGATGAAGTTTTCTTGGATAAAGATGGGAAGATGGTATATTGGTGGGATGCAGCAGATCAAGTTGTTGTCGGTGATAAACAGCCCAAATTGAGTGGTACATTTGGATTTAATTTTGAATATAAAGGCTTTAGTGTAAATACCTCATTTTATTATAAATTGGGTGGTCAATATTATAATCAGACATTAGTTGATAAGGTTGAAAATGTAGATATTCAGTATAATGTAGATAAAAGGATGTTGACTGATCGGTGGATGACTCCTGGAGTCCCTGCAAAATTTCGTAAATTTGATCCATATGCGCCTTTAACGAGACCGACTTCACGTTTTGTGCAAGATGTAAGGGAATTACAAATGACATCTTTGAATATCGGATATGATTTTAGGTTTTGTGGTTTTTTGAAGAAAAGTCGAATTGAGCGTTTGAAGTTGCAATTTTACATGAATGATGTATTCAGAGCTTCAACTATTAAAGCTGAACGAGGAATTGAATATCCTTTTGCAAGGTCTTGCTCGTTTTCTTTGCAAGCAACGTTTTGATCAGTACGCAATGAATATAATAGAAAAATAAATAATTATGAAAAATAAAATATATAATTCACAAATTGTATTGACTGCACTATTAATTCTGTTTAGTGTAACAGCATGCAATAATTGGTTGGATGTAAAGCCAAAAACAGAGGAAGAAGCCGAAGAATTGTTCTCAAATATGGATGGCTTTAAAGCTGCTTTAGCTGGAGTCTACCTAGGATTATCTCAGCCAGAATTGTATGGGCGTGAGATGTCATTTGGAATGGTGAGTGTGTTAGGGCAAGAATGGGGAGAGGGTGCAACTTTAGATAACTCTTATAGCGCATATAGCTATTTTTTGAATTATAATTATGAACAGAGTGCTTCTAAATCCTTAATAGATGCCGTTTGGAATAAAATGTATGAAAGTATTGCTAATGTAAACACTTTGATTCAGTATTCGGACTTAAAAAAAGATGTTTTAGGAGATTATTATGGAATTGTGAAAGGAGAGGCATTGGCATTGAGAGCATATATGCATTTTGATTTATTGAGATTATTTGCTCCTTATGATTTTAGTGATAATGCTAAGGTTGCAATTCCTTATGTATTAGAACCTAAACCAGCAATTGCCCCTCAGTTAACTCCTGCAAAATTTATAGAGTTTGTTTTGGATGATTTGAATAAAGCTTTGGATTTATTGAAAATAGACCCAATTTATTTAGGTTCTGATGTATCAGGAATTGATAACGGTTATTTGGCTAATCGTAATTTTCATATGAATTATTATGCTGCATTGGGTTTGAAAGCACGTGTTGCATTGTATGCGCAGAATACAAAAGTTGCATTTGATGCAGCTAATGAAGTTGTGTCAGCTCAGCAAGAACGAGGTTTATTTCCCTGGGTTAAAACAGAAGATTTGACAACAACAGAAATGAATCTTCGAGATAGAACGTTTTCTTCTGAACATTTGTTTGCTTTTAATACAACAAAATTAGAAGAATATATTAAAGGATATTTTAGAGAATTTTCAACACCATTGATGGAACGTTTGTTACCTGATGTCCTTTATGAAGCAGATGATTATCGCCTTGCTATTTATGAAACATATAGTGGCTCACCTAATGTGTTGACTAAATTTTGGCAATTGGATAAAGTATTTGTTTCTGGGCAAGGAATGGTAACACCTAAGCGTGATAGAATGCCAGCAATCAGGATTTCTGAAATGTATTATATTTTAGCAGAAGTTTTGAAGGAAACTGATTTGGAGGAAGCAACTAATTTGTTGAATACATTGAGAGGCTATCGTGGACTGATTAGTTTGAAGAATTTGACTAAAGATGAATTACAGCAAGAATTAGAAAAGGAATATTATAGAGAATTTATAGGTGAAGGTCAGTTGTTCTTTTATCATAAGAGGATGAATACAAAAATGATAGCAACTGCTAATGCATTATACGTACTTCCGATGCCAGAGGATGAGATTGATCTTGGACAACGTCAATAATAAAAATCAGATAAATTATGAAGAATATAGGGATTACCATCTTATTAGGAATGTGTTTGATGAGTGTATTTGTAGCTTGTCAAGAGGATGAAATAGATTTTTACACAGGTCCTGTTGCAATTAATATGACAATAGAGGGAGATGGAACTTTTGTTAAAGGGGAAGAGGACGAAGAAAAAGTATTTAATATAAAATTAGCTTTGCAAGGTGATATTTCAAAGAATAGAGTATTGAAGCTAGCTTTTGGAGAAGAACATACGGCTGTTGCTGGTACGAATTTTGAGTTGCCTATGACGATAAATATTGAAGCAGGAAGAATGGATACGCTTATTGAATGTAAAGTCTTTCGTGCAGGTCTTACAGAGAAACCTTTGTTTTTTGATCTCGTGGTAGATCCGTTGGGTGATTTTGTTGGTGGTGTGACGGGTGAATTATTGGTAAAGTTAATGATAGGTTTTCCTACGCAATGGAAAGATCCCACTGGTTGGGCTGCTGAATATTATTTAGGTGAATGTACACAGGCAAAATATCAATTTGTATTTGAGCAATTAGGAACTTTGGATTTATCTGCATACCAAGGCTCATGGGGAAGTGGATATGCGGAATTGGCCAATAAACTGAATAATATTTTGCGAGAACAGAATCCTCCTTTATTGGATGATGATGGGTCTGTGATGAAATTTGGTGCCGGATATTAATTTATAAATTGGAAATTATGAGAAATTTGGTATATATATTTATATTATTAGTAATGGGAAGTTTGTTTTCTTGTTATGATGATAAAGGAAATTATGATTATAAAGAGATAGAGGAAGCTGTAATTAAGTCTATTCCAGGAGTAACAGATAATGGTAATAAATTTGTTTGTTTGGAACATGAGCAAATTAAGTTGACTCCGGAATTGGAATTTAAAGCAGGTTCTACTGCTGATGATTATGAGTTTATATGGTTTCGATTTCCTAAGAATCCGCAAGGAACATCTGGGCATTATGAACAGGCGGATACTCTTGCAATGACTCAAAATTTAGATTATAAAGTCGTGGATAGTCCAAGAGATTATTGGTTGGTTTATAAGGTTATACATAAGGAAACCAAGGCATTGAATGAACAAAAGTTTGAATTTATTATTTCTGCTGTAAATGGTTGGATGGTATTGGATGAGGATGGTGCTGGTAATGGAGATGTGCAGATTATTCGTGATAAAGATATCGTAAATGGAGGAGATGGACGTATTGTAAAAAATTATTTTTCATTAAATAATCAGGGAAATAAAATTCAAAATGGTCGATTTATAGCACTTTGTGATTTCCAATCTAATTTGTATATTTATTCAGATGAAGGAGCTTATATATTGAACGCTTCAACATATGTTGAACGAACAAATGTGAGTTATGTAGATTTATTTAGCTCTGTGGTGACATTAGACGCAATAAATCCGCAAGCGGAAAGTTATGATACTAAGGGGGGAAATACAGAGGTTCTAGTAAATAATCACAAAATCTATACAGTATCTTATCGTATGATGGGGCAAACTCAGTTTACTGAAGCTAAAGGTGTAGGAGATTATAAGGCTGCTCCAGCTATTGCCCCAATTCGTGTAACAGGAAATGATAATTGTGCAGTTTTATTTGATTTGCAAAATAATCGTTTCTTGACAATTGGTACTTGGGGAGCTCTTACTGCTCCAGTTTCTGCTGGTGGAGCGTTTAACACAGGAGCGATAAATTCTGAGTGGGAGTATGTTTATATGAATGAAGGGAAAGATGGTGAAACGTGTTTGGTGATGAAAGATGAGTTAGGGACTCCTTATTTGTTGCGTGCTAATTTTGTTTCTAATAATCCTGTTGCAGTTGCATGTGTTGATTTAAGTAGTTTGGCAGAAGTTAAGAAGGCTACTTATTATGCTTTCGGAACAAGAGGTGATTTTATGTTCTATGCAACAGATTCGAAAGTGTATACTTGGCGATATGGTAAAGAAACAGCAACTGATTTTCTTTCTGTAGGTAGTGGAGAAAAGATTGTTAATATGAAATTATATATTAATCCAAAAGATAATTCGATGAATGGAAAGTTATTGTTTGTTGCGACACAAAAAGGAAATGAAGGAAAAGTATACAAGATATTATTTAATGAAATGAACGGAATGCCTATAACGATTCCTCAAGAATATTCAGGATTAGGTATAATTAAAGATATGTATTATAAATCATAATGATATGTTAATGAAAAGATGGATTGGAATATTGTTGGCAGTGTTAGCACTGCCAACAATGGCACAGAATACAGTTTTTCAAGATTTAACTTGGGAAAAAGCTGCTGCTTTGGCTCAGAAAGAGGGAAAGATTGTGTTGGTCGATGCAATGATGAAGCCGATGAACAATGAAATGAAGCAAGCTAAAGTACAGCAGGATCGTGCAATATTCAAAGCGAAAGAAGTGGTGGATTTTGTGAAAAAGAATGCTGTTGCAATTCGTATTGATATGGGCTCGGAGGCTGGTAAAGCTTTTGCTCCTAAGTTGGTGATGAATATGTATCCGACATTTGGATTTTTTATGCCGAACGGTAATATTTTAGGAACAATAAGTCCTTATGCGTTGGAGAAAGATCCTACAGCATTGATAACGGCAGGGAAGAAGGCTTTGAAGGCAGCAGAGGTGAAGCGTAATAATAGTCGGTCTATTCGTTTTGAAGATTTGACTTATGAAGAGGCTGTTAAAAAAGCGGCAAAAGAGAATAAATTAGTGTTTATTGATGCGTATACCGATTATTGTCAGCCTTGTATGTTGATGGTGAAAAATGTATTTTCGCTGAACAGCGTAGCTGATTACTATAATGAGCATTTTATCAATGTAAAATTTGATTTTGGTAAGGAAAAAACATTGGCAAATAAATTTAATGTGGATGGATATCCGGCTTTTATTTTTGTGAATGGTAAAGGAAAGCCGGTGTATATAGCAGGAGGATACACCGAGGAAAAGGAGTTTATCGGTTATGGAGAGGAGGCTTTAAAACAAGCTGTCGGAATCGCTTTTGAAAAAGGAACTTGGCAGGAGGCTTTGACAAAGGCTAAGAAAGAGAATAAAATGATTTTCATGGATTGTTATACTTCTTGGTGCGGTCCGTGTAAGATGTTGGCAAAAGAGGTGTTTACCGATCCTGATGCTGCAAAGTTCTTTAACGAGAAGTTTGTGAATGTAAAGTTTGATATGGAAAAGGGTGAGGGTAAGATGCTAAAGGATAAATATGGTGTGAAAGCTTATCCGACATTGTATTTTATCAATGTTGCTGGAGAAGTTGAACATTGTGTTGTCGGTGGACCGGATTTAGCAGGTTTATTGAAAGCAGGACAAGATGCCTTGGAAGGGAGAGGATTGGTTGCTATGACCCGAAAGTATGAAGCTGGTGAGCGTAATCCTGAGTTTGTGGTGGCTTACATGGAAGCATTGGAAGCAGCATATATGGAGAAAGAAGTTGAGAAGGTATGTTTGGAGTATTTTGCAACTTTGGATAAGGCAAAATTAAGTGAGCGTAAGTATTGGGCTTTGTTTGCAAAGTATGTGAATGATGTTGATGCAGAGGTGTTTCAATATGTGTATGAGCATCGAGAGGAACTTTATGGAAACATTGGCGAAAAGGAGGTAAGAAGAAAGATTGCTTCTGTATGGTCAAGAGGTGCCTATGAATTTGTAAAAGAGGAAAATGGCAAGGCTGTGTTAGATGAAAAAGGGTTCAAAAAATATGTAAAGCGCTTGAAGAAAACAGATGTGCAAGACCAAGAAGAGATTATTGCTAATGCAAAGATGGCCAATGCCGAGAAAGTAGGAGATTGGAAAACTTATATTTCGTTAGGGAATGAGCAGTTAAAGGCTGGACGTGTCGGTGATATGTTATTGTTCAATTGGGGATTGCGTGTAGATCAACAATGTAAAGATGAGGTGTATAGAAAACAAGCGGCACAGTGGTTTATTGATGCTGCGGCTGTATCTGCCAAAAAAGAAGCAGAAGGGACGGTTGGTATGATGTCTTATAGAAAATTCTTTGAAGAGTTGGCTGTTAGTTTACAAAATCCTTGGAAGGAAAAGAAAAGATAAGGTATTTAATTTTTTAGATAATCAGTATGAGAAAATTATTAAATTTAGTGTTAGGTAGTTGTCTGTTATTAGGCGTTAGTTCGGTTTTTGCGCAAAAAACAATTACAATTAAGGGAAAAGTGCAGTTCCCGGAGAATCGTTTTAAGATGGAAATTATTGAACGGAATGGTTTCGATAAAACTGTTCTGGATTCATGTGATGTGCGACCTGATGGAACGTATGAGTTTAAAATGAAAGTAAATCGTCCGGGAGTCTATACGTTGGATTGTCAGAAGTGGCAAAGTGTACAGTTTTGGGCAGAAGATGAAGATTTGGAAATTAATTTTCGTGGAAAAGATACTGCCAAAATTGTTATAAAGAATCCTCCTTACGTACACATTAATGGTGGACCTAATAATGAATTGATGAATTTGATAAATTGGGATGGTTATCGTGGTTACCAATTGATGATCGCTGTTGCTCAAGGTGTATATCGGATTCAGGGTATTGACGATCAGGCAAAGCAACAAGTTTCAGGTAAGTTTTATGATATGTTGGGAGAAGAGTCTTCTGCAAGAATAAAATATTTGGCGGAACATTATGCTGATCGTAATAGTGTGTTGGCAGTATTGGCCCGATTGGGAGGTGAGGAGAATGCAGAATTAGTGGAAAAAGTTGTGGCTAAATTGGAAGCTAAAAATCCGAATTATGCTCCGTTGTTGAAGTTTAAGGCTGATAGAGCCGATGCAAAAGCACAGAGAGAGCGTTTGGCTGAGGGTAAGGTGGCTCCAGAATTTTCTTATCCGACTCCGGATGGTAAAAAGAATTTGGGTCCTCAGGATTTTAAGGGAAAAATTTTGGTGTTGGATTTTTGGGCTTCATGGTGTGGACCTTGCCGACAGGAGATTCCTCATTTAAAAGAGGCATATAAAGCATATCATGATAAAGGTGTAGAGTTTTTTAGTGTGTCTATTGATAAAGATGGTACTGCGTGGAGAAAAGCGATGAAAGAAGAGAATATGCCTTGGGAGCAAGCTCAAGCACCTAAAGCCGGCAAGGATGTTATGAAATTGTATCAGTTTTCAGGAATTCCTTATATTTTGGTTCTGGATAAGGAGGGAAAGATTGTTGCAAAAAATCTTCGAGGTAAAGCCTTGACTGATAAATTAGAAGAGATGTTGAGCGGTAAGAAAAAACAAAGTATTGCTATGCCAATGATGGGTATGTAATTTGTTAGAGATTCTTCAATTTTTATGTTTTTAGTGTACGGGGTACTTAATGGTACCCCGTATTTTATTTGATTATAATTTTTCCGCCGGGAACAACAGCTTGTATACTGTTATCATACATTGCAGAACACTGTATAGCAGGGAGCATGTACTCTCCGCGGAAGGCTGCATTACAGCGGAAACGGAAAGTTTTTGTTTCTCCTTGTTGTAAGCTGAAATAAACGTAGAAGCGGTCGTCGCGAATATCAAAATTGTCTGCTCCGGGCATTGTCATGTTGCCGGAGAGACGTTCGTTGATAATTTCGAATCCGGAAGGCACAAGATAGTTTAGTGCTAATTCTTGGTAAGTTCCGGTTAAACCTGTGTTTTTTATAGTTATTTCTATGGTAAGATCTTCTCCTTGTGGTATTTCGCTATTATTGATACGAGCACTTTTACTGTTATAATAATTAGCTTGCATGGAGAGTCCTGATGCTATTTTTTCGGTTATGGGTTCTAAGGATGTTGTTGTTGTTATGCAGCGAGCGAATAATACGCCTTCACCATCGTTGTGGATGGTTGCATTGATTTGTTTATTTTGAAGTGTAAGTGGAATTTGCCAAATGGTTTTTTCGCTGCGAATCTCTTTTTTGCCTTGTTGGGTCATAATCGTTGCTTGCACCCCTTGCTGTTGTCCTATGTATTTATTAACAAATTGTGCTGCAGCATGTAGGGCAAAGGCTGTTTCCTGGGTACTACACCAAGCATAGGACCCTATTGTCTTGGATATTTTTTCAAGCATGCGGTAGGCATCCTGGCGTCTATTTAAGGTGACCATAGATTGCAATAGTATGGCATTGTCACGAGTCGTAGAACCGTATGTCCTGCCTGTTTCACGATAGGATGCAACTTCTTGTGAGAGATTGCGAATCATATTGTCGGCTATTCTCTCCTGTTTGCAAAGAGTGTATGCAGAGGCTAATAGCCAAATGCTGGTAGGACGCTGTAATTGAGACTCTTTCAAACGGTTCATAGCTGCCAAATCCGGTTGTCCGGATAGGGCCAAGACGTATAGGCGGTATGCTTGTTCTTGTTGTTCCCAAGGCTCTGAGCCATGCCATGTATTGCTGCTTCTTTTTAAATACGTGATAGCATTTTGTAAAAGTTGTTCGGGAATTGTATATCCTTTTTGAAGAGCTGATATTAAAAAGTGTACAGTATAAGTTGTTGCCCACTCTGCTACCTGCTTTCCTCCTTGCCAGTAGGCAAAGCCTCCATCGCTGGTTTGATAGTTGGAAAGACGACTGATAACATCTCGGATATTAGACTCTGCCTGCAACAGTTGTTCTGCTGAAAGTTGAAGCAATGTTGAAAGTGACAATTGTGGGAAAGCCTTAGAAGTTATTTGTTCAAGACATCCGTGAGGGTATTCTAATAAATAGGCAAGACGTTGCTCTATATTTAATGCAGGAATGGTTGATATTTCCAATACTGAAGTTGGATCATAACCTGAGATTTTAGAGTCGAAAGAAAAACTTTCGCCCATTTTGATTTCTTTCTCTTCTATTTGGGTTATTCTGGGATTAGGTATCCGTATTTCAATATTTTCTGTTGCACTAGCTTCTTCATTATTTGCTTTTGCAGTTACACGGATTGTTGATGTACCTATATTTTTATTGATTTTTGCTTTGAAATAAACTACTTGTTCTCCTTTATTATCAAATTGAACTGTTCGGGAATTTCCATTAGTTAAAGTGATTTTATCGTCATTTGTCATATAGATATTTACTTCACGGATGTGGTCTTTTAAAGCAAAAATGGTTACTGGAATATCAATGACATCTCCAGGGGTGAGTAAGCGGGGTAAAGCTATGCTTACCATTAATGGTTTGTTTACTTGACTGTTAATAGCTGTAGAGCCATATTTACCATTGTTGGCTGCGATGACCATAGTGCGCACTTCTCCTATATATTCAGGCATTTTGAACGTATGGTTGCCGGTAGCTCCAGCCTTTAATGTGAAAGGACCTGCAAATAGAACAACCGGTTTAAAGCGATTGTTTTTTTCGTCTTGAATTTCTTTTAAGGTTTCGTCACCTCCTACTGCAAAAGCTTTGTCTAAACGGGCTCCATAAGCACCATAAATGAAATCATAGAAATCCCATGTTTTTACGCCTAAAGCTTCGCGGGCATAAAATGCTGAGAAGGGTTCCGGTGTTCGGAAGGCAGTAAGGGATAGCAGACCTTCATCAACAATTGCAATTGTATAGTTCATTTCTTGACCGTTTTTTTCCTTGACTTCTACTGTGAAGTTTTGTCCTGGACGAAGTTCTTTGGGCATTTTTATTTCCGGATTCAACCGTAGTGACGGATCGTCGATGTTGACGTTTACTACTCCATACATGCGGATGGGACGATCATTGTCTCGGTTACTGTGTGGTTGTATCAAAGATACTGCGATGTAGGTATTGGGGCACATATCGCTGGTGGCTTTGACTTCAAAAGTCGTTGCTTGATTGGATGACAATGGTAATCGGCAGATATCACTGACTGTTTTCCCGTTTTCAAGACTGACAATGGCTACGGCACCTGCAACAGATGGAATTTGAACACGGATGGTTTCTCCGACTTTGTAGTTTTCTTTATCTGTGCTGAGGCGTAGCATTGTGGCTGTTTCTTCATTGGCATTGTCTTCCCAATTTCCCATATAGACAATCACTCCTGTGGTATGTCCTGAAGGAGCTGTTGCACGAATGAAGTATCTGCCATGTTCTGTAATATTTAAGTCTGTAGAAAATTTTCCGTTTGTAGTTTGAATGGTTGTATGGATGATACTTCTACTGTATTCGCGGTTAATGTATGAACTCAGATGTTCGTCTTCTGCATCCCACCACCAGCGCCAATTGAGTTTGTATACTTCGATTTGTATTGGAGAATTTCCACTTAAAACTCCAGTAGGGGATACTGTTATTCCCTGTATGCGAAGTGGGGATTGGGTGGAATACCAGTTGTCCCCATCTGCAGTTTCCGGTAGTTTTATTCCTACATATTGCGTATAGGGAGAATATAGAATTCTTTGAGAGCTGATACTGAAATCTCCGCTATTTTCAAATACACGTGTCGTAAAAATGGCATTTAGTAGTCCTGGAGCATTTTCTGCTTTAATCTTTTGTGTATTAAATTCGAAGTTACCCTTACTATCCGTATTCCCTTCAAAAAGAGTAGCTGTTGTCGGTTCGAAATATCGGGTACGGTCTGAGAATGTATAGTCCGGAAAGTTGTCAAATCCGGTATTGTTGTTATATAGTTTGACTTCTGCGATGGCTTTTTGGTTGGAGGTTTGTGCGCCATTTAGCCAGCGGGTGGCCACTTTGACAATTGAGCTGGAGCCCCCTTTGCCGATAATTTTGTCATTGGCAAATTCCATCTGTATTGCCAGACGATTGGGTTTAATGGTCTCTATTCTTAATGTTTTGCGGAAAGTCAGACCGCCTATGCGGAATAACGCATTCCAGTAACCGGTTTGTGCTTTAGTATCTGTTTTGAAGGTAAAGGCGTGAATGTTATTTTTTCCGATACTGCCTTTTAGAGTTTGTACTATGTGTCCATTGGGGTCTGTTAATTGGGCTATGATGGGGTGTCCCTCCGGTAATACCTTCATTTTATCTTCAAGAATTAAAGATAGGTAAATGTTATCTCCGGGTCGCCATACACCACGTTCTCCATATATAAAACCTTTTACACCCATTTGTACATGCTGTCCGTTGACATTGAAATTGCTTAGTGATAGAGCGTTGCCATCAGCCAGTTTTAGCCATGCTCGGTCGTTGCCTTTTTGGGCTAAGACAACAAAAGCTTTACCATGGGGTTGTAGGGTTGCAAATCCTTCCTGATTGGTTAGGGCAGAGTCTATTTTTTGATTTTGATAATTATATAGGCTTAATTGACAATCTGAAATCGGTTGTGCGGAAATTAAATCAGTAATGCAGATATGATAGCGATTGTCTGCACCTAATTTCGCCATGATACCTAAGGAAGTATTGATGATATTGCGGGCTGCAAACCGATCGAAATTGTAATAGGATACGCTGTTGGGATTGTCCCTTTCGGCCCAATTGTATCCAGTAGGATAACTGTATTCGCTGTAATAGGCATAGCCGCTTTTATTTTCCCAATCGGTAGTGCCATAGTCTGAATCCGGTTCTTCGTTGGCACAATCCAAAATAGTGTATGATTTTTTGAATTTTAGAACGATGCGGTAAACATTGCCTTTTTCGAGCTTGACTAATTGCGAAAGGTCTATGGTGAAATCATTCCATTTGTCTAATTGTATGTTGGGATGTTTTTTCTGTAAGTCAATTGTCTGCATGAATACAGGACGTGCTGTGCGAATCAAGTCAAAAGAACTGGTATAATCATTTTCTTGTAGGAAAAAATTCATGTTTTGATTAAGCACTTGAATGATTTCAACGTCAATGGCTTTTAATCCGACGGCAGAGAATGGTATTAGTACTTTATTTTTTCCCGGAACAATTACTCCTTTGCCGATAAGTTCTACTGCTGGTTTTGTTGTGCGGAGACTGACTGAGGTCGAATATTCATTTTTTAAAGAATTTCCATGAGCACTTCGAATGCCCGGGAATATATTTAGTTCAACTTCAGTTTTTGATATGGACGTAGGGAGATAGGCTCGTATGGCATTGCCGTCAATTTTAAAGTTATTAAGCGTGATGCCGCGAAGTGTGACCAGCCCGTTTAAATCTTGTTGTGGATCTATGTTTTCAGACATGTATATGCTGATGACAGCCGGTTGTGTATTTGATACTTCAATGTTTAATATTGTAAATTCGTGAAGTCCAGGTATTGTTATTTTTTGTTCTTTGTCATTATTTACCTCTTTGCTAAATGAGAGGAGTAGGGTCTTGGATGTGTTCCCTTTTTCAAGATTGGTGATACGGAAATGGTGTCGATTGCCCATATGATTCCAAATGGGTACAATATTTTGATTGGCAAAAGTTGCATTCAGCATCTGTTCCACTTTTGTGGGTTCGATATAATCGGAGCAATGTAATGTCCCTTGATATTCTAATGCTTTATCATTGTCGGGCGATATGGTTAGTTGCCCGGCTTCAAATAGGCAGGAAAGAGGAATGATATTGAATTGGAAGGTGAATGCTTGATGCGCTTTTTCTACCTTGCATAGCTTGTCTAGTTGAAGCGTCGCTTTATAGGTTTTGCCATTTGTAAATGGCTCTGTTGGAATGAATTCTATCGAATGACTGTCTTTTAGGATGAGCTTTCCTTTCATTGTCGGTGAAAAATTCAGTATATTGTCAGGAAGGGCAGAACCCGGTTGAAAATTTTTGTCAATAGGAAAAGCTGTATATATTTGGATAGGCGTGTTGGAGGTGATAATACCGCTGGTATAGCCTGTTATATATTGGCTGAAATCTGTTTTTTCTTTGTGGTTACAACCAAGTAGCGTAATAATAAGGTTTATTACAATTGCGATGAAATATTTTTGTCCCATATTCCGTATTTTTTAATATTGTCAATAACAAATATAAGAATAATTTGAACAAATAACGTAACTTTGCAGACAATATGAATTGCCTAAAATAGAAAATATGAGAATAGCTGTAGTAGGAACAGGTTATGTCGGTTTAGTATCGGGTACTTGTCTAGCAGAGACGGGAGTTACAGTTACTTGTGTAGATGTAGATGCTGTGAAAATTGCAAGGTTAAATGAGGGAGGAATCCCTATTTACGAACCGGGGTTGTCTGAATTGGTGGCAAAAAACCGAGCTTCTGAACGTTTGTTTTTTACTACTTCTTTGAAAGAGGCATTGGTGGATGCTGATGCTGTCTTTATTGCTGTCGGTACACCTCCGGATGAGGATGGAAGTGCAGATTTGCGTTATGTATTAGGCGTAGCTAAAGAGATTGGCGAGTTGATAGAGGATTACGTCGTTGTGGTCACAAAATCAACAGTTCCTGTAGGAACAAACCGGCGTGTGAAGGCTGTAATCCAGTCTGAACTTGAACGTCGTGGAGTTAGTATCTCTTTTGATGTGGCTTCTAATCCGGAGTTCCTAAAGGAAGGAGATGCTGTCAATGATTTTATGCATCCAGATAGAGTGGTTATCGGTGTAGAGTCGGAGCGTGCAGAGAAAGTGATGGAGCGGCTTTACCATGCTTTTGTATTGAATAATACCCCTATTTTTTTCATGGATATACCTTCTGCTGAAATGACTAAATATGCGGCTAATTCAATGTTGGCTACACGTATATCTTTTATGAATGACATTGCTAATTTATGCGAATTGGTAGGGGCCAATGTTGATGCGGTGAAACAGGGAATAGGAAGTGATACTCGTATTGGAACAAAATTTTTGAATGCCGGATGTGGATACGGAGGTTCTTGTTTTCCTAAGGATGTCAAGGCATTGATTAAGACAGGGGATGACTATGGCTATGCGATGGGGGTTTTAAAAGCTGTGGAAGAGGTAAATAATCGGCAGAAAACATTGTTGTTTCAAAAAATATGGATGCATTATAACGGCAACCTGGAAGGACGTCATTTTGGTCTGTGGGGACTTTCTTTTAAACCGGCTACAGATGATATGCGCGAGGCTCCTTCTTTGGTATTGATAGACCAGTTATTGGAGGCCGGAGCAACAATTACAGCTTATGATCCGGTAGCTATGGAGGAATGTCGCCGTAGAATAGGTGATCGTATAACTTATGCATCAGCTATGTATGATGCATTGGAAGGAGCTGATGCCATGATTGTTGTAACAGAATGGCAGGAGTTCAAAGTTCCCAAGTTTACTTATATAGAACGTGCTTTGAAAGAAAAAGTGATTTTTGACGGACGTAATATTTATAGTCCGGAACAGATGTTGGAATTTGGTTATATATATTACGGGATAGGTAGATGACAGACTCCCGTAGGATATTATTTATCATTAATCCCATTTCCGGTTTAGGATTAGGGAAAGAAGTGCCCGAACATATTAAAAAGTTGCCGGAGTACGAACATGTTGTATATGATATTGAGTTTACCGAGTATTCCGGGCATGCTCGCAAGTTGGTCGAGGATGCACGGCTCTCGGGTAAATATACGCATATTGTTGCGGTTGGTGGTGACGGGACTGTTAATGAAGTCGGTGCTGCCTTGTGTGGAAGTGGTATCGCTTTTGCTGTCGTTTCTTTAGGTAGTGGGAATGGATTTGCCCGGCATTTGGGATATTCCATTTTTATGTCTAAAGCTTTGAAGCAAGTGTTGACTGAGCAATATGTAAATATAGATGTGTTGCAGATAAATGATAGGTATTCACTGAACGTTAGTGGGGTAGGGTTTGATGCAGAAGTGGCTCATGAATTTAATCATCAGAAATTGCGGGGAGTATTTTCATATATTTATGCTGCATTGAAATTGTGGTTCCGCTATCCGGAAAGGAAATATAAGATAATCAGTGATGGTAAGGCGATGAAAGTGAGTTGCTTTATCCTTTCTTTTGCAAATACCTCCCAATATGGTAATAATGCATACATTGCCCCTCATGCATCTGTATGCGATGGAATGATGGATATTTGTATCTTGAAACGGCCTGCATTCTTTGAGATTATATGGTTTTTACTGTTTTTTGTGAGTGCAAAACTCTACAAAGTATCTTATTTTAAAGAAATTCAGTGTAAGGAAGCGATCATAGAAGGAGATATAAGCCGTATCCATATTGATGGAGATGCTTATATTATGAACTCCCCGCTTCACTTGAAGGTATTGCAGGGAGCTCTTAAAGTTGTTGTTCCTAAAAAAGTGCGTTGAATTATTTGATGATTTCTTTAGCTACTTTAAACATATATTCCTTGGCTTCATCGTAATTATTGCCAATAATTCCGTCTAATATTGCTTCTTTGATGGCATTTTTAATATCTCCTATGGCTTTGCAAGGGGGAAGATTAAAGGTGGCTATAATCTCTTCTCCACTGATAGGTGGCTGAAAATTACGGATTGAATCTTTTTCTTCCACTTCTTTTAGCTTGCGGCGTACAATTTTAAAGTTTTCCAAAAAGCGTTTTACTTTCTCTTCGTTTTTGGAGGTTATGTCTGCTTCTGCCAGTGTCATTAAGTCGTCAATATCATCTCCGGCATCAAATAGAAGTCGCCGTACAGCAGAATCCGTAACGATATCCTCACTCAATACGATGGGACGCATGTGCAGATTTACCAGCTTTTGTACGTATTTCATCTTTTCATTTTGAGGCAACTTGAGCCGATTGAATATTTTTGCAACCATGCGTTCCCCTACATGGTTGTGCCCATAGAATGTCCAACCTTGTCCTTTGATAAATTTTTTGGTGACAGGTTTCCCGATATCATGTAAAAGTGCTGCCCAACGGAGCCATAAATCTTCTGTGTATAGAGACAATGTATCCAGTACTGTCAGCGTATGGTAGAAATTATCCTTATGTTTCACTCCATTGACATTTTCTACCCCCTTTAATGCTACCAGTTCCGGAAAGAAAATTTCCAATAATCCGGACTCATCAAGCAACAGAATTCCTCTTGACGGTTCCGGGGATAGCATGATTTTATTGAATTCGTCCATAATTCGCTCCATTGAGACAATCGGGAGGCGGTGACTGAATTCTTTAATTGCGTTAAAGGTGTTTTCTTCAATTCGAAAGTTTAATTGCGATGCGAAGCGAATGGCGCGCATCATTCGTAGCGGATCGTCAGAAAACGTGATACCCGGTTCCAGTGGAGTCTTGATAAGTCGCTCATCTAAATGTTCGATTCCTCCAAACGGGTCGATTAATTCGCCATAATTTGTTTTGTTTAAAGATATAGCCAATGCGTTGATTGTGAAATCTCGTCTTTTCTGATCATCATCAATCGTGCCTTCTTCTACAATTGGTTTGCGCGAATTAGCTCTGTAAGATTCTTTTCGTGCTCCTACAAATTCGATTTCCATTCCTTTGTAGCGAAACATGGCAGTTCCGAAATTTTTAAATACAGACACATGTAATCCCCCTAAACGGAGTGCAGCTTCTTCTGCCAATTCTATACCGCTTCCGTGCACAACAATGTCTATGTCTTTGGATGGCCGGTGTAATAACAAATCTCGAACATAGCCGCCGATTACATACGCTTCGATTCCTTTTTCATCGGCAATTTTTGCCAACACTTCAAATATGGGGTGTTTTAATGGTAACTGCATTTTCTCTATTTCAATGAATGGTTTTAGTATTGAACTTGCAAAAATATGAAATTAATTGGTGAATGAGAAATACAATGATGTGTTCCGGGGAATAATAAAAAAACGCCTACTTGATTTTTGTGAATCCCTGTAGGCGTTTGGTATGTTAGAAATGTTTATTTACACAATTCCGGAGAATCCCATAAAAGCCATGGCCAACAAACCGGCTGTAACAAGAGCGATAGGGGAGCCTTTCATCCCTTTGGGAATGTCGACTAATTCCAGATGTTCGCGAATTCCGGCAAAGATTGTCAGTGCCAAGCCGAATCCGATAGCTGTAGATGCTGCAAATACCAACGACTCCAACAGATTGAAATCTTTTTGAATGACCATGATAGCAACACCGAGCACAGCACAGTTGGTGGTGATCAAAGGTAAAAACACTCCTAAAGCTTGATATAAGGCTGGGCTGACTTTTTTCAAAATGATTTCAACCATCTGTACCAAGGCTGCTATCACGAGAATAAAAGTAATAGTTTGCATAAAGCCTATTCCAAAAGGATCGAGGATGCTTTTCTGTATGATAAACGTTACCAGAGTTGCTAGAATCATGACAAAAGTCAAAGCACCGGTCATGCCGATTGCCGTAGAAACTTTTTTCGAAACTCCCAAGAAAGGACATATCCCTAAAAATTGTGCCAACACCACGTTGTTGACAAATACGGCTGCTATAAATATCAGTATATATTCCATCTTTCTCTTTCTTTAAAAATTAATTTGTTTTTCTCAGACGGTTGACCACTGCAATCAAAAAGCCTAATGCCAAGAAACCTCCCGGTGCCAAGACAAATGCCAACATTCCATATTGGTCGCTCATGATGGTGATGTCAAAGATTTTTCCGCTGCCCAATAATTCACGAATGGCACCCAATAAGGTTAGACTCATTGTAAATCCTAATCCCATTCCCAGACCATCAAAAATGGAGGCTATAGCGCCATTTTTAGAAGCAAAAGCTTCTGCGCGTCCTAGTACAATACAATTCACTACAATCAATGGAATAAACAAGCCAAGTGATTCATAAAGAGATTGGACGTATGCCTGCATCGAAAAGTCGACTATCGTAACGAAAGCTGCAATGATGACAATAAATGCCGGTATTCGTACTTTGTCCGGAATCAGATTGGCAACTAAAGATATCACAAGATTGGACATCACCAGCACAAAGGTGGTGGCCAGTCCCATACCCATGCCATTGAATGCTGAAGTTGTCACTCCCAGTGTGGGACACATTCCGAGTAGAAGTCCGAATGTCGGATTCTCTCGAAAAAGACCGTTGGTAAGTATTTTAATATTACTCATGTTGCAATGTTTTACTGTTGATTGTTTTGTTGCGTTGCTCCTGAAGATGCATCAGCACCGTTAAGAGCTGATGCAGCACGATTGATGGCATCAAGGAATGCCCGCGAAGAAATGGTCGCTGCTGTAATGGCATCTACATCTCCTCCGTCTTTGCTGACTTTCAAGCCTGTTGTGCCTGGAGTCTTTCCTTTGACATTTCCCGGATTGCCTTCGCGGAACCAAAAGTTCATTTTGCTTCCCAGACCCGGAGTTTCTTTGTTAATCAAAGCCGAGTAATCATTGATACTGCCATCGGGATTGAATCCGACCATGATTTCTATGTAGCCGTTAAATCCATTATTGGAAAATGTTTTAACTGCAGTACCGATAGATTTTCCATTATGTTTTGCCGGATAAAATTCTAAAATTCCCCCATCAATTTCTTTGGTCCATTTTTCGGCTGCGGGGTCATTGTCAAATTCGCCGGGCAACACATTGCTGATAGCCGCCTGTTGTTTATCTTGGGCAGCTTTTTCTATTGGGCCTTTGGTCAATGTGTATACATATCCTACACCTGCCGAGGCAATCAGGCTGATGCTGAAAAGCACCACCACCATATTGATAAAATTCGATTCTAATTTCTTTGCCATAATCTTAAGATTAAGAAATGAATGTGATTACCTATGCAAATCTGGTTGGTTTGCAATATCTGTTAATCAATGGTGTGAAGGCATTCATGATTAAAATAGCGAACGACATACCCTCCGGATAGGCTCCGAATACACGAATAATGATAGTCAGGACTCCAATTCCTACACCATAAATAATCATGCCTTTGGAACTCATCGGGGAAGTTACATAGTCTGTTGCCATAAAGATAGCTCCCAACATCATACCTCCCGTCAGCAAGTGGAATAATGGATTTACAAATTGTACCGGATCGCACAGATGCAAAATCCCTCCGAATATGACAACCGTTGCAAAAATGGTTACGGGAATATGCCAAGTAATAATCCGACGAAAAAGCATAAAGGCAAAGCCGACTAGCAGGGCAAGTGCAGCTACCTCTCCTAAACTGCCGCCCATGTTGCCGAGCAGCATGTCTTTATAGGTCACGAATCCTTCTGTATTCAATACCTCATTGACCGGTGTACCTGTTTTGACAGCTTCCTTTAGCAAGGCAAGGGGAGTTGCTCCCGTCTGTGCATCAATATAGGATGTATTGAAACCTTGAGCCATAGGCCAGGTAGTCATTTGTACCGGGAATGATATCAGCAGGAATACGCGTCCTACTAGGGCCGGGTTAAAAATGTTGCAGCCCAAGCCGCCAAAACTCATTTTACCAATGCCGATGGCGACCAATGCTCCGATGAGAATAATCCATATCGGAAGATTAGCAGGGACATTAAAGGCCAATAATACTCCGGTTATAATTGCCGAACCGTCCCAGATGGTCGGTTGGCGTTTAAGGATGAATTTCTGAATTAGATATTCAAAAATGAGACATGCCAGCACCGAGGTTAATGTCACGATAATGGCTCCCATCCCGAAAAACACGACCGAACAGATAAATGCCGGAATCAGTGCTATGAGTACTCCATACATGTTTTTTTCAATGGAATCGCCACTGTGAACATGGGGAGAAGGAGATATCAATAATTTATTCATACGCTTAAATCTCTGTTTTCAAATTTATTTCTTTCTGTTTCTAATCATGGCGCCTGTGCGTCCTTTTCCTAATCTGATATAGTCAAGTAGAGGACGGGAGGATGGGCAGGTAAAACTGCATGAACCGCATTCGATACAATCCATCACTTTTTCTGTTTCCAGCCGTTCCAATAGATTGTTCATCGCTAATTTAGCCAGTAGATAAGGCTCCAGCCCCATGGGACACGCTGATACGCATTTGCTGCAGCGGATACAATTCCGTATGGGTTTGCGTTGGGCTTCTTTGTCATTGATAAGAAGAATACCGCTTGTACCTTTCATGATAGGTGAGTCAACGTTTACCATCGTACGTCCCATCATCGGACCACCGCCAATGACTTTGGCCGTATCTTCCGGTATTCCGCCGGCTGCTTCTATTAATTTCGAAACAGGAGTACCGATGCGGCATAAATAATTGCCCGGATGTGCAACCGATTTTCCTGTGACGGTTACAACCCTTTCTATCAATGGTTTGTGCTTTACAACTGCTTCATATACCGCCAAAGCAGTTCCGATATTCTGAACAACAGCTCCCACTGCAATAGGAAGTGCGCCCGATGGTACGGCACGTCCTGTTGTCGCTTGAATCAACTGCTTCTCACCTCCTTGAGGATACTTCACCTTTAGCGGACAAATTTCCACTCCGGAGGCTTTGCTTGCCAGTTGTCTTAAATGCTCGATCGCGTCTTTCTTGTTGTTTTCAATACCGATAATGGCTTTTGATACACCAATTGCTTTCATTAAAAGCTGTACACCAACGATTACCTGTTCGCCTTTTTCAAGCATGACGCGATGGTCTGATGTCAAATAAGGTTCACATTCTACTCCGTTGATGATTAAAAATTCAGCTTTGCTTCCCGGTGGAGGTGTCAGTTTCACTTGTGTGGGGAAGGTCGCTCCACCCATACCGACAATACCGGCAGCAGCAATTGCTTTGACTATATCTTCTTTGGACAGATCTGAATTTGATTCTATTTTGTCACTACGGTCGATTTCCGATACCCATTCATCCCCTTCTACTTTGATGGTAATGGCAGGTTTGGAAAAACCGGCTGCATCAATGATATTGTCAATGGCAACAACGGTGCCTGACACAGAACTATGGATATTGGCAGATACAAAACCGGTTGCACTGGCAATCAACTGACCGGCTTTGACAGTATCTCCTTTTTGAACTACGGGGGTTGCCGGGGCTCCGATGTGTTGGCTGAGCGGGATGATTACCTGTTCTGGAACAGGTAATATTCTGATAGGTTCGCTTGCCGATAATTTATTTTCAGGTGGGTGAACACCACCGATTCTGAATGTCTTTAACACAGCGTATAGTATTTAAAATTATTCATTTTTATTATTATCGTTAGCAGCCGGTTTTACAGCCGGATTTGCTTTGACGGCATCTGTCTCAACTTTCCGGGGAGGGAAGTTTACTTCATGAATGGCCCCGGTGGGACATACACCGACACATTTGCGGCATAGACGGCATTTGCTGAAATCTATGTACGCCAAGTTGTTTTCTACGGTGATAGCACCAAACGGACACTCTTTTGCACACTTGCCACAACCGATGCAGGCAGCCTTGCATGCTTTGCGGGCAATGGCTCCCTTGTCTTTGTTTACGCAGCTGACAAAGACGCGACGATCTTTCACTCCTTTGTTGCGCAACTCGATGATGTTTCGGGGGCAGGCTTTCACACAAGCTCCGCAGGCAACACATTTTTCGTTGTCGACAACCGGCAACAATGTGTTCGGGTCCATGTGTATAGCATCAAAAGGACAGGCTTTTACACAATCTCCACAACCCAGACACCCGTATCCACAAGCCGTTTCTCCTACATACAGCGAGTGTTCGATGGCGCAAGTCCGTGCTCCGTCATATTGACTTGTGCGGGGACGGTTTTCGCAGTTGCCGTTACACTTGACCACGGCAATCTTAGGAGCCTGTGTACTGACTTCCCTTCCTAATGCTTCTGCAATTTTGCTCATAGTTGCCGAGCCGCCTACAGGGCACATGATGCCATCCAGCGAATCGGACTTTACTGCCGCTTCAGCCAGACCCCGACAGCCCGGATATCCACAACCTCCACAGTTTGCTCCGGGCAACAAGCCTTCCACGATGTCAATACGCGGGTCTTCCTCCACTTTGAATTTTTGTGCAACAAAATAAAGTATCACGGCCGATACAATACCGATAGCACACAATGAAATGATGGTAATAACAATAGTACTCATTATCTAATATTTAATAGTTGCCAGTTTTTTCAACTGTGAATTTTATCTTTTTACTGATTTTGTTTTTCAATAGATATAATGCAAAAAAATACAACATCAGCAGAAACAGACTGGAGATGGCAGCTGTAAGCTCGCTGTATTCAGATTTTTCTATAAAAAAAATGGCTGCAATGATTAAAATGGAAGGAAATATATAGGCTAATAAAACAGAATAAAAAGCATTGTGGAGACTGGCTGTCACTGTCACTTTTTCTCCTACGGCAAAATTGCCTTCCGGACGTTGGGCTACGATGATTTTCTGTTTCGCATCAGACATCCCGCATGCACCTTTAGCGTGACATCCTGAACAGGCTGAAAGGCTGACAATCATCACTTCCAAGGTCTGTTCCGAAATGCTTTTTATAATTCCTTCGTGCTGTATTTTTTCTGTATCTGCCATACGATTTCATAAAAAACACACGCAAAGTTAATATTTAAAGGGAAAAAGTAAAAAGTAATATGTTAAAATATAAGAAACATTCTGGAAAATGTGATGATGAGGGGAAAAATATAGCCGGACAATTATCCGGCCATACATCGGTTTTATTTTTTTCTCATGAAAATCTGAATCGGGACTCCGGTGAAAGTCCAGTTTTCACGGATTTTATTTTCCAAAAATCGTTTATAAGGCTCCTTCACATATTGTGGCAGGTTGCAATAAAAGGCAAACGATGGGAAATGAGTAGGCAATTGTGTTGCATACTTGATTCGGACATATTTTCCCTTGGTGCTAGGTGGGGGATAATTCTCGATAGCCTCCAGCATGATGCGATTGAACTCTGACGTCTTTAACTTCTGTTGGCGGTTTTCATAGGTACGCAATGCAGCTTCCAATGCCTTCAACAGACGTTGTTTGGTCAGTGCAGAGGCAAAAATGATTTCCACATCTTTAAACGGGGCAATCTTGTTGCGTAGATTCTTTTCATATTCAATCAGGGTTTTGTTGTCTTTCTCAATCAAATCCCATTTATTTACAACAATCACCACGCCTTTCCTGTTGCGCTCAATCAGGTGGAAAATATTCAAGTCCTGTGCTTCCATGCCGCGAGTGGCATCAATCAGCAACATGCAGACATCCGATTCTTCTATCGCACGGATAGAACGCATGACAGAATAGAACTCTACATCTTCATTGACTTTGGCTTTTTTGCGCACACCGGCAGTATCCACTAAAATGAAATCGTGACCGAATTGAGTGTAATGGGTATGCAGGGTATCGCGGGTTGTGCCTGCAATATCTGTTACAATATTACGTTCTTTTCCTATTAATGCGTTGATGGTGGATGATTTGCCCACGTTCGGACGGCCGACAATTGTAATACGGGGAAGATGGTCTGTATCTTCTATTGTATCTTCCTTAAAATGTTTCACTACTTCATCTAACAAGTCTCCGGTACCCGAGCCGGTCATTGAGGAGATACAAAACAAGTCGCTTTTTACGCCCAGACGATAAAACTCCTGAGCTTCATAAAGGCGCTCGCTGTTATCCACTTTATTGGCCACCAGATAGACCGGTTTGTCGATGTTGCGCAGTAATTGGGCAAAATTCTGATCCAAGTCAGTGATTCCCATTTCTGCATCCACCAGAAAGATGATGACATCTGCTTCGTCCATGGCCAGCATAACCTGCTTGTTGATTTCTTCTTCAAAAATATCATCACTGTTGCAGACATATCCTCCTGTGTCAATGACGGAGAATTCTTTGCCGTTCCATGAAGATTTTCCGTAGTTCCGGTCGCGAGTCACTCCACTTTCTTCGTTTACAATGGCTTTGCGAGTGCCAATCAAACGGTTGAAGAGAGTCGACTTTCCTACATTCGGCCTTCCTACTATCGCTATAATATTACTCATTGTATTAAATTTATGCTATTTGTTTGCGTAACCGAAGTTTTTCAGTTCGCTGTCTTTGTTACGCCAGTCTTTCAGTACTTTTACATATAGATTCAGGAAGACTTTTTTGCCAAAGAAGGCCTCGATGTCCAGACGGGCTTCGGTGCCTACCTTTTTCAAGGCTTCCCCTTGGTTGCCTATGATAATGCCTTTTTGAGAAGTGCGTTCAACATAAATGACAGCCATGATGTTGATACGTTTGTCTTCCTCTTTGAATTCCTCCACTTCCACTTCCACGGAATACGGAATCTCCTTATCATAGTTTTTCAATATTTTTTCGCGGATGATTTCATTGACAAAAAATCTGGCTGGCAAATCGGTCAAATCATCTTTAGGAAAATAGGCTTCGCCTTCCGGCAGCAGCTCTACAATCCTTTTATATAAATTGTCGACGTTGAAATTTTCTTTTGCCGACATCGGGAAGATCTCTGTGCGCGGAATCAATTCTTTCCATTTGTCATACAAAGCCTCCAGTTTTTCCTGATTGGTTAAATCTATTTTGTTTAACACCAATAAAACCGGTACTTTTGATTTGCTTACTTTTTCAACAAAATCCATATTCTTTTCAATATTCTCCACGACATCGGTGACATAGAGAATAATATCGGCATCAATCAGTGCCGATTTTGAAAATTCCAGCATATATTCCTGCATCTTATAACTGGGTTTCACAACCCCCGGAGTATCGGAAAAAACGATTTGATACTCATCCGTATTGACGATGCCTTTTATTCTGTGCCGTGTTGTCTGCGACTTAGAAGTAATGATTGATATTTTTTCGCCGACCAATCGGTTCATCAATGTTGACTTCCCTACATTGGGGTTGCCTACAATGTTGACAAATCCTGCTTTATGCATACGAGTGTATTAATAAATTATTTTCTTGCTGCAAAGATAAGGATTTTCGCGTTAATATTCTTACTTTTGTTGTTCACTAACAATAAATTTGAGCAAAATGTTTATCGGGTCGTTGAAAAATACAGAAAGAGCAGAGACTTTACACCCTCTTTTCAAGAAGGTGTTTGACTATATCAAATCACATGACTTAAGCCGGATGCCTGCCGGAAGAATCGATATTGACGGCGACAACGCTTGGATCAGTGTCAGTGATGTGCAGGGCCGCAAAGCGGAGGATGCCAAGCTGGAAACGCACAACCGATATATCGACATTCAGATGCCGATGGTTGGTAGCGAGACTTTTGGGTGGAAAGAAAGAGGGCTTTTGAGTGAGGAGTGCAACGGTGGCTACGACACAAAAAATGATATCACTTTTTATGACGATAAAACTTTTTTTTATTTTACGCTCAAACCGGGAGATTTCGGTATCTTTTTTGCTGAAGATGGGCATGCACCTTGTATTGGCCAAGGGGTGATAAAAAAGGTGGTTGCTAAGGTGAAGATTTAATACTCACAATGTTAAGAACAATTTTAATAACTAAAAACTAAAAAACATGAAAAAAGTAGTTTTGATGGCTGTAGCGCTTTTGATGGTATGCGCAGCAAAAGCACAGTTTAGTGCCGGTGATTTTACTTGGGGTGCTAAGGTTGGTTTGAATGCAACAAACATTTCAAACTTTGATATGAAGAACAAAGCAAGTATTCATGTCGGAGCTTTTGCAGAATGGAATCTGAACGACTTTATCGGTTTGTCTCCTGAGTTGGTATATTCTCGTCAGGGAGCAAGAGAAAAAGACGGTGATGTAAAATACAAATTGCGTGTAAACTATTTGAATATTCCGGTATTGTTTAAATTTTATGTGCTGGAAGGCTTGAGTGTTGATTTCGGACCGCAATTCGGTTTTGCCATGAATTCAAAAGTTAAAGTAAAAGATGGCGATAGCAGTTCTAAGACTAAAGTGAAAGATGTGAATACATTTGACATGAGTGTACCTATCGGATTGTCTTATACTTACGAAGGGCTGATTTTGTCAGCACGTTACAATATCGGTTTGACAAATATGTGGTCTAAAGATGATTATGGTGTAAACACTAAAAATCACGTATTCCAGTTCTCATTAGGCTATCGTTTGAGCGATTTGTTCTAAGAAATACAGATTCATTAGATAACGGTAAGGAGGTCTTCGGACCTCCTTATTTTTTTTGTCTTTTCATATTCTTTTCCTCGCCGTTTCTCCCTCTTTTTATTATGTCAAAACTATGTCATTCTTATATCAAAGATAATGGTTTGTTATCTTTGATATATAGTTGTCTTATATTTGAGATATATTTGAGATAAGAATAAGTGGGAGGAAGGAGGGTGGGGAGAGGGGGATGGAGAGGGTATATCGGGTTTAATCATTTTAAAAGTGGCGACTACATTTGTGGAAAGGTTGAGATTCGCTAGATGCAAAAGTACAAGTCACTTCTGAAGATTAGATATAATTCGCTATCTTTGCAAACAGGTGTTACATTAAATAATGGTATTAAGTAGAATAAAGGTTGTTCTTTTCGAAAAATGAATAGGTGATATGAAGCAGTTCTCGGAAGCAACACGGGTACAGATGCCTGCTATGGTTCATCTTACCCGAATAGGATATACTTACTTCGGTAAATTGAGTGAAGAGAAGATTGGTACAGTCTATGACGGTGACACAAATATTCTTTTGCCAATTTTTGAGAAACAGTTTAAAAAACTGAATCCCGAACATGCGGGAGAATATCTTCAAGTCCTGAAAGATATACGTAAGGAGTTGGATGATGATGACCTTGGTCGTGGCTTTTACAATCGCTTGAAAGCAGTATCTCCTGTAAAATTAATTGATTTCGATAATATTGGAAACAATACGTTTCATTTTACTGCCGAATTTACTTGTAAGAACGGACAAGATGAGTTTCGTCCGGATATTACTTTGTTTGTGAACGGTTTGCCTCTTTGCTTTATTGAAGTGAAAAAACCGAATAATCAGGGTGGAATGTTGGCTGAAAGTGCACGTATGAACAAAGAGCGTTTCCCGAATAAAAAGTTCCGTCGTTTTATCAATATCACTCAGTTAATGGTATTCAGTAATAATATGGAATATGACTCGCTTGGTGGCATTGTTCCCATTCAAGGGGCTTTTTATTGTACAGGTGCTCGTTCTTATTCTCCGTTTAATTGTTTTCGTGAAGAAAATCTGTCTGCCCAAAAGGTAGCACCTTTTCATCGTGATTATCCGTATAAGGATATAGACAAGGCCGTAGAAAAGCAGATTCTATCTGACTATAATTGTCAAGTCATCCATACAAGTCCTGAATACCAGACCAATCTTGATTTCAATACACCAACCAATAGGATACTGACTTCTATGTGCTCTCCGGAACGTTTGCTGTTTATTATTAGGTATGGTATTGCATATGTCAGAATGGAGCGAGAGATAGACGGAAAGATTGAATCTACCGACCAAAAACATATTATGCGTTACCAACAATTATTTGCATCGTTGGCTATTCGACAAAAACTGGCAGAAAGGGTAAAATCCGGTGTGGTATGGCATACACAAGGTAGTGGTAAAACAGCCTTGTCTTATTACCTGGTTTATATTCTTAATGATTTCTATTCCAAACAGAATAAGGTTGCCAAATTTTATTTCATAGTGGATCGTCTTGATTTGCTGGAACAAGCCACTCAGGAATTTGAAGCTCGTGGATTGGTGGTATCAACTGCCAATTCAAGAGCTGAACTCATGGAGCAATTTCGTAGTAATCAGTCACAGAATGGAGCAAGTGGTCAAGCAGAAATTACGGTAGTAAATATACAACGCTTTGCGGAGGATAAGGAAAAAGTGCGTATTCATGATTATGCAATTAATCTTCAGCGTATCTTTATCCTTGATGAAGCTCACCGTGGATATAAACCTGGTGGTTGTTTCCTTGCCAATTTGTTTGATGCAGATACGGATGCCATAAAAATAGCACTTACAGGGACTCCGCTATTGAAGGAGGAACGTGCAAGTTGCAAAGTGTTTGGAAATTATTTACATACTTATTATTATGACAAGTCTATTGCAGACGGTTATACGTTGAAAATCATTCGTGAAGACATTGAAACATCCTATAAGGAACGCCTTTCAGATGCATATGACAAATTGGATACGTTGGTTCAGAAGAAAGATATCCGTAAATCAGAAATCATAGAACATCCTAGTTATGTAAACGAGTTGGCTCGCTATATTATGAATGACTTAAAAGAATTCCGAAAAATTCAGGGTGATGAAACATTGGGCGGTATGGTTATTTGTGAGACCAGTGAACAAGCTCGGCGACTTTATGAGGTGTTCCAAGAGGAATGGCAAAAATATCAACCGAAGCCCATCAAGATTAAACTTCCCGATGGTTCGTATGTAACAGGTGCACCTGAAGTGGATTATAAATCAAAGTACAGACCATTGAAAGCCGGAATTATTCTTCATGATACGGATGATAAAGAAACGAGAAAACAAATAGTCAAGGACTTCAAGAAGAATATGACGGTGGATATTCTCATTGTCTTCAACATGCTTCTGACGGGATTTGACGCACCTCGCTTGAAGCGTTTATATTTTGGTCGTAAATTGAAAGACCATAATTTGCTTCAAGCTATTACTCGTGTAAATCGTCCTTATCCGGGAATGCGTTATGGTTTTGTTATTGATTTTGCCGACATCAAGCGCAATTTTCAGGAAACCAATGAAGCGTATCTGCAAGAGTTGAACCGTTTTAACGATGTGGAAGAGACAGGAGAAGAGGCTGTTACTGATACATTTACCCAAGTCATAGAGGATAAAGAAGAGATTTTGAAGCAAATGAAACAGGTGCGTCAGACTCTCTTTGATTATTCTTATGACAATGCGGAAGAGTTTTCCTCTGAAATCTCAACGGAGGAAGATAAGGTGGTTCTGCTTGAATTGAAGCATGCGTTGGAGGCTGCGAAGAATATGGCTAACATCGTGCGTACTTTCGGTGACGAGGAAATGAAGGAGCAATTTGCCAAACTTGAAATAACCAAGCTGCCGCAACTGCTTTCCGAGGTGCAAAGGCGTATTGGTATCATCAACCAAAAGGAGGCTTTTAGTGTAGGTGATGAGACTAAAATGCTTATCAATGAGGCAATGATGGATATAGAGTTTACTTTTTCTAAAATAGGACAGGAAGAATTACGCATTGTTGGCGGAAAAGAGGCAATCAAAGAAAAATGGCAGCGTACCATTATTTCTTTTACTCAGAATTTCGATCAAGACGATCCCGAGTTTATTTCGTTGCGTGATGCCTTTATGGAGCGGTTCAAAGAGTATGGCTTTGTGATTGACTCTATAGCTAAGTTTAATGAAGAAGCACAAGCATTGGATGAAATCATCGGTCGTCTGCAAGACTTACAAAAACGCAATAATGTCTTGTTGAAAAAGTACAAGGGCGATGAAAAATTTGCTCGTGTACACAAGCGTATTCGTGAAGTGAATAAGCAGAGGGAAGATAATGGACAGAAGCCTATGTTCTCTTTCCTTGACGAAGAGATTGCTGCCATTCTCAATATTATAAAAGAGGATGTGGATGCCAAAGTGTATGACCGTAACGACATTCTGAAAAAGGATGCTTATTTCGGGCGTACGGTAATGTCCCTTATCAGTGGATGCTTGCATTATTTCCCGCAGATAGAACCGCAAATGGATGATTACAAATTTATACAATCTCGTATTTCACAACAATATATCAACCAATATAATGCCACTTACGGAATCGCATAAAACTATGTCAGACATTAAAGAAAAAACATTAAAGCTCATCGATGGTCTTAAAGCCACCTGCCAGTCATACGGTATGGGTAACGATGGTAACGAATATAAAATTATCACTCAGGTATTTTTATATAAATTTCTGAATGATAAGTTCGGTTATGAATTGAAGAATGCAAAAAGCGACATTGCCAAGAAACTGAAGGGAGACGTAAAATGGGAAACAGCATACGAGAATCTTTCAGACAATGAACGTATGCTCATACAGAGTGCTATTTCTCCGGATGTACCGATGCTTGAGCCTTATCACTTGATAGCTAATCTTTGGAATCAGCAGGGGAAAGGTGATTTTGATACCATTTTCGATTCCACTATGACAGACATAGCGGAACAAAATGCAGATATATTTTCTACACAGACCACTGCCAATACAAAAATACCTTTATTTGAAGCTTTGACACCGTTTGTGACCGATTCGGCACAACGTGCACCGTTTGCCCGTGCTTTGGTGGATAAGCTCGTGAATTTTTCTTTTGAAGAAGCGTTTGTACAGAATTACGACTTTTTTTCAAGTATTTTTGAATATCTGATTAAAGATTATAATACAGCCGGAGGTGGTAAGTATGCGGAATATTATACTCCTCACGCTATAGCTACGATTATGGCACGTCTATTAGTGGGGGATAATGCCGATTTGCATAGTATGGAGTGTTATGATCCATCGGCAGGAACCGGTACACTTTTAATGGCTCTTAGCCACCAAATAGGTGAAGATCGTTGCACCATCTTTTCGCAGGACATTTCCCAGCGAAGCAACAAGATGTTAAAACTTAATTTGTTGTTGAATGGACTTGTATCTTCGCTTGATAACGCTATTCAAGGTGATACTCTTGTAAGTCCTTACCATAAAAGTGATGACGGAAAACAGTTGCGTCAGTTTGATTTTGTAGTTAGTAATCCTCCATTCAAAATGGATTTCTCCGACACCAGAGAGAAAATTGCTGCCATGCCTGCTCGCTTTTGGGCAGGTGTACCCAATGTGCCTGCTAAAAAGAAAGAATCAATGGCGATATACACTTGTTTTATTCAACATGTTATTAATTCATTGAAGAATACAGGAAAGGGAGCTATTGTTATTCCGACAGGTTTTATTACGGCTAAAAGTGGTATTGAGAACAAAATACTTCATAAAATTGTAGACGATAAAGTGGTGTATGGTTGTGTTTCCATGCCAAGCAACGTGTTTGCCAATACAGGTACGAATGTCAGTGTGCTGTTCTTTGATAAGTCTGCAACCACTGACAAAGTAATCTTGATTGATGCCAGCAAATTGGGCGAGGAATATAAAGATGCTAACGGATTGAAAAAAGTGCGTCTGAACGATGACGAGATAGAAAAGATTGTCGGTACATTCCAGCGTAAGGAGGCAGTGGAGGATTTTTCCGTAGCTGTTTCTTACGATGAGATAAAGGAAAAAGGATATTCTCTCTCTGCCGGTCAATATTTCGACATCAAAATAGACTATGTAGATATAACCGAAGAGGAGTTTAATGCACGTATGGCGAATTATAAGCAAACGCTTACCGAACAATTCAAAGAAAGTCATCGTTTGGAAGAAGAGATTATGAAACAGTTGGATGCTTTGCAGTTCAACGCAAATGTAGGAAACAATGAGTAACGAAATACAGTTTTTGTTATACAATCTTCCCGATAAAGAGGGAAGAGTACAGGTGGTTATAAAAGACGAAACCATTTGGTGTACGCAAAAGGCTATGGCAGAGCTTTTCGGTATTGACAAATCAGGTATTAGCCGCCACATAGCCAATATATTTAAAGAGGATGAATTACAGCAAGACACGACAGTTGCAAAAATTGCAACCGTCGTAAATAGAGGTATCAGAGGGGAGGTTGAAGAACTGGTTGACTTCTATAATTTGGATATGATTATTGCTGTTGGCTATCGTGTATCTTCCCCAAAAGCTACCAAGTTCCGTCAGTGGGCTACCAAGATTCTTAATGAGTATATCAAGAAAGGCTTTGTGCTCGATGATGAACGCTTAAAGCAGGGAACGGCAGTATTCGGAAAAGATTATTTCCGTGAATTGTTGGAAAGGGTACGTTCCATCCGTGCCAGTGAACGGCGTATTTGGCAACAGATTACCGATATATATGCAGAGTGCAGTATTGACTATGACAAGAACTCGCCTACCACACACGATTTCTATGCCATGATACAGAATCGCTTTCATTATGCCATTACCGGGCAAACGGCAGCAGAAATCATCTACACTAAGGCTGACCATACCCAAGAACACATGGGGCTGACTACATGGAAGAATGCTCCCGATGGGCGTATCTTGAAATCGGATGTGTCAATAGCCAAGAACTATTTGCAGGAAAATGAAATCCGTCGGTTGGAACGTGCAGTAACAGGATATTTCGACTATATAGAAGACCTTATAGAGCGTGAAAACACGTTCAATATGGAGCAGTTTGCTGCCAGTGTCAACGAGTTCTTGACCTTCCGCAAATATCAGATATTGCCGGATAAAGGACGAATATCTGCGGCACAAGCCAAGACAAAGGCAGAAAGCGAATACGATATTTTTAATAAAACTCAACGGATAGATTCTGACTTTGACAAAGAAGTTAGGGGGATGTTGGATAAATGAAAATGTGGTAAGTAATGGAATTGAAAAAATATAAATTGGGAGAAATCGCGACCATAGTGAATGGAGCAACGCCGTCAACGTCTGATATAGATAACTATGATGGTGATATCGTTTGGCTTACTCCTAAAGATTTATCGGACCAAGATGTAAAATACATTTCAAAGGGGAATAGAAATATTACGCAAAAGGGGTATGATAGTTGTTCAACTCAAATGATACCGCCTTATAATATTCTTATGTCGTCAAGGGCTCCAATAGGATTACTCGCTATTAATCAAACGGAGTGTTGTACCAATCAAGGTTTCAAGAATATCGTTGTAGACAAAAGTATTTGTGATGCGGATTTCATGTATTATTATCTAAAATATAATATCCGACAAATTGAATCTTTGGGGTCCGGTACAACTTTTAAAGAGGTTTCGAAACAGTCATTGGAAAAGTATGAAGTGAAACTTCCAAGTTTGCAAGAGCAAAGGGACATTGCAGCGTTACTTTCTGCTATAGATGATAAAATATTTCTTAATCGTGCGATAAATCAGAATTTAGAGGCGATGGCGAAGCAACTCTATGATTACTGGTTTGTGCAGTTTGACTTTCCAAATGAAAATGGAAAGCCGTATAAATCCTGTGGTGGTAAAATGGTTTGGAATGAGAAACTGAAACGAGAGATTCCAGAGAAATGGCATTCTGATAACATATGTTTGATTGCTGATATTTTAAGTGGTGGAACACCTAGTAAGCAGATTAATGAGTATTGGAATTGCGGACATATTCCCTTCTTTGGTCCAACTGATTATAATGGTTCAATTTTCCAATTACAAACAGCAGATAAGATTACAGAAAGCGGTTTGCAACACTGTTCCTCTTCTTTATTTGAAGAAAACACTATTATCATAACTGCAAGAGGATCTATAGGTAAATTAGTTATAGTAGGAACTCCAATGGCAATGAATCAGTCTTGCTACGCACTTAAATCAAAAAACGAAGAGTATGAATACTTATACTTCTTGACTATTCAATTAATTGAAAGTCTTAAAGCAAAAGGAAGCGGGTCTGTTTTCAAGTCAATAATTGTTTCTGATATAGAAAATACAATGTTGTGTGTGGCAAATAAAAGAATTATCTCTTTATTCTGTGATAAAGTTAGTCCAATAATGAAACAGATAAAGAAAAACACCCAAGAAATGATACATCTCATTAAGCAACGCGACGAACTTCTACCACTTCTGATGAACGGTCAAGTATCGGTAAATTCTGATTTATCCGCTTATTAAGCTCAATCTTTTTATCTAATGCAGAGAATATTTCGCCAATTTGTTTCTGTTCATGCAATGGGATTATTGGAACAGGAAAAGAATTGAGTGCTTCTATGGATAACGCATAACGTTGTCCGCTTCCAGAAGCATTGCAAGCGAAATATTTTTTTGCGTAGTCGGTATGTAGAAGTGTGTTTAGATAGCGTCCATCTAAAATATCTTTGTTTGGAGATATTAGAGCGCAATGATAACCCAATATAACATCCTCAAAATCATCTGCTATATAAGTGGAAATACCAATATCATCGCGAGTTTCACTGTCCTTTGTTAATGCAACTTGTCCTTTCTTCAGTTGGAATTTGGAAATTTCATTGGGACGAGCAGTGGCAAGCATAAAACTATCATGCTGAGCTATGGTGATAGCCCAGTTATAATAAACATCAACAAAATTACAGAGACGGATTTCTTTTTCTCCGTCTGTTATTTTTTTATCAACGCCACTGATTTCAACAGTAGCAATGTCTCCCAATTTATATTTTTTCATTTGCATCCATTTTGAATGCAAAGTTACGCATTTTTAGGCAGATTCTTGTGATTCAGTTATCCCAAATACTTCTTATGAGCCAGCTTTACATTGTTTTGGTTCACAATAGCATAATGTAGTGTTGTGTCAATGCGTACATGCCCAAGCAAGCGTTGTACCTGTTCAATGGGCATACCCTTGTCGATAGCCATTGTTGCAAGGGTGCGACGAAACTTGTGAGGGTGAACTTTGGTTATGGAAATAGATTTGCCCAATTTTCTGATTCTAACTTCTACACCGCTGATTGTTAATCGTGTGTGAGGAGACTGGAGAGAAACGAATAGAGCAGGATTATCATCTGTGCGCATCTCAAGATATTGTTGTAAATGTAGTTTGGTTCGGGCATTAAAGTAAACAACACGTTCTTTATTTCCCTTGCCAAAGACTATACACTGACGCTCATGGAAATCAATGTCTTCACGGTTCAGTTTTACTAATTCCCCCACACGAATGCCTGTAGATGAAAGAATATCAATAAGGGCAAGGTCGCGTTTATTGGTACAACAGTCTCTGAGTTGCTCTAATTGTTCGTCAGAAAGCACCTCTTTTACAAGCGAATCGGTCTTTACCTTGTGAATGCGTCTTACCGGGCTTTTGGCGATATAATCTTCATCTTCCAACCATGCAAAGAAGCTGGAAAAGATACGTCTCATATTATCAATTGTTACTTTGCTCGATTGGTGTTCTTCTTGATAATCGGATAGATAAGTACGAATATCTGTTGTCGTGATGTGACAAATAGCCAATGAAAGTGTGACTAACAACCGTTCAATGGTATTACGGTAGTAAGCTAATGTCTTATCCGAACATCCCTCTATCTTTTTGGCTGATATAAAAGAGTTAAGAAGATGTTCATTTTCCTGCGTTTGCTGTGTGGCGCAATCGCTCTTTTCAATGATTTCTACATTATGCAGTTCTGATGTAAGCACAGCTTTAAGCCGTGCCATTTGTCGGCAATCTAAGTCACGCTGCATTTCCGCAACTATCGCCTGAATGATGTTCTCTTTCATAATTCTGATAATTTTGTTCTTATATATAATATAAGAGGCTGCTAAATCAGAATTTACCGATACTTGACCGTTCATCAGAAGTGGTAGAAGTTCGTCGCGCTGCTTAGTTAATTCTTCTATTTGAAGATAATTTTCGCTTTGCAATTTCAATAAGGGCTCACAAATCTTATTAAATTGATTAAGAACTGTATTATTAGGCTTCAATATCAAGATTGAATCAATTTGTTCACTGCTTATATTAGGCTGGGCGCATCCACAAGCTATTTGAAAAATCTGTTCTCTAAAGTATTCCTGTTTCAAAGAGTTAAAAAGAAAACCTAATCTTAATAAGGGACTATTTCCTAAATCAAAACGACCAACACGCTGGTTTACCCAATAATTTCTTTGAGATATTGCAAATTTTCCAATAGTAGCTCCTGTCATAGCTATCACTAAATCAAATCTTTTAGCAAGGAACATTGTTTTACTAAACAAATCTATACGCTGACTATCAGTCATATCAAGCGTATAATTTTCTTGGATATTTCCAATTTTAATAACTGCTAGACCGGTGTTTCCAAAATCTTTAGATTTAAACGCATAGCCACTTTTACAAGGTGCATAATCGCCAATAGACATATTACTCCATCCTTGCGGAATTTCTCGTTTTATCTCTTCATTCCAAACCATCTTTCCACCGCTTGACTTATATGGTTTGCCTTCTTCATTAGGAAAGTCAAACTGTACAAACCAGTAATCGTAGAGTTGTTTCGCCATCGCCTCTAAATTCTGATTTATCGATATATAAGAAATATATTTCTCCCGTATTTTCAGACAAGAGTCTAAATGTACTCAACAAATTTTAAATTGACATTTTTAATTCCACCAACAGATAAAAAAGAGTAACTTTGTAAATGGATTAAAGAGAGGAAAACGGATAGTAATGAAATACAAATATGCACCTGGATTAATCAAGGATTTACACCTATTGTGTAAGACTGTAGATGGAATTCAGTATAATTGTGCAGAGCAATTTATGATGGCGGAAAAGGCTCGAATAATGGGCGATGAGGATTCTCGGATGAAAATATTAGCTAGCACTGACCCGCAGGAAATAAAGGCTTTGGGAAGAGAAGTGAGTAATTATGACGATGCCAAGTGGAATGCACACAAGACGGCGGTAGTGATAAAAGGAAATTTTTATAAATTCATGGGTAATGGTGATTTGCGAGATTTTCTTTTAGATACCGGAGACAAGGTTTTGGTGGAGGCAAGTCCTTATGATACAATATGGGGTATCGGTATGAAAGAAGATAATCCGGATTGTTTGATTCCTCGTAATTGGAAGGGTGAAAATCTGCTTGGTTCTTGTTTGATGGAGGTAAGAAATTTCGTGCGAAAAGTTTAAATAGAAGCAGAAAAATATCTGATATTTTTGATTTGGGAATTACAATAACGTGAAAAGATTATTATCTTTGATGAAAACCTCCGGCAAGGCGAACCGAAATTAGAAAATAGCCACAAGTTGTGGTACAATTATCCCCAAAGGCTATGGCGCAACTTTTCGGAGTAGGAGTTTCTGCTATCAGTAAGAATTTTATTCCTAAAGAATAATATGATGGATAAAGATATAGAAAAGAAGGAAATACAGCATATGTCAGATGCTGTCAATATACTGAAAGCTGCCATTTTGCAAAGCCAAGCACGCGCTGCTAAGGCTGTCAACCAAGAGCAGTTGGCTCTGTATTATGGTATCGGTCGCTATATATCAAACAATACTCGAAATAAGAATTGGGGTGGTGGCATATTAAAATCCATTAGTCAACTTCTGCGAGATGAACTTCCTGGGTTGCGTGGGTTTGGTGAGACAAATTTGAAGAATATGCGAGCTTTCTATGAGGCATGGAATTGCATAGAATCTAATTCGTCAGTTATGACTGACGAATTAGGCACTATTTCGTCGATTGATGATAGGATAGATGTTCAATCGGTTGGTAGTAAGGGTGATACAATTCGTCAGTTACGACTGACGAATTTAGATCATTTTCCAATTGTACCGTTCCTAAGCATCAGTTTTACTCATCACATTGTCATTCTATCACAAGCAAAAGAGTGGAATGAACGCTTATTTTATATACAATATGCTGCTGACTATAAGGTGACAGCGGAAGACCTGGTAGATATCATTAAGAAAGATTTATATCATCACCAAGGTGAAATGCCTAATAATTTTCTCTCTACTATTCCTGAATATAAACAGGCCTATCGAGCTATTCAGATGTTTAAGGATGAATACTTGCTGGACTTTATAAATGTGGAGGAACTGGGCATGCGGGATGAAGAAGTGGATGAACGTGTCATAGAGCAAAGTATAGTCCACAACATCAAAAATTTTATCATGACCTTCGGGAAAGGTTTTACCTTTAATGGCAGTCAAGTGCACTATGACAAGTTGGGTCATGACCATTGGATAGATCTTTTGTTTTTCAATCGCGATTTGAGGCGTCTCGTTGTTTTTGAACTAAAGAAAGGCAAGTTCAAAACTGCCTACTTAGCTCAACTCAGCAGTTACTTGCGCATCCTCAACGATGATGATCGCCGCGAAGGAGAGGAACCTCCTGTTGGTATTATTCTCTGCAAGAGTGCTGACAAGGCGTATGTGGAATATATCATGCAAGATTTTCGTCAACCCATGGGTGTCGCTACGTATAAAACGGCAGATGAAATCGATGCAGAGCTGATGAAGGTGCTTCCACCTAAAGAAGAGCTGGAGAAGCTATTAAATGAGTGACAGATCTAAATCTTTTTATCCTATGTTACCGTTACATCAAGCATACGAGATTCGTATTGTGTAATAAGCAAATTTTAAATTGACATTATAACACCTAGGTAAGAAATTTCGTGCGAAAAGTTTAAATAGAAGCAGAAAAATATCTGATATATTTGATTTAGGAATCACAATAACGTGAAAAGATTATTATCTTTGATGAAAACCTCCGGTAAGGCGAACCGAAATTAGAAAATAGCCATAAGTTGTGGTATAATTATCCCAAAAGGCTATGGCGCAACTTTTCGGAGTAGGAGTTTCTGCTATCAGTAAGCATTTGAAGAATATCTTTGATGAACTGGAATTAGAAAAAGAAGTGGTTGTTTCCAAAATGGAAATAACCACTCAACACGGAGCAATGTCTGATAAATATCAGACGCACAATGTAGATTTCAATATTCTAGAAAATATAGAAATATCTTCTGACGGTGAAAGGTTTGGTTATTACAGAATTTGTTGTTATAATTATTTATATATCATGAAATACAAATATACACCTGAATTTATCGATGAATTGGAATCGAATGAAATCTTTGTTTTCGGAAGTAATCTGGCCGGAATGCATGGTGGAGGTGCTGCACGTTTTGCCTATAAACGGTTTGGTGCTGTGTGGGGACAAGGAGTGGGTTTGCAAGGACAATCTTATGCAATCCCGACCATGCAAGGCGGAGTGGAAACAATTCGTCCTTATGTGGATGAGTTTATAGCTTTTGCTAAGGCTCATTCTGAATATACATTCTTGGTTACACCAATCGGATGCGGTATTGCCGGATTCAAGGAAGAAGAAATGGCTCCTTTGTTTCAAGCGGCATTGAAGGTGGAAAATATTGTTTTGCCCGAGGCTTTTGTTGCTTTGCTGAATTAGTAAATAAGCACCTTATTGTCTGAAACCAAGCAATAAGGTGCTCTTTATTTTGTGAATTTTTAGTATTTAAAACTGCTTCCTCCTAGGAATTCGCGTATGATGGAGGTGGGAGGGATTTCCCGAGGTGGTACGACGCGGATGTAGGAAAGGAATTTCAGCAGACGCAAGGCTTTGGAGTGTTCGGGATGTTGTTGGGTGACTTCCCGGAGCAAGGGCTCTGCCTGTAGTTTCAAGGTGCCCAATTCGTAGGTGAGGGCAGAGTTGAAGATGGCATCGGCTTCTTCTTGGTAGGGGACAATGTGCTTTTGTTCGCCTAGCAATACGCTTTCCCAACGCTTCAGGGTGTCGAGTGCTGAATAGTTGCGGTATTTGTAGTCGCGCACCATCCTGCGGAGCAGACGATTGTCTGAGGGGTTTATCAGGTTGTGGTTGTCAATGGCGATGGAGGTCAGTGCGGAAACAAATATTTTAAACAGCGCTTCCGGTGGCAGTAATTGGGTTAGTTTGGGGTTCAAACCATGAATCCCTTCTACGATGATGACATTTTGTTTGGTGATGCGCAATTTTTCTCCGTCGTAATAGCGTTGTCCGGTTTCAAATGAAAATTTCGGTATCTCAACTTCTTCACCGGCCAGCAGACGTTGGATGTTGTCGGTGAAGGTGGCTATGTCAAGGGCATCGATGGATTCGTAGTCGTATTCTCCGTTTTCATCGCGAGGAGTCAGTTCGCGGTTGACAAAATAGCTGTCAAGCGAAAGATTGATGGGCTTGATGCAGTTTACCATCAGTTGTATGGCGAGTCGTTTGCCGAATGTTGTTTTTCCTGATGAGGAGGGACCGGCAATGAGTATGACTTTTACATGTTTCTGACGGGCTTTGATTTGGTCGGCTATTTGTGAAATCTTTTTTTCGTGAAGCGCTTCGCTGATTTTGATGATGGGACCTGCAAATTTGTTTTCAATTAATTTGTTTAAACTACCGATATCTGTGGTTTCAAGAATTTTACCCCAGCGTTTGTGTTCGCTGAATACGTTGAACAGTTTGTCTTGCGGGATAACCGGCAGCAATTCTTGCGGATTGTGTCTGTCCGGCAGGCGTAGCAGCATTCCGTTTTTGTACGGTATGAGGTCGAATGTTTTCAGACAGCCGGTAGAGGGAGCCAGGGTTCCGTAAAAATAGTCGGACAATCCGTCCAAATAGTAAAGGGAGGTATATAGTTTTCCACGGGTTTCCATTAAATCCGCTTTGTCTTTGAAACCTTGTTTGCGGAATATTTGTACCGCTTTCTCTGTCGGCACGTCTTCGCGGATAATGGGAATGTTGGCATCAATGATTTTTTGCATTTCATTCCGCAGGGAGTCTACAATTTCCGGCTCCAGGGATAGGTCTTTATTACCTAACCGACAGTATATGCCGTTGGAAATGACGTATTCTGTCCGAAGGGATTTTCGGGGAAAAATGTTGGATACGGCTTTGTAGAGCACAAATATCAATGAACGGGAGTAGACACTGTAACCGTCCAGGGTAGTAATGTCAATGAAGTTGACTTTCAGAGGATTCATGACGATATATTGAAGGTCTTTCAACTGATGGTTGATTAAGGCCCCCAATATATGGTTATGGTTTTCGGGATATATGATTTTTTTTATCTCTTTCAGCGTCATTCCCGCTTCAACCTTGTAGTTGCATCCTGTATTTTCACAAGAAATAGTTATGGTTTTCATCGTTTGTCTATTATTAATAATGGCTAAGTTACCATTATTAAACGGACAAACAAATAATATACCAAAATAAGCGGGTAAAACCGGACTTATTTGTATAATTGCTTGTTTTTAGGTATGGCAATGTGATATGTTTTATGTTTGGAGTTGTGTAAATCGGGTTTACGCAACCATGGATTGAAGTGTTTCAATGTCTTGTAGGTGATTCCCTGTTGGTGGGCAAAGTCTGCCCAGCTTTTGACGGTGGTGTCAACAGCTACGGTTTCTACCGGTTCTGTCGGGTAGGTGATGTTGACTTGGAAATTGTATTTTTCAGGGTGGGTCATGATTTGTTTAAGAGCCAGAATACGATAGACATAGCGTTCGGTTTCTTCTCCTAAGAGAAGGTTGTAATAATTTTGCTCTTTCTGTATTTTCATCTGTTTAAGTAAAAATCCTGTACCGGCATTGTAGGAGGCTGCTGCCAATGTCCACGACCCGAATTTGTTGTATGCTCTTTTTAAGTATTGGGCAGCGGCTTGGGTGGATTTTTCCAAGTGATAACGTTCGTCGATGTCATTGGAGATTTCCAGACCGAGTTCTTTGCCGGTGACTTTCATGATTTGCCAGGTGCTGGCTGCTCCTGCCGGGGATACAATCAGCGGATCGAGACGGCTTTCAATCACTGCAAGGTATTTGAAGTCGTCCGGAATGTTATTGGCTTTCAGAATCGGTTCGATGATGGCGAACACCCGTGGTGCATTTTTCAGGATTTGTGTTGTATGTGAATGCAGATAGGTGTTGACAATCAATTCTTTTTTTAAAGCTTCTTCTACATCCCGGCGATGAACGGGGACTGTCTCCCCTGCTAAATCAATGGTTGCCGGCATGAAAATATCGCTATTGACCGGAGCATCTACCGGGAGAGCTATCACTCCGTCCGATTGGGATGTTGCCGGGTGAAAGTAGTGTGTATAAATAATAGCTGCAGCATTGGCAACGGTAATGACAATACAAATTATAAGCAGAATATTTATTTTTTTCATAGTATATATTTTTGAGGGTTCAAAGTTATCAATAAAAGTGAAAGATTGAAATAGTGTTGTCGCTTTGTGTTTTATCTGTATGAGAATGCAGAAAATTAGTTTTATCTTTGTCCTTGAAAAGACAGACGGAAGGATGAAAGCTTGTAAGAATGAGGAATGGTTGAATGATTTTAAACGAGGAAAAGAGTATGCTTTTCGTGTGGTATTTGATGAATACTACAAGGCTTTATGTTATTTTGCTTTCCAAATCATAAAGGATGAAGCGGTTGCCGGTGATTTGGTTCAGGAGGTCTTTGTTAATTTATGGAAATCCAGAGAATCGATTAATTCCGATGCACATCTGCGTTTGTTTTTGTACCAGGCTTTGAGGAGGCGTTGTTTGAATTGGATTCGTGACAGAAAAGTGGAGGCTGAGTTTAGAGAAGCTTACCATCAATTGGCGGATGAGGTGGATTTTACCAATCGTGTAGTGGAGGAGGAAATTCAAAGAATTGTTTTGCAGAAAGTGGCTCTTTTGCCAAGTGAGCAACGCCGGGTGGTGGAGTTGCATTTGGCCGGTAAGGATAATGCGGAAATAGCAGAAATATTGAAAATTTCTGTTAATACCGTCCGCACACATAAAGCGCGGGCACGCAAGACTTTAAAAGATTGTTTTGACCGTCTTTTTATGTTTTTGTTTCTAGGTGGAATATAATTTTTAATTTTTTTCCCTCTTCTTGTCGTCCTGATATGGGTTTGTCGTGTTTTATAATAAAAAGAATACGGGAATGGACGTTGAATGCAAAATATATTTGGTTGAAAAGTTTTTGAATCACTCTCTGACAGAGCAGGAAGAGAAGGAGTTTCAACTGTGGCTGGATGAGGATGATCGAAATAAGGATTTGATTGAACGTCTCCAAAAAAATAGAGGAATCCAAGAGCGGATGGATTATTTTCAGCGAGTAGATGAGGAGAAGGGATGGGCTGAAATTAAATGTCAATGTGAGTTTAAGAAAGAAAAGTGGCTCTTTTTGAGAAAAGCCGTTCGTTATGCTGCGATGATTGCTGTTATAGCAGGAGCTTATTGGTTGCTGTTAAATAGAGAATATCAAAAGGTGGAATTGGCGGATGCCGGGAAAACAGAATTGCAGAATGCAGAAACACGGGTTGTTGTGGAGTTGGCTAATGGTGAGCGTTTGGCTTTGGGCGATTCTTTGGATTTGAAGCAGGGAGAATTTGAAGGAGGAAAATTTGCAGAAGCAAGGGATGGATTGAAGTTTAGTGCACAAACGGTTGAACAGCAACAGGCTAAAATGAATCGTGTTGTGGTGCCTCGTGGAGGAGAATATCAGATTGTTTTGTCTGACGGAACTAAGGTTTGGTTGAATGCTGATACGTATCTGGTGTTTCCTTCGGCTTTTGACAAGCGGGAAAGAATGGTTGAGGTGCATGGAGAAGCTTTTTTTGAAGTGGCTCATGATACAAAATGGCCGTTTGTTGTCAAGATGAATAATAGTATGGTTAAAGTGTTGGGGACTTCATTTAATGTCAATACGTATGATCAGCGCAACACAACAACTTTGGTGGAAGGAGCAGTGGAATTGTCGTTGAAAGGAGGGAAATGCCGTTTGAAACCCGGAGAGCAAGGGATTGTGGAAGCCGGTAAAGTGATAGTGTCTTCTGTGGATGTTCGTGAGTTTACATCTTGGAAAGACGGTGCTTTTATTTTTCGTAACCGTCGCTTGGAAGATGCCTTGACAGAGTTGTCTCGATGGTATGATTTGCAGGTGTTCTATCAGAATGAACGGGTGAAAGACTTGCATTTTACGGGTAATATCAGAAAACATGCTGATGTATGGAAACTATTGCATTTTTGGGAAGAAACCGGAATGGTGGGCTTTGAGTTGAAGGGGAAGACATTGAAGGTTTTTGAGAAGTAAAATAAATTAAATTCAGTATAAATAGAAAGGTCGCCGGGAACTGCAACTTCCCAACGACCCGGATAGAAATGTTTTATTAAAACACGAACAAATCTATGAAAAAAAAACAACAATTACGCTTCCTATGGAATCGTACGCTAAAAAAAAGTTTGAGGGTGATGAGATTGACCTGTTTGTTATTATTGGTAGGTATTCTCCATGTCAGTGCCGGAGCAAGGGCTCAGAAGGGGGCAATATCTTTGAATGTGCAGAACGCTTCTGTTACAGAAGTCTTTGATCTGATTGAACAATCATCTGATTATACGTTTATGTATAATAATGAGTTGGTTGCCAATTTGGATAAGGTGTCTATTTCGGGTGTAAACAAGCCTATTACTGAAATTTTGAATATTTGCTTGAAAAATAGCGGATTGTCATGGAAGTTGATAGACAATGTGATTGTCTTGAACAGAGCCGGTGTGCAGGCTCAGGCTCCTGAGATGATTAAAATTGAAGGTGTCGTTAAGGACAAAACAGGGGAATTTTTGCCGGGTGTGTCTGTATTGTTGAAAGGTACCACGTTAGGTGCTGCTACAGATATCGACGGTAAGTTTACATTGTCTATTCCTGAAGGTCAGCAGGTAGTTCTGGTGTTTTCATTTGTCGGAATGAAGACAAAAGAGGTGCCTTATAAAGGAGAACAGAAATTGACGATTGTAATGGAGGAGGATGCCGAAGAGATGGAAGAGGTGGTGGTAAACGGTTACTTTACAAAAAACAAATCCAGTTTTACGGGTAATGTGGTTGCTGTAACACAAGACGAGTTGTCCAAAGTGTCTTCCAATAATTTATTGACAGCTTTACAAGTATTCGATCCTTCTTTTCGTTTGAAAGAGAACACGGAATTGGGTTCTAATCCTAATTCATTGCCTAATTTCCGTATTCGTGGTAATTCCGGTTTTGGAACAGAGGCTTTGTCTGAGTCTAACTTGAAGAATGACCCTAACCTGCCTACTTTTATCTTGGACGGTTATGAAGTGAGCGTTGAGAAAATTTTCGACTTGAATATGGACCGTGTAGAGAGTGTAACTATATTGAAGGATGCTTCTGCAACGGCTATTTACGGTTCGCGTGCTGCCAATGGAGTGGTTGTTGTCACGACGAAGGCTCCTAAATCTGGAGAGCTGACAGTTTCTTATAGTCTGAATTTGTCTGTTGCCGCCCCGGATTTGTCGGATTATCATTTGTTGGATGCCAAGGGAAAGCTGGAGGCTGAGTCGTTGGCCGGCAGATATACTCATTCTGATCCGAAATATCAGCAATTATTGGATTTGGATTATGCTGAGCGTTATAAAAATGTGCAGCAAGGTATTGATACTTATTGGTTGTCTCAGCCTTTGCGTACCGCTGTAGGTCATAGACATACGTTGTATGTGGAAGGTGGAGATAAAGCTGTCCGTTATGGAATTGATTTAAGTTATCAGGGAAATCCGGGTGTCATGAAGGAGTCTGCCCGTGACCGTGTCGGATTGGGATTTGTATTGTCGTACAATTTGAACGATAAGTTTTTATTCCGTAACAAGTTGTCTGTCGATAAAGTGAAATCGAAGGAATCTCCTTATGGTACTTTTAGAGAATATGCAGAGGCTAATCCCTACTATTCTCCTTATACTGAAGACGGTAGACTACAGCAAGTTTATGCGACTCATATGGCTTATTCACAGCCATTAAAGAATCCGTTGTATGAGGCTTCGTTGAATAATCAGATTGCTTCGGATTATATGGAGTGGGCAGATAATTTTGATATTGACTGGTTTATTAATGATCACTGGCGTATGAAGGGACGAGTTGCTTATACAGAGCGTCGTGACAATAATAAGGAATTTAAAGATCCGAGATCAGGAGTTTATAGCGGAAGTGATTACCAGACAGGAGACGGCGTACTGAAAAAAGGACGTGCCTATGTGTATGACCAGCGCAGTTCGAATGTGGATGCGAATTTGGTGTTGACTTATAGCGGACAGTTCGGAAACCATTTCTTGAACGGAGCTTTGGGTGGAAACTTAATACAGGATAAATTTTCGAATGAGGGATATAGCGTTATCGGCTTCCCCTCCGGCAGTATGGATTATATCTCGTTTGGTAAGGAGTTTGAAAATCAGACAGCAGAAGGAACCGAAGGGGTTTCCAGATTGTTGGGCGCATTTTTGAATGTCAACTATACTTGGAATAATATTTATATGGTAGATGTCTCAGGACGTTTGGACGGTTCATCTCAATTCGGTTCGGACCAGAGAGTGGCTCCTTTCTGGTCGGCAGGTATCGGTTGGAATGTCCATAATGAAAGCTTTTTTGAATCGGCAAAGTCAATTGTCAATCATTTGAAATTGTCCTTTAATGTCGGTTCGTTGGGTAAGGCTTCTTTTGAACCGTATCAGGCTCAGACAATGTTCCAATACTACAAAGGTCAGTGGTATGCCAATGGTGTAGGTGCTACTTTGGTGGGTATGGGTAATAAAGACCTTTCATGGGAAAAGACAACCAGTTATGATGCGAATTTTGAAATCCAGTTTTTGGATAGCCGGATAAGTTTTGACGCTACTTATTACTATAAGAAGACAAAAGACTTGTTGTCTGATATTACTCTGCCTTTGTCCAATGGTTTTGAGACTTATAAAGATAATTTGGGCGTGTTGGAGAATAAGGGTTATGAGTTGTCATTACGGGGTTGGCCAATTCGTACGAAAGATTTGAATATCAGTTTATATGCTACTATTGCTCATAACAAGAATGTTATTAAAGAGATTTCTCAGGGCTTGCAGAGCTATAATGATAGTATAGATAAAGACCAGGCTTCCAGTGCAGAAGAATCCAGAAAACCGCGGGTTCAATTTAAGGAAGGACAGTCAACAACGGCTATTTATGCAGTCCGTTCTTTAGGAATCAATCCGGCAAACGGTAAAGAGGTTTATTTGGACCGCTTTGGTAATACAACTTATACTTGGAATGCTTTGGATAAATTTGTATGTGGAGATACAGAGCCTAAAGTATCCGGTTCGTTCGGTTTGAACGGTGACTATAAAGGATTTAATTTGAGTTTGAACTTTTTGTATCAGTGTGGAGGACAGGTTTATAACTCGACCTTGGTTGACCGGGTTGAGAATGCCAACTTGCGTTTCAATGTAGATAAACGGGTATTGTCAGACAGATGGACCAAACCGGGAGACAAGGCATTCTTTAAAGATATTAAGGATAATTCTGTGACTCAGGTGACTTCTCGCTTTGTGGAAGATGAAAATTCTTTGGAGATGAAATCAATATCATTGTCTTATACTTTTTCAAAAGAGATGTTGAAAAACTGTTTTATGGACAGATTGAAATTGACTTTCATGATGGAGGATCTTTTCAGAGTGGCTAATGTAAAGAGAGAACGTGGATTGGATTATCCATTTGCCCGTACATTCAATTTTGGACTTCAGGTTCAGTTTTAAGTAATAAATGAAGATAGATTATGAAACAATTGTATCAGAAATATAAATCGATTATTGTAGCTCTGCTGATAGGTGGCATGTCAACAAGTTGCAGTTGGCTGGATGTCACTCCGCAGGCTCAGGTGAACGAAGAGCAGATGTTTTCTAATCCGGAAGGATTCGAGCACGTTTTGTTGGGAATTTATACCTCTATGACTCGTGAGAGTATGTATGGTCAGGATATGACTTTCGGTATGATGGATGTTGTGGGGCAGTATTATAATATTTATAAAAATCAGGATCACGGATATTATTATATTTCCCAGCTTAATTATACGCATGAGCAGTTTTTGAACCATTCGCGTCAGACTTGGTTGGATTGTTATAATTCAATTGCTAACTGCAATGTGTTGTTGGAGGCATTGGACGGGAAAGAATCTTCTTTCTTTGAGGGTAATAAATATCGTCTGATAAAAGGAGAGGTTTTGGCGTTGCGTGCTTATTTGCATTTTGATTTGTTCCGAATGTTTGCTCCGTCATGGGGAAAAGCGAAAGATGTATTGACAATCCCCTATGCCGATTCATTTACCCTCAAATCCGCAACCGCCCTCATAAGATGACACAGAGGTCAAAAAGGTAGCGAC
>CAMDJC010000017.1:0-56314 GCA_945900015.1 uncultured Odoribacter sp. | reverse complement strand
GTTGGCGCCGAATTTCAAGAGAGAGTTACTATAACGTGACTCTCTCTTTTTTTGTTGTTTTCATATTTAACTAAAATATGTCATTTCTCTGGGACACTTTATTGAATAAAGTGCTACCTTTGTGTTCGAATTACTACTTAATCTCTTTTGATTGTTAATATTTGAACAATAACACGTCACATTAATTAAATTTACACACTATGTCTATCTATTTTAGTTTTAAGGAAATTGTAAGTGCCTTTATGGTATTATTTGCAGTGATTGATATTTTAGGAGCAATTCCTATAATTATCAGCTTGCGAGAGAAGAATCAGAAAGTTGAAGCTGGCAAAGCAGCTATTATTTCTTTTATTATTCTAGTTGCCTTCTTATTTATAGGGCAAGGTCTTTTGTCATTGTTTAATGTTGATATTTCTTCATTTGCTGTTGCCGGAGCGCTTGTTTTGTTGGTGTTGGCAGTCGAAATGATTTTTGGTGTGGAAATTTTCAAAAATGATAGTCCTTGCGGTTCTGCTACTATTGTACCTTTGGTATTCCCGTTAATTGCCGGTGCAGCCTCATTTACCACACTGCTTTCATTGCGCGCAGAGTATAATATTTTGAATATAATTATTGCTGTTGCGTTGAATATGACCGTTGTTTATTTTGTTCTTCGCTACGTTTATTATGTTGAGAAGTTATTTGGAAAGAGTGGTGTTTATGTTATGCGTAAGCTCTTTGGTATAATATTATTGGCAATTGCAGTTCGTTTGTTTACGGCTAACCTAACTTCTTTGATTGGTAGTTTATAAATAAGTTTTTTCCATATTTTATTGCAGGATGGTTTATTGTATTAGTTCGATAAACCGTTCTGCATATTTTATATATAGAACTGTCCATATAAAAAATCTTGCAAAGCGTCCAAACAGCATGTATATGGCCGATGTAAAAGGCTTTATTTTATAGAATCCCAAGGCAAGTGCAAAGATATCTCCTATTAGCGGTAGCCAAGTGAAGAATGCTAGCCACATACCGTAACGGTCTACATATTTTTTTTGTTGTTGTAGTTTTTCTTTGGTTACCTTGAACCACTTTTCTATCCAATCCCATTTACCAAGCCAGCCGATACCATAGGAGGTTAAACCACCTAGCCAGTTGCCTATTGTGGCAATGAGCAGACAAATCCAAGGATTACCTCCTAGTGCTAGAATTCCAATGAGAAGTACATCAGCACTCATGGGTATGACTGTCGAAGCTAAAAAAGAGCCTATAAAAAGACCGAAGTATCCTAAATCTATGAGAGATTCCATTTGTTTTTGATTATTATGATGTACTGGATGTTCTGTTTATTTGGTGAATAGCTGAAAAGAAATTCTATCTTTGTGTCAAATTTAATGTGTTTATGATGAAAATATTTCGTATTGTTTTGCTAGCTCTTGCTATGGGGTTGTTTGCTGTCAATTTCCTTACTATTGATTATCAGGATTTGTGGTCAAAAACAAGTTTGTGGTCTTATTTTCGGATAAGTTTTGCTTTGGTATTAGTGTTTCTCCTTTTGGCGATGGTGCGTCGAGATATGAAGAAAAATAGAGATGCCTGACCTGCTATACCGTTTCCACATTAACTTTTCCTTTTCGTCCTGGCGTGAATACGATGCGTTGGTTTCGTATTTGTTGGGTTGTGAAGTCTATGATAATGTTGGGATTAATGGGGTAGCCGTTTATTCGGATTTCATAATGAAGGTGATCCGTTGAGGCTCGTCCTGTTGCTCCAGTAATAGCAATTGGGGTTCCTGCATTTATTTTGTCACCGGATTTGACTAAGTGTTTTGAATTATGGGCGTATACGGTTTCGAGGCCATTATAGTGGCGTATGACAATGACATTTCCGTATCCTCTAGCCCAGCCTACCATGCGGACGATGCCGTCGAATGTAGCAAGAATGGTATCTCGTCTGTTAATCTTGAGGTCGATACCTGTATGGGGACGTCCGTTTCTTCTTCCATAAGCAGAAAGAAGTCGGGCTCCGGGAAGGGGAAAAAAATATGAGTTTTCTTCAAGATTTTCAAAGTTTAGAATGATTTCAGGGCGTCTTTTGAAAAGAGTTTCGTCTTTTAGTCCTACCATGCATTTTTCAACGTTTGTAAACGAATCTCTGATTTGCAGAGTTGGTTCATAAAATTCAGCCGGTCGTATAGAATAGAAATTTTCATCTATGCAGCATTTGGTGAGTAGACTGTCCGGTATCGTAAAAGTGGGTATCGTGTATTCGGTTGTTTGTGTCGCTAACTTAGCAGAGCTTGAGCAGGAATAAATTCCTATAAGGAAAAAATAGGTGATAATGGTGACTGGTATGTGGTTTTTCATGTTATAATTTCAATGTTCACTTTATATCTCTTGTTATAAATGAGTTAACTTATACAAAGATAGTACCAAAAGTTATGATATCGATTTTGAGTAAGTAAAATACAAGTTTTTTTAACATGTTAACGTTTTAAATGGAGATGGTATTCGACCTCTTTAACCTTTCAAAATGAAGGTTTTACCAGTATATTTTACCAGTGGGTTTTAATTTATTATTACCTTTGTGCCTTGTTTGAGTAAAGCATCTAAATTCATGGAGTGGTTCAATAGTATATTTGTAGAACATAGTGTAATTCAGGCTGTTGTTGTCGTTGCAATGATTTCAGCTTTGGGGTTGGCTTTAGGTAAAATCAGTATTTGTGGTGTTTCCTTGGGAGTGACGTTTGTTTTTTTTGCCGGGATTGCAGCAGGACATTTTGGTTTATCTATCGATCCGCAGATGTTGAATTATGCAGAAAGCTTTGGTTTGATTATTTTCGTTTATGCTTTGGGATTGCAAGTGGGGCCCGGCTTTTTTGGTTCTTTTCGAAAAGGAGGAATGACTCTGAATCTGTTGGCGTTTGCAGTGATTATGGTAGGAACTATTATGTCATTAGGGTTGCATGTTGTGACAGGAGTTTCTTTGCCGGATATGGTTGGAATTTTAAGTGGTGCTGTGACAAATACTCCGGCTTTGGGAGCGGCTCAGCAGACATTGAAGCAAATGAATATAGATGCTGGGGATCCTGCTTTAGGATGTGCTGTCACCTATCCGTTGGGTGTTGTAGGAGTTATTTTGGCTATTATCGCTTTGCGTAAAATGTTTCCGAGGCGCTCTTTGGCTGTTGCTGTTGATGATGATAAAGGCAAGCAGACTTTTATTGCAGCTTTTGAAGTTCAGAATCCCGGAGTGTTTGGAAAGAATTTGAAAGAAGTTGCGCAATTGTCTGTACATCGTTTTGTGGTGTCTCGTTTATGGCGTGATGGTAAAGTAAGTATTCCAACTTCTGATACCGTGCTGTTAGAGGGCGACCGTCTTTTGGTGATTACGACAGAAGCGGATGAAGAGGCTATCAAAATTTTATTTGGTGTGGAAGAAAAAACTGATTGGAACAGTAAGGATATTGATTGGAATGCTATAGATAGTCAATTGATTTCTCAAATTATAGTTGTGAGTCGATCTGAAATTAATGGTAAGAAGTTGGGTTCATTGAAGTTGCGTAATAGTTACGGTATCAATATTACTCGTATCTACCGCGCTGGAGTGCAATTGTTGGCAACTCCAGAGTTAATATTACAGCTGGGTGATAAGCTTACTGTGGTTGGAGAGGCTGCGGCGATTTCCAATGTTGAGAAGGTTTTGGGTAATCGAGTGATTAGTTTGAAGGAACCGAATTTGATAGCTGTTTTTGTTGGTGTTGTATTAGGTCTGGCATTGGGAGCTATTCCTTTTTCATTTCCAGGTATTGATTATCCTGTGAAGTTAGGTATTGCCGGAGGACCGATTATCGTTGGTATATTGATGGGTGCTTTTGGTCCCCGTCTACATATGATTACTTATACGACACGCAGTGCAAATCTGATGTTGCGGGGATTGGGACTTTCTTTATATTTAGCTTGTCTGGGACTCGATGCCGGTGTGCATTTCTTTGAAACTGTATTTCGTCCGGAAGGTTTGTTGTGGGTGGGGCTTGGATTTGCCATTACGTTTGTGCCCGTAGTACTGGTTGCCATGGTTGCTTTGCGTTTTATGAAAATTGATTTTGGTTCGCTGGCAGGTATGTTGTGTGGAAGTATGGCTAATCCAATGGCGCTTAATTATGTTAATGGAACGATGGATGGGGATAATCCTGCCGTATCTTATGCAACCGTCTATCCTCTTTCTATGTTTATTCGTGTTATCTTGGCTCAGTTGATATTGATGCTGTTTATTTAGTTAGAATCGCTATATTTGTGCAGATTTTCTAATATCAGTGAAAAGAAAACTAAAGGCATATAGTGATAGTGAGTTGCTGACTTTTTATCGAGAGGAGCACTTGCAAGAGTTCTTGGTGGAACTCTATGGACGCTATACAGCCTTGGTGTATGGGGTGGCATTAAAGTACCTAAAGTCTGTAGAAGATGCGGAGGATATGGTGATACAGATTTGGGAAGAATTATTTGCGAAACTATCGGAGTATGATATTAAATCTTTTAATTCTTGGTTGTACATCTGTGTTCGCAATCGTTGTCTGATGGAATTACGTAATCGTTCGGGTATTCAAACGGTCGTATTGGACGAAAGTTTTATGGAATTTTCGGAAGATTTGAATCTAGTAGATAGGGAAGAGGACGAGAGGAATGACAAAGCAGTGGAAGAGTGTATGGAAAAATTGCCGGCGAAACAGCAGATTTGTGTCAGAAAGTTTTTCATAGATGAACAATCTTATAAAGAAATTGCTGACTTGTCAGGATTTAGCCTGAAATTGGTGAAAAGTTGTATCCAGAACGGGAAACGAAATTTGAAATTGTGTCTTGAACAGAAAGGTGTCAGATTATGAAAGACAGACAGAATGCCATAAAAACTTATTTGCAAAAAGAGCAAAGAGGGAAAGAGGCCAATCGTTTGGAGCGGGAGGCTCTGTCTGATTCGTTTTTGTATGAAGCTTTGGAGGGGTTGACAGCGGTAGAAGGAGATCATATCAAAATAATTGAGGGCTTGAACCGTAGGATTGCTAAGACCCGAATACATGGAAGCAGGTGTGTGGGTAATTATTGGTGGATAGCGGTTGCTTGTCTCGTTATTGTTGTAGTAGCTTGGAAATTATTATATGTGCCTGTAGATGAACCACTTAAGTTGGTCGCTGTACCGCAGTTAATGAAAGATTCTATGATGATGCATGTTGAAGAATCAGTAGCAGATAGGCAGGACTTCTTGCAGAAGTTTCAAATTGCAGAGGATGTAGCTGAAAATCAGGGTAAATTGATTATTAAGGAGGCTGTAGTAGCAGAAAAGGAATCTACTGATAGGCTGATGGTGTCGTCAGATTTGAAAAAGGAAATTGTCGATACCGGGCAGGTATTTTTTTATGCATCGGCTAAATCAAAAAAAGAGATACGTCCGATGTTGTCGGATAGTAGTTTGATTTTGTTGAAAAGTCATAAAGTAAACAGTTTCTTGAAGAAAGCCGAAATTGCAAAGATCAAAGTCGCCGAGAGATTTGAAGAGAGGGATGATTGGTATGTTTCTTTCGAACGTTATGTGGTAGATTCTTTGCGGTATCCTGAAGAAGCTGCTTCAAAAGGAGTGGAAGGGGAGGTAGTGTTGTCTTTGAATTTTAATCGAAAAGGTAAACTGGGTCGAATAAAAATTATACGGAAATTACATCCGGCTTGCGATCGGGAAGCGGTACGGCTAGTTAAGGAATATTCTGGTTCCTGGGGTATTAATGAAAAAAATGTACTGGTCACTTTGTCTTTCCATTTGAAATAGGATTAATTTAATCAATCATCAAGTTCATATAGGGCTGTTCGTCTAGAAAGGCGAACAGCTTTTGGGGAAGTGCAGTAATGTCTGTCGCGGTATTAGAGAGTGTGTCACTTGTTTTCAGACATTCTCCATGTGCGATATGAAATGTTCCTTGGTTGCATGGTAGAATATTATCTGCAACGCTGAGCGTTTCTTCCAGATCAGGATGGGTTGCTGCGTAATGTTGTAGCAGAGTCTTCAGGTGAATAATGCGTGCCATACCATAGGGTTGTGCTGTTGGAAAATGGTATGAGGTGCGGCAAACTGCTCGGGGTACTTTCCAATAATCAGTAGCCACTGTAAGCAGCTGGTTGTATATTTCAAGAGTGTCGTATAGTAGCTCTTTTACTGTAATTTCTGTTTCTTCACAAGTTGCTAGAGCTATGCCGCATATAGAATAGGGAGCTAGCGATTGGCGGGTTAAGATTAATTTTCCGCCTGACAAATAAAGATCTCCTAAAATGGTATTATAGTCTTCGAATGTGTGCGCTATATAACAAGGTTTATCTTGCATTTTTTTTGAAAAATAGGTATAGCTTTCTTGGGTTATTGATTCAAATGTTTCGGTAACGATTTCTATTTTGTAAGTAGAAGATGTAATGGGAATAGGTTGCCATAGATTTGTGGATTTATAGAAAACGGTAGCATATCCTAGTTGTTTATAATATTCATATAGCCACGTTTCTGCAGGGATAAGAGTGGAAAGAGCCACATTGTTGTCGTACATTTGTTGGAACCCTTTTTTTAACAGGTATGTCATTAAGCCTCGATTACGGGCTTGCGGAGCTGTACAAGCTCCTGATATATAAGAGGTCATAAATGTCTTTCCGTCCCATATAAGTGGGTATGGCAACATTAGATAAGCGGAGAGAGCTTCCCCGTTTTCTGTGTAGAGCATAGAATATTCATCCCTATATTTTTGTTCGAAATAGAATTTGATAAATTCTTCTGAATCATGGAAGCATTGTTGCCATAAATTCATGATGCTCTGTTTTCTCATAGTATGATTACTTAATGTTTTAATATGGCTCTGGCCTTTTTTAGTATTTTGACGGGGTGATAGGATAATTTTGCTTGTCGTAATCCTGGGATTCCTAAATCTTCTTCTCTATTCAGATAAATATATTGCTCAGGCAAGGAGGCTGCAAAATGTTGGTTGATGGCACTATATGCTCCGTCTATATTAACATCTGCTTTTTCGTAGTGTATGCCAAAAGTGTTGTGATTGATGGGATGTCCAAAAGTAAAGGCTATAATTTTTCCTTCGATTCGAATGATGAAACCGGTTAGGTCTAATTCGTTCCAATGTTTGAATGCTGTTGTCAAAGAACGGCGTTCGTTGCGGATGTTGTCATTTTCTATGTATCCGTGTTTCATACACCAGGCTGATTCAAATTCCAGGCATTCTGGAATAGCAGAAGGTATTAACGGCTCATAAGTGTATTTGTAGCTTTTGCGGAACTTGTTGACGTGATTACGTTTCGGTTGATAGTTTTTCCCCTTTAATTCTGCCAGTTCTTGGCGGGAGTATATATAATCGAAATAATCTCTATTTTCTGAATAATCCCAAAGTGTAGGATTGTATTGCTCTAGCTTTTCTTGTAATTGGGGTGTTATTCCTCGAAGACATAAACGTTCTCCGGCATATAGGGATGTTTTTTTTAATTCTTCTATGGCTGATATACAATTATCATTGCCAAAGGGCAAGTAATATTCATGGCCTTCATCTGGATTTGAAAAGCGAATGACAAGATTGTTTTGGATAATGGCATAACTGGAATCTGTTTGGAAATGCCAGGTAAACAGATTGGCAAATGAAAGGTCGCAATCCTGTTCGTCAGAAGGAATAATATAGGAGTTTATTAAATCTTTATCCTTGATTTCGATTGGTTTGAATGCATTCATATACATGACGATTTGGTGATGCGAATGTATTTTATTTTTAGCTATCTGCATACGATTCTGGAATATTTTTGTATGCAAACGAGTTCAGAAGAAAAAAACGGAAGGCGATTTGCACTTCCGTTTTTTTTGAATGTATAATGAAATCTTTTTATTAGATAATCTTGCCGTCAAGACCGATTTTGACTATGTTTTCTTTTTCTCCCAGCTCCAGTTCAAATTGGTAGTAATTGCCTGTTGGTGTTTCGTATTTTTCGATATCGTCAATGTGGTAACCTGCATATTTTTTGTTTATGGTGTTGATTACAACCTGTTCTACTTCGTTTTTTCTGACATCGTAGTGGGTGTTGACCCAGATTTGCTTATTGTCAAAGATGACCTCTTTGCCTCGTCCGTTATCTATGATTTCCACTTCTATAAATCCATTTTCCATATCGATTTCTATGATTTTGGCATTTGGATATTGTTTTTGGACAATTTCAATGATTACTTGTTTGGTAGGATTAATTCCCGGCAGGTAGTTTTCATAATAATCGTCTCCGTCATCCGGGATGGCTTTAATCAATATGCCTTCTTCTGAATAGTACAAATCTGTCTCGATCTTGCCTTGCTCCACTTCAATAATATAGATTCCTTCTGCATCCAGACGGTTCAGATAGTCAACATCTTCTACTCTCCATGTTTTGTATTCACTATTTTGGAAAGCATTGCGTACGGTTTCATTGGGGATGTTTTCAATTGTCCGGTATTCTGTTTTAGTCATATACCACTTACCGCTTTGGTCAAACCAAGCATCTGTTTCGAAGCCATCATTGTGGAATTCGGCTATGGCATAGTCGTTCTTGTATTCCCATTCGATGCGGGATGCATGGGGAAATTTTGCTTCAAATGCTTTGGTTACGGCTCCGTTGGGTTGATTTGAATGATTGTCATCGTTATCACAGGCAGTGAAGAGAAATAATCCTGCTGCTAATGCTAATAAATACTTTTTCATAATATCTGTGTTTTGAGTGTTTTATAATTTAATCTTCTATATCTATCAATTGGAATTCTGTGTTATATTCTAATTCAATGCGGTTGTTTAGTTTTACTTCGTATCCTCGAGAATCTCTGTCTATTTTTAATACCTTAGCTTTGGGATACATTTTGGCAATGTTTTCTTTAATGGGTTTTGGAATGATGTCGGCAGGTACTTCTGAAAAATTGCAATTTACTTCTTCCCAATTTCCGTTTTTGTCGAATTCTAATTTGTCACCATTCACAAAAACAACTTCGTATTTTTTGTCCCAAAAATCTTTTTCGACTTTTGCTAATGAAATCTCCTTTTTAGCGAAATACTGGTTGATAAATGTTTGAGCTTTTTGTGGTAACTGATTAACTGTGATTGGTTGGTCATCATCTGCTTTTGAGAATCCGACAAATGCGATTAAACAAACAAATAATGTAATAATTTTTTTCATGGCTTTCAGTTTTTAAGTTTTACGATTCAAAATTACTCCCCAATTCTGAAAAGAATTTGAAATAGGGAATGCTCATTTGATTTTTCTTACGTAAAAGAAGAAAAGTTGTTGTTATCCAGTAGATTAATTATTTAAAAAATAGTTCAAAGCAATGTAATCCTTCATATTTATATTGAATATGGATATGGTAAAGGTTGCAAATAGCATGAGTAATAGAGAGTCCTAGCCCGGAAGAGCCTTGGCGTTGTGTTTTTCCTTGGTAAAAACGTTGAAAAATTTGTGTTTCATCCAAAAGTTCGGGATCACCGCTGTTGCAGAAGATTAGTGATTGAGGGGTGATACGAATGTGGATAATGCCTTGTGGAAAGTTATGTACATAAGTATTCTTTAGTAGATTAGTTATCAACGATGTAGCAAGAGTGGGATTCATCACTCTCTTCAGTTCTCCGTCTTCTTCTATATTTACGGTGATGTTTTTGTAAGCATATATTTCTTGATAGTCTTCTAGTTGTCTAAGTATAAGTTGATTGAAGCAAATTTCTTGCTTGTCATGAAATTGTCCGTTTTCAATTTTAGATAAAAATAAAAGCGATTTATTTAGACGGATAATATAAGAAAGTGTGTCTTGAATGCGGGTGATTTCCTGCAATTGTTCTTCGGTTGTTCCGTCTTGTTCGGCAAGTATTTCCAGGCGGTTTTGGCAGATTGCCAAAGGGGTTTGTAATTCGTGGGAAGCATTACCGATAAATTGTTTTTGTTGTTCGTAAATAATTTGGTTGCGTTCAATGGTTTTTTGTGCGGCAGTATGTAATTTTTGAAATTCTGTGATACTAGTATGTAATTGGGGGAGGGACTCTCCTTTGTCAACGGTGTAGTTGTCAAGCCAACCTAATAGAATGTAAAGCGGCTGCATACATTTGTGAAGCACCCAAATATTGATAGAAAGCAATGTTACGAGTAATACAAAATATAGGAGTATTATCCAATTCAAGATTGCATCACGAAGATCTTCTTTTTCAATGCTGGGTGTACTTACCGTAAGTTCAAAATAATTTCCTTCGCTGTTTTTGAAAATAGTAATTAGAATACGTGCCGGCTCATATTCCTTTTTTTCCGGAGTATATATCGTTTTGTCCAGATAAAGAATGTGAGGTGTAGTGTTGGCATATTCTTCAGAAACAGCCGTAAGATAGTAGCTATTGTTTGTTCCGTCTGTCCTGGATGGCAGTTTTTGTCCGGACAAAGCGCGGATTATGATGTTTTCAGAGTAGTCTTCCAAAGAGTCATCTACTTCATCGTTTATTTCGTCTATGATAGCGACGTAAAAGAGATAGCCCCATATTGCTAGCAAGATGGTCAAAGCCGGAGTCAGACGGATTAATATTTTGTAGATCAGTTTCATTGTATCCTCTACTTTAATATCATTTTATAGCCAAATCCATACACGGCTTTTATTTCAGCCGTTGCACCTGCATCTGTCAGTTTTTTTCGTATGTTTTTTATTTGTGCATAGATGAAATCAAAATTGTCCACTTGGTCAATGTGATCTCCCCATACAGATTCTGCCAGAGTCATTTTATTTACAACTCTTTCGGGACGTTGGATAAAGTAATATAGAATATCATACTCTTTCCGGTTAAATTCTATTTGCTGGTTTTCAATATAAACATGGTAATTGTCCGGATCTATTCGGATGTTACCGTATTCTATGTATTGGGCGCCATCTCGCTGATTGCGGCGGATGACGCTCTTTACTCTTGCTATCAGTTCTACAAGGTGAAATGGTTTGGGCAAATAATCATCTGCGCCGAGGTCAAGACCCAGCACTTTATCTTCTAATGAATCTTTGGCAGATATGATGATAATGTTTTCTTTTTTATTCTGTTTTTTCCATGTTTGCAGTAAATCCAGTCCGCTACCTCCAGGCAGCATGATATCCAATAAAATGCAGTCGTAAGAATAATCGGCAACTTTCTCTTCGGCAGTACGGAAATCAGATGCCTCCTCAACGATATACCGTTCTTTTTCCAGAGTGGTGCGGATGATTTCGCGTAATGAAGGATCGTCCTCAATAATCAGAATTTTCATATTATGGCAATTTTCCTACAAACAAAGATACGGATTCTGAAATAAAATTGAAATCTTTTTTCTGTCATCCTTTTTTCAGAATGTACGTTTCAGTATTTCACGGATATTATCAGCCTTTCCCATGGTATAATAGTGAATGGCTGGGGCTCCTTGTGCCAGTAGATCTTGGCTTTGGGCAACACACCATTCTATCCCGACTCGGTAGATTTCTTTATTGTCCTTACATTTGCGAACCTCCTTCATTAAATCTTGCGGCAGATCAATACTGAATGCCCGTGGAAGCATTTCTATATGAGTAGAGGTGGAGATGGGTTTTAGGCCCGGAATGATAGGAACGGAGATACCAGCAGCGCGGCATTTTTCTACAAAGGTGTAAAATTTGGCATTGTCAAAAAACATTTGAGTGACAATGTAGTCGGCACCAGCATCGACTTTGTGTTTTAGGTTTTCAATGTCGATATCAATGTTGGGGGCTTCATAATGTTTTTCCGGGTAGGCTGCCACTCCGATGCAGAAGTTAGTATGAACAGCATCTGTCAAACTGGAATCAAGATAAATGCCTTGATTCATGTTGTGAATCTGTTTTACTAATTCGCAGCTATAGCGGTGTCCGTCAGGTTCGGGAGTAAAGTATTTTTGACCGGGAATAGCATCTCCTCGCAGTGCTACCACATTTTGTATATCAAGAAAGTTTAAGTCTATTAAGTCGTTTTCCAGTTGATGTTTGCTGGTTCCTCCGCATATTAGATGGGGAACTACTTCCACGGGGAAGCGTTTCATAATGGCAGCAGCTATTGCTACGGAACCCGGGCGTTTCGTTAATATCACTTTTTCAAACCGTCCGTCGTTTTTCTGACGGTATTCCACTTCATCTCGGTGGAATGTAATGTTGATAAAGGGGGGAGCAAATTCCATTAATGGTTCGATGGAGGCATAAAGTTTGCTGATGTCGCTGCCTTTTAGCGGTGGCACCAGTTCGAATGAAGCGAAAGGTGCCGTTTTTTTGTTGATAATATCTATAACTTTAGTCATGTTGTTGTCTAATTTAAAATCCCAATAATCTTTTACCTTCTTCCCTGTTGATATTCCGTCGTTTACAGTAGTCTGTCATTTGATCATTACCTACTTGGCCGATGCTGAAATAGCGTGCTTGTGGATGTGCCAATATCATTCCACACAAGCTGGTTGTTGGTCGGATGGCATATGATGAGGTGAGAGTTACACCGATTTTTTCTGGAGCATCCAAGATATCGAACACATCTTTTTTTAGGGAATGGTCCGGGCAGGCTGAATAGCCAAATGCGGGGCGAATGACATGAAGTCCTTCACACACTTGTTCTTGCATCCATTCTGCTAATGCTTCTGTAAGACGGGCACACAGACTTTCTCGTAGTAGGTGTTGGAAATCCTGACAGTCGCAATGTGGACGGGAATCTTCCACTTTCAAGGTAAATAGCCCTATTGTGCTGCCTTCCGGGCTGACATAGTCAGCCAGACTCAAACATTCGCTGTCTGTTTTTTGTTGCCGTAGCATAGCTAGACGTTTGCCATTCTCCAATATAATATCATCTTGTTCGCGATGGGCATTGAAGAATTGTACAATGAGCGATGCATTGAATTCATGGCTTGCGATAACGGTGCCAAGCATTTCCAAAGCAGCTTGGTAGGTGCGGTCGGCTTCTTCGTTTTCATAGATAATTTCCGGGAATTTTCCTTTAAATCCCCAAAAATGAAAGAATGGAGTCCAATCTATTTTGCCCACTAATTTTTGTAAATCAATGTGTTTGCCGATTAGATTGTGTTCACCGAATTCTTTAGGCTGTTGGTAGCTTGCCAAAGGAAATTTGGGGGCTTTTTCCCGGATTTCATTCAATGGCAGCAAGGTCGTTTGCCGATTGTAATATTGATGGCGAATCTGTTCTTGTTCTGTCTGGATTTGTTGGGTGTATTCCTGTGGGTCAGACAACAGTCGTTTGATGAGGCTTGCGGTATGCGAAGCATCTCCTCCGTATACAACGCAGCCGGAATATTTGGGTGCTAACTTTACAGCTGTATGCACCGATGAGGTTGTTGCCCCTCCTACAATCAACGGAATTTTTAATCCTTCTTGCTGTAGTAATTCGCACAGTCCTTCCATTTCGTTTAGGGAAGGGGTAATCAATCCGCTTATCCCTATGATGTCTGCATTGTGTTGGCGGATAGCATCAACAATACGTCGGTTTTCTACCATGACTCCCAGATCTATAACATCAAAATTATTGCAAGTCAAGACAATGTTCACTATGTTTTTGCCGATGTCATGTACATCTCCTTTGGCGGTAGCAACAATGACTTTGTGGCGTTTCGCTTTCTGTCCTTCGGCTTGATTGTGTTTTTCTATTTCCGGTTGCAGGATGGCAACGGCATTTTTCATGGCTTTAGCGGATTTAACCACTTGTGGCAAGAACATTTTGCCAGCACCGAATAGTGAGCCTACCTTGTCCATTCCGGTCATTAACGGACCTTCGATGATGGCCACTGGAGAGGGATATTGTTTTAAAGCTTCTTCCAGATCAATAGTCAGATATTCAGTATTGCCCTTAATAAGTGCATAAACAAGACGTTCCTCCAACGGACGGTTGCGCCATTCTTCGTTCTTGACAGGTTTTCCGTCGGCTGATTTATTACCTTTGATACGTTCTGCCAATTCAATCAATTGTTCTGTGGCTTCGTTGTGTCGGTTGAGAACAACATCCTCTACTTTTGTCAGAAGTTCAGGTTCTATTTCATCGTATACTTGCAGCATAGACGGGTTGACAATGGCCATATCCAGTCCGGCGAGGATGGCATGATAGAGAAATACGGAATGCATAGCTTCGCGTACAGGATTGTTGCCCCGGAATGAAAAAGACAGGTTCGACACTCCGCCTGATGTCCGGCAGCCGGGTAGGTTTTCTTTGATCCATTTTACAGCTCGGATATAATCAACTGCATAATGATTATGTTCTTCCAAGCCGGTTCCTACGGCAAGAATATTGACATCAAAAATAATATTTTCCGCCTTGAATCCGGCTTTTTGTGTCAATAGTTTGTAAGCCCGTTGACAAATGGTGATTTTCCGTTCGTATGTTACTGCCTGACCGATTTCGTCAAATGCCATCACTACGACTGCTGCTCCAAGTCGGCGGATTTCGCAAGCCTTGCTTAAGAATATCTCTTCACCTTCTTTTAGACTGATGGAGTTGACAATACATTTTCCTTGTGCATTTTTTAGTCCGGCCAGTATCGTATTCCAATCCGAAGAGTCAATCATTAGGGCTGCTTTGGCAATATCAGGGTCATTACTGATGTAGCGTACGAATGTTGCCATTTCGTTTGCGCTGTCCAACATTGCATCATCCATGTTGATATCAATAATAGAAGCTCCGTCCTCTATTTGCTTGCGGGCTATTTGTGCGGCATCCTCATAGGCTTTGGCATGTATGAGTTTTGCAAATTTTGCAGAACCGGCGACATTCGTCCGTTCTCCGACGTTGATAAAATTATTGCGCTCTTTATCTACGACAACATTATCCAAACCACATACAGTCAAAGTATGGTCAGGGGAAGGCACTTGCCGGGGTGGTATATTTTCTAAACTTGCCCGGATGGCAGCAATGTGTGCCGGAGTGGTGCCACAACATCCTCCGGCTATATTTAGCAGACCGGCTTTTGCCATTTGTTCCAAACATTGGGCTGTAAATAGAGGCGTTTCTTCGTATTCTCCCATTTCGTTTGGCAGACCGGCATTGGGATAGATACTTAGCGGGCAAGGCAAATATTGGGATAATTCAGTGACAAATGGTAATAAATCCTTTGCTCCGAATGAACAGTTCAGTCCGAAACTGAATAATGGATAGTGAGATACAGATGTATACAATGCTGTCAGACTTTGGCCGGTCAGCGTACGCCCGCTGCGGTCGTTGATGGTGGCAGATAACATAACAGGTAGAGCCGTATGTTTTTCTGCCTGTACATGTTCAATGGCATAGAGAGCTGCTTTGGCATTTAGACCATCAAATACTGTCTCTACGAGCAGAATATCGGCACCTCCGTCAATCAGTCCGGCAACTTGTTCTGCGTATGTTGCAGCCAGGGCATCGAAATCAATTGGACGATATTCCGGTCTGTTGACATCCGGCGATAGAGACAAGGTGCGGGAGGTCGGACCGATACTGCCTGCAATGAATACCGGATGTGCAGCTGTTTTTGCAGCAGAAATTGCTAACTGTGCGCCTTCGTAATTCAGTCTGTATATCAGTTTGTCGCAGTGGTATTCTGTTTGTGACACGGCATTTGAGTTAAATGTATTGGTTGTGATGATATCAGCCCCGGCTTCAATATAAGATCGGTGTATATTACGGATAATATCCGGTTGTGTCAATGTCAGAATATCGTTATTTCCCTTTAAATGTACGGGGTGGTTCGTAAATTCTTGTCCACGGAAATCCGTTTCAGTTAATCCATGTTTTTGGATAGCTGTTCCCATTGCTCCGTCCAATATCAGGATGCGTTTTTGTATGATGTTATATAATTGTTCGGTATTCATATCGTTTTTTTTAGAATATTTTTAATTCAAATTTCCCGCAGATTCCCATCGTATCATCTTTGATTGTAATGGCTCCTAAAATATCTGCAGTCGATTTTACTTGCTCGATACAAGGGGAGATGTCTTCCTGTGTTTGAATTCGGTTGGCAAAAGCTGTTGCGTAGGTGTCTGCCAGCAGAGTGTCTTTACAGACAATCATGACGGCATCTGCTTTCCCGAAACTGAAAGATGGTCCTACCGTACCGGCCGAGGTGCATATCCCTAAGGGGGTATCTGTTGCATGGATGTGAAGTCCTACACGTTCGGATAAGGGAGAGGAACCTGCAAAGACTGAGATATCAGCATCTTCGCACAGGTTTATATAAATATCTCCTCCGTTTTCCACCATGATTTCCTGAATGCAAAAGTGCTCTTGTAGAGCTCTTCCCGTATATTGAGCAACAGCTCCGGCTACAGCACTCATAGGGCCAATCCCGCTTTTGCGGGATGCTTCTGCCATTTGACGAAATATTGCCGGAGCTTCACTTTCCGTCTCACAAGGGACGAGGGATTGGGCATATGTCGGGTGGTTTGCAATCCATGTATCCATTTGGTTGCGCAGTTCGATTACAAAGGAATTTGTCCAGTCGTACATTTCTTTAAGCCAAGAACCGGCATCCACTCCAATACACAAATCCGTTTCTTTGTATGTAACGGTAAAATAGTGCCAGCGGTCGTGTCGAAAATGATGTCGATAGGTCCGGTCTATGTATTGTTTCATGGTGCAAAAGTTTTTTTATCGGTTTATTCTGCAAACTCAATTTTAAACAGTTTTAGCGGGCAGGCTTTCAGACAGAGCTTGCAGGCAATACACTTCTCAGGGTTAAAGTGGAGTTTCCAGTCCGGAACTCCTATAGTCAACGCGTGTGAAAAACATGCACTGACACAATTGCCGCAGTCTATACATAAGTCTGCATTATAGGAAACCTTGCTTGATACAGGGCTGACGGTGACACCACTTTCTGTCAGATATTTGATGCCATTTTCCAATTGTTGTTCGTCAGCATCCAGTTCCACCAGCAAATTGCCTGCATGCCCGGCTTGTATTTCGGCTTTCAAGATATTGATACGGATATCGTATATTTTTACTAAATCGTAAGTCAGTGAACGGTCGGTAGCATCCACTGGGAATGAAAATATATATTTTTTTACCATGATGTTGCAGTTTATGAGTTTGTGAATTATTTTTCTATGGATAAATCTGTCTCTTTCAAAGATTGAATGAGGGTACTTGTCGGCATGGGTCGTACCGGTTCGGTCAGATAGAATTTGCCATTCGTTATCCATGTCTTTAGTATATCAGCAATTTCGCGTGCTTTTGCCAGACTGGAAAGGGGGGCAGTCCTTATCTTGTGTCCTCCTACTTCGATCGTGCCGCTTTGCAGGGCTGCATAGTTTGTGGTACCTAATAGCCGGCAGCCGTTTCCATAGTCCAATATATTGGTTTCAATCTGTTCGTTGCGGATTGAAACTCTTTGTGCAATGTCTTCGTCCAGCACCGGAATAGGTATTCCGATACCGACATACATGGTCACTCCGTATTTTTCGATATATGCTCCGCGCAGGAAGCTGGAACTCATTTGCTTTAAGTCTCCGGCAACGGCCAAGGTGCGGGCATTGCCAATGGGAATACCATATTCATTTACCGGCTTGGATGTATTGAATTGTGTACCGTTCCAAGTGACATAACCTTCTGTTCCGCAAAGAAATATTCTTGTTCCCAGTCCGATGGTGCGGCATTCCGGGTCATTTAACAGTGGTGATAATTCGCCGGCAGAGCTGTAGGAGGCGTTCCGTAATTTAGGAAGCAGGGTTCCCATATAGGTATATTTTATCCGGTCGGTAGAATTGGTTGCTACGTTATAATTTTGATAACAGTTGCGTGGATTATACAAAATGGCTTCGTTGATACAGTCTTTGTTGATGACAGTTTTGATGTGTTTCCTTGGGTAGCAATCAGTTCCTTTTCCCCATGCTTCCAATGTAATATCTTTGCCATTAACCAAGTCTTCAATGATGTGTGCACCTCCATAGGCTGGCACTGCCGGATTGCAATCCGTTGCTCCCACGTATGTATCTACTGCAGCCAGTCCTCCGCTGACCTTTACACCATTGAGTTCGATTTTTTCCATGCGGATAGGTGGGTTGCTGTGTCCGAAGTTCAGAAATGCTCCGGATGAGCACATGGCACCGAAAGTGGCGGTTGTTACGACATCTACTTTTTGGGCAATTTCTTTAGGAGAAAGTGATTTTGAAAGAGCTGAAACCTCCTCTGCAGTCAGTACTACAGCAGTTCCGTTTTTTATCTTTTCGTTTATTTCTTGATAAGTTTTCATTTGGATAAAGTTGGAAATATGGATACTTGTATGGATTAAAAAAAATGTACGACAAGTGACGGCCTGGCAGGAAAGTACAGATATAGCATATCTGTTTTATACTTTCTGCGAAAGCATATTGCATCAGTTATCATTTCCGAACTTTTCGGAAACTATTGTCGATTTTATCGGGGAGAAAAAATAATCAGCGCATGCAGCGCATATCCATAGAAGATACGAAAAGATTGAAAATTTGGAATTTCCGGAAGCTCCGGATGATAGCGTCAGATAAATAATCAGCTTTTTTCATGTTTCTTTTGTTTTAAATTATAACTCCTGTTATCAGGCCGGGTTTTGGCACCTTTCGGATTTTCCGGAGGTTGTCGGAGTTTCATCGAGCCCAGTCTCTCAACTCCTCTTTATAATTCAAACAATCTTTCTTAAGGATTGAATTGATATTGCAAAGGAAAGTAAAATAAATCATAGATGCAAATGATAAGCGTTTTTAATTTTTAATTTATTTGTTTCATGCATGGCTCCTCCATTTGAAAATGGCAGTTCAAAGCTCCCATATATCTTCAACTTAAATATATGATAACTATAAAACAAAGATAACAAGCTGTTATCTTTGTCTTATAGTTGTGTTATCTTTGATATATAGATGTCATATATTTGATAGGGAGGGGATATGGACATGATGCGGAGTTGTGGTATAGGGGAACGAATGTTTGGTAGGGTAAATGGTTAATGAATATTATTTCTATTTTTTTTTTTTTTTTTGCATAAAATGCGCGTTTTTTATCTTTGTGTTATTTAACATAATAACATGGTGTGTAAATATTTTGGATGGTTTGTTGTATTAAATATCTGTATGCCAGGAGTTTGTTTTGTAATGATTTTTTTAGTAAAAAACTTGTTTTGTAATGAAATTGTGTTTATTATTGTAGTCATGAAAATGAATTGGAAGTAATTAAATCTTTTTTGTGGGTGAAAAAACGAACGTTTTTTTTAGTCGAGCAACATCATTCATCATTCCTATATCCATAATCCTTTATTATTTGTAAATCAATTATTTAACTTTTTGTCTTTTTTTCTTTTCATTCCTTTTTGAGGGAAAAATCTTATATTAAAAAACGTTCGTTTTTCTTGATGTCTTTTTGTGCTTTAAATTATTTGTAATCAGGATGTAATGTATGGTTGTCCCTCTGTGAACCTGTCTGGAATTTGTTGCGACAGACCCCGGTATATACACATTATTACCAATACACAACCAATTTTTCGCAGAGAACAATCTTACATTTAACGCGATGTAGGAATTGTAGAAATAAACGATGTTTATGAAAAGACACAGAGTAATGTTGGCTAAGTCGGGTTTAAGGAAATGGACCTTGATGCTGTTTGCAGTTTGCATAGCATCCTCTGTTTTCGGTCAGAAAATAGGGGTGAAAACCAACCTGTTGTACGATGCGACAACGACGATGAATTTGGGTTTTGAATTCGGACTGGCTCCCCGCTGGACGTTGGAGCTGTCCGGTAGTTACAATCCCTGGACGCTCGATGAAGGTAAAAACAAGAAAATCAAGCACTGGGCGGTGATATCGGAAGCCCGTTACTGGCTCTGCAATCGTTTCCAAGGGCATTTTTTCGGTTTGCACAGCGGTTATTCCCAGTTTAATATCAGTGCCGTTCGTCTTCCCTTCCAGTCGAAGTCTACGAAGAATCACCGCTATCAGGGTTGGGGTACCGGTGTGGGGCTTGCCTACGGATATTCGTGGATTTTGGGCAAACGTTGGAATCTGGAGGCTACATTCGGTCTGGGATATATTTATACGAATTATGACAAATATGAGTGTGCCACTTGCGGCAAGTTCAAGGCAAATACCGACAACCATTATTTCGGTCCTACGAAGGCGGGGGTGTCTGTCATATTCATGATTAACTAAATAAACGGCTTTGGGATATGAAAACAATATTGATAATGATGATATTTCTTTTGCCGGCTTTCGGTGCGGCGGCACAGCTGGCGGTGGAGAATGTGAGTGTGAAGAAGGAGAAACGCAATGTGGAGGTGCATTTTGATGTGACCGGAGTTCCTGACGATATGCGGAGCCGCCAGATGCTGGTGTTGCGTCCCTATCTGAGTGAAGGAGCTGATACGTTGTGGCTGGAGCCTGCCCGTATTTATGGAAAGTTGTATTATAAGCATGAGCGTCAGGTGAAGGCGTTGGAGGGCAACCGCAATTGGGGACTGTCGGCAGGCGAGGCGATGTGGCGGAAGGATACGCTGGAGTATGTGGCAAAGGAGACATACAGCCGTTGGATGAAACATGCCTCTTTGGGTGTGGCATACCACTATGAGGGGTGCGGGTGTGTTTATTGTGGCGGGAGCCAGACGCTGGCAGGTAACGCACCTGTGTATGTGGCTCCGGTTCCTGCCGTAGAGGAGGTGAAGCCCGAGCCCAAGCATTTTGAGGTGGTGGAAGCCAAGAAACGGTGGCGGTTCTCACAGGAGATGCGGGTGTTTTTCCCGGTGTCCAAGTTGGTATTGTATCCCGACCGCTACGGCAACAAGGCGATATTGGACGAAATTGTGGCAAGTGTCCGCAAAATCGGTGACTTGGAGCAACTGACGCTGCAGGGCATTGAGATTACGGGATTCGCTTCGCCGGAAGGCGGATTGAAGTTCAATACCCAATTGGGAGAGGGACGTGCGAAAGCGTTGAAGGCCTATATCATGCAGGAGATTCCGGAGTTGCGGGAGGAGAATTTCCTGCTGGTGAACGGAGTGGAGAACTGGGACGGTCTGCGCAAGCTGGTGGAGGCTTCGGACATGGAATACCGCGAGGAGGTGCTGGCGATTATCGACGACGAGCAGGTGGCAGGCGGCAGGAAGAATGCCTTGAAACGGCTGGCAGGGGGGAAGCCTTACCGGTATATGCTGAAGGAGTTTTATCCGGGATTGCGTAATGCATGCTATGTGTCGGTGTACTATGATGTGTTGGGCGACAAGGCTGCGGATGCCGTGAATGCCGCCAACGGGTTGATCCGTGCCGGCAAATACAGCGAAGCCTTGGAGATGCTGCTCGAATACCGCAAGGACGACCGTACATTCAATTCCATCGGGGTGTGCTACATGATGCTGGAGGATGAGGATGAGGCCATCGGTTGGTTTGAAAAGGCTTTGCAGGCGGGACATGTGGAAGCGGAAGGTAATTTGAAACAGTTGAAATGATGTAGATAAATAGTGTTAGACAATTTTATTAATTATTCTTTAAATCAGAAGATTATGAAACTAAGAAGTTTGGTTTTGCTGGCAGCCCTGGGATTTGGGTTGACAGCTTGTAACAACGATGGTGATGATTTGTTGAAAGACGAAGAATCGAAGAGTGTAACGATTTCATTGGCAAATGTTTTGCCGCAGAGCAAGGGTACCGGTACGCAAATTCCAGAGGAAAACAAGAAGGTGACTTTGAATGACTATTATGTAGTGTTTACCGATGGAACAAACCTGTATGGTGGTTATGATTTGACTCCGGAAGGAAAGAAAGACAATGCAGAGAAATATTATAATGCAACTACTTTGAGCAAAACATTCCACTTTGTGAACGGAGCAGCCAATCAGGCAATCGTTATCGGTAATGTGGGTGGAGTGGAAGGTGCATTGAAAAAACAATTGGATGGCTGTTCTACTTTGGCAGCTCTGAAAGCTTTGGTATGCCAGATGAGTGAAGAACAGGATGAAAAAGACCTGACATTGTATGGCACCGGAAATTTTGTTAAAAAAGGAAGTGCTGATGATGAACAGCATACAAATGTTTATACAGCAGCTATTAATGTTAAGCCGTTGATTGCACGTATAGAGGTGACTGGTTTCAAATATGCAAAGGTTGATCCTCAGACAGATGCAAAATACAGCAAAATTTTATTGAATAAAATAGCTATCGACAACTATTATCCTGCCGTACAATTGGATGGTACATACAGCGGAGAACTTTCTTTCTATGATGTACTGGCAACCGGCAATTCACAAAACTTTTTCGAAAGCCTGACATCGGGTTGGACAAATGATGATTTTGCAGGTGTTAAATTGATGCCTGCCGAAGAGAAGACCGCTGCTGACATTTTGGGTGAAGGTAAAGATGCTTATGTTTATCACGTAGCTGCCGGTGCCACTATCCCGCATATCCTGTTGCAGATGCAGGGAGTTCCGGCTGCCGGAGGAGATAATGTTCCTCTCCATATTGTAGCAAGAGGTTTGCTTAAAGAGGGTACTCCTGTAAATGAATTAGAAGCCGGAAAGGTTTACCGACTCTCTTTTGAATTCAACGATAACGATTTGGAGCAGCCGGCTAAGTGTGTTGAGGTGACTGTGACTGTTGCTGATTGGGTAGTGGAAGTTGTTACTCCTCAATTTTAATTGGACTTAATACGATGGTAGCCGGGGTGGTCCGGCTACCCATCTTTCAAAACAAATGATGTTGTAGAAAAACATACGGATATGAAAACGGTAAATAAAATCTTGTTCATGGTGTTGGTGATAGTGGGGCTGGGTGGTTGCATAAAGGAGGATTTGGACGGTTGTTTCAGTGATATCACCCTGTTGATGAGCTATAAGGGGGACGGAACGTCGGAGATTTTCAACGAGAAGATCCGGAATGCGGTTCTGTATGTTTTTGATGAAAACAAGAATCTGACAACTACATTGGAGGTGTCGGAGCGGGAGTTGAAGGAAAGAAGGGTGGTGTTGCCGGATTTGCCATTGGGCGACTACCGGGTGATTTGTTTCGGTAATACGGGAAATTCCCGGACCAATGATTTGAGCGGTGCGGATTATCAGCAGATGCACTATGCCGCCAAGGAATATTTTGAAAACAGGACCATACGGGGGAATGATTCCCTGTATTATTCATCCCTGACACTGACAGTGACAGGGGAGGATGTGACTAAGACGCTGGATTTTGCCAGCTCATATTATAAAGTGGTGGTGGAAGTGGCAGGAATTGTGGAGGGAAGCCGTTACCCGACAATAGAGTGGAGCGGTGTGTTGCCTTACACAGACTTTGAAAACCGTGCAGGCGGCGAGCCGACGGATTATATTTTGGATACGGAATATAGGAACGGGATGTTGCAGTCCCGCACAAATATAATGCGCCATTCGGACCATGCGGCAGTGGACATCATCTTGCGTGCACCGGACGGTAGCGTGCTGGCAGAGGTGAACCTTGCCGATTTTCTGAAAGCCCACCCCGAGGTGGACTGTTCGAAGCAGGAGGTGTTGATACCGCTGCGGTTCGAGTTCAAGGCGGTGGGTGTCGAGATTACATTGCCCGACTGGTATGTGGAACATGTTAAACCGGAATTTTAAATCTGAATAGTTATGCGAAAGATGCGGAATATGTGGTTGACGGTATGGGTGGCTGTCTGTTGTGCCGTTCTTCCGGCAGGTTGCCATAAGGATGACGGACCATCCTTTGGCGAACGGAATGTCAGTGTGCTGATGAGTGTCGGCTCCCGTGCCGGCGAGGAAACGCCTACCGGTGCAGAGGCGGCGATCAATACGCTGCGGGTGTATGCCTTTGTCGGAGGCGAACCGGCAGGACATTATTATACGGCTGAACCGGTGGTTTCGCCGGAGCGTTTTCTGATGGATTTGAAGATGTTTTCGCTGACGAAACAGACAGTGGATTTCTATGTGGTGGCGAACGAGGGGACGATGGTGACTCCCGGAAGCAGTACAAACCTGAATGATAAAACGACAGAAGGAGAGTTGAAGCGGTTTACTTTCACCAGTCTGAATCAGGAGAAAGGATTGCCGATGTTCGTTCATAAAAGAGTGGAATTGGATGTGGCAACGGATGCCGCGAGCAGCGGCGCGGATATGCCGGGGCATGAAGGACATACGCTGTTGAGCCAGAAGGTGGATTTCGAATTGCAGCGTTCGGTGGCGAAGTTGGGCGTGTTTGCAGCCAAGGCTGCAGGCGAGACCGGCGACTTGTCGGTGACGGGGCTGAGATTGAAAGGTTCCGGTTTGAGGGCTCTCAATTATCTGGCTCCGCAAGAACCGGGAACGCTGGAAAAAATCCCTGCCACAGGCAGCGATATGGGGTTGTCGGTGAATGGGAATGTATGTAAAGAATACCCTCAGGACGGAAAGCCGGAAGACCCCGCTAACTATACCGATGTGCTGCAAGCCCCTTTTTATCTGTTTGAAAACGCATACGGCTCCGCATCTTGGGATGTGGAGGGGAGCGGAGAGGGGAACGTATTGGAGATAAGCTACCGGATTGGCGGGGTGGACAAGACCGGGACGGTGTATCTGCCGCCGATAGACCGGAATAAATATTATGCGGTTTGTTGCAGGATGCGCAACAGCGGCGGCATAACCGTGGAGTATACGGTAGCCGACTGGACGAGGGCAGACAATTGGGAGGGAGGACTGACATTCGAATATCCCACATCTTCCAATCCGCTGGAAGCACAGGATTTCGGGGAGCGTACCGACCCGCAGGTGCGGTATTCTGCCGATAATCCGGAGGCGGGGGCTTTTGTGGCAATGTTTCAGATGTCGGCTCCTGCAGGGCAGAAATGGACACCGGTATTGGACGCTCCGGAAACCGATTTTGAAGTAAGGGTATACGACAATACGGGCAGGCGGCGGCTGACCGATCCGGAGGAGTGGATAGCGGCTCCGGATTGGTATACGATTAAAGTGGTGGCATTGAAGCCGGAAAATGTGGGCAAGACGGTTAATCTGGAAATCACCTTTACGCCTGTTTATGCGCAGGAAGCGCAGTATTTGTTGATAAACGGCGGTTCGGGCGGAAATACAGGATGGCCGGACAGCGGAGACAAAACGGACAGGATTTTGATAGAACAGGTAGAAAGTAAATAGTTGACAGTATGAAACGGATTGTATTCGGCATAATTTACGCTGTGGCAGCACTGTTGTGGGTGGCTTGCAGCCGGGAGGAAGCCATCCCGAAAATAGAGGATGGCAACGCAACGGACAAGGTGATATTGAACATCACTTCCGGAAAGGGAACGGTGAGCCGTGCCTCCACCGTGGAAGATAATGAAGTGGAAACCCGTATACGGCATCTGGATGTGTTGGTTTTTGAGGAGTCCGGTGCGTATGCACACCACGAACGGGTGGCAGTGAACGGGGACGGTGACGGGAAAATAACCCTGGCTGTCAAACGGAGCGATTTTTCAAAGGACAAGAAGTATTTTGTGTATCTGCTGGCAAACAGTACGCTGGATGCCGGTGTTTTTAAAGATAAGACGTTGGCGGAGATAAGAACCTTGAAGCAGGAGGATCCGCGCATCCACATGACCGGTGCTCCGGATATACAGGAAGCCCCCGACTGTTTTCTGATGGACGGGTGTGCCTATGTGAAGGGGGAAACCGAGCCGCAGTCGCCGACGGCAATACCCTTGACTGACGGTGTGGAAGCCAACAATACAGAGCTGAACGTCGTATTGCGGAGGGCTGCCGCAAAAATCGTAGTCACGATAAGGCAGGGGGCGAAGGTGGAATTTGACCGGAAATTGGGGAATGAAGGTTACTACTTGATGAACATGGCTTATATTACGCCGTTGCTTGGAGAGGTGGAGGTCACGGATGCAGAACTGAGGACCCCGGACCTGACAGCCGGCAGCTATTTCAATTGGGCGACAGACAATACGATAACGGTTACTGCCTATTCCTATAGTAATTTTTGGGAGGACAAACCGTTGGACAGGGAGACTTGCCTGGTGGTGAATATCCCTTTGAGGGAGAAAAACGATGAAAGCAAAGAATATCCGAATTCGTACTATAAAATTCCATTGAGTGAAGCCAAACGTCTGGACAGGAACACCTATTATGACGTGACGGTGACGGTGAATGCCCCGGGGGCAGCCAATATGAACAAACCGTTGACGTTGGATGATATCTCTTATGATGTACGTCCCTGGACCGAGAAAGTGATAAATGTAGGCGGAGAGACCGACCGTCCGAAATATCTGACCGTCAATACGGACTCTGTGGAGATGATTAATATTGCGGATGACAATACAACTCTTCATTTCGCTTCGTCGGCAGACGTTACCGTGGATGTGGACGAAGTGTATTATATAGACAAGTTCGGACAGCGGCAAACCGTCAGAAACCACGGCGTGACAGCAGTGCCGACAGGCGATTTGACAGGAAATATCAAACTGCACAGTCCGGTCCCGACAAACAATACCATCCGCTATATCAAGTTGACGGTATGGAACAGGACAGACAATCTTTCGCACGAAGTGATTGTGGCGCAATATCCGCTGGAATATATCACCAACATCCAAAGCTGGTATTCGTACCGGGATGACTTTAAAACAGGTAATAATCCGCCGACGACGTATGAATACAAAGGGGATCGGATCGCAGGGGTGAGCCTAGAGGTTGAGGGGTGGTTTAACCCCGAATGGACAGGTCAATATAGTTATAATACCGCTTCAGACGGATTCTGGCGTTCGAAGGTGGCGGATGAACCCAAAGCAAGCGGAATGTCGGATATTTCTTATTATTACTATAATAGGAGTGGACGACTGCAGGAGAAAAGTGCTCAAAGCGATGGTAATGCCAGAATGTACCATATTCAATTGACCTCATCTTCGGATGAATATACTGTGGGAAGACCTCGTATGAACAGCGAGGGTTTTACGGATGCCGGAGCCGACAATGCCAAATTGGTGTCGCCTTCGTTTATGATTGCTTCCCGTTTGGGATTCTTGAATACAGATGCGGGTAATCTGCCATCTGCTGATACAGATGAAGAAAAATTACGGGTGTTCAGAGAGCACTGCAAGCAATATGTGGAGGTGTATAAAGACCCGAAAACCGGAAAAAAAATCGTATTGGACGACTGGCGCCTGCCTACCGAAGCGGAAATAAATATTATCATAAAATTTCAGGGAACGTCAAGCCAGCAGGCAGATGCCATCGACTATCTGCTGAATGCGAGATATTATATGTCTGCCAGCGGACCGGTATTAAATTCCAAAAATAACACGAGCGGGACTTCCGTACGTTGCATCCGGGATGCCTATGTGTCAGGGAAGGCCAAAGTCAATAAACAAAGGAACTAATAGAGACAGTTATGATAAAACAAGTGTTGCAAACAGTAATGGTCGTTTTGATGTTGTTGCCGGTGTTGTCGGCTTGTCAGAACGAGCAGGTGGATATGGAGAGGGAAGAGACAGTGCCGGAAGGGTATGTTGCAATCCGTTTCGGTGTGGAAATCCCCGGAATGACAGAAGTGCAGACCCGCAGTGTAGACCCGGACGGAGGCGGCATCCAGAATATGACGCTTTTCTGTTTCGATGCTTACGGATTGTTCATTTCGACTGCAAAAGCGGATTTGGAAAAGGAGCCCGGTGACTTTTCTGTCAGTGGCAAACTGAAAGCCGCTGTTCCCCACAATACCCGTATCATTCATTTTGTGGCGAACCAGAATATGTCCAATTTTCCGGAAGATAATTTCAGGAATAAACCGGAAGCCGCAGCCATGGCAACGTTGGAGGGTTCGTCCGGCAAGATGATTTATTGGGGAAGATTCGCCTCTACGAATAATGATCAAACTATAGACAAGGAGTTGTCGGGGAAAACGATTACTTTGGTGCGCAACCAGGCAGAGGTGACAATTAATAATCCTATCGGTAATGGGTGGCTGGAGGTAACGGGTTTCGTGACGTATAACACTCCTGCTTTCGGTACGGTAGCCCCTTATGATGCGGAAAAGAAGTCGTTTGACTGGCCCGGAGACAGAGCGTATGTCACACTGCCTGTCAATGATGCCCGGCTGAGCGATATCATGGATGTGTCGACCAGTGAGTCGGAATATGTCTTTGAGTGCGAAAATTCGCAGGAAAACCCTGTAAGTGTGATTATCCGGGGATATGAACCGGGTTCCGGTGAGGAGAAGTATTATCGGGTGATGCTGGTGGATGAAAACGGAGACCAATTGATGATTCGGAGGAATTATTCCTATCGACTGAATATTGTCGGGAAACTTTCTTATGGTCAGAATACATTTGCGGAAGCAGTGAAGGCTGCGGCAACCAATAATGTGTGGGTGTCGGTCAGCGATGAGGTGGCTTCGGTGCAGGATAATACATACAGACTGTCTGTAGAAAAGACCGGAGTGGTGATTGGAGGAGACTTCACAGACCCTGCCTATACCTTGTATTATAAGCTGGAGCGTCTGGACGGAAATCCTTTGACAGAGGAGGACAAACCGGAGGTCAGTTGGTTGGACGGCAACAACGTGGCAGGACAAAATCCCGGCAATTTGTTCAGTACCGAGGGTAACAGCAGTATCGTGATTCAGCTCCTTCCCATGGGTGAAGCTGAAAAACGCGAAGGTACCCTGCTGGTGAAGAAAGGTCGTTTGCAACGGAAGATAAAGGTGGTGATGGTAAAGACCCAAAGATTTGAACCGACGTGGGTGTCGACCGAGGTGATGGGACAGGCGGGACAGCATGTGACCCTGATGTTTACGGTACCGGAAAGCTGTCCGGAGGAACTGTTTCCGATGGATGTACTGATTGGAGTGGGTGAACTGGATGTGCGGTCGGCATCGGGAATGGATCTGCCTGTAATTACGGATACAGACCCCGATTTCGGGGAGCCTAATGAATGGGGATACAAATACAAACATCGGGTAGAGGCTCCGGGAGTGCAGCGTATCTATTTCAAGACCAGTCTTAATCAGTCGGAAGATGCTCATGATGTCGTGAAAATCGAAGCTCCTTTCTTTGAGTCGCTGGAGAAGACTTTTACTTTTACGGCAGTTAATCGTGCCATTTCTGTAGCAGGTTTGGAATCCTATAGCGGAGGGCAGGTCGGTCTGGCTGAGGATGAAATGGTTTATTACCGTCTGGTGCCGCAGAAAAAGAATGCCCGGGTGGAATTTACCATAGAATTAAAGGAGCAAGACAAGCCTTTTATGGCAGGAATGTACGATAAATTTTTGCTTTATTCGCAAAATCTGGACCATTATACGGATGAAGAAGTGAATTCTTTGGGAATACAAAAAGAGTGTACTTTTGAGCCTGTAAGGGAAGATTTATGGGACTCTGGCGGACGGGTGTATCAGTTCAAGCCTGATGAGCCCGGTAAAAGCGAGTATAAAATCTATCTGCAGACAAACAGACCGCACAGCGAGGAGGTTGTCCGTATTGCATCGAACCAGCCAGGCAATAGCGATAATTATCAGGGGAATACGTATCGCTCCATGACCTTTGAGTTGGTAAACTACAATCCATTTCGGTTTGCTGCACGCATCAATGATTCGGGAACCGATGCTTCAGGAACAACAGCGGAGTCTGTTGATGAGGTGAAAATGGAATACGGTCCGAATCAGCGGGTGGATATTGAATTTGACGTGACCAGTTTTCAGGGGACTGACAAGAAATCCGTGGATCCATTCGGCAATAGTTTTGAAATCTATATTGATGCACCAATGTTGGAGATTGACGAGGAGAGACTGGCAGAGTGTAAGCTGACAGACGGTAAACTGAAAAAAGACCCGGATGTGGAAGGACGATTTATCTATATGGTGGATGCCGATCGTGAGAAAGAACGGAGTTATGGAACAGATGAGGTGGTGCATAAGGATGCGACCTCCGGTGTAAATCAGAGTGGAGAGCATAAGACATTACCTTTTAAGACCGCTACTGCCGTGAGTGGAGGTGATGTGGTGATTTCATCGGATAAAGAGATGGTGGTATTTTTTGACAAGACTTTCCGGATTGTCAATCAGGTAATTTCCGGCACAATCCAATATGAGGAGAATGGTGTAAATCAACCGATACCAGTAAGGTCTTTCGTGTCTTTTGAGCGTAAACTGGATGGCAGCCGTATCGGTTCAATGACGATTACTGCTGATGGGAAATATGAATTGCGTTTGCGTAAAGAATATCGATTCAACTGGGATGCGGATGAGATAGAGTTACATTATACCCATGAGGGCAAGGTATATCATTGTTCCGTGCTGAGTCTGGCGATCTTGATGGGTAATCCTGATTTGGTATTGGTACCTGCCGTGGAGTAAAATTGTAGGATTATGAAATATGTCTTGATACTGTTGTGCGGGATGCTGTTGGTATCTGCTGTCGAAGGGCAGGAAAAATTCCGGTTGCCGGAAGTGCCGATGGTGTTGACCGATCCGGCTGCAAGAGCGGATTTTTTGGCATTGAATTATTGGCAGTATTTCCGGTTTGAGGATGCAGAAATGATGAGGCAGCCGGAACTGACAGAGCAGGCGTTGGCAAATTTTATAGAGATATTGCCTTATGCTCCGCAAAGGAATAAGGCTGTGAAACAGATGTTGGCAAGTGCAGAAAAAGGAGGCAGGGAGATGCTGGACTATTTTCTGACATTGTACGAGAAGTATCTGTACGATCCTAATTCGCCTTTGCGGAACAGCGAACTTTATATTCCGGTATTGGAGTATATTCAGGTATCTAAGGCTCTCACGTCGGAAGAGAAAGAGAGACCGGCACAGTTGTTGCGGTTGGCAAGGAAAAACCGTCCCGGCCGAAAGGCTGAGGATTTTGTATATACGCTGGCTGATGGTAGGAATGGACGGCTCTCGCAGGTGAAGGCGGAATTTACTATTCTTTTTTTTAATGCTCCTGATTGTGATGAGTGTCGGCGGGTGCATGATTGCTTGGCATCGGTTGGACAATTTTATGATTGGATTGCCGGGGGACGGCTGGCTATTCTGTCTGTGTATCCGGATGCTGATTTGGTGATGTGGCGGGCTGCTTGGCATCCCAAAGAATGGATTAGTGGGTATGATGCCGGTCAGGTAATCACGAAAGAAGAGGTATACGACCTAGTAGCAAGCCCGACGCTCTATCTGTTGGATAAGGATAAAAACGTGATTTTGAAAGATGCTACACTAGAACAGATTCTAGAGTATTTCCAATTGAACTGATGAGATTTAAATCTCATCAGTTCTAATAATAGGGGGTATGCTATTACAGATTTTCGATTTCTTCTTGAGTCAGCCCGGTTGCCCCTATGATTAATTCGACGGATGAACCTGCCGCCTTGAGATATTGTGCAACTTGTTCGGCTTTTATTTTTTCTCCTTCGGCTCTTCCTTCGGCTCTTCCTTCGGCTCTTCCTTCAGCTCTTCCTTCAGCTCTTCCTTCAGCCCGCTCGGTGTAGATATTGTCTCGGAGAATGACGATGTTGTCCAAGTGTCTGTAATATGCTGATAGTTCGTCTTTTGTCATGTTGTCCAGTTTCAGTCGTTGACGAGCTTCTTCCAGACCGGGAGCTGTTGCAGTTGAGGGGATTTCTCCGGTGTTCAGATAATATATCCATTCTTCCAAAGGACTTTTAGCCATCTGATTGAAGTCATTTACTTTTAGAATATAATATTCAGGGAATAATCGACTTACAGCATCCACTTTGAATTTCTGTTTTTGAAAGGGGGTGAGTTCCAATATGTCATGAGTATGAATGCCTCTGAATTCTGTTTTGCCATGATATACGAAATCTTTACCATGTCCCAGCGAGAAATAGACAATGTTGATACTATACACTTTGCGTATGTTGTCGTAGCTGTCTCCTCTATTGATGTATTCCGTGACGAGTTTGGATGTTCCGAACAGCATACGTTGGAAGTAGGCGTATTCGTTGTTGTTCTGCACTTCAATCAGTAGAAGTTCATTGTTGGAGTTTTCCGCCAATATGTCTACACGGTTGTATTTATCAAATTCATCATCCTGATTGCTTTCGCTTTCAAGTAATTTTTTTATGACAATCTTTTCTCCCAATAATGTTGTCAGCAGTCCTTCAAGTACGCTGAAATTTGCCTTGTTCCTTAAAAGGCGTTTCATCGCCCAATCAAAGCGGATTACCTGATTTTTATTGTCGCTGTTCATAACCTTTTATGTTGTTTGCTACAAAAATAAAGAAAATAACTGACAGTTTCAATATGGCGAGTGATATAAAAAAACGAGGGCAACTTACCATTTGGGGTTGCCCTCGTTTGAGTATCAGGGGAAAATGAATTAAATGATTTTTAATCCTAAGGTAAAGTTGTAAGAGCGTGGAGCTTTTAATTCATGAGCCATCTTTTGTAATCCCTTTTCGTAGTCAACATCAAAAGTCAGTTTCCATACATCGATGCCGACACCTACTTTTCCACTCCAATAGGATTTGTTCGGTTCTATTTCATTGCTTAGATTTTTCAGATTTTTTAATTTGCCGGCAGAGAACTGTGGTCCGAGAAACAAGCGGATTTTGGCAATAGAAAGGTCAATTAATTGAAATCCTAACATGATCGGAATTTGAAACGTATTGTTCTTGATGGTATAGGTTGGGCGATTAACATCGGCTACAGATGTCCTGTTACCTTCTGCAATACTTTTTTTCTGGGCAAAATTGAGTGACGGCTCTAAGTATAAGCCACCCAGATTGATGCGCATAAAGGCTCCTATCATATAGCCCTGTGAAGCACGGGAGCCGTGTATGTTGGTGAGGTCGCGGAAATTGATACGGTTGCTGGATGTTCCGCCGTGGATACCGATGTTGATAGGCATTTCTGCTTTTGCAGCATAGCCGATAAAGCATACAAGTAATAATAGTACTAGTTTTTTCATGTCGTGTCTTTTATGTTTAATTATATTTATGTCTAGTAAATCCTTCTCTTAAATTCTGATAATATGATACCTGTGGCAACTCCAACGTTAATGGATTCAGAACCTTCGTTTGTGGCAGCAAAACTGGGAATGGTCAGTTTTGTATCAGTTAGTGCTTCAATATTAGGGGCAATACCTTTGCCTTCATTTCCCATAATAATGAGGCCTCTATCTTTTAATGTTGTTGTATAAATATTTTTACCATCTAAAAATGTGCCAAAAATAGGATAGTTTGAGGATTTTAACTCTTGAATGGTTTCCGGCAGTTCCAGGTAATAGGGATGAACTCTGAATATGGCTCCCATACTTGCCTGTACACACTTGGGATTGTATGCACTGGCGCAGTCGTGGTCGCACAAGATGTGACGAATTCCAAACCAGTCGGCTACGCGGAGAATAGTGCCTAAATTACCCGGATCTTGAATTCCGTTGAGGGCAAGAGACAAGGTGGATTCAACCTTGTCTTTAGAATATAGATGAACAGGTATTTCTGCCAATGCTATGACTTCTGGTAGAGATTGGAAATTGGAAATGGCATTCATTTCCTGAGGAGTAACTTCCAATACACTTGTATTGGAAAGAAGAGACTGATTCTGTTCTATCCATTCGGCGAAAGCGATGATGTGCCGAATTTTGAAGTGAGAATGAAGCAGTTCTTTAACTAGTTTTGTTCCTTCAATTTTGAAGAGATTATATTTTTCCCTGAATTTCTTTTTTTCAAGGTTTTGGATTATTTTTGTTACTTGTTTGCTTAACATAGGCATAATGATTATGTGCAAAAATAGTAACATTTTTTGATAATTGAAGAAAGATATTCCATATAAGATTATATTGCTTTGTTGCCTTTTAGTACTCTTCTTTTCTTGTGCTCCGACTAAGTATTTGAGAGAGAATGAGTATTTGCTGAATCGTGTTAAGATTGTGACAGACAGTAAGGATGTGAGTATCTCTGAACTAAAGAAAACAGTCAGGCAGAAACCTAATACTAGAATTTTAGGGGTGGCTCGATTTCATTTAGGAATATATAATCTTAGTGGTCGGAATGGTGAAAGGAAATTTAATAAGTGGTTGCGTAAAATTGGTGAGGAACCGATTGTGTATGATTCTTTTTTAACGGAACGGAGTGTCGAGCAATTGAAGCTATTTTTGAATAATAAAGGATATTATAATGCGGAGGTTACGGATTCTGTGCTGTTTTATAAGCAGAAGGTCAATGTGGAGTATCATATAAAAATGGGAGAGGTAACTCGTGTCGGTGAATTGACATTCCGGGCTGATTCGGGGATTGCTAACGAGATATTACCAATAAATACTCCCTTGTATCAAATTGTGATGAGAGATACTGTTTGCTCTTTATTGAAACGTGACATGCCGATGGATGTAGATGTGTTGGAGAGTGAGCGAGAGCGGGTGACAGAATTATTAAGAGGAAAAGGATATTACAATTTTTCAAAGCATCTTATTCAATATTATGCAGATACGGTTACTGTTGCCCCTGGTAAAGCAAATTTGTCGATGGGGATAGTCAATAGTTTACCTGATAGTAATGCCTATAAAACTTATGTTATAGGTTCTATCCGAGTGAATATGGATTATGATCCGGTATTGGCGGGAGTCCCTACAACAGAGGTGTATGCCAAGAAGATATATGATGGCTATGAGGTGTTGTATAATAATAACTTGAAAATAAAACCTCAGGTAATATTGGAGAGTATTCAGTTTGAACGTGGGGAATTGTATGATATACAGAAAGTGGTAAGTTCTTATGCACGTTTACAGGCATTGAATTTATTTAAGTTTATCAATATTCTTTTTCATGAAAGGGTTGACGCTCAAGGTCATTTATATTTGGATTGTGAAATTCACTTGACACCAATGAAGAGGCAGGCATATAATGTGTTTTTGGAAGGAACGAATAATTCCGGAAATATAGGAGTGGGGGGGAATTTTTCATATAATCATAAAAATATTTTTCATGGAGGTGAGAATCTGAGAGTGAGTATGTGGGGAGCGTTGAGAAAAGAGAAATTGAAAGAAAATGAAATATTCAGTACTACAGAAGTAGGTGCTGAATTAAGATTAGTGACTCCGCAATTCTGGTTGCCGTTATTTCGTTTGGCGGGATTCCGAAGGGATTATGCTCCTAAAACGTCTATTTCTTTGTCTTATAGCCAGGAACGGACCCAGTTTTATAGCCGAAAGGTGGCTAGTGCTAAATTTGGTTATCATTGGAAGCATGCGAACAATAAGTGGAGTTATGGTCTTGATTTGCTTGATTTGAATTATGTAATGATGCCTAAGGTGGATAGGGCTTTTATTGATGGATTGAAAAATCAATATGTAAAGAGTGCTTATACTGATCACATGATATTGTCTGCTAATTTTTTAGCAGTTTACACGGATCGAGCAGTTAATAGTACGGAAAGTTCAAATTATTTTAGAGGAAATATAGAAACATCTGGAAATTTTTTGTTGGGTGTTAATAAGTTGTTTGGAAAAAGTCGTTCGGAATCAGATGGAGAGCGTTTTTATAAAGCTTTGGGAGTGCGTTATGCTCAGTTTATAAAAATGGATGGAGAATATCGCTTTAATCATTTTATAAATCGGGCGAATACACTTGTATATCGTTTGTTTTTAGGATGTGGATTTCCATATGGAAATATGAAGGCGATACCGTTTGAAGAAGCTTATTATTGCGGTGGAGCAAATGATATCCGAGCATGGCATTCGCGGACATTGGGACCTGGTGGTTATCGGGCCGAGGATAGCTATCCCAATAGTGTCGGGGATTTTAAATTGGAAGCGAATTTGGAATATCGTTTTAAATTATTTTGGCTTTTGGAAGGTGCGCTTTTTGCAGATGCCGGAAATGTATGGAACTTAAAAAATTATGAGAATCGTCCGGCTACTCAGCTTGGATCGGATTTTTATAAGCAAATAGCGGTGGGAGTGGGAGCCGGTATGCGTATTAATGTGACTTTTCTTCTTTTGCGTTTTGATTGGGGATTCAAATTACATGACCCTGCGCAACAGGAAGGACAACGATTTGTTTTATTTGATAAAAATAGTGGTTTCCGGAAGCCTGTATGGAATATTGCAATCGGATATCCTTTTTAATAATATTTTTAGTTATGGTGTCAATTGTATTGGAGTATGTATCTTTAGTGTTGCAGGTTGCAGCAGCGGCTATTGCTATCAGTTTGTTTAAGCGGACTAAATTTAATTCATCATGGATATTGATTTCGATAGGTTTTCTTTTGATGGCAGTTTCAAGGGTGTTTGAATTGTGGCCTACGATTTATCCGGAGATGGAAGATCAGATGTCAATTGTGCAGCGCTGGTTGGCATTTATTATTTCTTTGGTGTTGTTGGTAGGGGTGTTTTATATCAGGAAAATATTCCAGTTTATGCGGCGTTTGGATGAATTGAGAAGAGAAACGGAGAAACGGGTTTTGGCGGCAGTTATTCGTACTGAAGAGCAGGAGAGACAACGTTTTGCAAAGGAATTGCATGATGGATTGGGTCCCTTGTTGAGTGTGATAAAAATGTTGGTGTCTGGACTGGATGGAAAGAGTTCGGCGGAGACTAGTGAAAAGATAAAACAGAATCTACGTCAGGCTGTTGATGAAGCGATTGCCGGTGTTCGGGATATATCGGCTAATATCAGTCCGCATATATTGAATAATTTTGGTCTGAAAGATGCAATAGAAGCTTTTATAAAGCGGATGGGGCAAGCTGATGGATTTAAGGTCTGTTTTACAACTAACTTGACAAATGAACGTTTTTCATATAATACGGAGGTGGTGATGTATCGAGTGGTATGTGAATTGATAAATAATACTTTGAAGCATGCTGGTGCTTCTGCAATTTTGATTGATTTGCAATTGGACGATCACCAACTTTTTTTGGAATATACAGACAATGGAGTTGGATTTGAATTGGATGCTGCAGAGCAACGTGGAGGAATGGGGTTAAATAATATGCGCTATCGCTTGCAATCTGTCAATGGAAATATAGAAATAGTCAGTGAGCAAGGTCGAGGCATGCGAGCTAATGCTTATGTCAGGGTTTGATGTTTGTAACTTTATTCGTATTTTTGTAGTACAAAAGTGGACAATCTATGAATGGTAATAAATTGAAAATATATATTGTTGATGATCACAAATTGTTCAGAGAAGGTTTGAAATTGTTGTTGTCTACCCAGGAGTTTGTTCACCATATTTATGAGGCCTCCAATGGACGGGAATTTTTAGAAAATCTGTCTTTTGTAGATTGTGATGTGGTGTTGATGGATATAGAAATGCCCGAGATGAATGGAATTGAAGCAACAGAAAGGGCATTGCGTATCAAGCCGGATTTAAAAGTGATTGTATTGTCTATGTATGGTGAAGAACAATATTATTATAAGATGGTAGATGCTGGTGTGAAAGGATTTGTTTTGAAGAATTCGGGAATAGAAAAGGTGATTGCCGCTATTCGAGCTGTGGCATCCGGGGAGAATTATTTCTCAGAAGAACTATTGATGAATATCTTAAATAATATGAGGGATGGGGGGCGAGAGGAAATGGAAGTATGTGATAATGAAATTTCTGAGCGAGAAATGGAAATTTTATATCACGTATGTTTGGGATTGTCTAATCAGGAAATAGCAGATAAATTGTTTATCAGTAAAAGGACTGTTGATAAACATCGTGCCAATTTATTAAGCAAGACCGGTTGTCGCAATACGGCTGCTTTGGTAATGTATGCGATAAAGAATAAAATGGTGAAAGTGTAGTATGGAAGGAATGATTTTTGCCGCAGGCTTAGGAACAAGGTTACGACCTTTGACGAATGAACGTCCGAAGGCTATGGTAGAAGTGGGTGGAAAGCCTCTATTGGAGCATGTGATTTTAAAAATGAAAGCAGCCGGGGTGAAGCGTATTGTGGTGAATGTTCATCATTTTGCCGATATGATCAAGGATTTTCTGAAAGATAAAGGGTATCTGGAGCAGCATGTCTATGTATCGGATGAAAGCGACGAGTTGTTGGATACAGGGGGTGGGCTTTTAAAAGCTAGGTCGTTGTTTACTCCGGGAGAGGATGTTTTGATACATAATGTGGATATTTATTCTCGTTTGAATTTGCAGACGTTGATAGCTGCACATGTTGGGCATTATGCAACATTGGTGGTGAGGGAGTCGGTGCCTGGGCGTGGTTTGCGATTTAATGACGAGGGATTACTGAAGGGTTGGGAAAATAGTTTAACCGGAGAACAAAAAATCGTGGATGATGAATTTTATACAGCACAGAGTTATAGCTTTTGTGGAATTCATATTGTCAGCAGTGAATTTATGAAGAATATAGAGGGGAGAGGACGTTTCTCAATAATAGATGAGTATTTGGCTCAGGCAAAAAAGCATAACGTCCGAATGTTTCGTTATGGAGATTTTTTTATGGATTTAGGGACTCCTGAGGCTTTGATGAAGATAAATGAAATGATGGCCTGATTTAAGGGAATGTGTATTATGATGAGGAAGATTTTGAGATATTTGTTATGGAGTATAGGGGTAATTATATTGTTACCCTTTTTAATTGTTTTTATGTTATATCTTCCTTTTGTTCAGAATTATATAAAAGATAAAGCGGTCGGTTATGTTGCAGATAACTATGGAATGGTTGTCAGTGTCGGGCAATTCCGTTTAGGCTATCCTTTAAATTTGACCTTGCGAGATGTCTATGTCGGAGAAACACCGACAGATACATTGGCTGCAGTGGGAAATTTGCACTTGGAGGTGGGAGTTGAAGATATATTGCAACAGTGTTTGAGCGTACGGGAGTTGAGGTTGTGCCATGTGAATTTTGGAATGTCAGATGATACGACGGGAATGAATTTGAAGGTGTTGACGGATACATTGAGTTTGAAGGCCAGGAAAATAGATTTAAAGAACAGATGGGTAAATGTGGATGCAATCCGATTGGCTGGTGGTGACGTCTCTATGGATGTCGGGGTAAGTAAAGAAACAGACACAACACAATCAACTCCAGTGGACTGGTTGATATCTGTCGAACAGTTGGTTTTGGACCGGATATCTTATCGAATGAGTATGGAGTCGATACCTTCCTTGGATGCAGGACTGGCGCAAGGCAAAGTGAGCGGATTTGACTTGGCTCTTGGTACTCAGATTGTGGATGTAGATTCTTTGGCTGTATCTGGAGCCTGGTGTCGGCTTGTAACGGCAAGTGGGGATACATTGCAAGAACCGGAGACCGTTACAAATGATTCAATTATCAGTGTGCCTTGGACTGTGAGAGTGAATTGTGTAAACATGGATAATAGTGTGTTTAATATGAGTGAGCAGGGCGCTTCTAAAGCAATGATAGCGTTGTATGGTATAGGATTCAGGGTGGAGGATGTTTTTAATCAGGGCACTCGTATTAGAGCAAAATTGAAAGATGTTTGGGCTTCACAGCAAGATGGTGTGACTTTAACATCGCTGCAAGGTGATGTGCGTTTAGATACGGTATTGACCTCTTTGCAAGGTGGATATATTTGCACTTCTAATAGTAAAATAAAAATTGAAGCCGGAGCAGATGCTGATTTTCAAAATTTACCAGGTCAGAGCCCCTTATCGTTGATTGTGTCTGGATATATTGGTATGTCGGATATTGTATATTTTTATCCGGAATTACCTCAGGAATTGTGGAATCGGCAGATGAGGATTAATACTTCATTATCATTGACAGATAATCGTTTTCAACTGGGGCAGTTGATTTTGGACATGCCAGGGCATTTTAAGATTACCGGTAGTGGAAGTATCGCCGGTTTTCAGAATATGAATAAGATGAAGGGCTCGCTTATTTTGCGAGGAGAACTGCCTGATGTATCATTTTTACGTTATATTCTACCTGATTCTGGAGTGGATATTCCAATGGGTATGGACTTATTGGCAAAAGTTGATGCTAAACAAGGCGATTTGCAGGGAACTTTGAGAATGTGTTGCCAAGAGGGTTGCCTTTCTGTTGATGGTGGTTATCATTTTGTCAAAAAAATGTATGATGGCGAGATTGTATTGAATCATTTCCCCATATATCGTTTTTTGCCCGCTGATTCATTGGGATTAGCAACAGGTAGCATTCGTCTTACAGGACATTCGTTTGATTGGAGCTCTGCACAGGCTGAAGCATATGCTTGGATTCGGGCGTTTGATTATAAGGGCCATTCGTATGAACGAATAGCTTTGGGAGTCTCGTTAGACAGAACTCGATTGAGAGGCTCTTTGATGAGTCAAGATAAAATAGCTCCTTTAGGATTAGTTTTTAAAGGCGATTCTATTTTGGGTGATTATAAAGTTGCATTATCTGGGAAACTAGGAGTGATTGATTTGCATCAATTGCATTTTATGCCTGAGCCGTTTGCCATAGGAACCGGAATAAAGCTGGAGGCTTCTGTTGGTAAAGATGAACGGTACTCGTTGAATGTGAAATTGGATAGTTTGAAAATTTCGGATGCCTACAAGCGTTATAATTTGGGCGATTTAGATGTAAAGATGAGAAGTGAATCTCAAGGAACGTGGTTGGATATTATATCAGGAGATTTATTATTGAAATTTCAAACAGAGGCTCCCTTGATGGGGTTTGTTGAGCACATGGAGAAGGTTGCAGAGGTTGTGCAGTCTCAAATAGAGCAACGAAATGTAAACATGGATTTGATAAGTAAAGATTTACCCTATTTTACGTTGGATATCAATGGAGCAAATAAGAATGCTATTGCTCGTTTTTTGCAACTGCAAGGAATTGGTTTTAAGAGCTTGAATGCCGGTATCGTGTCACGCCGTCGTAGCGGTTTGCGTTTTGGCGTTGTTGTGAAGCAACCATATGTTGGAACTGTAAGTTTAGATTCTGTGCAAGTGGGTGTCTGGCAGACCGGTAAAAGCTTGATGTATTCGATGCAGACGAATAGTTCGTCGGATACTTGGAAAGGATTGTTTAATATAGGGGTTACAGGGCGTGCCCAAGGGGAACATTTCCGGGTAGAACTGACGCAAAAGGATGAGAAAAATAGAGTTGGCTTTGAGTTAGGAGTAAATACAGTTTTAAAGGATTCTGTTGTTTCTGTTAGCTTTTTTCCCGTGAATCCTATTTTAGCTTATAGTCAATGGATGGTGAATGTCGACAATAGAGTTGATATAGGGGAACATGGCAGATTACGAGCTAATTTACGTATGGCATATCAAAATAAGTTGATAAGTATTCAATCATTGCCGGATGAAGGGGAAAGAGTAGATAGGATACTGACGGATATAGTAGGTGTTGATTTGTCTGCACTATCAAAAATGTTGCCCTTGATGCCTTCAATGAGTGGAGAACTGAATTCCAATTTGCTGATGTATACTTTCCAAAAGCAGGTGGGTGTAGATGGGAATGTTAAGGTGAAAGATTTAGGGTATGAAGGGAAACGAATAGGTACTTTAAATTTGGATACAAAATATTTGTTAGGCAAACAGTTTACAGAGCATGATGTTGATTTAAAATTGAGTGTTGATGCTATATATCAGGCATTTGTACAGGGTGGGTTTAATACTTCTAAAGAGCAATCCCGATTAAATCTGGATGTGAAAATTCCATCTTTACCATTGGATATGGTAAATGCTTTTATTCCTGAGGATGTTATGAGTTTAGGTGGTGTGTTGTTAGGGGATATGCGTTTGAGGGGAACAATGGAAAAGCCAACTTTGAATGGGGAAATCACTTTTAAAGAGGGAAATGTTGATGTTGTGATGTTAGGAACAAAATTTCGTTTGGATTCGACTCGAATACCTGTCAAGAGTGGTAAGTTGAGATTTAATAAGTATCGTTTTATTGCACCTAATAATAGTGAGTTGGTCTTGAATGGTGCAGTGACTTTGACTCCTTTTGATCGGATGAGGATGGATTTGTCGTTGAATGCAAGGAATTTTGAAGTTGTAAATGTGAAAAAAAATAAGACTTCCATGATTTATGGTAAGGCTTATGCTGGGATGAATGCAAAATTGACAGGTCCTTTTACCGATTTAAATATGACGGGGGGGATTAATTTATTGAATAGTACAGATATTACATATACATTGCGTAGTTCTGATCCAACTTTAGAGGATAAAAGTGTAGATCTTGTCCGTTTTACTTCATTTAGAGATAGTGTTGAGGTTGAAGAGGCTGTATTTTTGACAAAGGTGGATGCCAGTAGTTTTGCTATGAAAATGCAGATAGAAATAGGTGATCAGGTGCGGGCTGGAGTGGAACTGTCTGAAGATGGTACAAATCATGCTAATATTCAGGGAGGAGGTAACCTTGTGTTAGTAACGAATCCTGAAAGTGGAATGACTTTATCTGGTAAATATATTTTGACTGGAGGAACAGTAGAATATAATGTTCCCATTGTCGGTAAGAAGGAATTCAATATACGGAGTGGAAGTTTTGTTGAATGGACAGGAAATATGATGAATCCATTGTTGAATATTTCTGCTGCCGAGCAAGTGAAAGCTGATGTGGAAGAGGGGGATCAGTCTCGGCAAGTAGTGTTTGAATCTATTATTAGAATTGAAAATACATTATCTCGTCCAGATATAACATTTGACTTGTCAGCACCTAATGATATGGTGATTCAGAATCAATTGGCTACATTTTCACCAGAAGAAAGGACGAGACAAGCATTGAACCTGTTGATATATAATAGCTATACGGCTCCAGGTGCAGCTGCGGCTAGTACTAATAATACTAATATGGCCAATAATGCTATTTATAGCTTTGTTGAAAATGAGTTGAATAAATATACGCGAAAGGCAGGATTAACTGTTGGGTTTGATTCGCATGGTACGGAAGAGAATATGATGAAGACAGATGTTACGTATCAATTTTCAAGACAGTTGTTTAATGATAGGGTAAGAGTGAAAATTGGCGGGCGAATATCAACTGATGGTAATGAGGGTGAGGGAAGTAGTTTGCAGGATAATCTAGTGGATGACATCTCGATAGAGTATGTGTTGACTAAGAAACGTAATTTATATGCAAAAGTCTTCCGGCATTCAAATTATGAGAGTGTGTTGGATGGGGAGGTAGTGCAGACAGGTGCCGGAGTTGTTTGGCGAAAAACTTTCCGTAAGTTTAAAGATTTGTTTAAGAATAAGAATCGAGAAGAAAGACGGGCTGAAAAGAGGAGGCGGGAAGAAGATGAACAGTTACAGGTGCAAGATGATTTGTTGCAGGATGATGAAGGGGTAGAAGGTGAGTATATAGATGAGAATGAAGAATAAATGATAATGGAGGATTCTGAATATATGAGGTTGGAGCAAATTTTATTGAAGGCATTGTTTTTGGGGGTGTTTTTCCTTTTCGTGTCATGTGCAACGACACGAAAATTAGGGGAAAATGAGATTCTTTACGTTGGTGTAAAGAATATGGATATTGAAACTCCTGAAAAGGTGAAATTGAATAGTACTCAGAGTTCGGCAGCATCAGAGCCGTTATCTGTAAAGCCGAATAATCCGCTTTATTCTCCTTATTATCGTTCTCCTTTTCCTTTAGGTCTGTGGATTTATAACTGGAATATAAAAAAAGAAAAGGGGTTAAAGTGGTGGCTATATCGTAAATTATCTAAGAAGCCTGTATTGATTTCAGATGTTCAACCGGAATTGCGTTTAAAGATGGTAGAAAATAGTATGAAAGATTTTGGCTTTTATGGTGCAAAATTATCGTATGAAGTGATTCCTAAAAAACATAATCCTAAAAAGGCTAAGATTAGTTATCGGGTAGAATTGCCACAACCTTTTAAATATGGAAATATTGAGTTATGGGGATGGAGTCCAGCAATGGATTCTATTGTGCGTCCATCTATGCGATTTTCAGAATTAAAAAGTGGTGACCGCTATGATGTGAATTTGCTTAACCAAGAACGCCAGCGTATCTCAGATCGTCTGCGTAATAGGGGATACTATTTTTTTCAACCTGATTATATCGAATTTTTGGTGGATACAACGTCAGAGAATAAAATAGCTGATGTGCGTATTACATTGAAACAAGGTGTTCCTGCAAGTGCATTAAAACCCTATAAGTTACAAAATGTAGAGGTCGTTTTAAGTGGTAATGACGGGACAGGGGAATGCGATTCTTTGATGATTGATAGTGTAAAAATTATTTATGAACCTCCTATGACTTTGAAACCAAATGTTTTAATGAGAGCTGTCAGAGTGCGTCCGGGACAATTGTATTCAGCAATAAGACAAAGTAGGACACAAGCAAAGTTTGTACAATTAGGTGTCTTTAAATTTGCTAATATGGCTATAACAGCTTCAGATACGACTTCTCAACAAGCTTTGGATATGCAAATCAGTGGTGAGTTTGCCTTGCCTATTGAAACCGAGGTTGAAATGGATATTTCATCTAAATCCAATAATTTGCTGGGACCGGGGTTAACATTGGGAGTTACGAATAGAAATATGTTTAAAAGAGCCGAGACTTTTTCTGTCAAATTAACGGGTTCTTATGAATGGCAAGTTGGTGGTAATAAGCAGGCAACAGGTAATTCAGGCCTGATAAATTCGTATGAGTTAGGCTTGAATGTTAATTTATCTGTGCCGAGATTATTGGTTCCCAAATTGATGCAATCTAAACGAGATCGTCATGAACAAACGCATTTTCAGATAGGAACAGATTTGATGAATCGTCATAATTATTTCCGTATGATTTCGTTTTGGGGTAGTGCAACTTATGATTTTAATTCTTCTTTTAGGAATTATCATTCTATAGTGCCTTTCAAATTGAATTATACCTATTTACTAAAGACTTCTCAGGCATTTGATTCGGTTACTATGCGCAATCCGACTGTTGCCAAGAGCTTTAGCAATCAATTCATACCCTCAATGTCATATACTTATACGTATGATCGAGCGGTTTCTTACAGAAATCCTAATCGTTTGTTCTGGCAAACGTCTATCATGCAGGCTGGTAATATTATCGCTGGTTTTCAAAAATTGTTTGGAAATAAATTGAAAGAGGGTAAAACTTTTTTGAATAACCGCTATTCACAATTCGTGAAACTTACAACGGAATTGATAGGATATAAATCAATGGATAGAAATAACCAGTTGGCAATAAGAGTAATGGGGGGCATAGGTTATGCGTATGGCAATTCAAAGGTGATGCCCTATAGTGAACAGTTTTATATTGGAGGTGCTAATAGTATACGTGCTTTTCAAGTGCGTTCAATAGGCCCAGGAAGTTACCATCCTGTTGCAACAAAATATTCGTATTTAGATCAAACAGGTGATATTAAATTGGAAGGAAATCTGGAATATCGTTTTACAATATATGAGAATTTTAAAGGTGCTTGTTTTGTGGATGTTGGTAATGTTTGGTTATTGCGTAGTGAGGAGCAACGGCCTGGGGGAAAATTTAATCTAAAAGGTTTGGCTAAAGAACTTGCCTTGGGTACGGGAGTGGGCGTTCGTTATGATTTTTCTTTTATTGTTGTGCGTGCTGATTTGGGAATACCAATACATGCACCTTATGATACTGGAAAATCAGGTTATTATAATATAAACGATAAATTTTGGAAAGGGTTGGTATTGAATATTGCCATCGGATATCCATTCTAATTTTGGAAGATGGGAATAATTTTTATCTTTTACTTTTCATTTTCTACTTTTTATCCTATCTTTGCAGCAATCAACCGAGGAAAGATGCAGGAGTGGTTGAACTGGCACGCCTGGAAAGCGTGTATACCTCTAAAGGGTATCAGGGGTTCGAATCCCCTTCTTTCCGCAAGAAAATCAATGAGTCACAGTTGTTGCAATAAATGCTGTGACTCATTTTTTTATTAAATAAGTCCATGTGTTTTACTGAAAATTGAGCGGAAAAACGTACAAAAAGACTGTACATATTTGACAGGAAAAGCGACTATTGATGCGTGGAGTAAAATTTTGTCAGTTATTATACATGTTATTATACATGCATTCGAGATACAAATATATGGATGCCAAAGCAACAACACTATACACTATTGCAACCAATGATTGTATCTTTTTATTTTTTATCAGTGTCTGGAAGAATCCAAAAGGGATAAAAATAATGATAAAGAAAATCAAGTCTTTGCCAAAAATATCAATTGCTATAAATAGCAATATAATTGCCCAAATAAAGACTCCCATGATGTCAATGTATAATCTTTAAATTCTGTACTTACTCGTTTGAGTGCGTACTTAATTTTTAATTGCTTCAGACATTGCGATTATCTTTCTTTTAAGGGGAAAGATTTTTATTCAGCGATTTGCTTGCATAGGGAAAAAGGAACTGACACTGATGGTCTTTTCAGTATCATGTATGTTTTTTGCTAAATCAGGCTGCTGTTGATGTAGGCGGTTGGCCTCATGATTTGCGAATAAAACAACAATGATGATAAATAAGACCCAATGTATTCTATCAATGTTTTTGCGCGAAATTTTATTATTCTTCATTTTACTATTCTTTCTGTTTTCGTTTATAAGACGAAGAAAATGATGAATGGTTGCGTGAAGAAATATTATTTCTTGTTCTGAATTGTAATATTGGATATTGGAATTATATTTTGAATGTCTATCTTTGCGGCTAGTTAAAAATCAATAATTATGAATGAGTTGTTAACCTTTGGTTTATTGTGTTTTACGTCATTTTTTACATTGACGAATCCTTTAGGAGCGATGCCTGTTTTTATGACTATGACAATGGAGTTGGATGAGGCAGAGCGTAAAAGAGTAGCCTTGCGAGCATCTTTGGTGTCATTTTTGATTATGATGATGTTTGCTATTTCGGGAGATTTTCTATTCCGTTTTTTTGGCATTTCGATAGATAGTTTGCGAATTGTCGGAGGTATTATATTCTTAATAATGGGAATGGATATGTTGCAGGCGCGATTAGTAAAAACAAAAGTGAAAGAGTCGGAGGTGAAGAGCTATGTAAATGATATTTCTGTGACACCTTTGGCAATACCGATGTTATGTGGTCCTGGTACAATAACCAATGCCATTGTTTTGTGGCATAAAGCAGCAGGTTGGGAGATGAAGTTGATGATGGTTTTTGCTGTCGTGGTTGTGATTTCTTTAGTATATTGTATTTTGAGAAGTTCGTCTCGAATAATTAAGTTGTTGGGTGAAACTGGAAATAATGTGATGATGCGTTTGATGGGATTAATAGTGATGGTGATAGCTGTTGAATTTTTCTTCAGTGGTTTGAAACCTATTGTATTGGATATTCTGTCAACATTTTTTAAGTCATAAATTAGAATACTCCCCATAATTTTAGTGCGACAAGAATCAGTGAAATGAGGAGTATGTAGCGAATGTAGCGTGCTCCCCATTTTACACTAAGTCGTGCTCCTATCCAGGCACCGGCCATATTACCACAAGATAGAATGAATCCTATTTGCCAATTGATCAATCCATGATTGGAGAAGATAATAAGCGCAATGGAAGTGTAAATCAGGATTAGAAATACTTTTAAAGCGTTTGCTTTTAAAAGATCAAAACCGCAGCCTAATACAAGGCCTGCGAGCATAAAGAAGCCAACACCAATTTGAATAAATCCTCCATAGAAACCAATGCCCAAGAAAATAATGAAGCGTAGGATTGGATTTTTGGCTTTTGCATGTTCGATATTTGTTTTTATCCATGAGCTGGGATCTAGTAGCACCATGAAAAACATGATAATCAGTAGTCCTCCAATTACTTTTTCTAAAATATCGTCTTGGGTATCAACTGCTGTATATGCCCCGATAGCACATCCTAGGCTGGTGGGAATAAGCAGTTTATAATCAGTTTTGAAATCTAGGATCTTTTTTTGTTTGAATGTTGTTGTTGAAACAATATTTTGTAAAAAAATTGCTACGCGGTTTGTTGCATTAGCCATATTTGCAGGTAGATCTAAAAATATGAGGAAGGGTACAACTAGCATAGAACCTCCTCCTGCAAACATATTGATGAATCCTGATAGCAGTCCTAGTATTATTAATAACAATATTTGAGTTAAAGTCATAATAGACTAATATGTGTTGAGTATGATTGATTTTGATAAAGCAGACAAAATTAATTTTTTTACCATAATAATCAAAAGTGATGAAAATGTAAGGAGTAAAGTTAGTTTTATTGTGCAGAATATTTTATTTTTGTTTCGTAATAGTAAACTACAAAATATTTGAGATTATGAAGTTTTTTATAGACACAGCTAATCTGGCGCAAATCCGGGAAGCTAATGAAATGGGAGTATTGGACGGTGTAACAACAAATCCTTCATTAATGGCAAAAGAGGGCATTAAAGGTGCTGAAAATTGCAAAAAACATTATGTGGAGATTTGTAATATTGTCAATGGTGATGTCAGTGCGGAAGTGATTGCTACGGATTATGAGGGAATGATTAAAGAAGGAGAAGAGTTAGCTAAGTTGCATCCGAATATTGTGGTGAAAGTTCCTTGTATCGCTGACGGAATCAAGGCGATTAAATATTTTACCGACAAGGGAATTCGCACAAATTGTACATTGGTATTTTCTCCGGGACAAGCTTTGTTGGCTGCTAAAGCTGGAGCAACCTATGTTTCTCCGTTTGTAGGACGTTTGGATGACATAACAAGCGATGGCATAGAGTTAGTTGGCAAAATTGTTGATATGTATACATATTATGGCTTCCAAACTCAAGTATTAGCAGCTTCAATCCGTACAACACAGCATATTATTCAGTGTATTGAAGTGGGTGCTGATGTTGCTACATGTCCGTTGTCTGCAATTAAAGGTTTGCTGAACCATCCGTTGACTGATATCGGTTTGGCTAAATTCTTGGAAGATTATAAAAAAGTAAACGGTTAATTTTCCGGTATGTTAATTAAATTATTTGAGGATAACCCTAATCAAAGGGATATCCTCAAAATTGTTGATATCTTAAAGGATGGTGGCTTAATCATTTATCCGACAGATACAATATATGCAATAGGGTGTGATATTAATCACATGAAAGCAGTGCAAAGGGTTTGTCAATTGAAAGGGGTAAAGCCAGAGAAAGCAAACTTTTCCATGATATGTCAGGATTTGTCTAATATTGCTACATATGCAAAAGTGACGAATGATGTATTTAAAGTGATGAAACGCAATTTGCCAGGTCCTTTTACTTTTGTCTTGCCGGCAACAAATAAATTGCCCAATGTAATGATGAATCGGCGAAAGACAATAGGTATTCGTATTCCGAATAATTTTATCGTTAAAGCTATTGTTGAAGAGTTGGGTAATCCTTTGTTAACAACTTCGGTCAAATCGGATGATGATGTGGTAGAATATATGACAGATCCGGAATTGATTCATGAAAAATACGAAAAGTTGGTTGATTTAGTTGTTGATGGAGGATATGGTCATAATGTTGCTTCAACGGTCGTTGATTGTTCTAAGGGGGATATTGAAATTATCCGCCAGGGAATAGGAGAACTGAAATAAATTAATATTCTATACTTATATTATGCGGCAGGGATATATTCATATATATACGGGTAATGGAAAAGGTAAAACGACTGCTGCTTTTGGTTTGGCTTTGCGGGCTATTTGCGCTGGGTGTAATGTCTATATAGGACAGTTTGTGAAGTCTATGTGTTATAGTGAAACCCGTTTGGTAGATTTGTTGGATGATGCAGATGCTTCTTTTGGCTCTTTGTGTATTGAACAATTGGGAAATGGCTGTTGTTTCGATGGAGCTATTGCGACGGAAGATATTTTAATGGCACAGAAAGGATGGAAGCATTGTATGGAAGTGTTGCAGTCAGGGAAATGGGATGTTTTGGTTTTTGATGAGCTGACTATAGCATTGTCTTTAGGATTGCTGAGGGTGGATAAAGTAGTGCAGGATCTGCAGGTACGTAATTCAGAGGCTGAAATTATTATTACAGGGCGCTATGCCCCGCAGGAGCTGATTGATATTGCCGATGTTGTAACAGATATGTGCGAAATCAAACACTATTATAAGAATGGTGTTCTATCTCGTAAAGGTATTGATTGTTAAATGATAATTTGAATCCAGGCTATCTGCATAAAGTGATGGCTTGTTTTTATCAGCGTTTCCAAAATGCCTTCGTAAATAGTACCATAACGGTAAATATCTCTAAACGTCCTATTAGCATTAATAGAGCTAGGAACAGTTTGGCGAATTCGTTTAGATGTGCAAATGTAAACATAGGTCCGATACTTCCAAAACCAGGACCAACGTTACTCATACAAGTGATAACAGAGCTGCAGGCGGTGATGATGTCTTCGGTAAAAAGAGTCATGATAAGACTGCCGATAGCAAAAAGTATCATGTATAAGATAGCGTATCCCATAATACTTGTCATAATGTCCGGATGTACACTTTTGCCATTGTATTTGACCGTAATAATGCCATTGGGATGAATGATGCGCTTTAATTCTGTAAAGGAGTTCTTGAATAAAAGGTAAACTCGCACTATTTTGAATCCTCCGGCAGTTGAACCGGCAGAGGCTCCGGCGAAGAAAAGAAGAAAGAGAATAAGACCAAGTAATGGTGGCCACAAAAGATAGTCTGCTGTGGCAAAACCGGTTGTGGTTATAATAGTCACAACTTGGAATATTGCATCACGAAAACTTTTTTCAAAGCTGCCCCAGTTGCTGGCATATAGACCAATGCCAATAATGATACTGGCGACAATTGTGATGAGCAGATATTGTTGAAATTCATTGTCTTTAATCAGTTTGCGCCAATTTCCTTTGATAGCTGTAAATACTAAACCAAAGTTAATGCCGGCAATAAACATGAATATGATAATCACATATTGTATGTATGCAGAGTCCCAATAGGCTATGCTGTTGGATTTTGTGGAGAACCCCCCTGTGGCCATTGTTGACATTGCATGACAAACGCTGTCGAATACATCCATACCTCCGAGGCACATCAATACACTTTGCAGTAATGTGAGTATAACGTATAATATCCACATCTTTCTGGCTGTTCCGGTAAAGGTAAAGGAGGCTTTGCTGTGTGTAGGACCGGTGGTTTCTGCAACATATAAATCTCGGCTTTCTATGCCAAGGCTAGGCAGTACCGCAATAAAGAGCATGATAATACCCAAACCGCCAAGCCAATGTGTGAGCGAGCGCCAGAAAAGGGTGGCATGTGGTACAATTTCTACATCGGGAATGACAGAAGAACCTGTGGTTGTGAAACCGGACATGGTCTCAAAGAATGCATCGATGAAAGAGGTGAGCGTACCTCCAAAAATATACGGCAAGCAGCCAAATACAGAAAAAACGATCCAAACCATTGTGACCATGAAATAACCGTCTTTCTTGGCTAGAATCCGATCCTTTACTTTGACAAATGCACAAATGGCACCTCCCGTAATAAGGGTGATTGCTGTTGTATAGACAAAGGCAAGTAAATCGCTTTCTCCGTAGATTGCTGCCATGATGATGCAGATAAATAAGAACGCACTTTCAAGCAGCAATAATTTACCCATTAAATTTGTGATAAAACGAAAGTTTATCATTACGCTATTTTATTGGAAATATTTGACAACTTTTTTTATAGCACTTTGAAGTGCAAATACAACGACATTATCTCCGGCTTGAATTTGTACATCACCCTTGGCGATGATGGTTTCATTGCCTCTAAATACACCTCCTACGGTAGCATTGTCTGGAAAATTGATGTCTTTTAGCATGTGTTTTGTAATCTTTGAGCCAGGCTTTGCTTCCAATTCAAAAACTTCTGCTTCTGAAAAAGTCAAGAATTTCAAGTGCTTGACATCAACATTCATAGTGTAGCGGTAGATGTGCGAGGCAGCTATTAATTTGGTGTTGATAAGGCTTCCTATGCCGATATTCTCAGCTAAATCAATATAATCAATGTTTTCGACTTCGGCGACACTTTTTTTAACCCCCATTTTTTTTGCTAGCAAGCAGGACAAAATGTTTGTTTCAGACGAACCGGTGACGCTGATAAATGCGTCGATATTACGGATACCCTCTTCACGCAATAGATTTAAATCTCGTCCATCTCCATTGATTATGAGAGTTGATTTAAGTTTGTCTGCTAATTGAATACACTTTTCTCGATCTTTCTCGATGATTTTTACATTGTAATTTTTTTCAAGTAATGATGCCGCCTTGATTCCAATGCGTGAAGCACCGACAATGATGATGTTTTTTATTTCAAAAGGCTCTTTCCCACAAAGTGAGAATACCTTGGTAATATATGAAGGGCGAGTAACAATAAAAATTAAATCGCCATATTGTAATTCGTCATTACCACGGGGAATGATGGTATGGTTGTGTCGTTTGATGGCAACGATGCGAAATTGGTCTGCTCCGTATATTTGTGCCATTTTGATTAATGTGTGGTTGAGAATAGGGGCATTCTCCCACAGTTTGATACCGAGTAGTTGTAACCGTCCGTCTGAGAATTCATGCATTTGCCGAGTGCCGGTTAATTTTAGTGATGCAACAATCTCTTCGGCTGCGAGTCGTTCGGGATAGATTAATGAGTCTATACCGATGGAACGTAAATATTCCGCATTTCCAGTTTCCAGGTATTCACTGTTGTTGACTCTCGCAATTGTACGTTTGGCACCCAACTTTTTGGCAAGAATTGCAGAATTAATATTTAATTCTTCTAAAGGATTTACTGCAATATACAAGTCGCACTTCCCCACTTCGGCATCTTTTAAAGCTCCGATAGAGGTGCATGAAGCGACCACAGAAAGTATGTCTAATTGACTTTCCAATTCTTCCAGCTTCTCCTGATCTGTATCAATCAGCATAATATTGTGTTCCTGCCGACTGAGCATCTTTGCCAGATGCGTACCAACAGAACCTGCTCCTGCTATAACAATATTCATTTCTATGCAATTCGATGTTTGAAGTGCAAATTTAGCAAAATAATAATATTTGTCTTGGATATAATGTTTAATTTCAGTGAAGATGTATCTCGCCTTCGTCTGGAGTATTGTGGCAAATGAGGTTATGTTTTTTACAGAAGTTAGTCCAGAGGCGAATATTATAAAATGAATTAGAACCGTCTAAAATGATATTTTGAAGGTATGGAAGAGCAGGATAAACTGCAAATACTTGTTGTGGAGTCTGGTTTTCTGTGATAATTAGGGTGTTGCCGGAACTTTGTATAGGCAAGCTGGGAGAAGGCAGTAAGATGGTGTCTCCGTAATAATAAAGATATGGCGGTTGCCATAATATGTCTTCGTTTAATATTCCGTGCGAAACGGGGAGTGGCTTTAGTTTATTATAAAGTATATAGGGTTGCATATGGGAGGAGGTATCAGAAGTTGTTTTAAGCGGAAGGTAAAAGCCGTTGTGATTCAGTAGAATCGCAGAATGTCGGGGATAATGGAATATGACAATTTCTTTTTGATGAGAGAGATGAAAGTTATTGCAAGTGCAGAATAATAAAAGCAATAGCAGAAAGGCTGCTGTTGTGTGTAGAAGCATTTTTTTGTGTAAAAGCAGGTAGCCGATGAGGGAGAATAGAACTCCGTATATAATGATGATGCCGAATCCGGATGGGAATAGGTTTTGGAGATTGATAATATAAGGACTTATCCATTGCAAAAAATCGATTAGGGTGTTGCATAATAATTTGCATATAGGTATGATATAGAATCCGATGCTGCAAGGTAATATAAGACATATAGCAGAGCAATATAGTAAAAGAGTGGTCAAAGGTACTGCGACTAGATTGGCAAGAAAACCATTGATATTGACTGTGTGAAAAAAATAGGCACTGATGGGAAGTGTGGGAAGTTGGGCTGCAATGGCAAGGCAGCAGTAAGAATAAATTATAGAGGGGAATTTAGGTAATCTGCCTGGCAGTTCGTACAGATAGGGATACAAAATCAAAATGCCACAATAGGCACTATAGGACAAGAGAAAGCTCAGAGAATATAGAGCAGAGGGTTGTACTATTAATGTCAGACACGCTGAGGCTGAGAGAATGTTGATAGGATTATAGTTGCGTGATATTGCTTTGCCTATATTAATAAAGGATAAAAGTAGTGTGGCTCTGACAACAGAAGGGGACAAGCCGGTCAGTATGGCATAGCTCCAGAGTAGAGGTAGTGCCAGTAGAGAACTTTTGGGACCGTGGAGCTGTAGTCTGTTGAGGATAAAAATGATTAATAGATAAATAATCCCAACGTGTAAGCCGGAAACTGCCAACAGGTGAATTGTTCCTGTTTTGATAAATAGATTGCGTAAGTCTGGATCTAAATCGTTCTTATATCCTAGACAAAGAGCATTCATTAGCATGGAGCATATTGAGTCTGATGCCAGAATCGTTGTTTTTTCTAACAAATGTGTACGTTGTCGTTCGAAAAAAGAATGAAGAGTGATTGAATGCCCTGTTTTTTGTATATGGCTTGTTGGTTGTAGACGATAGTGTACAGACTGTTGGCTCATGTATTGAGAGTAGCTGAATTCATGAGTGTTGGCATTGTCTCTAAAAGGAAATATCCGTGCATAGAAAACCAGTGAGTCCCCAACTTGGTAAGTGGAATCTGTATGGAAATGGCTTAAATGAAATCGATTCCCTAGAGCTGATAGAATGTAATTGTTACCGGTTAGAACTTGTTCGCAACGTGTCTTTAATAGAATGGGTTTATCCGGATAGACGGGTGCGGGAGTATTGCTTGAGATGACATTGCCTAAGCAGAAAAAAGTGATTAGTAGGCAAATATCAGTTCCTGTTTTAGATAATTTGAAAGCTATTCCTGTTGTGAAGAGTATTGCTAAAAATGTGATAGTCGGTAACGTAAAGTACCGACAACTTATTATACCGGCAATGAGAAATAAGAGCAGGTATAAAAAAGGTGATTTTTGGCTGGATATTTGAGGGTTGTACATGACAAAAATTTGTCCGCATGTCTACGGACAAATTTTATATTAAAACAAACATGGGCTTTTATTTTGGTAGAATCACCCGGTAAGTGGGTTTGAATTTGCCTAAGCTGATGTTTGTCAATTTGTTTTTTAATAGTCTTTTTTTCAGTGCAGATAAATGGTCTGTAAAAAGAGTGCCTTCTAAATGGTCGTATTCATGTTGGATAATCCATGCTTTGATTCCGGAAAAGGTTGTTTCGTATTGTTCGCCTTTTTCGTCCATGTAGCTCATTTTGATATTGTCAAAGCGTTTTACGTCTTCGTGAATTCCGGGCACACTCAAACACCCTTCTGTCCGGCACACTTCATCACCCCAGCGTTCTGTAATATGTGCGTTGATAAATACTTTTCTGAATCCTTCGCATGTGGGATCCATCTCTGCGAATGCACTGCCGTCCACGGTAAACAGACGTATGTTACGTCCCACTTGCGGTGCTGCCAATCCGACTCCGTCTGCTTCATCCATTGTATAAAACATATCATTGATGAACTTTTCCAAGTCCGGGTAATCCATAGTGATATCCTCTGAGATTTTACGAAGAATGGGATGACCGTATACTACAATTGGTAAAAACATATCTTATTAATTTATTGATTTAAATTTCGTTGTTGTTCCAGATAGGATGTAAGAATAATCGTAGCACTCATTGTATCAATCAATGCTTTATTCTGTCTTGTTTTCTTTTTTGCGCCTCCCTCAATCAATGCTTTATGGGCAAGCACAGAAGTAAACCGTTCATCATACATGACAATGGGGATGCTGGGAAACTTCCGCTTAAGGGCAGTCAAAAAGGGTTTGATGTATGTCATGCTTTCTGAGTCTGTATTATCCATTTGCTTGGGATGGCCAACGACAAAAAGGTCTACAGATTCATGGGCAATGTAACTTTCCAAAAATTGAAAGATAGTATGAGAAGGAACTGTTTGTAATCCGGTTGCAATAATCTGGCAAGGGTCACTGACAGCTACTCCCACTTTCTTTTTTCCATAGTCGATGGCTAGAATTCTTCCCACGTTATTAATCATTTACAATGACAAAGATATCCTCATTTGCTTTTTTCATCAAATATTGTTCTCTCGCAAACTTTTCCAGGTTTTCTTTGCTGCTCAACAATTCCTTGATTTTGCGGGTATCTTCTTCAATTTTTTCTTGATAATATGATTTCTCCTTTTTTAGAGTTGCTATTTTTTTGTTCAATTGCCACTTCTCAACTAGATTGTTATGGTCGAAAAAAGCCAACCAAACAAGGAAAATAAGAAACGTAATAGTATATTTGTTCAGAATCTTGCTGAACAAAGTATGTCGGGGTTTAATATTATTTTCTTTCTCTTCCATTTTGCGCAAAGTTACAAATTTTATTTGTGAATGGTATCGAAACCCTTACTTTTTGCATTTATTTATTTGTTTCGTGTATGACACTTCAACAGCCTATATATCTTCAACTTAAATATATGATAACTATAAGACAAAGATAACAAGTTATTATATTTATCTTATAGTTGTGTTATCTT
>CAMDJC010000016.1:0-56719 GCA_945900015.1 uncultured Odoribacter sp. | reverse complement strand
TGTTGCTCAGGTACTTATAAAATAAGTTAAACTAAAATGCTGCGGAATTTAGGCTTATTAATTCTAATCAACCAAGAGGAAGACAACATTTTACGATTGCACACGAATTATATCATTTGTTTGTAGAAGAAAAGCCGACTCCACATAAATGTAATCCTGGATGTAGTAAGAATTTTATAGAGCAGAGTGCGGATATGTTTGCTGCTTCTTTATTGATGCCTCGGTCTGGTATTTGTAAGCTTATACCGGAATGTGAGTTGAATACTAAAGATGTTTCCATTGCAACAGTATTAAGGTTAGAACATTATTTCTCTGTATCTCGTTCGGCTTTGTTGTATAGATTGTTAAATATGGGAATTATTAATGAGGCGACTTATTCTACACTTGCAGAGATAAAAGTAAAATATTCTGCAAGGTGTTTTGGATATGATACAGCTTTGTATGAGACCGCAAATGAAGGATTGGTGATAGGTGATTTTGGAGAAAAGGCTCGTAATTTATTCGATCGTGAGAAGATTTCAGAAAGTCATTATATGGAGTTGCTAAGTAAAATAGGTGTTAATGGAACGCAAGAAAACGAAAATAGTACTCGATGCTGATGTAATTATTCATTTTATTAAAGCAGATTGCTTTTCTTTATTGCCTGATATATTTCCAGAATATGAATATATCATATTGGATGTGGTTTATAATGAAATTTCAAAGAACTCTAAAACTCGGGATTTTATAGATAATTATTTTTGTTATTTTTCTAAATTAAGAAAGGAAACCTTTTTCTCCTAAAGGAGCATCTGTGAAAGAATATTTTTTGTTGCAACGTAAATTAGGACAAGGAGAAAGTGCTTGTATGATTTATTGTAGGGATAATCAAGATGTTTTAGGAAGTAGTAATTTAAAAGATATAAAAGAATATTGTTCTCAAAATAATATTACTTATCTGACAACTCTTGACTTCCTGTATTATGCTTATTGTAGAAAGAAAATGACGCAACATGAATGTCTTGAATTTATGAAAGCCGTAAATGCAGCAGGAAGTATACTTCCTATTATTGATATAACCGAATATGTATGTATGGTGCAAGTTTAATTGTATTTGATTTTGTATGCTTTGATTTATTGTATGTGTAGTATTATTCTTTATTTGATTCTTTTTAATTGTTTCCTTTGTTGGGAAATGTGAATAAAGTGTAATGATTTTTTTCTAAAAATATATTATTTTTGAGGAATAGTATAGCTTTGGGGGAATGAAAAGAATCTGAAGTCAGGTATTCTGATTTTATTTAGTAGGTATTTTCTTGTTTAAATTAATTGTGAATATTTGTGTGATATACATTGGGAAATAGTTACCTTTAGCGTAAATATATAAAGAAATAGGATGTCGATACTGAATAGCAGTATATGTTATGTCGGGAAGTGACATATAGATTTTGATTTAAGGGAAATAAAATGGAATATAGGTGTTTTTTGGATGGAGTTAATCGTAAAGAAGAGCAAGCATGGGCTGAATTGTACGATTATTTCTACGCTCCATTATGCAGTTATTCTACAAAAATTATAGGTGATGCACAAGTAGCTGAAGATATTGTGCAAAATATATTAATCAAGCTTTGGCATTCAAATCTTCATTTTAATGAAATAAAGGTTATTACTGCTTATTTATATCATTCTGTTTATAATACCTCACTTAATTATATTCGTGATAAACAACGTGCTAAAAAAATTCATGAATCTTGGATTGCTGAGATACAAGAGTCAGATGGAGTGGAAATGGCTTTGGAAGAGGAAGCCATTACTCGATTTTATTCAGTAATTTCACATTTGCCGGAGCAGCAGAAACAAATTTTATTGCGCAGCATGAAAGGTGAAAGGGTGAAGGAAATTGCAGATAAAATGAATATATCTGAAAATACTGTAAAAACGCAGAAAAAAAGAGCATATGCATTTGTGCGTGAACAACTTGATGATTTATGGGTTGTAGTAATAAGTATGTTGTTTGTATAATTACTGAGAAAATTTTTTATTTATCTTGTCACCCATTTCTTTTTTCTAGGTGTATGTTATTGTATTTTTTATGTACCTAAAATGAAATGGGAGGATATATATAATAAGTCTAAATTTGTTGTTGATAGATTAACATCTTCTTTGTTGGATGAAACGGATGTTATGTGTAAGGACGAGCAACTTAAAGCTATTGTAGATAAGTTGCAGGATTCTGAATATCTGGAAAAATGTTTGGAGAGTAGAAAGCGTTTCAATGCCAAGAAGGCATTTTTAGATATGAAAAAGCGGAATATGTGGAATAGGTGGATGCGAATAGGTGTATGGATAAGTTCTGCTGCATGTGCTATTGTTGTATGTATATTGTTGTTGACAATTGAAAAGAAGCCGATCCCTTCTTTGGAGGTTGTTTGTTCAGAGATACAACCTGTTGATAAAAAGGCTTTGTTGATTCGTTCTGATGGGCAAAAAGTAGTTTTGGGGAAAGATGCACGGTATTTACAAGAAGGAGATGCGGCATTGGTTACGGTGGATTCTTGTGGGTTAAAATACTCTTCAGTGAATGAAGATTCATTTGATTCTTTGATTATAAATCGAATAGAAGTGCCTCGTGGTGGTATGTATATGTTGAAATTATCGGATGGGACTGAAGTTTGGTTGAATTCTGATTCATGGATAGAATTTCCTGTTGTTTTTTCTAAAGAATATCGTGAAGTCCAATTGAGAGGGGAGGCTTATTTTAATGTTGCAAAAAACACTCATTCTCCCTTTATTGTTAAGACGTTGTTGGGGAAAGTGAAAGTGTTGGGGACAGAATTTAATATGAAATGTTATCTTGAAGAAGCTGTTGTTGCAACAACACTTGTGGAAGGAAAGGTGTTGTTTGAAAACAAAAATAATCAGGTAATAACATTGAATCCTGGTGAGCAGGCAACATGGGGAAATGAGTATGGTCAAACACTTGTGCAAAAAGTAAATGTGGATTATTTTATAAGTTGGAAGGAAAATCGGTTGGCTTTTCAGAGAGAATCTTTGGAAAAAATTATGCTTATTTTGTCTCGTTGGTACGATCTTGACTTCATCTTTGAGAATGAAAAGTTGAAAAAATTAGAATTTTCTGGTAATTTAGATAAATATACAGATATATATGCATTTCTTCGATTATTTGAGATGGGAGCAAATGTACATTTTGAAGTGAAAGGTAAAATGGTGTTTATTCAAGAGAAAAAATCTAGGTAATATAATTATCAATTTATTTATTAACTTAATACTAATAGTATGCATAACAACTTTATGAGAAAAAGTCGATTAGGTGATAATATATCATCTATTCTACAGAAAAAGCTCTTTTTAGTGATGCGCTTGACTTGTTTTTTGATTGTGCTGTTGACATTTTCGGTGCAGGCATCAGTTTATGCTCAACATGAAAGAGTAAATTTGGAAATAAATTCAGAATCGTTGAGTAATGTTCTGATGAAGATTAAAGATCAAACTGGGGTAAGAATCCTTTACAATGAAAATTTATTGAAAAATATTCGTTGTGAAAATTTAACTTTGAAGCAACTTTCTGTTGAGGATGCTTTAAGCCGTATTTTTGAATCTACAAATTTGGAATTTGAAAAAAGTGAAGGAGTTATTGTGGTAAAAGAACGCAATATTGTTGCTCAACAACAAAATTCTATAGCAATAAAAGGTCGTGTAATTGATGAAAAAGGTTTGCCTTTACCTGGGGTGACTGTAATGATTAAAGGTACTCAATTAGGTTCTGCGACAGATGCTGATGGTAAATTTTTCTTTACAGTTCCTGCCCAACGACATGTGTTGTTGTTTACGATGATAGGAATGGAACAAAAGGAATTATCTATTGATGCGAGAAAAGACGTTCCAGAGTTGGAGGTTGTGATGAAAGTGGCAGTGAATGAATTAGAAGATGTTGTTGTAACTGGTATTTTTAAAAAATCTCGGGAGAGTTTTACAGGTTCTGTTTCCACAATTAGCGAGAAAGAGTTAAAAACTTTTCGTGGAAGAAATTTATTGTCAACATTGAAAAATATTGATCCGACATTTAATATTGTTGAAAATAATATATATGGATCTGATCCAAATCATTTACCGGAAGTTCAAATCCGAGGTACATCAAGTTTACCCACTGTAGAAGATTTGAAAAATGAAACAAAGGTGGATTTGAATACTCCATTAATTATTTTAGATGGTTTTGAGATATCTTTATCTCGAATGTTGGATTTGAATGATGAGGATATTAGTTCAATTACCTTATTAAAAGATGGTTCTGCTACAGCGATATATGGCTCTAGAGGTGCTAATGGTGTAGTTGTGATAGAAACAAAGCGTCCTGAGGTTGGTAAATTACGTTTGTCATATAGAGGAAGTGTGAATATTGAAGTACCGGATTTGACGGATTATGATGTATTAGATGCGAGAGAAAAATTGCAGTTAGAAGTTGATGCTGGATTATATAACGGAACGTTCTCAAGTGAAGTGATGCGTTTGCAAGAGCGCTATACAAAAATTAAGGAGGCGGTTGAAAGGGGTGTGGATACTTATTGGTTATCAAAACCATTGCGTACAGGCGTCGGTCATAAACATAATTTGCGTCTGGAAGGAGGTGGTGATGGTGGATTCCGTTATTCTGCATCTGCTCAGTATAATGATATCAAGGGTGTTATGAAGGGATCTGATCGTAAGACATTTAATGGAAATGTTGATTTGTTATACGAATATGGAACTTTATTATTTAGAAATAACTTAGAAGTAGGTTTAAGTGAATCAAATGAATCACCTTATGGATCTTTTGATCAATATGTGTCATTAAATCCTTATTGGACAGGTGTTGATGAAGACGGTAAAATATTGAAAGAGTTGGAAGAAAAAAATGATTTATTTAATCCAGGACCAGAGAATCCGTTATATAATGCGGCTTTGGACTTGGTTAATAAGAAAACAACGACAACAATTACTAATAATTTTGCTGTTGAATGGAATCCATGGAAAGGGGTAACTTTGCGTTCAAGAATTGGTCTGTCTAAAACAATAAATGATGCTGATAATTTTAAACCTGCAGAACATACCGACTTTAAAGATTATTCTGATGCAGAGATATTTAGAAAAGGTAAATATGTCTATTCTTCTGGTAAGGGATTTAGTTATGATTGGGATGTTACTTTAAGTTATGCACGTACATTTATGGAAAAACATGAATTGTATGTGGGTTTAAACTATAATTTAGCACAGTCTGAATCTAAATCATATTCATTTACGATGGAGGGATTTCCACAGGCAAATTTGAAAATGTTGTCTATGGCCTTGCAATATGAGAAAGATTCAAAACCGAGTGGTTTGGAATCTGTTGACAGACGTTTGGGCATAACTGGAAACTTGAACTATATTTATGACAACCGATATTTTGCGGATTTCGCATATCGTGTTGATGGAGCCTCTCAATTTGGAAGTTCTAAACGTTTTGCACCTTTTTATTCTTTAGGCTTGGGATGGAATATTCATAATGAAAGATTTTTGGAAAATGTAGAGTGGCTTGATAGATTGAAATTACGTGCTTCATATGCTGTGACTGGTGCGGTAAATTTTAATGCTTATCAAGCATTAGCTATGTATGAATATTTTACGGAAGATAGATACCGTTATTGGTTTGGTTCGCACTTGATGGGATTGGCTAATGAGGATTTAGAATGGCAACGTACTAATAAGTGGAACGTCGGCCTTGAGTTAGCGTTTTTAAATAATAGGTTAAAAGTAAATGCAGATCTTTATAGAAATACAACAGACAATTTACTGTCTGAGATGTATTTGCCATTGGCAAATGGATTCCCTAGTTATACGGCTAATATTGGTGAAGTAAGGAATTCTGGTTTGGAATTATCTGCTTCGGGCTTTTTGATTCGAAATACAGAAAAGAATATAATATGGTCGTTATCTGCAAGTATGATTTATGAAAAGAATGAAATTGTTAAAATTTCTGATGCTTTGAAAATAGCAAATGAAGAGTTGGAGGCAAAAGGCGGTTCGAATCCTAACTTTTTGTATCGTGAGGGTGAAGCTTTAAGGACAATCTATGTGGCTCCTTCGTTGGGAATTGACCCAAGTACAGGAAAGGAATTGTATTTGGATCGTTTCGGTAATGTGACGTATGTATGGGATGCCCGCGATAAAAGAGCTTGCGGTGTGGAAGAGCCTAAATATAGGGGAAATATTAATACAATGTTTACTTGGAGGGATTTGAGTGTCAACCTGTCATTTGGATATCGTTTGGGTGGGCATTTGTATAATTCGACATTGATTGATAGAGTGGAAAATGCTAATGTTTTGTACAATGTTGATAAACGTGTATACGATGAGCGTTGGAGAAATCCTGGTGACCGTACATTCTTCAAAGATATTAAAGATAAGACAGCTACACAAATGACTTCTCGTTTCGTTCAGAAAGAGAATACGTTGGAATGTCAGAATGTTCAATTGAAATATGATTTCACACAGAAATGGGTTAAGTCATATTTGGGAATGCAGCATTTGTCTGTAGCTTTTAGTACGGATAATTTATTCCGTGTTTCTACAATCAAGCAGGAACGTGGTATTGTTTATCCATTTTCTCGGAGATTTACTTTCTCTCTTTCAGCAATTTTCTAATATAAAATGATATGAAGAAATTTACATATTGCATATTAAGCTGTTATATCTTACTGTTTGTAGGATGTAGCAATTGGTTGGATGTAAAGCCGACAAGCAGAGTGGAGCAAGCAGAGATGTTTTCAACCGAAAACGGGTTTAAAAATGCTCTCACAGGAGTCTATATACAGATGAAGGATAAAAAACTTTATGGCAAGTCCCTGACAATGGATTTTACTGAAAATCTGGCTCAGCATTGGAAGGTAAATAAATCAAGTACCGAAGGCTATACGAGTATGTTTGACTATAAAAATGCCTCTGTCGAGGAATTAATAGACGGTATATATACTTCCTTTTATAATACAATTGTCAATATCAATAATTTGTTGTCTTTTGTAGATAATGGGGTATTATCAGCTGATTTATATGATATGGTAAAGGGCGAAGCTTTGGGCTTGCGTGCATTTCTGCACTTTGATTTGTTGCGTTTGTATGGTCCTATACCGGGTAAACAGACTGATACAAAGATATTGGCATATGCTCAAAAGGTTTCTCGCGATAATCTGCCGATGCATACATGGCAAGAATATATTGCTTTTTTGGAGAAGGATTTAAATGATGCAGAAGCTCTTTTAAATAAAATAGAGCATAAAGGTATTGAAGATGATTTCTTTGCTTATAGGCAAAACCGTATGAATTATTGGGCTGTGTTAGCCTTAAAGGCCAGATTTTATTTATGGATTCAAAATAAGGAAAAGGCAGCCGAATATGCAGGCAAAGTGATTGCAGGAGAGAAATTTAAATTGAGTCAAAGTGTGGATTTTACAAATAAGGATTTTATAGCTAGTTCCGAGCATCTTTTCTCTATGCATGTGTATGATTTGGAAGAAATTACAGAAGAGTATTTTTATCGTGGAGGTGGAGTTCAGCAAACAAAGAGTTTGATAGAGGGTGATTTGTTCCAAAATGATGTCACTGATATCAGAAAAGCAGAATTGTGGAAGCAGATAAAGGAAACTTCTTCAACACGTTTTGTATTGATGAAATATAAGCAAGGGGACGCAGTACATGTCTCCAAGGAACAAATTCCTCTTATACGTTTGTATGAAATGTATCTAATTGCAATTGAATGCAGCGATGATGCTACTGTCTACCAGCCTTTGATAGATGAATTGGTGCATGCCCGTAATATGTCTTTAGATATGACCGGTGCAGATGTTAATAAGAAAAACAAATTTGTTGCAGATGAGTATAATAAAGAATTTTACGGAGAGGGTCAACAATTCTATCAGTATAAAAGACGTAACGATGAAACGATTATGTGGAGTAATATAGCTGGAAGTGAGAGTGTTTATGTGTTGCCTCTGCCTAAAAACGAGATTAAATATAATGAGTAATTGATAAAAAGAACAATGATATGAGATTAAAATATTTCTTAGGGATAATATTTGTTCTGTGGCTGATTTCAAGTTGTACCTCAGATTATATGTCATACGAAGGGAATAACATGGTACAGTTTGCCACTAAAACAGATGAGGTGTATACTTTTGCTTATTTTACAGATGATAAGCAAGTTGATACTTTAAACATCGGTATAATGTCCGTTGGTGAAGTAGTTGATTTTAGTAGGACTGTTAAGTTTGAACAGATTTTGAAAGAGTGGAAATATGTGTATAGTGAGGATGATCCGCAAAAAATAGTAGATTCTAATTATGTAGATATGGAATATCCCGCAGTTGCCGGTAAGCATTTTGAAATATTAGATTGTGTAAATAATGAAGCTACATTACTAGCGAATCATAATCAATTGAATTTGCGTGTAGTTGTGAAAAGAGATGATTCTAATTTAAAGAAAAACGCTTATGTTTTAAAATTGCATTTGTTGCCATCGAGTGATTTTGGAACAGCTTCTATCGATTATTTAACGAAAAGAATAGTGATTTCAGATAAATTGGAACGTCCCACTCAGTGGAAGGACAACAATTATTACTGCTCCAGATTTATCGGCCCATGGTCAGAGGTGAAACATCGGTTCATGATTAATGTAACAGGAGAAAAATGGGATAACGATTGTATAAAGCGTTATATAAAAGGTGGCTTTGAATATGCTGCTATCAGAGATTTTTATTTGAAAAAAATCAAGAAGGAGTTGGAAAAATACAACGCAGATCCTAAAAATAATCCGCCTTTACGAGATGAAAATGGTTTTGAAGTAGTATTCCCTTAAATGACTTAATTATGAAATTTGTATATTTATTTATTATTGTATTGATTCCCTGCTTATGTTTTTCTTGTTACGATGATAAAGGGAATTATGACTATCATGATTTAAATCAGGTGGAAATATCTGGTATTGATAGTGCTTATGTCGTGAATTTTATGGAAAAATTAGAAATACATCCCATAATAAAATCAGCAGATAAAGAAAAATCCTATGATTGTATGTGGATGTGTTTGGATAAGGAAAATTTGAGAAAAAAAATTGATACTTTATCTTTTGAGCAAGATTTAAATTGTACAATTTCTTTTGCACTATCTTCTTATCAATTAATTTTTGCTTATCGAGATAAAGAAACTGACATAACTAAGTATGTCTATTCGAATTTAAGCGTTGAGTCTGAATATTCTAGAGGATGGTATATTTTGAAAGAGGATAATGGGAAATCAGATATTGATTATTTTTGGGGAGGCAAACAAAATGAAAATCTGTTATTAAAAGTACATGGTCAAGCAATGCAAGGTAGACCTAAGTCTTTAGGATTTATTGAGAATTATGCTTGGATGGATGAAATTAAAGGAGAAATGACACAGAATAACAAGTGTTTTTTCTTAGCTTCTGAACAGGAAGTGAGAGTTGTGCGTGTTTCTGATATGAAACAGTTAGCGGATTTTAATTCGTTGTTTTATGAAACTGTTCCTTCTATTGTTCCTCAAAAATGGTATGAAGGTTCTGAGGAAAGTGGACTGATAAATAACGGCAAGCTGTATCCTTACACGAGTCGTAATGGTGCTTTTGGTATTGCAAAACTAGAATTTCCAAAAGAAGGGGATTATGAATTATCTGAAGTGTTTACTAAGAATGGTACCATGTCTCCTTTGTTATTTGATAAAAAATCTGGACAGTTTTGTACTGCTGATAGAAATAATGTTAGCATTATGTATTTTGAAAATGATGAAAAATCAGAATATCCACTTGCTTATCCTGAAATGGAGCCTGTTTATGCAGGTTTTTTGGATGAAGGAATGTGGGAAGGTGGGAAAGGATATGTAATGATGCAGAATAAACAGGATAGAAGCCGTTCATTATTCTATTTTGATTTGAATTGTATGGTTGATTTTTACGATGACTATCTGAAAAACAGAATATTGGATATTCATCCTGTGGCTGCTGGCAGTAAATTGGCTGATGCTACCTGTTATGGTATGAATCGTAAATTTCAAATGCTTTATTTTGGGGTTAATGATAAATTATATTATTATGACTTCCAAAATAAAAGAGAATTTGAAGTGATTAGAGAAAGTGGGCAAGCTGCTGTCCCCACTGGTGAAAAAATTATATTAATTAAGCATTGGATTATGGATTATTCGGACTATATGGATCCTAGTATTAGTGAGAAAGTAAATAAGTTGGCCGTTGTTACAGGAGATGGAAATCGGTATAAACTCTATTTGTTTGAAACTACATCAAATAAATTAAAAGATAGTCCTGAAATTTATGAAGGTTCTGGGAAACCTTCTGAAATAATGTTTATGAGTCCTTATATGTCTAATGTTTATATTTGTTATTGATGAGATTTTGTTTATCAATATATTGTATTATCATTTGTATTTTTGCGTCCTGTAATGTGCGGGATGACGGTTACGCTATCATTGAAGGACGGATTGTGGGTGAATCGGCCGTAAAGGAAGTACAATTGATAAGCGTAAGTAATGGAGTACCGGTTAAATATGCCGGTACTTCAATAGCCTTTAATGGTAGTTTTGCCTTTATGTTCGAGCCAAAGGATGGCAAGCCGTATTATTATTTGTATGATGGTCATCAATATTGCCGTCTCTATGTCAAAAAAGGAACGGTCATAGACCTTGAATGGAAGGATGGAAATTTTACTGTTTTGGCTGAAAAAGGAGAAAATTTTTACCTAGAAGAATGGAGGAAACTGAAGCGGCAATTACATTCCGATTCGATCAAGGGTGAATACGGAGCGTTTTTTACTGCGTTTGATGAGGTAAAGAAACAGTCAGATTTGTGGTTGGAGAATGTATCGTGTGAAAATAGGGCTTTTGCTGAGGCGCTAAAAGATGAGGTTAGGTTGGATTTATTGAATGAGTTTGTCTCATATTTGCTAAAGAATCAGCAGATGTATGAATCTGAAGAACGTGATTCAGAATATTATCAACAAATAATGAAAACATTCCCTGAACAAGGTGAAGCTTTACTTGCTCAGCCTTATGGTATACGCTTATTGCAGAATTATTTTAATTACAAGCAGACATTTGTGATTCGTAATAGGGATTACACGTTGAATGAACGCTTGGAAGAATTGGCGACTCCTGTGTTGAAAGCAGAATACATTCTGGCAGAAGTCCCTCGGGACAATTATGCCGATTTTTGTAATTACGAACGTTTATATCTTTCTTTGCTTCCCAATGAGGCGTATAGGACTCGTTTCCGCCATTTGACAGGGCGTCCGGTGTCAGTTTTGAAGAAAGGAGAGTTGGCTCCCAATTTTATTTATGAAGATATTGAGGGCAATGAGTGTGCTGTGTCAGATTTTAAGGGGAAGTACAAATATGTTGATATTTGGGCTACCTGGTGTGCTCCATGTAAGCAGGAGATTCCCTCTTTGCAACAACTGGAAGAGGAGTTTGCTAAACATGATATTGTTTTTATAAGTATTTCCATTGATAAGAATAAAAAGAAATGGGAAGATTTTGTTAAAGAAAAACAGTTGGGAGGAGTGCAATTATGGGCTGGTGATTGGGCTGAAATTCCTCAAGAGGTAGAATTGGGTTCAGTACCGCGTTTTATGTTAATTGATCCGGAAGGACGTTGGGTTGATGTAAATGCCATGAGACCTTCTAATCCGGAAATGAAAAAAATGTTGGAACAATTATTGAAACGATAATGCAAGTGAAACAGGTAGTTACTTTCTTCTTGATAAATATTTTTTTATTGGGAAATGCAAATATAGGGAAAGCAGATAATGAAAAAATTGATTTTCATGAATTCGAGCAGTGGTATAAGTTATTGGAATATGGACTTTCTCCTAATGGAGAATGGGGAATGTGGCGTATTCAGTATGCTCAATATGTAGATACGCTACATATTCGTAATATTCAGTTTGGTAAAGAATATAAATTTGCTAGTGCTTCTATGGCTGAATTTTCGAAAAATTCTAATTGGTTGGCTTTTTCTATGCCTGGAGATAAATCAAATGTCGGTGGAATTGCGTATCAGACTTGTTTGTTGGATTTGCATAGCGGAGAGAAAAAAATATTTGATGGTGTTGAGAGTTTTTTGTTTACTTACGATAGTCGTTATCTAGTTTTGAAGGGAAGGTCGGACAAAAGGCAAGAGCTAGGTTTGTATGATTTAAAAAGCCGGCAGGTAAAGAACATAGCTAACATTAGCGAATATGCCTTTGATCCGACATGTCGTTATATTGCATATTTGATGCATAGAGGAGAGAGTGATGAATGTTATTTGGAAATAATGGATTTATCGAACTACTCTGTTGTGCTTCCCAAAATCGAACAGGCGAAATATGAAAATTTGAAATGGACCAAGTGGGGTTTGACAGTTGCTAAAGCAGAAACGGACAGCTTGAATAATATTCGGCGTACAGATATTAAATTGATGAATATCAATTCGAAAGAAGTTGTTCAATATTCATTAGCAGAGATATTGCCAGAGAGTCTATCTCGCGATATGACAATTAGCAAGTATTATAATCCACATTGGTCTGCAAATGGAGAGATTTTGTTTTTTGGGATAGTGCCTAGTCAACAGATGAATACGCGTCCCAATAATTCTGCCATGATTTGGCATTGGAAGGATAAAGAGGTGCAATCCAGACAGAAAAACCGTTATTATGAAAATAGAAACAAGGCATTATTATGTGCTTGGTGGCCTGAAAAGAGGATGTGGAAGCAGATAGTTGATAGTGTAATAACTGATGTAGCATCGATTTCTGCAAACGGAGAGTACGTTTTAGCAGTAGATGATAAACCTTACCAACCTCATTTCCGGGAGGCTCATAGAGATTGGTATTTGATTAATTCACAAACTGGTGAGCGTACGTTGCTCTTGGAAAATACCATTTTGTCATTGTATTTTTCACGTGAAGGAAAATATGTATATTACTTTAAGGATAAGAATTGGTGGGCGTATGATATTGCTAACAAACATTATTTGAATTTAACAGAAGATTTAGTAATCAATTTAGAGGATATTTATTACGACGGACCGATTGATGTAGCTCCCTCGTTTGGTGCGGCAGGATGGCTAAAGGGTGATAAAGAATTTTGCTTTTATGATGAATATGACATATGGAGCGTTGATATGTCGTCTTTAAAGACAAAGCGTTTAAGCAATGGGCGTGATAAAAAGATGACATTCCGTTTTATGAAGAAAGGGAACTTAGACTTGGATGGAGACGTATTGTTGTCTGTTAAAGGCTATGATGGGAAAGCAGGTGTGTTCAAATATAATGCGAAAGGTTGTCACCATTCCATCGTGTATGGAGACTATTCATATTCCCGTTTCATTAAGGCCAATAATACTGATTGCTATCTGTTTGCTCGAGAAGATAATATCACTTCTCCTGAACTATTTTATTATAAGATGAACTCTTCGTTTGTAAAATCAATATTTAAAACACAGATTGCAGGAAAAGATGAGTTGAAATTGAAAAAAAGCGAACTAATAAGGTATCGAAATTCAAGCGGAGCGATACTGAAAGGAGCTTTGTATTATCCTGTAAACTATCAGGAAGGAAAACAATATCCGATGATTGTGCATGTATATGAAACTTTGTCCCATAACTTAAATAGTTTTACTTATCCATCTGCACAAGAAGCTTATAATGTAATGAATTATGTTTTACAAGGATATGTCGTACTGCAACCAGATATCCGTTACGTTACGAATCATCCTGGAGAGTCTGCAGTGGATTGTATAACAGAGGCTGTTCGTCAAGTTGTAAAAAAAGGTTTTGTTGATTCAACCCGAATAGGTTTAATCGGGCATAGTTGGGGTGGATACCAAGCTGCTTATGTTATTTCTCAAACACCGATGTTTGCGGCAGCAGTTGCTGGAGCTCCGCTTACCAATATGATAAGTATGTATAACAGCATATATTGGGAGGACGGGCGTTCGAATCAAGAAATGTTTGAAACCGGTCAGGCCCGTTTGCGTTTGCCATGGTGGGAGATATATGATGATTATATGAAAAATTCACCAGTATTTCAAGCTGAAAAAATAATGACGCCTTTGTTGATGATTTTTGGAACTAAAGATAATGCCGTTGACTGGAGACAGGGTTTAGAGTTATATATAACAATGAGACGTATGGGCAAACCTTGTATTTTGTTGTCTTATGAAGGTGAAGGACATACCATTAGTTTATTGGAAAATGAATTGGATCAAACTATTAAGATTATGGAATATTTTAATTATTATCTAAAAAATAAAAATAATATCACTTGGATTTTGGAAGGTAAGAAATATTAAATAACTCATATTAAGTCAATATAATATGAATAGTAATTGCTCGTAAACCAAGTTTTGATATTGTAAAATACATCAATAAACAACTTTAAAGGTGAAAATAAAGTTCAGGAAAAGTTTAAGTGGCATAACTTTCCATTTAACAGATGACTAAAAAATGTGGATAAAGTGTAATGTATTTTTCAAAAATTATATTACTTTTGAGGGATAATATAGCTTTTGGGGAATGAAAAGAAGCAATGCAAACTACTGGATCTACATTGGCATGATGGCCATTTTCGGCGTGTTGATTTATTTTGCGCTTAGTACCGGGCAGCTTTATGACCGGCCGGCAGCAAAGAGTGCAACAAATTTGAATGTCGATTCCTTCGAATTATTTCAGAGTATCATATCCGGTAATCTGGCTAATTCTTTGACCATAATGTTGCTGCAGATTATTGTCATCTTGTTTACAGTCCGTATATTTTCTTTTCTTTTCAGATATATTGGCCAGCCGGGGGTAATGGGGGAGATATTGGCGGGAATTGTGTTGGGACCTTCTTTGTTGGGATATGTCTTTCCTGATTTTTTTGTCGCTTTGTTTCCGCCTGAATCTATGGGTAATCTGAAGTTGTTGAGCGAGACCGGGTTGGTGTTGTTTATGTTTGTGATAGGTCTGGAAGTGGATTTCAGTGTTATTAAAGATAAGTTGCATGAAACGTTGGTTATCAGTCATGCCGGTATTGTAGTGCCTTTTTTTCTGGGAGTATTGGCGGCAATCGGTGTTTATCAGGAATATGGTTCGCAGCAGGCGGATTTCCTGCCTTTTGCCTTATTTATTGGGATATCGATGAGTATCACGGCTTTCCCTGTATTGGCTCGTATTGTGCAGGAACGCAATATGACGAAGACATCTGTCGGGATGCTTTCTATTGCTTCTGCTGCTAACGATGATGTGACTGCTTGGTGTCTGTTGGCGATAGTGATAGCATTGGCCAAGGCGGGGAGTTTTGTCAGTGCATTATATACCATTGCTTTGACAGTTGTTTATATTGTGTTGATGTTTAAGGTGATGCGACCATTCTTACGCAAATTGGGCGAAGCCTATGTCAATTCGGAGGTTATTAATAAAGCTTTTGTCGGTTTTATTTTTTTATTATTGGTCGTGTCGTCGGTTGCTACAGAAATTATCGGTATTCACGCCTTGTTCGGAGCCTTTATGGCAGGGGTAATCATGCCGGCAAATATCGGATTCCGTAAGGTGATGATGGAAAAAGTGGAAGATGTGTCGTTGGTCTTTTTCTTGCCGCTTTTCTTCGCCTTTTCGGGTTTGCATACAGAAATCGGTTTGATAAATTCTTGGGAATTGTGGGGTGTTTGCCTGCTTTTTGTCGTGGTGGCAATTGTCGGGAAATTGGGTGGATGTACATTGGCGGCAAGGATTGTAGGGGAAAGTTGGAAGAATAGTTTGATTGTCGGTACCTTAATGAACACAAGGGGGTTGATGCAGCTTGTGGCATTGAATATCGGCCTTGAAATGGGGATTCTTTCTTCGCAGATGTTTGTTGTGCTGTTGATTATGTCGTTGCTGACCACTTTTATGACTACTCCTTTGTTGTCGCTGGTAGAAAGGATCTTTGCAAAACAGGCAGAAAAAACATCTCATAATGAAAAAGTGATGTTGTCGTTCGGGCTTCCTGAAAGTGGAAGGACCCTGTTGAATATGGCGGATTTGTTGTTGGGCGATCGCTTGCAGACCGGGCAGTTGATAGCAACGCACTTTACTGTGGGCACGGAGTTGAGTCCGACGATGGCTGAGGAATTTAAAGAGCTTAGTTTTATACCTTTGCGGGCAGAGGCGAAGAAGTTGAGTTTGAAAGTTGAGGAACGTTACCATGTGACAGAAAAGTTGATTCAGGATATGGTGCGGATGGCGAAACGTGAGCATGTGGATTATCTGTTTGTGGGTGCAGGCCGTCAGTTTATGCAATCCGAAAATGCTGCGGAAAGAAAGACGAATTCAAGATTTTCATTTTTACCGGGTTTGTCTAAACTTTTGAAGTCGCCATCTTTATCATTGCCGGGCTTGCTGTTGCGTCAGAAACTGGAATCCATTATGGAGGAGGTGGATTGTTCTGTTGGAATATTTGTAAACCGGGGTTTTACAAAGGCTTCAGAAATATTATTGTTGGTTGACAGTGAGCAGGATTTGTTTCTTTTTAATTATGCTCGTACCCGTTTGGGCGAGAAGAGTATGACGATTCGAATATGTTTTGCCGACAAACAGCATGATTCTTATTTGGAAGAGCGTGTAATGACCGATTTTGTGCAGCAGGATTCGGCGAAGTTCGTTTTGGGCAAACCGCCTGGCGAGATAATGTGGTCTGATGCAAAAGAGTGTCTGTTGGTAATGAGCTATGCCGCTTGTGAAAAACTGTCTCGCAATCATCAGCTGTTTGCAGCACTCCCTTCTTTGCTCATTATTCGCCCCCGACTGGATGAGGAAGAGTAATTTAAAATATCGTTGGACTACCAATTCGTTTTGTCAAGTCGGTATAAATTCTTATTTTTGTTGAAAAGATAGGAGTGAATGTTAGTATATGACATGAAATAAATCTTAATAGACTTAACTTAATTGGAACTCAGAATACTATACTTAACTACTAAAATAATAAAATATGCATTATTCGAATGAATTTAAAACAATGCTTGAAAAAGCAAAGGAAGAAAAGTTAGAATATATCGGTACGGGCAATCCTGATGCCAAGATTTTAATTATCGGCAAAGAATTGGCATTTGATACGTCCAATACCAAACAATATAATAGAGAAATTAAGAATAATATCTCTGATTGGGAAGAAAATTTAAATAAGCAATGTTCCCAAGACGATGTACCTAATTGGGAAGATAGTAATTCATCTAATCCAAAGGATAATTATAATCCCCTATATCCATATAAAGGTACCACTCAAAAAGAAGGACATACTTGGAGTAAATATCAAAAGCTAGTGGAATGGATCCGCGAGGCAAACGAGCATGAGAAAATAATAAATTTTCAAAAGTATGTCTTTATTACTGAATACAATATCAATTCGTCTAAAAGAACTAGTAATCAAGACAAAGTAGCGAAGAGGAAATCCATAAATCAAAGAAATGAATTTTTTAAAACAACAGATTTTTTTCAACAATTTCCGATAGTTATTGTTGCTGCCGGAGATTATGGAGGGAAAGATTTTGGGGTGTCTTTGAGTGATACATTTAGTGTGGAATACAATGGTTTTGGGGAGGTGCGGGATTCCGGATTGACTAATGTCTTTATAGAAAAAGGTGAGAAAAAAGAGACTAACCAATGGTTTTCATTGCACTACAATAAAGAGCGGACAAAAATTGTTGTACATACCAGACAATTAAGTAGTAATATTTCAGATCGGTTACTACAGGAAATTGCGAATAAAGTCAAGGAAATTGTAAAAGAACAAAAGATAGAATTATCGTAAAGCATTTTACATACCTATTGGCGGAATTGATTTAATATTTGTTCAATCCTGCCAATAGGTTTTTGTCATTAATATATTACTTCTTTTGGGTACACACCGTTTTTGATGAGGTGAGTGGAGCATAGCTCAATCGTTTTTATATAAGTTATACATATCCGAAACCCATTGTTTCATAGTCTGGCGTAGAGAACTTGGTGATATTACTTCTACCATGGCACCAACATGAAGCAGTCTCATGATAAAGTCGTAGGTCGGGACTAGAAACAGTTCGTAGTCTGTATATTCACTGTTATGTTCTAATAATTTTTGGCTTGAATGGAGTGGAAGTGAATTTATATAAGGCACATGAACTTGATATACTCGAATAATAATATGTTCAGCTTTTAAATTGTTATCAACAACAATACCGTAAAAATTGGAGAAGTAGTCTGATGCGGAAAAATTTGAGGGAAGTTTGAACGTTTCATCGGTTATGGTCAAATTGTCTATGCGGTCAAGTCCATAGATTCTGATATCATTATAATGAGAATTATATGCCAGAACATACCAGCGGTTTTCAAATAGTTTTACGCAGTATGGTTCGATGGGAAATGTGTAACTTTTTGTTTTGTAGAATCCACAGTAAGTGATTATTATGATATGGTTCCCTTTCATAGCTTCAAGTAATGCAGCCAGATGATGATGGGCTGATGGAATTTTGTTGACTAGAATTCTGTCTTTTAATGAAAGGTTTTCACTGATTAGGTTACTTACAGCAAATGAATCAAGCATCCATTTTTTAAGTTCGTCTTCATCAATATCTTCAGGATTTTCGATATAATATAGGTATCCACCTGCCCTTTGGCAGGAGATAATGATTCCAAATTGATCTAAAATAGCAGCTTTCCAACGGTTGAATGTGGCACGGCTTAAGGGTTTGTAGTCACTTAAGTCTTTATTGCGTTCCCAACGTTTGGCGATTTCTTCTAAAGATATTTTTCCGGCTCTTCGAATGGTGTCAATCAGCCATGTGTATTTTTGAAGTTGTATCATGATTTTTTTTTATTAGTCGTTGTAAAGTTAGTAAAAACATGTATTAATAAATGAGATACCCTCAATATATTTTTGTGGCATAACCTAAAATGGCATAAAGATGGAACAGCAATTAATAGCAAGGAAATCAATGGCTTGTAATGGGTTAATATGTGATTTTTTTTGTTTGATTTTTTTACTAAGTTTTGATATGAAATTTACACATTTACACGTACACTCACAATACTCCATTCTTGACGGAGCTGCCAGCATTTCCGGCTTGATAGATAAAGCTATAGCTGATGGGATGCCAGCCATATCGCTTACTGACCACGGCAGTATGTATGGTATCAAACTTTTTTATGACACCTGTCGAAAAAAAGGTATCAAACCGATTCTCGGATGCGAAACATACTTGCAAGTCAGAGGAAGAATTAAACAAGAATCAGGAAGATTTAAAAATTAAAATAGAAGGACAATTTTAATGTACTATCGCTATTGAGGCAAAACGGATAAAGGTTATGGAAAATTTGAATAAATATCAAAGTGTTGCAAACAATGTTGAAGCTTTGGGGACAGTGATTCCCAAACATCTTTGGCAGGATACTAACAAAGCTTTGCTTAAATTGAAAGAAGCTTTGGGTGGTGATGTAAGTGGTTATGTTGCCAATAGACTTCATATGAATATGTCAGAACTTTCTGATGCTTTAGCGGCAGAACAAGTGGACGGAGTGGCACTTGCTATGTACAATATTGAAAAACGTGCTCAGGCTGTAATTATTGGAGATCAGACAGGGGTAGGTAAGGGAAGACAGGCAGCTGCGATGATTAGATATGGACTTTTGTCTGGATATTTGCCTATTTTTTTTACCGAAAGATACACTTTGTTTAGTGATATGTATCGTGATTGTAAGGTTTTGGGCATTAAGGATGCGCGTCCGTTTGTGGTGAATGCCGGTGCTTCTGTAGTAGATTTTGATAGTATTGTTGAAGAGATAGAAGATGATGATACTCAAGATGAAATATGGTCGCCTATTGACGATGATGATTCAAAACATGAAGCTGAATTGATGAAACTGTATCAGAAACAATATGAAATAGTCTATAAAGCTCCTAAAAAGGAGGTCCTTCAAAATATTATAGCCTCAGGGGATATACCGTCTGATAGTTTTGATTATTTGATGATTACCTATTCACAATTAAAGGATATCAAGCGTAATATGGCTCGTCTGGGATTTTTGCAGTCTTTGTGCAAAAAACATCATGTATTATTTATTTTTGATGAAGCCCACAGAAGTAGTAGTGTAACTTCAGGAAAAATTTCAGCTATTACGCAAGGTGTTAATCTTTTATTGGTAGAAAATAAACAAACACCTTGTGTATTTCTTTCTGCTACATTTGCAAAACGCCCGGAAAGCTTTATTACTTTTACGCATAGAACGGCTCTTAGTGCTTTGGCGACTGAGCATACATTGGTTAAGGCATTACATAGTGGAGGTGTACCTATGCAGGAATTTGTATCTTCAACTTTAGCAGCAGAGGGGCAGATGATTCGCAGAGAACATTCGAATGAAGGAATTCCTTCTCCAATATACACTTACCTTGATGATGATATAGTATTACACTCAGAGTTATTTAATAAGGTTATGTACTTTTTTCGTGAGATTGTTAAATTGTCTGAAATGGTTAGGGAGACTGTGCGTTTTGGGCAAATGTTAGGGGAATTAGTATGTTTCAAATGCTTTCCGACACGGGCTCAATTGTTTTATGTAAATAAAGTATTGCTCTTGGCACTAAAAGCACAGAAAGTTGCCCAAACGGCTATTGATAATGTTAAACAGGGACGTAGTGTTGTTATTGGTATGAGTGATACATTAGAATGTATACTATACGATGTTACGGCATTGGATGATGGCTCTGTACGTGGTGATATGTCTGCTCTTTTACTTCGTCTATTAAATAAGACTGTTAGGAGTACTATTGATATCAATGATTCCTTGCGTCTTTTGGGTGAAGCTGTTGACAATAATATTGAAAATGACAAAGATACTCCAATTTTTGATTGGAAGGTAGAAGGCACCTCTGTAGAAGCGATGAAATTGGAGTCAATGTTAGATGAGCTGAGAATATATTATAATTCTATAAAACAAAACATGGAGAACGAGGTGTTTCATCTCCCGATGTCTCCCATTGATGTTATCAGACAATTGATAGAGCAAGAATATTTTGTGGCTCCTGATGGAATGAGAACTCATATCCGGTTTGAGGAATGCACCGGTCGTGCCCATCAATTGGAGTATCTTTCTCCGGAGGGAGATGACGATTATATTTATGCGAGGATTCTTCCTCGAAAGAAGCGACATTCTAACCAAATCTTTAATGATTTCCAGAATAATAAATTGGATGTTATTTTAATTAATGCATGCGGAGCAATTGGTGCGAGTGCACATGCTGTATCAACGAATGAAGTCCCTGAAGAACAAGTACGACAACGTAAAATGTTGATTGTACAAAATGACCTTGATGTGAATATTGATTTGCAAAAGCGAGGTCGTATTAACAGAACCGGTCAGAGAATGGACTTACCTCCATTGTATGAATATATTATCACAGCTATTCCATCGGAGAAGCGTCTTAATATGATGCTTCGTGCAAAGCTACGTTCTTTAAGTGCTAATACTGCAGCATATCAAGATCAAGAAAAAGATCAGGCAGATTTTATCGATATCAGCAATAAATATGGAAATGAAGTTGCTATGGAATATCTGAACGAACATGAGGAATTGGGTCTGGCTCTTGGTATAAAAAGTCGTATTACTGCAAGTACATTACTTGCTAGAATTGCCATGCTTAATGTGAATGCCCAACAGGATATTGTTGATGAACTGATGGTTGGATATACAACTCTTGAGGCAGAGTTGAGACGTATTAACCAATGGGATTTGGAACGGGAATTCAGAGATTTTGAGGCAGAGTTTGTACGTGAAGAGTTGTTCACAACAGCAAAGGCTGAAACAAAACTTGGTGGTTGTTCCTACCTGACAACATATCGTTGTAAGCAAAAGACTTTCCCTTATACTTATGAGAGATTGCAAGAATTGTGCAAGGATGCCCAGGAGAGATTTGGTGTGCCGTATAAAGATAATAAAGATCTTCAGAATGAAATTCGTCAGTATTATTCTCGTCAACGTAAGATTGTATGTCAGCGTTTTGATGAGCGCAGAAATTTGTTGTATGCGGATGCTGTACGTATTTTGACAAATTACTGTCAAGATAAGAATCTTGTAAGTAAATGGCTGGAAGTTGCGCAATTGCCCTATCAACAATGGAGTAAAAAAGACATGGCAGAGGTGAATAGTTACGAAAAATCCAAACAGATTATTCGCAAATTGACCTCTTATTCCAATGATTATAACCATTTGTTGGATAGAGAAAAAAGGGAAATGAAAAGATATGCTGTAGAGAAGAAACGTCTTGTAGAAATTCTGTCCAAGGCAGTTATTGGAAAGGGGTTTTCAGATATAAGTGACCAGGTTTCGAGTGAAGAGAGTCCTAACAAAGTGATAGCTGTACTTCGTGATATTCGTTTTGGTAAAGATGCTAAAAATAGATTCTTGCCGAGTCGTGTCGAATTTATATTTGCTTTGACTGCTGTTTTTACTGACATCAGAATAAATCTGGTCCATAATAAAAAATGGAGTAATTACGATCGTTTGAGTGAGATCCTGAGTTCACCGGAATGGATTCAAGATGCTGGTGTGTGGGATACGGAAATCGCAATGAATAATAATAAAATTGTCGAACGTAAGATTATTACAGGTAATATTCTTGGAGCATTTGTCCATCCTGCCCTTGAAGAATTAAAGCCTCGTTTTATTACGTTTACCTTGAAAAATACCGGAAAAACACGCATCCAAAATGGATTGTTGTTGCCTTTGGATGAAGCAAAAATCAGAGATGCATTGAAGTATGTATCTATTCCGTTACATGAGGGTATAAAGTATGCAAATAATAGCAATGTGAGTTATTGTATTACGGGAGTTGGGATAGACTTTTCACTTTTACCTTTCAGACTTACTGATTCAGAGATTCGTTTTGTGGTAAGTGTTAAAAATAGCCATTCTAAATCCTTTGAGGAAGATAAGAGATTCGATAATATAAGGAATAGCTTTCATGGTAGTGCCGTTTCTTCTATTTATGAGAAACAAAGAGATGGCAAAAGAAAACGTAAAGTACTCATGCATTATGAAACCAAACGGTTAGTTTTTGAGTCAGGAGAATTTCAGTCTATTATTCGGTGTTTATCTTACTTGGATGCAGTGATTATGGTCCCTCGTGAGCAGATTACTATCGGAGATACTAAAAAATATATATCTCAGTCTGTATGTGATGATAATGAAGCATGGCCTGAATTAGATTGGAAAAGTTCCGATGAAATTCCTATATCTTCTGTTCCTGAGAAACTTTTATTGCGTATTTCTGAACCAGTTCTTCAAACTCATCAAAAAGGCAAGGCGGTTTTTAGGTATTCTTCAATATATCTGTTAGCAAAAAAAACAATGGAATTATTGGGTTTGTCTTTGAAAGTCAGAAGTTCTATTGACGTTTTGAGGAGGACATATATGCAATGGAAAAGTATTGATCTCCAACTAGAAAAAAATCGTATTATAACGTGGACAGAGCAAAAGGAGGTGTATAATAATTTGCAATATATAATTGAGAATAAGGCAATAATGGACAATGTGGTATTTGCTTCCAGTGCTCTTAATATACTACAAAAAGTATTGGACAGTGAATATTTAGAATCAGATGGTTTGCTCATTTCTCGCTTTGAGGAAGAAATGCTGTTTCTGTCTCCGGATATTGTAGAAGCACAGTGTTTTATTGATAATTTACCTTGTACATCTCGTTGGGATGGAATGAGAAAGAGTATTCAAGATTATATTGATGGAAAAACAGATATGATAAATTCTCCAGATAGAGTTTAATATGAGTTATATAGGAATTATTGGAGCCCAAAGATTGGATCGATATATTGCTTCAAGCGGTTTGGTTGATGCATATAAAAAAGCAGTGGAGTTGCAGCATAAAGGGATGGAAATGCATCTCGTAAAAAAAGAAACAGGGTGGGAGACGGGATGCGATGGAAAGTGGCGGTATGAAATAGAGGATCCGTTTCACACTACGTTGTGGATAGAAGATTATGTCAAACGGTATTTTGGAGAACCTATAAATATTCGATATTGTATGCGCAATACGGATTTGCTTGTGGCATATCCGGAATTTGAGCGTTTACAGTTGTTTGCTCTTTATGCTAAAACCAGCATTTGGATTGGTTATTTTGATCCGAAACGCTATGGTATGGTGGTGTGTATGGGAACAATTAAATCACCTTTTGAACAACAGACCGAAGGTGTTCTTTTACATGAAGTACAGCATCTTATCCAAGATGTTGAAGGTTTTGCTAGAGGGGGTAACTTGTCTTTGGGTTATGACAGATACTTTAGATTGGCAGGAGAAGTTGAAGCTAGAAATATTTGTTTGCGGCATTTTCTGTCTGATACTGAAAGAAGAGAGAAACTGAGAACTGATACACAGGATGTTAAAGATGAGGAGCAGATAGTGCTTTTTTCATAGTTAATCCGTTTTGGAATATTAATTGGCTGATATTGTGTAAATCCAATGATTTAAATATAATTCTCTATTCTCTGTATTTTTTGCTGTCGATGCATTGATATGGCATAGCTACTAATTATAATGACCAAATTCTTTAAAAGGCAATTCTCAAATTAAAAATATAGTCTATGTCATAATTATATGGATTTTGTGTAACTTTATATTTTATACATTGGCATAGAAAGTGGAGGTATGCGGAACTATATACTCAATCCGATAGAGAATAGCAATTCTCCGAACATCCGCTTGGTTTGGGTCTCGTAGCCGGTACGTACTCCAACATGGATGGGATAGGTCAGACGGAACAAGTGGGTGTCGGTTGTCAGTTCGATGCCGTATGAAGAATAGATGTATTTGTCCAGACGATGCAGGCTGCTGCCGAGGTCTATGAAGAAACATCCGTCAATCTGTTTGAAATAGAGCAGAGAACTGATATGCCAGTCCGGGAATAGCAGTGGCAGGTGGTAAGAGCCGCGGAATGTGGCAATTTCGTATCCGTTGAGACTGATACCGCGGGGATAGGAGATTTTATTGCTGTAGTTGCGTGTCTTGCCGGACATGTGTTGGAATCCTCCGTAAAGCGAGAGGGAGTGGTTGACACAGAAGCCGGGGAGATAGAGACGACCGGCAATCCACCATTGTTGCCCAAGATTCAAACCATGTGTCAGCGCATGGGTGAAACCGCCGGTGAGCAATTGTCCCCAGCGGGGATTGATTTCCTGTTCGGTCATGCGGGTTTGGTTGCTGTATGTAAGACCGTATTCCATCAGTTGGTAGTAACGGTTGGCTTGGTAGATGTGGTAATCCTGTTTTTGTACCGGATAGAGGATTGCTGTGTTTTCTTGCAGTTCATAACCATATACCTGTTTAGGGCGTTGATGGTGTATCCCCTCTATCTGGTAACGCAGATATGGACGCAGAGAACTATTGTATTGGCGGGATGAGAGGTTGAAGGGAAACTGTATGACAAAATCTGCCGATGAACGTTGGGATTTGTTGAATACGTATAAGGCGTCTTTTTGACCTGTCTGCAGGTTGAGACCATCTGCAAAACTTTGAAAATCTTCTCTTCCGCTTTCGAATTCAACACTCAAAATGGGCCACCAGCCGCTGTAGGTGAGGTTCAGGAGCCAGTTTCCGTGTTTGTATCCGGATTGGCGTACATATCCGGCTGTGAAGGTGAGTGTGCTGAGTTTGTTCTGTGAGTAAATGGTTGCACCTAAATCCACTTCCATTGGAGAGAGACTGGCATAGATTGGTGCCCAACTGTGAAGGTTCACCAAGTGGGTCAATTTATTATAGCAGCGTGTCGGGAATACACTGTCGTATGTAAATGTCTGCTGCCATTGTTCCTGTTTTGCCATTTCATCTGCTAACGGATAGGTCGTATAATCAACTGCTTCTGACGTTAGTTGTTGAGGTGTTGCTGTGCCAGGTTTGTAGCCGTCGGAGGTGTAGAACGAAAAGTAAAGTCGGTTCTCTTCTGAATCAAATGAGGGGAAACGGAGACCGAATTTGCTGTCTAGAATTTTTTTATGAGTGCCGTTTTGCAAGCTATAGAGGGCATTGTTTCCATTGTACGACGCCCGATAGATGATATTTGTATCGGTAGGTTGCGGATTGTCCAGTTCGTAATATATATCTTGAGTTATTTTTTCTCTATTATGGGTGGTAATGTCAATGGATTCCAGGCGAATGCCGGCTGGAGCTTGTACGACGGTTAGGATTTTTCCATTATGGTAGGATGGGTGAATAAACTGTTCGTTGTCTTCAGCTTCCATTCTCCATAGTTCGTGTTTTAAGGTGGAGTCTGTCAAGACAAGGTATGAACGATTTTGTCTGTCTGTTTCGACATACCCCCATTTGTCACCGGCTTTGAACGGTGAAAATTGGTTGTTGCGTCCACGGAGGCGTGTGTACTTTTTCCGTTTGATGTCGTAGCTGCTGATGCGCATTTTGCCTGCCTGTTCCCATCGGAGATGCGAACGGTATTCGCTCCATACAATCCGTTTGCGGTCGGTGGCAAATTTATAGTCATAAAGCAGACCGGTGCGGGTAATCCGTTTTTCTTTACCATGTGTCAGCATGACAAACGAACCGGTTTCCTGTAATCCCATTTTATAGGCGAGAACGGTATCTTTGCCTAATGCTGTCGGATAATAGTAGTTTGTGTAATATTTGTTGTGGGTTGGTACTGTATCAAAAGTATGGGTACAATTCGCTGCTTCGCGTTTCCAGATTTGTTGTAGTTCGGAATAGTTGTCGCGGTATAGCATGCGTTTGGTGTTGTAGAAATAGTTTGCTTTTTTTACGCTGTCCGGGTTGTGAAACAGAGCACGGAAGGAGGGGGCGTTCCATAGACTGTCGCGTCTGTTTCCGATAGAAAGAGTCAGACTTTTGTCAAAAGGGTTGATTCCATATGGGCGGCGACCGCTTCGTTCGATGGCTTTGCCCCAGATATCCGAGCCGTAGTGATGGCGGGTGTTGGACACCATGTAGTAACCCATGTTATAGCGGTTTGGAACATAATCTTTATTGGAACCGAGCACTGCTTTGTGGAAAGAGTAAAGACCTTTTTCTACAATCTGTGCTTTCATTTCATTGAGAAATTCCGGAGAGCGTCCGCGCCCTAAATGACCTACAGAAGTTTCAAATGTTACGGCATCTCCTTCAACAAACCACATGGGCAGATATACTCCGAAAACAGCTATCGGGAATATTTCACCGAACAGGTATGACAATCCTTTGGTCAGCCCTTGGTTGACTTTGTCAAATTGGATGACATGGCGAAATTCATGCACACAGAGGTGTTCCAGCCAGCTGTCGGTGGGCTCTTGGGGTGGGGTTGTATAAAGTTCGCTTTTACGAGGAGCCAAGGATACATTTCCGTTAGATATACCTCCGTCTGCGTGCATAATCATAGATATTCTTTTGGGTTTAAGGCGGAGGGTATTGGCATGGTTATAAAGGCGGTGATATATGTTTGCAGCCTTTTGGGCACTTCCTTCAAAAAAATCTGGATATATAATTTGAAAATTCTCTGTCTTTATTTGCTTCCAGCGGATAGAAGCGCGGTCCTGCCCGAAATTGACAAATTGGGCAGAAGCATGAAGCGTTGAAATTAGCAATATGATGATTACGAGCGCTCTGTTTATCATGTAAATAGGGTTGTAATTTTTAAGCCTACTAAAATAGAGGATAATTTTCAATAATGGGCATTCTTTTCCTATTTTTTATTTCATTACTTTTGTGGTAGGTTTTAATCGATTATGACATGGATAAGGATAGGATTATTGAATTAAGGAAGTTACTTGAGTATCATAATAATAAGTATTATATTGATAATGCTCCCGAAATTTCCGACCGTGAATTTGATGAGCTGATGCACGAACTGGAGCGATTGGAAGCAATATATCCTGAAATGTACGATGTCAATTCGCCAACTCAGCGGGTGGGGCAGGATATTAACCGTGAATTTAATCAGGTTGAACATAAATATCCGATGTTGTCACTGGGGAATACATATAGCAAGGAAGAGTTATTGGATTTTGACCAAAGGGTGAGAAAAGTGGTGGGGAATAAAGTGCAGTATGTGTGTGAGTTGAAGTATGACGGCACCTCTATCAGTTTGACATATGTGAACGGTGAGTTTGTGCAGGCGGTGACTCGGGGGGATGGTGTGAAAGGGGATGATGTGACTGCTAATGTACGCACGATTCGTACTGTACCTTTGAGATTAAAAGGGGATTATCCGGCTGAATTCGAAATCCGGGGTGAAATATTGATGCCGTTTGCAGTGTTTAACCGTTTGAATCAGGAAAAATCTGAAGCAGGCGAGGCATTGTTTGCAAATCCTAGAAATGCTGCTGCCGGGACTTTGAAATTACAGAATTCCGCACAGGTTGCTAAACGGCATCTGGATTGTTTCCTTTACTATTTGCCCGGCGAAATGACACCGTCTGATACGCATTATGGAAATTTGATGAAGGCAAAGGAATGGGGGGTGAATATAGCTCCATATTTACAGGTAGCAGACTCCATTGAGGAGGTGTGGTCGTTTATTGAAAAATGGGATAAGGAAAGGGCTGATTTGCCGGTACCGATTGATGGTATTGTCATTAAGGTGAATAATATTGAGATGCAGCACTTGTTGGGGTATACCGCAAAGTCGCCCAGGTGGGCTATTGCATATAAATTCAAGGCAGAGAGGGTAGAGACCGCTTTGCTGAATGTTGTTTACCAGGTGGGACGTACCGGTAGTGTTACCCCTGTGGCTAATTTGGAGCCTGTCCATATTGCCGGTACGATGGTGAAACGGGCATCTTTGCACAATGCAGATATTATAGCGGCATTGGATTTGTATGAGCATGATCATGTGTATGTGGAGAAAGGTGGGGAGATTATTCCTAAAATCGTAGGCGTTAATAAGAGCGCAAGAATGGAGGGGGCCGGTCCGGTGAAGTTTATCACTCATTGTCCTGAATGTGGGGCTGTTTTGGTGAGAAATGAGGGGGAAGCGAATCATTATTGTCCGAATGAAGAGCATTGCCCTCCACAGATTGCCGGAAAAATAGAGCATTTTGTCAGCCGTAAGGCTATGAATATAGAGGGGATGGGGGAAGAGACCATCGATTTGTTGCTCAGCAAGGGAATTATTCGTAATATCGCGGATATTTATCTTTTACCGGATATGAGAAGTGAGTTGGTGGGATTGGAAAAAATTGTTTATCCGGAGAGTTTTGAGATGACGAGCATTCCATTGTCAAAGGTTATCTATGCTTTTGAAATAGGGGTGAAAAATATATCTTCGCGTTTGGCGGACGCATTGGCCGGTCATTTTGGCAGTTTGTCTGCTTATGCTCAAGCAGACAAAGAACAGTTGATGAATGTGATAGATGACGAGGGTGTAGTCAATCGAATACTGGAATATTTTCGGATGCCTTTTAATCAGGTAAGAGATCGTCTGGCAGAAGCCGGAGAGTTGGATGCGATTCCATTGGATTATGTTATATATGCGTTAGGAATACCGGGTGTAGACCGATATAAAGCTGATTTGTTAGCGGCACAATTTGATTACATTTATGAATTGTCTGTAGCGACCGTAGAAGAAATTACCAAAATGGAGAGTATCGATTTGGATTTGGCTGAGACGATAGTGCGTTTTTTCAGTAAAAATGAAAAGTTGGTGCGTAAATTGAATACATTGAGTGTTTACAGGCTGCAGGAAAAATCTGTCAGCAATCTTATTGCCGGTATTGAACGTTCTAAAAATGCCGGTTTTGCAGCTTTGTTATATGCTTTGGGAATCCGTTATATAGGAGAAACAGCTGCTCGTAATTTGGCAAAACATTTTCGTAGCATGTCTCAATTGGTGGAGGCTGGTTATGAACAGTTGGTAGAGGTGGAGGATATTGGTGAACAGATGGCGGGCAGCTTGTTGAAATGGTTTGAAAAAGAGGAGAACAGAGAGATGGTAAGGCGTCTGACAGAGGCGGGTGTTGAGATGGAAATACAGGAAAAAGAGGGAGAAAGTAATCAGTTGGATGGGCAAACATTTGTTATTACCGGAACTTTAAGCCGCCCTCGGGAATATTTTAAGGATATGATATTAAATGCAGGTGGGAAAGTAAGTGATTCTGTATCGGCTAAAACAACTTGTTTGTTGGCTGGCGAAAATGCTGGCAGCAAATTGAAAAAGGCAGAGAAATTGGGTACAAAAGTAATTACAGAAAAGGAGTTTTACGACTTGTTGAACAAGTAAATGTGTGGTTTATGGCAAGGAATAGTGATACAACAAAGTTGAAAGAAATAATGGCATTGGCAACAGAGGAAGCCAGGCGTTTGGGGAATATTCGTATTTCTCCCGAACATTTGTTTTTGGGAATTATGCGTTTGGAAAACGATTGGGCAATGGATTTGTTGTTGGGTATGGGAATGGAGTTTGATGAGGTGAAAGCAAAATTGGAGAAGAAAGTATCAAAAAATGCGATTTCGCAAGAAGAGTCGCCGCAAGAATTGGATTTTACTTTGGCTGCTAGCAGTATTTTGCGCAGGGTGATGGATGAGGCATGGCAGTTGGGCGATCAGGATTTGGGAGCTGAGCATTTGATATTGGCTGTTTTGCGGAATCAAGCGGGGTTTGTGACAAAGTTGTTGGGAGGGATGGGAATCAATTATGATAATTTCAAGGAGTTGTTATTGCAAGAAAAGAACCGCATGCAATCTGATGACAGAGATGAAGGTATTGATGACGAAGAAGGAGAGGTAGAAGATGATAATGACAATTATTATGATGCTTACAGACCGCCGGTGATGCCTGGGAAACAATCAAAGACACCCACTTTGGATAATTGTGGCAGGGATATCACACGTGCAGCTGAAGAGGGAATATTGGATCCTATTATAGGACGAGAGCAGGAAATTGAACGTCTGGCACAGATATTGAGCCGTAGAAAAAAGAATAATCCGGTGTTGTTGGGAGAACCCGGTGTCGGAAAGTCGGCGATTGCAGAGGGGTTGGCACTTAGAATTGTACAGAAAAAGGTGCCGCGTTTATTGCTGGACAAACGTGTGGTTGCTTTGGATTTGGCGTCTGTAGTTGCCGGAACAAAGTACAGAGGACAGTTTGAAGAGCGTATGAAGTTGATATTGAAAGAGTTGTCTCAAAATAAGAACGTTATCCTTTTTATAGATGAGATTCATACGATTGTAGGAGCCGGTAGCTCTGGTGGAAGTCTGGATGCTGCTAATATGCTAAAACCGGCTTTGGCGCGAGGAGAAATTCAATGTATTGGTGCTACTACATTGGATGAGTATCGTGAGAATATTGAAAAAGACGGAGCTTTGGAGCGTCGTTTCCAAAAAGTGTTGGTAGAGCCAACGACTTCTCAGGAGACGATAGAAATTCTGACTAATATAAAATCGCGTTATGAGGACCATCATAATGTGCGTTATACAGATGGAGCGATTGAAGCGTGTGTGAAATTGACCATGCGTTATGTTTCAGATCGTGCGTTGCCTGATAAGGCGATTGATGCTATGGACGAAGCCGGTGCGAGGGCGCATATCCTTAATATTGCAGTGCCATCGGTTATAGAAAATCTGGAAAATGAAATAGAGTTAGTCAGAAATAAGAAAAAAGAGGCTGTACATTTGCAGAATTTTGAGGTTGCGGCTGCTTTTCGGGATCAAGAACGGCAATTACAAGATCGTTTGGAGCAGGCTAAGACTGATTGGCAACATGATTTGGACGAACATCGGATTGTGGTGGATGCTGAAAAGGTTGCAGAGGTCGTGGCTATGATGACGGGGGTACCTGTAAAGCGTATTGCGCAAACAGAAGGTGCGAAATTATTGCAAATGCGGGATGAACTTGCCGGCAGTGTCGTCGGACAAGAAGAAGCTATTGAAAAAATTGTAAAGGCCATTCATCGTAACAGAGCGGGTTTGAAAGATCCGAACAGACCGATTGGTTCTTTTATATTTTTAGGACCTACCGGTGTTGGTAAAACACAATTGGCTAAGGTATTGGCAAAATATTTGTTTGATACGCAGGATGCATTGATTCGCATTGATATGAGTGAGTATATGGAGAAGTATGCCGTGTCGCGACTTGTTGGTGCGCCTCCGGGATATGTGGGGTATGAAGAAGGTGGTCAATTGACAGAAAAAGTGCGTAGAAAACCTTATTCTGTTGTCCTCTTGGATGAGATAGAAAAGGCTCATCCTGATGTATTCAATATTTTACTACAGCTGTTGGATGACGGACAGTTGACAGATAGTCTGGGTAGGAAGGTGGATTTTAAGAATACAATTGTTATTATGACCTCCAATATCGGCAGTCGTCAGTTAAAAGATTTTGGTTCAGGAATCGGTTTTTTGGCTGCAGAGCGTAGTGAGGATGTTGAGTATGCCAGAGGAATTGTGCAGAAAGCCTTAAAAAATACATTTTCTCCTGAATTTTTAAATAGAATAGATGATGTGATTGTATTTAACTCATTGAATAAAGATGATTTACATGCGATAGTGGACATTGAACTGAAGGGGTTGTTGAATAGGGTAGAGGATTTAGGCTTTCATTTGGAGGTGACGTCTAAGGCAAAGGATTTTTTGACAGATAAAGGTTATGAGCCACAATATGGAGCTCGACCATTAAAGCGTTCTATACAAAAATATCTGGAAGATGAATTAGCTGAAATTATCATCAAGGGGGATGATTTGAATGGAAAAGTTTTGGAGGTTGATTGTGAAAATGGAGATAAGTTGACTATAAGAGAAAAACGATAGGTTTAAACCTATCGTTTTTCTTTTATTTAATTATTTTCAGTGCAAATATCTACCTGTTTTTCTATGAGTTGATCTAACGAAATAAAGGATTCGGTTTTGGCAATTCCCGGGATGTTCTGCAGTGTATTGATCAGTATATCCATTAGATGTTGGTGGCTGTTGCACCTGAGCTTTAGAAATAGAGAATAGTGTCCTGTGATAAAATGACATTCGATGACTTCTGGGATTTTCTCGATTTCTTTCACGACAGTTTTGTATTGGTGGGCATTGTCGAGCATAATGCCGATAAATGCGCATATTTTAAAACCTAAAGCTCGTGGCTTGACGATAAAACGTGAGCCTTCGATAATTCCAGAATCTTCCATTTTTTTTACACGTTGGTGAATGGCTGCTCCTGATATACCGCATTCGCGTGCAATTTCCAAAAATGGTACTCGTGCATTCTTTACTAGATAGGAAAGAATTTTACGGTCAATGTCGTCTAATTGATATTTCATAGTATTAGGTTTTAGTTTATTCTTTTATCTGAAATTCAACACCCTGTAGAGCTGTTTCCGCTGTTTATAATAAGCTCGTCCCTCTTCATTGGTAATATTTTTCACGACATTGTCAATGAGAGTTGTGAAAATTGTTGCAAATGTAAATCCTTCCGGCGGATATATTTCAGGATTATGTATATCGTTTAATTTTGCGATATACATGCGGGCAATCATTTCGCTAGAAACATCTTTTTTGTACATCCCTTGTTCCATCCCTTTTTCTATATTGATTTTTATTTTTTCGAATATGAAGTCAGAACGTAGTTGTAGATGTTCTTCGAAGATTTCCGGGAATACTTTTGATAAAGTGATGGTGATTGCAGGGCTTACTTCAAAAAAACGGTCGCTGATTTCATTGCTGACAATAAGCATGATATCAATAGCATTCCATCCTTCAAAGTTGTATTCATTGAAAATATCTTCAAAGCATTTTCTTTCATATTCAAGTATGGTCTTTACCATGTCTTGTCGGTCTGTGAAATTTTTTTTCAACTCTCCAAGACAGAGGCCCACTTTCTTTAGATGTTCTTCATTGAAATCATTGATGCCGTAACGTGAAATGTAGTTACGTAATTTCTCTGCCAATATGAATTTTTCTTCTGTCATGATATTGTAATTCCCTTTTGTGTCCCAAATATACTAAACAAAATGATAGGATGTAACAGAAATAGTTGTAAATTATTATTTTCAGATGCATTTTGCTATTGAAAATATAGTTTTATGAATCAAAATGTTTCAATTGTCAGTTTCATTCATTTGATGTATTTTTGTAGCGCAAAAAAAATAAAGTTATGAGAAAGGCTATATTGGCGATTATGTTGTTGGTAAATGTATCTGCATTTGCAATAGAGAAGAAGACGAAGCTGGTAGTGGGGATTACTGTCAGTAATTTCTATCCAGAATGGTTGATGATATATAAAAATGATTTGTCGGAGAGGGGGTTAAAAAGACTTGTGTCGCAGGGCAAACGTTGCATAGCAGATTATAATTACATGTATTCGCAAACAGGAATGGATCACTCAACGATTTATTCCGGTATGTTGCCTGCTGAGCATGGAATTGTTGCACATGAATGGTATGACCGTTTACGAAATAAGCGTCAGAGCAATATAGCTGATCAGGAATATATGTTGATAGGAGATGCAGGGCAGGGGGTCAGTCCCCAAAAATTAGAGGCTTTGACTTTAGGAAGTGCTATGAAAATGAATAGTGCATTTTCTAAGGTTTATAGTATTGCTGCCAATGGTGAAGAAGCAGTGTTGAGTGGAGGAAGTGCTGCTGATATGGCTTTATGGTTTAGTACATATAATGGTAAGTGGATTTCTTCAAGTTATTATGCAGACTCATTGCCTCATTGGTTGTGTGTTTATAATAAGAATATTGAGAGTGATTTTTTTATTCGTAGAGGTTGGATGTCTTTGGCTGATGAAAATGCTAATAATACAGCATTGAAGTTGAAGAGCAAAGTAGGACTTGCGAATAATTTTTTTTATGATTTAATGCAGGCAAAGAGAAAGTATAATACGTATCAAATATTGAAAGCTACTCCCTACATGAATACATTGATTGTAGATCTTGCAACAGAACTTGTGAAAAATGAAAATCTTGGTAGAGATAACGATGCTGATTTGTTAGCTTTAAATTTTTCTTGTCTTGACTATATGAATCGTGATTATGAGGTATATTCTCGAGAATTTCAGGATGTTGTGATGAGATTGGACAAGGATATTGAGCGTTTGTTTGGCGAGTTGGATGCTAAAGTCGGTGAAGGTAATTATACCGTTTTTCTTACGTTTTCAGAAGCCAGGGAGTTGTTGCCACGTGATTTGCAAAAAATGCGTTTGACTTCTGAATATTTTAGTATTTTCAAAGCTGTAGCCTTGATGAAATCTTTTTTAAGTTCAATGTATGGACCGGGCGATTGGATATTGGATTATGATGCTTCGCAGATTTATTTGGATCGTGCATTAATTGAAAAAAATAAGATTTCATTGAAAGATATGCAGGATAAAATTGCAGATTTTCTTGTGGAATTTGAAGGTGTTTCTCATGTAATGACGTCTCATGCTTTGACTCATAATGCAGCAACAGCCGGTTCCGGTGTGTTGTTTCAGAATGCTTTTTCTCAGAAGCGAAGCGGTGACATTCTTTATTCTTTGCAACCAACATGGGTTGCTGATTTAAAGGATCGTGAAGATTATTATGCGCATTATAGTAAACGTCATCGGGTTCCTTTGTATCTCTATGGGGCAGGGGTTCCTGCTGGAATTCCCGAAAAATGTCAAATGACAGAACTGTTGTCTATCATGTGTCAGATATTGAAAATACCTGTTCCTTATACTGCAGATCGATGATTACTGTTCAGAAGAAATTCGTTCGTATCTAAGTTTTTTGATGCGACGATTATCCACTTCTAAGACTGTAAACTTATGTTCCTGATAAGTGATTACATCATTCTTTTGAGGAAGTTCTCCTTTGATTTCGAGTATTAATCCGGCCAAAGTATCAGCCTCTCCCTCAATGTCTTTGAAGCTGTCCGGGTCGGCATCAACGATTTTTAGAAAATCGTTCAGGAGAGTACAAGCTTCAAAAATATAAGTGTCGTTTTTCAAGAGAATGTATGTTTCTTCTTTTTCGTCATATTCGTCATTGATTTCTCCGACAATTTCTTCTAATATATCTTCCATTGTGACAATGCCTGAGGTGCCGCCATATTCATCAACAACAATGGCCATGTGTACTTTTTTCAATTGGAATTCTTCCAATAAATCATTGATTTTTTTAGTTTCAGGAACAAAGTAAGCCGGGCGAATTAGTGATTGCCATTTGAAATCGGCAGATTCATTCAGATGTGCCAATAGGTCTTTGACATAGAGAATACCTTCGATATTATCTAAATTTTCACGATAAACAGGTTGTCGGGAATAGCCATGCTTGATGACAGTTTCTTTGACGATATTAAAATCATCTTCAATGTCTAGGGCTATGATGTTGATGCGAGGTTGGATGATGTCAATTGCATTGATATTGCTGAAACGTACAATACCCTCTAGAATATCTTTTTCATTATCAATTTCCGCATCTTCTGTTAACTCAAGGGCTTTTGACAATTGGTCAATGGATAGACCGTCTTTTTTAGCTATGCGTTTGCTGATAACAGAGGTCGACTTTATTAATAACAGGGATAACGGGCGGAAAATATAGCTTGCGAAAGTAAGTGGCCCTGCCATAAGAACGGCAACTTTCGTTTGGGAGCGATTAGCGTATAGTTTAGGAATAATTTCTCCTACCAGAAGGATTATAAAGGTGACTACAATGACTTGTATGACGAAGCCTAATATCGGATAGGCGGAGAAATCGAAGAAGGTGTTTACTAAATAGCTGGAAATAATAACGATACCAACATTTACGAAATTGTTCGTAATGAGAATAGTTGATAACAATAAATCGGGCTTTTTCAATAGACCGAGTATTTTGTGATATCCTTTCTCTTTTAATTTATCTAATTCTCCTGGCGTAAGGGAAAAATAAGCGACCTCAGATGCTGATGCTGATGCTGAAAATAGCAGCAAAAGTAAAAGAACAATGATGAGTATAATGTCTATAATGTCGAAAGTTCCGCGGAATATACTTTGCACCGCGCCATAAGCATCTGTTTCCAAAATTTAGAAAATTAGTTAAACATATAGAACTTCAGTACAATACATATTAAAAGCTACAGACTGAAAGTTGTAGGCAAATATAATACAAAATCTCTATATTCTAAACTATTTGCCTACTTTACTTTTGTCTGTAGCTTTTCGGAATTATTCCGTGCTTTTGTTTTTATTAAAATGGGAGATCATCATTATCGTCAGCTGGCATTTCAGGAGCTGTTTGAGTGAATGTGGAAGGTGATGATGTCGAGCGAGAGGAGGCCATATTGTTATCGTCAGCTCGAGAAAGCATTTGCATATTGTCTGCAAAAATTTCTGTGGTGTATCGTTTTATACCATTCTGATCATCCCATGAACGGGTTCGCAAACGTCCTTCAATATAAAGACGCATACCTTTTTTGACATATTTTTCTACGATTTCAGCTAAGCCTCTCCATAATACAACGTTATGCCATTCTGTCTGCTCGATGTTTTCTCCGTTTTTGTTTTTATATCTTTCTGTGGTTGCCAAACGAATATTAGCAACAGCAACACCTCCGTCGAGATATCTAACATCGGGGTCTGCACCCACATTTCCAATTAAGATTACTTTATTTACCATAATGTGTATTTTTATAGTATTAAACAGTCAATTTATATCGTATTTTATTGAGAGCGAAGTTAAGTAAAAATTCTAGAAACGGAAAAAAAAGACAAAATTCACTTCAATTTTTTCATACTTAATGGAAAAGCCTTATATTTGCAGACTGAAAATGAGGTATGAAGTAATATATTATTGAAAATTAAATATTTAAGTAAAAATGACAAAAGCGGATATTGTTAACGAAATTTCGAGAACGACCGGGATTGAGAAAGTAGCTGTTCAAGCTACTGTTGAGGCTTTTATGGAATCAATTAAAAACTCCGTGATTGAAGGAAAAAATGTTTACTTGAGAGGATTTGGTAGCTTTGTTGTTAAGCAGAGAGCTGAAAAGACTGCTCGTAACATTTCTAAAAATGTTACGATTAAAATCCCTGCTCACAACATTCCATCATTCAAACCTTCTAAGAGTTTTGTTAACGAAGTTAAGGACAAAGTAAAAAAATAAGAAAGGAGGAATTTATGCCAAGCGGAAAAAAAAGAAAAAGACATAAGATGGCGACACACAAACGGAAAAAAAGACTGAGAAAGAATCGTCATAAGAAGAAGTAACACTTCGCGTTTGTGAGAAAGATATAAACCTAAAGGCATTTGTCTTTAGGTTTATTTGATTAAAGACAATAGGACTTATTTTGATTATTTTAATCAATAGGAATAGTGAGCAGTGAATTAGTTATAGATGTAAAAGCAGACGAGATTGTCATTGCTTTGCTCCGTGAGAAAAAATTGGTGGAGCTCACCAAGGAGAAAACAAGCATGCAATTTGCCGTTGGTGATATTTATCTGGGTAAAGTGAAGAAAATTATGCCCGGATTGAATGCTGCTTTTGTGAATGTGGGGTATGAAAAGGATGCTTTTTTACATTACCTGGATTTAAGTCCGCAATTCCATTCTTTGGATAGCTATATTAAGCAGTGTATTGCCCGTAAGGGAATGCCTGTGTCTAAGCTGAAGCTTGAACCTGAAATAGCTAAGAATGGAAAAATTTCTGATATACTGACAGTGGGACAATGGGTGGCAGTGCAAGTTGCAAAAGAACCTATTTCTACCAAAGGTCCACGTTTGACTTCAGAGCTGAGCATTGCTGGTAGAAATCTTGTATTGATGCCTTTTGCTGATAAAGTGTCAGTATCTCAAAAAATTAAATCGCAAGAAGAACGGAAGCGATTGAAACGTTTGATAGAAAGTATCAAACCGAAGAATTACGGGGTGATTGTGCGCACGGTTGCTGAAGGAAAAAAAGTTGCAGTTTTTGATGCTGAGTTGAAAGAATTAGTGGAGCGCTTTGAAACTGCCTTTAAGCATATCCGTGAAATGGAACCGCCTAAACTTATTTTAGGTGAAATAGATAGGACTAGTGCTATTTTAAGGGATATTCTTAATCCCTCTTTTGAAAATGTCTATGTGAATGATATCACTTTAAGTAAAGAAATTAGACATTTCCTCAGTACAATCGCTCCTGAAAAACAGGATATTGTAAAATATGTATCTCCCGAAATCCCCATTTTGGATCATTTCGGTGTAGACAAGCAGATAAAATCTTCTTTAGGTAAGACTGTTTCTTTTAAGAATGGAGCTTACTTAATTATTGAACATACAGAAGCTTTTCATGTTATCGATGTGAATAGCGGTAATCGTACAAAGTTGGGCGATGATCAAGAAACCAATGCTTTGGAAGTGAATCTTGCTGCGGCAGAAGAGGTCGCGCGACAATTGCAGCTTAGGGATATGGGCGGGATTATTGTTATCGACTTTATTGACATGTTAAAGGCAGAACATCGTCAGCAGCTTTTTGACAAAATGCGTGAATGTATGGAAATAGACCGAGCCAAGCATACGATTTTGCCATTGAGTAAGTTCGGACTGATGCAGATTACCCGGCAGCGTGTGCGTCCCGCAATGACTGTCGATACAATGGAGGAATGTCCCGTGTGTCATGGAACAGGTAAGGCAGAGGCAGCTATTTTGGTGATAGATAAGATTGAAGATATGCTTGAATACTATGCCAGCGAGAAGAAAAACAAGAATATCGTATTGAAAGTGCACCCATTTGTTGGAGCTTATCTAAAAAAAGGATTTTGGTCTTTACGCAGGAAGTGGGCTTTTAGATACCGTATCTCTTTGAGAGTGATAGATGTCCCTTCTTATTATATTTATGAATACCATTTTTATAATAAATATAATAGGGAGTTAGAAGATTAAAAGAAGGGGGTGAGCGTATATTTAGAGACTAAAAGTGGATGTGTAGTGGTGAAAAGCTTTTAGTCTCTTTTTTATAAGAGTGCTTCTTAAAGAAACTTGAAAAAGACTGTCAGCCCCATTAATTATATGTTAAACTTGCATTTAGATTTATTGTAAAAAAAAATTAATAATATTTTTGTGTAGAATTTTTGCACTCAATGTGCTCAAGAATGAAGATAAAAGATCACTTTATTAATAATTCACGAGGTAAATTTATGAAAAAAGGATTGTTTGCTTTTTTATTAACGTTCATCGTAGGAATTTTTACTGTGTCTGCACAGGTGGAAAATCCTGCTAAATGGTCGTTTTCCCAGAAAAGCCTGGGAAACAATGAATATGAATTAGTATTCAAAGCTACTATTGAGCCGAGTTGGCATGTTTATTCAATGTACACTCCGGAAGGAGGACCTATGGCTACAACTCTATCGATTGAAAATGCTGGAAAAGGTATTGAATTGATAGGTAAAGCTACAGAGAATGAACCGGTCAAAGCTCAGGATGCTGTATTCGGTGTTGAGGTATGGTCGTTTGAAAATGAGTATGTACTTACTCAAAAAGTGAAAATTACTGATGCTTCTATCACTGCTGTAAAGGGAACTTTAGAGTATCAAGCATGTCGTGAAGGACAATGTGTAATGTTTGATGAAGAGTTCAGTATCAAAATTAATGATGCTAAAGTAAAAGTAGAGGCTGCTTCGGTTGATAAGAAAGAGGCAGAAAAAGATGAATCTTTGTGGCTGTTTTTTTGGGGTGCATTTGTAGCCGGTTTGGCTGCTGTGGTAATGCCTTGTGTATTCCCGATGATTCCTATGACGGTTTCTTTCTTTATGCATGGAGATTCTAATAAGGCTAAGGCTAAAGCTAAAGCTATTTTCTTCTCTTTATCTATTATTGCGATCTATACAGCATTAGGATTGATTATTTCTATGTTGCTGGGTCCTGATTTTATTAACTGGTTGAGTACAAACTGGGTTCCGAATGTATTCTTCTTTGTTATCTTTATGATTTTTGCTGCATCTTTCTTTGGTGCTTTTGAAATCGTATTGCCGTCATGGATTGTAAATAAGTCAGATGCTCAAGCTGATAAAGGTGGTTATGTAGGTGCATTTTTTATGGCCTTCACGTTAGTGTTGGTTTCTTTCTCATGTACAGCTCCTATTGTAGGAACTGTTTTGGTTGAGGCTGCACGTGGTTCTGTTTTGCGTCCTATCATTGGTATGTTAGGTTTCTCTGTGGCTGTTGCTCTTCCATTTGGATTTTTTGCATTCTTCCCATCAAAATTGAGCAATCTGCCTAAATCTGGTGGTTGGTTGAATTCTGTGAAGGTTGTTTTAGGTTTCATAGAGGTGGCTCTTGGTTTTAAATTCTTGATGGTTGCAGACCAAACTTACCACTGGGGAATCTTAGACCGTGAGGTATATATTGCAATTTGGGTAGCTGTATTTACATTGCAGGGACTTTATTTGATGGGCAAATTGAAATTTGCACATGATAGCGAATTGCCTTATATAGGAGTGCCTCGATTAATGTTTATTATTGCAACATTTACTTTTGTAATATATTTGATTCCTGGTATGTTCGGTGCTCCGTTGAAAGCTTTGGCTGGTTATTTCCCACCGCAGGAGACTATCGATTTTGACGTGAGACGTATTGTTCGTGAGGAAATGAAAAACATTACTGTAAGTGCAGGTGCTACAGCTGCTTCTGCTAAACCTGCAGAATGTGAAGCTCCTAAATATGCAGATTTCTTGCATTTGGCTCATGGCTTGGAAGGATATTTCGATTATGAACAAGCTTTAAAATGTGCTCAGGCTCAAGATAAGCCTTTGTTTATCGATTTTACAGGTCATGGTTGTGTAAATTGCCGTGAAATGGAGCAGACTGTATGGGCTGATCCTCGCGTAATGAAAATGTTGAAAGAAGAGTATGTAATTTGTGCTCTTTATGTAGACGATAAAACAAAATTGCCGGAAGAAGAATGGTATGTATCTGAATATGACGGCAAAAAGAAAAAAACTTTGGCTAAGAAAAATGCAGATTTTCAGATTAAGAAATTTGCATCTAATGCTCAGCCTAACTACATTTTGTTAGATAGCCGTGGAGGTCACGATGATGATTTACAGCAGCATGTATTAGCTCCTGCTCGTGGCCATAACTTGGACAAGGATGCTTTTGTAGAATTCTTGAAACAGGGCTTGGAGGAATATAAAAAGAGAGGACAGAAAAAATAACTTCTGCGATATTTTTTAAGAGTCGGTTGGCGATTTATCGTCAACCGATTTTTTTTGTTTTAGGAAATGCTGTTAGTTATTAGTGTTTTTATTAAATTTGCAACTTTATGTAATTGACTTAATTATTTTTATATGGAGTGGATTAACGGTTTGTTGTTCGGATCTGGAATTGGACATTCAATTCTGTTGATTGCTGTTGTTGTTTTTATAGGTATTCTACTAGGTAAGGTAAAAGTAGCAGGGATATCATTGGGGATGACCTGGATTCTTTTTGTGGGGATTATTCTGAGTCATTTTGGGATGCGGATGGATGCGCAAGCTTTGCATTTCTTAAAAGAGTTTGGTCTAATATTGTTTGTGTTTTCTGTTGGCTTGCAAGTTGGACCTGGATTTTTTTCTTCTTTTAAGAAAGGGGGAATGACGTTGAATCTTTTGGCAACAATGGTTGTGGTATTAGGCGTTATAACAACCTATGTTGTCTATAAGATTACAAATTTGGATGCAACAATTATGGTTGGTATACTGTCGGGAGCTGTGACAAATACTCCCGGATTAGGAGCTGCTCAACAAGCCTATTTTGATATGACCGGTAATGAAGGGTCGCAGATTGCAATGGGATATGCTGTCGCTTATCCTTTAGGTGTTGTTGGTATTATCTTAGCCATTATTCTTATACGTTATATTTTTAGAATCCGTTTGGATAAGGAAGCTGAGGAGGTTGAAAGTAAAGCCGGTGAAAAGGCATCACATGCAACTCATGTTTCAATTTTAGTGAAGAATCCAGGATTATTTGGTAAAGAAATTCGAGAAGTTGCAGGGTTGATGAACAAGAAGTTTGTTATTTCTAGAGTCTTAAATAAAGATGGGGACTTGGAAGTTGCCACTTCTAATACACGTTTGCAGGAAGATGACCGTTTGTTTGTTATTGTTGCAAAGCAGGATGTGGAAGCGATTGTAGCTTTTCTTGGTATGCAAATTGAAATGAATCAGTCTGATTGGGATCAGATTGATGAGAATATGGTGTCGAGACGCATTTTAATTACGCGTTCGGAGATTAATGGCAAGACATTGGGACAATTGCATTTGAGAGGGGGATTTGGTGTTAATGTGACAAGAGTGAATCGTGCTGGTGTGGATTTGGTTGCTAGTCCAGCTTTAGAGTTGCAGATGGGAGACCGAGTTACGGTTGTGGGACCGGAAAAGAATATTGCAAATGTTGAAAAACGTTTAGGTAATTCGTTGCGTCGCTTGCGCGAGCCGAATCTTGTGCCTATTTTCTTAGGAATAGCTTTAGGTATTGTGCTTGGAAGTATTCCTTTTGTTTTTCCTGGTATACCGCAGCCTGTTAAGTTGGGGTTGGCTGGAGGGCCATTGATTATTGCCATATTGATAAGTAGATTTGGTCCACATTTTAAGTTGGTTACTTATACAACAATGAGTGCTAATTTAATGTTGCGTGAAATAGGTATCTCTTTATTTTTGGCTTGTGTAGGTTTGGATGCAGGTACTGGGTTTGTGGATACGGTTGTGAATGGAGGGTATGCTTGGATAGGTTATGGATTTATCATTACTTTTGTTCCGCTGATGATTGTTGGTCTAATTGCAAGATTGGTTTATAAAGTTAATTATTTTACATTGATGGGATTGATTGCAGGTAGTACTACAGATCCGCCTGCTTTGGCATATGCCAATAGTGTTGCTGGAAATGATATGCCAGCCGTCGGTTATGCTACTGTGTATCCTTTGACTATGTTTTTGCGAGTTTTGACAGCACAAATGTTGATACTGATGTTATTATAAGAATATTTTGATTAAATAATATGGTTATGGCTTTCGGTATAGCAGATCTAAGTATTATTCCAATGAGGAGGGAGCAATCGGAAAGAAGTGAAATGGTGTCTCAAGTTCTTTTCGGAGAGTTGTATGAAATTTTGGAAGAGGCTGAGAAATGGGTTTATGTACGTTTATTGCATGATGGATATGAAGGTTGGATTGATAGAAAAATGTGTGTACCTATCAGTGAAGAATATTTTCGAGCTTACCAAAGTAGAGAACATTTGTTAGCGACGGAGGTTTTCAATATTGTAGTGAAAGACGGGGATTGGGGGAATAAATTGATTGTTGCAGGTAGTGTTTTGCCATTCTTTGATGTCGAAACAAATAAGATGCAGGTTGGTGATGCTGTATATACCTTAGTGAGTAAAACGCAAGGGAAAGGGGAGCAGAATTTGCGAGATTTATTGGTGAGTTATGCATTGATGTATTATAATGCACCCTATCTTTGGGGGGGGCGTTCTCCATACGGGATTGATTGTTCGGGATTAGCTCAGATCGTGTATCGTTTGATTGGAATCAGTCTGCCAAGAGATGCTTCACAACAAGTGGTTTGTGGACAGGACCTTTCGTTTATAGAGGAGGCATTACCGGGAGATTTAGCTTTTTTTGGTGATGAAGTTGGTAATATCACTCATGTCGGGATTATTTGGAAGCAGAAAAGAATTATTCATGCATCAGGAAGAGTGAGGGTGGACAGAATAGATCACCAAGGTATTTATAACGATGAGTTGAAGAGGTATACGCACAATCTCAAGGTGATCAGGCGTATACTTTAATCCATAATTTATAATTTTTCTTTAGCATCAGGGCCACAGCAAAAAATTAAATCAAGGATGCTTAAATTTGCTGTAAATGGAAATCTGTCGCTAAATGTCTGTCTATATGGATGTGATGGAAATTCTATTCCTGGACTACGATGTGAGGCTTTGGGGTGGATGGCAGTTCTTAAATCAGTATAATTTTGACAACCTTCTGGGATATAGTCTGCTGTGTATGAAATGTCTTTTTTTAGCTTCAGCAAATCTGAAACGGTAGCTAGTATAACATTGTTTAAATCAAAAAGAAATGTTTCTTTTTTTTCAAAAAATGGGATTATATCATCAATATAATATTCATAGTAAGGCGAATTTTTGTAAGCGGATTCAATGCTTTTAAAATGGAGTTTTTGCCAATTAGTTGTATATACGATTTTCAGGTCTTTTACTAGTGTCTTGCTATTGGCTTTTGCTACAGGTACTGAAAGAGGGATGATTCCATTTGCAGTCATAATTTCACAACGATTCCGGTAACTTTGTTTCCCAAAATTTTCATATTGCTCAATGAAGATATGTTCGGCTTCGTTTATGGCTGAAAAATAGGAAATAGGGGGGAAATATGCTGTTGTCAATAATAGATTATCTATATTCATCTGTGTCAGTTTAATTGATGCTTCTTTTCTTTGATTTTTAATTGTGCGAAGATAGTGAAATAAGTGGAATGTGGAAATAGCAATAATTAACTGCATTTTGTAATCAACTTGTAGCAAAATGGTGTAGATTTTGTAATGGTTATATAATAGTTATGTAATATGCAAATTTTGGTAGTTAAAATATAGATAAAAATTTGTGGATTGATTTTTTGTTTCATATCTTTCGGAAACAGAGCTAGACTAAACGTTTTTTGTGATTCAAGTGAGAAAGAGAGACATTTCTTCTAGAGTATGGATGTATTTTTAGCAGGGAATGAGAACTTTAATTTATAGAATTACGTAAAACGTTTGGGTGTCCGTTAGAATATGGCGGAACAATAAACTTCTTGATGAGAAGATTTATTGTGGTAAGGATGTAAATATTAGTTAAAATATAAGGTAAAATGAGATTTGATGTAACCTTGCCTGATCCTTTATTAGAGCCTTTCCTTTCTGTTATTCGCAGAAGGCATGAGAAGAGCATATTGCGAGAATTGGAATATACTAACCGCAAGTATCGTTTATCGGATGTTTTCAATAATCATTTGTATTTTGGTTTGCATGAGCGGGAAGATGGAAATTGGGTTTTTCGAGAATGGGCTCCTAATGCAACGGCTATTTATATAATCGGTGAATCTAATGAATGGGTGAAGCGTGAAGAGTTTCGATTGAAGGATATTGGTGGCGGTGTGTGGGAAGTGTTGTTGCCAAGGGAGGAAATGTGGCATGGAATGAAGTATAAATTATGGGTGGAATGGCAGGGTGGCTGCGGAGAGAGAATACCGACGTATGTACGCAGAGTGGTTCAGGATGATATTTCTAAAGTTTTTTCTGCTGAAGTCTGGCTGCCGAACAAGCAATATCATTGGAAATATGCACAACCTGATAGAGTTGACCATCCATTGATTTATGAGGCTCATATAGGGATGAGTATGGAAAATCGGAGGGTTGCAACATTTAATGAATTCCGCGCTTATATATTGCCTCGAATTGTTGATTTAGGGTATAATACGTTACAGTTGATGGGAATTCAAGAGCATCCGTATTATGGGTCGTTTGGATATCAGGTATCTAATTTTTATGCTGTCAGTTCTCGGTTTGGAACTCCTGATGATTTGAAACGCTTGATTGATGAAGCTCATGGTTTTGGTGTTGCTGTTGTGATGGATTTGGTTCATTCGCATGCTGTGAAGAATGTGGTGGAAGGGTTGAGCTGTTTTGCTGGCGATTATGGTCAGTATTTTTATTCAGGAGAGCGAGGTGAGCATAAATTGTGGAATTCTCGTTGTTTTGATTATGGAAAAAACGAAGTGGTTTCTTTTCTTTTATCTAATTGTAAATATTGGCTGGAAGAGTTCCATCTGGATGGTTTTCGATTTGACGGAATAACGAGTATGTTATATTGGGATCATGGTTTGGGACGAGATTTTACAGAATATAAATTCTATTATGATGGAAATCAAGATGAAGATGCGATTACTTATTTGACATTAGCCAATAAACTATGCCATGAAGTGAATCCTAATATGATATCTATCGCAGAGGATATGAGTGGGATGCCAGGATTGGCGATGCCATTTGAAAGCGGTGGAATTGGTTTTGATTTTAGAATGAGTATGGGTGTTCCGGATTATTGGATAAAATTGGTAAAAGAAAAAGGTGATGAAGATTGGCATGTCGGAGATTTATTTTATGAATTGACAAATAAACGACCAGAAGAGCATACTATAAGTTATGTTGAAAGCCATGACCAAGCTTTGGTGGGGGATAAAACATTTTTTTTCCGTCTTGTAGACAAAGAGATTTATACGGGAATGAGTGTGTTTGATACAAATATCGTAATAGATCGTGGCATGGCTTTGCATAAAATGGCTCGTCTATTAACATTGTCAACAGCTGGTGATGGATATTTGAATTTTATGGGCAATGAGTTCGGACATCCCGAATGGATAGATTTTCCACGAGAGGGAAATAATTGGAGTTACGATCATGCGCGTAGACAATGGAGTTTGGTTGATGATAGAAATTTGAAATTTCATTTTTTGAATGAATTTGATAAAGAAATGATTGCTTTGGCCAAGATGAAATATTTTTTTTCTGATACACCAGAACCTGTGGTTAGAGATAATGAACAACAAGTGTTGGTTTTTAGAAGAGGTGATTATCTGTTTGTATTTAATTTTAATCCAACCCAATCGTTTACAGATTATATGTTTGAGGCACAGGTTGGCAAGTATATTATTAGCTTAGATACAGACTCTAAACGTTTTGGCGGTTTTGGTAGGCAAGACGATAATTTGGAGCATTTTACACTTTCCAGAGATGGGAAAAATTGGTTGAGTTTATACCTCCCGGCAAGATCAGGATTTGTATTAAAATATGAAGATTGAAAAGATTAATGATATAAATGTATGGCTTATTTAAAGTTTAATAAGGATGAATTGGTGAATTTGGAGTATTCACTGAAACGTGAGGTGTTGGCAACAAATCGTGCAGGGGGATATATGTCTTCAACGATTATTGGTTGTAATACTCGTAAGTATCATGGATTATTGATTGTTCCTATTGAAGAATTTGGAGGGGTGAATCATGTGTTGTTGTCTTCTTTGGATGAGACTATTATTCAGCATGGTCAAGAATTTAATTTGAGTATTCATAAATATCCGGGTAATTATGAGCCGCGTGGACATAAATATATTGTTGATTTTGAGTATGAGCCAGTCTTTACTTTGATTTATCGTGTGGGAGGAGTGAAATTGAAGAAGGAGATGGTGTTAGTTCATAATGAAGGCCAAGTGCTTATTCGGTATACATTGTTGGATGCTCATTCTGATACAATATTGCGTTTAAAGCCATTTTTGGCCTATCGGAATATTCATGCTTTGTCAAAAGCAAATATGATGGCAAACACGAAATATCAGCCACTGGAGAATGGAATTCGTTCTAAGTTATATAATGGTTTTCCATCGCTGAATATGCAAATAAATAAGAAAAATGAATTTATAGCAGTCCCTGATTGGTATTATAATATAGAGTATATAGAAGAGCAAAATAGAGGATACGAGTACCAAGAAGATTTATTTGTTCCAGGGTATTTTGAATTTCCAATTAAAAAAGGGGAAAGTGTAATTTTTTCAGCTTCAATAGAGGAGGCTTCTCCAGGTCGATTAAAAACTAAGTTTCAGAAATTGGTTGATGAGCGTGCGCCTAGAAATAGTTTTGAGAATTGTTTAAAATATTCTGCATCTCAGTTTATTGTGCGTAGAGGTAAGGATACGGAAATCGTTGCTGGCTATCCTTGGTTTGGAAGGTGGGGGCGTGATACATTTATTGCTTTGCCGGGGTTAACATTATCTGCATCGGGTGATATAAAGACGTGTAAGGAAGTATTGGATACGATGATAAGACAGATTAATAACGGATTGTTCCCTAATATAGGTAAAGATAAAGATGCGGCTTATAATTCTGTGGATGCTCCAATGTGGTTTTTTAAGGCTGTGCAAGAATATGGTGATGCCTTAAAAGATGATGCATCTGTATGGAAGAATTATGGGGCTAAAATGAAGAGTGTTTTGAAAGCATTTCGCGACGGTGTGAATGACTATATTAAGATGGCTGAAAACAATCTGATATGGGCAGATGAACCTGGCAAAGCGTTAACTTGGATGGATGCTGTTGTGAATGGTGTTCCTGTAACTCCGCGTGGAGGTTATCAAGTGGAAATAAATGCGTTGTGGTATAATGCAATCTGTTATACTTTAAAGCTTGCTGATAAAGCTGGAGACGAGAAATTTATTAGAGAATGGCAGGATATGCCTTCTCGTGTAAAAGATAGTTTTATAAAGGTGTTTTGGAATGAGAACGTGAATTATTTAGCTGATTATGTAAATGAAGAAGGTCAGAATTTATATGTTCGACCGAATCAGATTATTGCTTGTTCTTTGGAATACAGTCCTTTGAGTGATGAGATGAAACGTGATGTATTGGATGTCGTTAAGGGAATGTTATTGACACCTCGTGGTTTACGTACATTGTCACCCAGAAATAGTCTTTATAAAGGTCAATATGAAGGGAATCAGATGGAACGAGATCAGGCTTATCATCAGGGGACTGTTTGGGCTTGGTTAATAGGACCTTATATTGAAGCAAACTTCCGTCTTTATGGAAAATCTTTTGCGAAAGAAGCAAAAAATCTTTTAGCTGGTTTTGAAGATGATATGACAGTTTATGGTGTATGTTCTGTGAATGAAATATATGATGGTAATCCTCCATATACACCTAATGGATGTATTTCACAAGCTTGGAGTGTTGGTGAGATACTGAGAAGTATGGCAATGATTAAAAAATATGTAAAAAATAGTCAATGAAGACAAGAGTTTTAATGTTCGGCTGGGAGTTTCCACCTCATATTGCAGGAGGTTTGGGAACAGCTTGTTTAGGATTGACGAGAGGGCTTGCCAAACAAGGAGTAGAGGTATTATTTGTTATGCCGAAAGCAAGCGGCGATGAAGACCAAAGTTCTGTTAGAATTATTAATGCAAGCGATGTAGAGTCTTTGTATGAATACCATGAAGTGGAAGAATATTGGAAAAATATCAATTTTATGGAGATAGGTTCTAATTTAATTCCTTACATGGATCCAGAACGTTTTGAGCGAGAGGTTGCAGAAAGTATTCGTGAACAGGGGAGGGAAATACGTATTGGATTTAAAAATAAGTTTCAGTTTTCAGGTAAGTATGGTGCAAATCTGATGGAAGAAGTAGGGCGATATGCACTAGTTGCTGCAACGATAGCCAGTCAACAACAATTTGATGTGATTCATGCGCATGATTGGTTGACTTATGCTGCTGGTATTGCAGCAAAGAGGGTTTCCGGTAAGCCATTGGTGGTGCACGTACATGCGACTGAATTTGATCGTAGTGGCGAGAATGTAAATCAGCTTGTGTATAATTTAGAACAGCAAGGTATGTTGGAAGCAGACCGAGTTGTTACTGTTAGTAATTTGACACGGGATATTGTAATCAATCGTTATAAGATTAATCCTGATAAGGTGGTAACTATACATAATGCGGTAGATTTTCAGTCTTATTCAGATATGAAAGTAGAACGTGGTGTACAAGAAAAAGTAGTGACTTTTTTAGGACGAATAACTTATCAGAAAGGACCGGAATATTTTATAGAAGCAGCAAATAAGGTGCTTAAACGTTATCCTAATGTCCGTTTTGTAATGGCAGGAAGTGGTGATTTAATGAATCGTTCCATTCGTAGAGTAGCACAATTAAAAATTGCTACAAAGTTTCACTTTACGGGATTTTTAAGAGGACAGGATGTGCAGAAGATGTTTGCTTATAGTGATGTGTATGTTATGCCATCTGTGTCAGAGCCATTTGGAATTTCTCCGTTAGAGGCTATGCGTTCAGGTGTACCAACAATAATTTCAAAACAATCGGGGGTTGCCGAAGTGTTGAAACGCGCTATTAAGGTTGATTTTTGGGATGTTGATGCGCTAGCTGATGCTATTTATGCTTTGCTTGCATATCCAGCTTTATCTGAATTTGCTGCAAAATATGGTTTAAATGAGGTGAATACTTTAAAATGGGAAAATGCCGCTTTAAAACTGAAACAGATATATGAAGAGTTGAAATAAAGTAAAAAACAAATATTATGGGAAAGAGAACTTTATGCTTGTATTTCCAGGTTCATCAGCCGATTCGTTTGAGACAGTATCATTTTTTTGATATTGGTAAGCATAGTGATTACTATGATGATTTTGCTAATCGTTTGTTTACTCGTAGGGTTGCTGATCGTTGTTATTTGCCTGCTAATCGGGTGTTGTTAGATTTGATTAAGAGGTATGGTAAGAATTTTAAAGTAAGTTTTTCAATAACAGGTTTGGCCATAGAGCAGTTTAGAATGTATGCTCCAGAAGTAATTGACAGTTTTAAAGAATTAGCTGAAACTGGTTGTGTGGAATTCCTAGCAGAAACTTATTCGCACTCTTTGGCATGTGTGGTGAGTGAAGAGGAATTTAAACATCAGGTTAAATTACATATAGACTTAATAGAGAAAGTCTTTGGAGTAAAACCTGTATCTTTTAGAAATACTGAGCTTGTTTATTCGGATGAAATTGGAGAGATGGTTGCAAAATTGGGATTTTCTACGATGCTGACAGAAGGAGCTCGGCATATATTAGGTTGGAAGAGTCCGAATTATATTTATACAAATTCAATTAATCCTAAGTTGAAGCTTTTATTAAAAAATTTCAGATTAAGTGATGATCTTGCTTTCCGTTTTTCGGATCATTGTTGGGAGCAATGGCCTTTGACTGCTGATAAATATGCCTCATGGCTTGGTTCTACAGAAGGGGAATTAATTAATTTATTTATGGATTATGAAACTTTTGGTGAACACCAGCCTGCTGAAACTGGGATTTTTGATTTTTTGTCTGCTTTGCCAGAACAGATTTATGCTTCAACAGATTTTGAATTTTTGACTCCGCATGAGGCAGTATTAAAGCACCAGCCAGTGGCTCCTCTAAATGTTCCTTATCCTATTTCATGGGCTGACGAAGAAAGAGATTTAACGGCCTGGCTAGGTAATGAATTACAGAATGAAGCGCATGAGGAATTATATAAGATTCGTGACAAAGTGATTGAATTGAAAGATGAAGGATTGTTACATGATTTTAATTGTTTACAAGCCAGCGACCATTTTTATTATATGTGTACGAAGTTGTTTTCAGATGGTGCTATTCATCAATATTTTACTCCATATGCAACTCCTTATGAGGCTTTCATAAATTATATGAATGTTCTAAGTGATTTTATTTTGAGAGTTGAAAAAGCTTATGATAAAAAAGGAGGTAAGGAAGAAAAAAAGAAGAAGCAGTAGGAAAAATAGATATTGAAGCTTGAAAATAATTAATATTGTAAGCATTTAAACACACTAACAATGAATAATAGTAGATTAAAGAAACCTGCATACTTATTTGAAGTAAGTTGGGAAGTATGTAATAAAGTGGGTGGTATCCATACGGTAGTATCTACCAAAGCATTAAACATGGTGAAAGAATATGGTGATAGCCATATCTTAGTCGGACCTGATGTATGGAGATATACGGAGCAGAATCCGGAGTTTATAGATGACCCTAAAATATTCCGTTCTTGGAGGCAAAAGGCAATTCAGGAGGGGCTTCGCATCAAAGTTGGTAGATGGAATGTTATGGGTAAACCCATTGTTATATTAATTGATTTTAGTACTTTTATTACACAAAAAGATACGATTTTTACTTCTTTTTGGGAGAAATATAAATTAGATTCACTGAGTGGGCAGTGGGATTATATTGAACCAGCTTTATTTGGATATGCTTCGGGTAAGGTTATAGAAAGTTTTGTTCGTTTTCATACTTCACTTCGGCAGCAGGTTGTAGCACAATTTCACGAATGGATGACTGGTGCTGGATTATTGTATTTAAAGAGTGCCCTGCCTCAAGTTGGTTGCGTATTTACAACTCATGCTACTGTATTAGGGCGGTGTGTAGCTGGAAATAACTTGCCTTTGTATGGTGAAATGAAGAATTATGTTCCTGAAGAGTTGGCGCGTCGTTTTAATGTTGTATCAAAACAGTCATTAGAAAAAGCTTCTGCATGGAATGCTGATTGTTTTACAACTGTAAGTGATATTACAGCAATTGAGTGTGCGCATTTTCTAAATAAGGAAGTAGATTTGATTACACCTAATGGATTTGAAAATGTATTTACACCTAAAGAAGATGAATGGTTTGAAAAACGAGTCTGTACTCGGGAAAAGTTTTTACAGATAGCTCAAGCTTTATTAGGTCGTCCTGTGGATGAAAATGCATTGATTGTGGGAACAAGTGGGCGTTATGAGTTCCGTAATAAAGGAATCGACGTTTTTATTGACGCAATGGGACGTTTGAATGGAGAAAGTGGTTTGGATAGGGAAGTTTTGGCTTTTATTTTAGTGCCAGCAAGCCATTCTGATCCTAATAAAGAGTTGTTACATAATTTGCAACAACCAAATCAAGCTACTCCTGCAAAAAATTTATATTTGACACATTATCTGACTGATGAGGTGAATGATGCTGTGATGAATAGGATTAAGGTGATGAAGTTGAATAATGGAGAAAATGATAAGGTTAAAATTTTCTTTGTTCCAAGCTATCTTAATGGTAATGATGGAGTGTTTAATATGCCTTATTATGACTTGTTAATCGGTATGGATCTCACAATTTTTCCATCATATTATGAACCATGGGGGTATACACCATTGGAAAGTTTGGCATTTAAAGTTCCAACAATTACAACTTCTTTGGCAGGTTTTGGCTTGTGGGTAAAAGAACATTATAATATAAATCATCCGGGTATTGAAGTTATCCAACGTGGAGATAGTGACAGTAGAAATGTGGCATTTGAAATTGCAGATTGGGTGAAAAGTTATTTAGAAGGAAGTGTGCAGCAACTGAATTATGCCCGTGATAATGCAAAAGATGTATCTAAAATTGCTCTGTGGGATAATTTGTTAGAGTATTATCGTAATGCGTATGATATAGCTTTGGGGCGGACTGAAATGCGTTTGAAAGATATGCAAATACCTATAAATAATGAAGTCTCGTATATTGAAAAGCAATTGTCTGTAAATAATCCAAGTTGGGTGAGTGTGATGATTCATCGTTCTATACCAGATAAATTAATTGCATTGGAAGAGTTGTGCCAAAATCTTTGGTGGTGTTGGCACGATGAGGCTCGTGAGTTATTTCATCTGATTGATGCAGAAGTATGGAGGGCTTGTGAACATAATCCTATTATTTTGTTAGATTCAATATCATTGAGTCGGTATCAAGAATTGGCAAATGATGCAGAATTTGTAAAAAAATTAAATGATGTGTCTGCACAATTTTATGAATATATGGCAATGAAAAATGATATGTCTGGAGATGGCGTTGCTTATTTTAGTATGGAATATGGTTTGCATTCATCTTTAAAAATATATTCAGGAGGATTGGGTATACTTGCTGGAGATTATTTAAAAGAAGCAAGTGATAAAGGAACGAAAATAACGGCAGTTGGACTTCTTTATCGTTACGGGTATTTTACACAGAAATTATCTGCAAATGGAGAACAGGAAGCAGAATATGAGGCTCAAGATTTTATGAAAATTGCAGTGACTCCAGTTCGTGATAAAGATGGTAATTGGATGACTGTTAGTTTGGTGTTTCCTGGTCGCAATGTATATGCCCGTATTTGGAGAGTTGATGTAGGTAGGATTGAGTTGTATTTATTGGATACGGATTTTGAAGAAAATTTACCGGAAGATCAAAGTATCACACATCATTTGTATGGTGGAGACTGGGAAAACCGTTTAAAGCAGGAATTGGTATTAGGATGTGGAGGTATTCAAGCTCTGCGTAAATTGGGTATTCAAGCTTCAATATATCATTGTAATGAGGGGCATGCAGCTTTTATAGGCTTGGAGCGTTTGAAAGAATATATTACGGATGAACATCTTTCTTTTGCAGAGGCAATGGAAGTTGTGAGGGCATCTTCTTTATTTACGACACATACACCAGTGCCAGCAGGTCATGATGCATTCTCTGAAAATATGTTGAGAACTTATATTTCTCACTATGCAGACCGTCTAAAAATTAGTTGGGAGCAATTGCTTGGTCTTGGAAAAATTAATGTAGCTGATCAAAATGAGAAGTTTTCTATGAGTTTGCTTGCTGCAAATTTAGCTCAAGAAGTGAATGGTGTTAGTCGTTTACATGGTGATGTAAGTAAGGATATATTTAAGGGTATGTGGCCAGGATATGCTCCGGAAGAATTGCATATTAGTTATGTAACTAATGGAGTTCACTATCCTACTTGGACAGCTCCCGAATGGAAGAAGATAGAAGAGAAGATTTTTGGAGAAGATTTTAAAATGCACCATTATGATAAGAAGTGCTTTGAGGAAATTTATTCAGTACCAGACGCGACAATTTATGAAGTGCGTACAAAATTGCGTAAGCAGTTGATAGATTATATAAAGAATAAGATATTGGTCGATCCGGTGAAGGTTCCTTATTTTACGCCAAGACAAGTGATTAAAATACAGGAAACATTGAGAGATGATGTCTTGACTATCGGTTTCGCTCGTCGTTTTGCGACTTATAAACGTGCGCATTTATTGTTTCGGAATTTAGACCGTTTGGATGAGATTGTAAATAATCCGACTCATCCAGTGCAGTTTATTTTTGCAGGTAAAGCGCATCCTGCAGATAAAGCAGGGCAAGATTTGATAAAGAGAATTGTTGAGGTATCTAAATTGCCGCAATTTATAGGTAAGATAGTATTTTTACCTAATTATGATATGGATTTAGCTAAAAGATTAGTGCGTGGAGTGGATGTTTGGATGAATACACCGACTCGTCCTTTGGAGGCTTCTGGTACTAGTGGTGAAAAAGCTGCGATGAATGGAGTTATGCATTTTAGTGTATTAGATGGATGGTGGGTGGAAGGGTATCGTGCAGATGCAGGATGGATGTTACCTGCAAAACGTACTTTTGAAAATCAGGGACTACAGGATGAATTGGATTCAGAAATGATTTATAACATTATTGATGATGATATTGCTCCGTTATTCTATGAAAAAGACCAAAGCGGATTATCTCCACAATGGATATGTATGATTAAAAATACGATTGCAAAAGTAGCTTCTAATTTTACAACGAATCGAATGCTTGAAGATTATGAACGTCAATATTACATACCAATGTCTGAGCGTTATCATAAAATGATAGCTAATAACTATGAAATGGCTACAAAAATTACAGAATGGAAACGTAAAGTGAGCAGAGAATGGGATAATATTGAATTAGTAGGACTGACTTTGCCCAATCGTTCAAAGCAAGTGATTGCGTTAGGAAAGTCATATAGTGGGGAAGTGAAATTGGAGTTAGGAGAATTGAATATGCATGAAGTTGGTGTTGAGATGGTTGTCGCAGAACAAGAACATGGTAGACAAGTTATACGTGCTAGGCGGGATTTTACTCCGGTAGAGCAAGAAGGAAGTGTTGCTCTTTATCGTATAGAAGTAACTGCCGACTCTCCTGGATTATTGATGTTAGCTATACGTATTTATCCTAAAAATGGATTGTTGCCTCATAGACAAGATTTCGCATTAGTAAAATGGTTGTAAGTGTCTTGGTTTATTGAGTACAAGGAGGTGTGTCAAAATGCGCACCTCCTTTTTTTACGCACAAAGCCCCGACTTTCACAAGCAGGGGCTTTGTCATTACCTAAAGATTCAGT
>CAMDJC010000015.1:0-60701 GCA_945900015.1 uncultured Odoribacter sp. | reverse complement strand
ACGCATCGATTTTCAAGCCGGCAAACAGTTCCTTCTTTCCCTCGAAATAGGCACGGAGGGTGGAAAGCAACAGACTCTTTCCGAAACGTCGGGGACGGCTCAGAAAATAAATTTGCCCTTCTTTGACTAATGAATAAATTAAATCAGTCTTATCCACATAGACAAAACCGTCTTTAACTATTTTCTCGAATGTCTGTATACCAACCGGATATTTCATAGTTCTCCTGCTTTTGAAGTTCAAAATTGAATTTATACAAAGTTAAGCAATTCACGAGAAAACAAGTTTGTTTCTTTTGAAAAAAACATTAATACATTCATTCCTCTTTACGCAAATCATTCATACCTTGCCGCTCCTCCAAAAAAGAAACCTTCAACAAATCTTTTGCCTCACGCTTGATTCGGTCTACTGTACCGGAAGGGACCTTTACCTGCTTGGTTATAATTTTCAGCGCAACACTTTCTGCCTCTTTCACTTTGCCTTGCAAACGATAAAGTTTCATCAAGCGATAAAGCGGCATAAAGCGGTTCGGACACATATTCGAAGCTTTCAATAAATACTCTTCCGACTTCTCATAGTTTCCTAATTTTTCCAGACTACCCGCCAACAACATGTGTACATCCATATCGTTCCAGCCGGCCAAACACTCCAACGTAATTTCATGACTTTCTTTCCACAACCCCATCCGGTTCAGTTCAGCACCATAATTATACAAAAACAACGGATTCCCTTTCATCACCGGATACAACCGAGCATACTCATCATGCACCCGTTCAGCATTCCCCGGATAAGCCTCTTGCGTCGCCTTCCACCACTCCTGCTCCTTCCAATGCCAAAAACAAGAACCGGCAAGTACAAGCAAAGCAACAATCCCTATCCCCAACTTACAGAATCCATTCCCCAATGATATGCATTTCCCATCCCGCAATATCATCCCCAGCAAAATACATGCCGACACTTGTATGGAAGGATAGCTTAACGGATAAGAAAACAATCCGCACACAAGGAGTCCCAATAATCCGACAAACAAAGGGAAACGTCTTCTCCACCTCTGACCGAATCTCCTCCATATCATCCATAATCCCACACATACCGACAACAACCCGACAATACCGAATTCTGCACAAATCTTCAAAAATTCATTGAAAGGATGCTTTACATTATCCGCCAGCAATCCCCATTTCCCTTCTGGATGACTTTCAAAGAAATCCGCCTGATAATCCATATATTTTGCATTAAAGGAACCTATCCCATGCCCGAACCAAGGAGCGTCTGCAATCATGTCTGCCGTACATTTCCATATCAACAACCGCCCGTCAGCCGAATCCTTCTTCCAATAATATAAAACAATACCGCCCGCCACCAAAAGCACTGCCATTCCAACAAACCATCTGCGAACCGCCACATTCTTCTTTCCCCAAACATACCAACCGATTACAAAACTTTCCACAGCAATAACCAGCATCCCGGTTCTTGCCCCCGACAAGACTACTGCAAACACAATGATTCCGGCCAAACAACCGGCTACCAGCCGTCTCCACTTCAAAACATCACGGAATAGATACAGTACACAAGGAAAAGCCAATGCCAGATAAGCAGACAATCCGGCAGGATTATCAAAAGACCCCACCGCCTGCCATTGCATACCATTCTTCAAAACTCCTGCAAATTGCCCCAATGCCATCAAAGCCTCCGCACCTGCCATCAAAGCAAATACCCAACAGACAGAAAAGAATGACAGCCGTTTACCGGAATTGCAAACAACCGCCATCAGCAAAACCAACGCACCGCCATACACCCCTGACTGCCACATCCCCCTCTCCAGCATATCCCACACTCCCAAGCCCATCAATACCAGACAGACAATTCCAGATTCCCAAGTACACCACATTTTCCCCTTTTCAACCACCATCCACACAATCGTCAATACACCGACCGCCATTCCAACCCACAACATTCCGGCAGTAAAAAAGCGATCGGTGAAACAATGCGGCACATAAAACACATTCAACGATATGAAAACAAGAGAAACAAGATAAAACAATTTCATCATTTATCAAGTAGCGTTAATCCACAACATGTCCCACTATATGAAGCTGATGCACTTTTTCCCATATATTACAGACCACAAATACAGACTTCTTAAAATACCCTTTGTTCTCACTTGCAAATAAATCAACACATTCCCCGATTACCCCTACACAAGCAATATACCAAAACGGACTCCAATGACCTGATAGCATATCAATAATTTGATATACTATCAAGTCCTTTTTTTGATAATCAATTTTATACCATTATGATCAAGATTTACAATCCCAAATACATAATACACAACTGAAAAATATAAAATTTCGTCCTCATAACATTTAATTAATACACCTAATCGCAATTTATATTTTTAAAATATTCTTCTTTTGAACGTAAAAATGATGATTTGACATCAAAACCATCCTCAAACCAACCATTCTTCATAAATTCTTTTATTCCACGATTAGTTTCTTCAAGCGACTGTTTCACAATTGTTTCATAAGCAGGACTAATATCATGTTCTTTCCAATAGCCGGCATCTATCTTCAAAATCAATTGATTGTCAACAACATCAACATTTTCATAAACCAAACGTTCTAATTTTTCCTTAAGCATTTTTTGTTCTATTGTGGCAGAATCATCAGGAATGACCAATACAGATTCTTCAATTGTTTTAGGATTTTTCCATGCAAGAGAACCATCATTATCTTTGCAATTAATCAATAAAAACATCCCACATAATACAAATAATATTTTCATGTCATATATTTTTTATAACTATTGTCCTTTCCAAGCACATTGCCCCCCAAAACTATCAGTTGTAGAAAAGCCAACAGAACATGAAGTATTGGAGGCAGACAAATCTACAGTTAGATAACCACTTCCCATTCGACTTTTAGTGACTGTAGAACCTAATGTTGTAGTTGTAACTACATGAGCTGGCAAAGGTGCTACATTAGAATAGCAATGCGCATACACACTACTCATTCTACTCGGAGCGTAACACGAATTGTATTCAAAACCCACCCCAGAAGTTTTTATCAGTCCAGATGGCAGATTTGTCCCTGTTCCTATACCTCCTCCGATATTACCAGTTTCTCCCTCAGAATTTGTTTTCACAACAGGAAAATCACCTACTATTTCTATTTCATCATACGTACAATCTTCAACAATGATTGCATCTCCATTTAAAGATTTGGTTTTTGCTTCTTTTATAATTGAATTTATTAATTCATTTGCTTTTACGACCTCTTTTAAAACAATTTCATACACATCATTAGATATTCCATATTCCAAAGCTTCTTCTTTAGATATAGTAATAGAATATTGATTATCCTCCATAACAATCAATTTATTTTCTATGAATAATAAAGCTTCCGCCTTTTGTTTTTCCATAGAATTAAAGTTATCATCTATTGACTTTGAACAGCTACAAACAATTATCAGTATTGATATCAAGCTAATAATAATATTAACATTTTTCATATCTCGTCTATTTTAAAATTATCAAATACCACAATCAAACTCTACCAAAGCTCTCAAATATTTTACAAGCTCCAAATATTCCTATCCTTATCCATCAACTCCTCCTTTGTATACTCTCTAGAATCATATTCCACCTTATCAAATCTCTTGAACTTACCTTCCGCATCCACTTCATAAATCTCATCCAAACGGTATGCCTTTACTGCACCAAAATCATCCTTGAAAAGAACCTGTTGTGCAACATCATCCAATTTCAAAGAAGATATTTGGATACACCCTTTCTCATTAATTCTCCATTGTTTCATTGCAATATCATCATTTGAACAAAAACCGGCTTCCAAACAATCCGTTAAACTGCCGTTTTTAAAAGCCAGCATCACATACCTCATATACTCATCACGCTCTATCGCTACAACCACAATCTCCAAACCCTCACCTTGCGGCAAACGGAAATGACGGAATATTTGGGCGAACGACTCTTCATTCGTATTCTTCAACCTCCCGTTCAAATCTCGATAAGAATATAAAGGAAGATCTTTGACTTTCGACCTGTCAATCGTATAGGCATTAGAATAAGGCGTGCCCTTGGCACAAGCAAAAGGAAGGGGTGTTATCACCGCTTCTACTCCCGCAGGATACAGGTCTTTCAATTCCTACGCCATGCCCGTCAAGCCCAACAGGGCAAACACAACTGAAAACAATACTTTTTTCCTCATAACTTTTTAATTTGGTTAATAAAACTAACGAAATAATACTCTGATTTCAAAACAAATTTAGAGTATTCGTTATTCCAAACCAATAGCGAATGTTAGCAAAATGTTAGCAATTTCTTGCCGTATTTCAAGGTATCTCGATAAATACAATAAATCATAAACATTCTTATCACATGCATATAGCATACAAAGCACTGAACGGTAAAGTGTCTGCTATTTCTTTTTCTTCAACCAATCATCAGTATGCCCCGGTTCTACATTATAAATAAATGTATCGTTTATTGTTTTTATAACCAAATCACTTCCAACCAGTCCCTCTATTTCAATTCTCGTTTTAAGACGGCCATCAACATGCAAGCTAAGCTTTTTGCCATCATTAATGATTTCCCCCATCTTGGAGCGATCTTGCCAATAAATATCAAAACCTAAAAGATAACTATCCGTATTTACATTAATTGTTCTAAACTCTACCGCTCTTTTTTGTGTTATATTATACTTATATCCGGCACTTACGTCAACATACATCATACAGTTTCCCCAAGGTTCCTTATAAAAAGTATGTGTCTGACTACAAAGATCAAAACGATCCGACTGACTACCTCCTATACTGCCTCCTATATGACCTCCACCTCCAATAATACCTCCTCCACCGCCTCCTCCGATAATACCTCCTCCGATATTGCCTCCCTCAGAACGACTTTTCAATCGTGGAGCAGTTTCATGTAATACATTATTATCTTCTATCGATGCTGTCAAAAGCCATGCTATGGCTTTCTCATTCATCTCTTTCTTTTTATTTTCCAGCATCCGATCGTCCGTTTGATACCCTGAAACCGGATAATAACTCATTTCATATTTCTTACTCAACTGACAAACCAAAGCATAACCCTCTTCAGACAACGAATCCTTAACCCACGCAGGAATCACCCCTTTAGGATATACGACATCCTCATCTACCACACATTTACTGATACATACAGAAGAAGCATTTTGGCTGTTGTCTTTTTCAAAACCACAACATGAATAAAGAATTATTCCAAGCAGTATAAAAACATAAACTTTCATAACCAACTAATTAAGAGTAAAATAACAAACAATCACATTATGAAATATTCTACAAGCTCCAAATATTCTTATCCTTATCCATTAACTCCTCCTTCGTGTATTCTTTGGAATCATATTCCACCTTATTCAATCTCTTGAACTTCCCTTCCGCATTCACTTCATAAATCTCATCCAAACGGTATGCCTTTACTGCACCAAAATCATCCTTGAAAAGAACCTGTTGTGCAACATCATCCAATTTCAAAGAAGATATTTGGATACACCCTTTCTCATTAATTCTCCATTGTTTCATTGCAATATCATCATTTGAACAAAAACCGGCTTCCAAACAATCCGTTAAACTGCCGTTTTTAAAAGCCAGCATCACATATCTCATATACTCGAAACGCTCTATCGCAACAACCACTATTTCCATGTTATTACCTTGTGGCAAACGGAAATGACGGAATACGCTGGCAAACGCCTCTTCATTCGTATTCTTCAATGTCCCGTTCAAATCTCGATAAGAATAAAAAGGAAGGCCCTTTACTTTAGCCCCGTCAATTGGAACAGGATTAGAATAAGGCGTACCTTTGGCACAATCAAAAGGAAGAGGTGTTATCACCGCTTCTGCTCCGGCAGGATACAAGTCTTTCAAATCCTGCGCCATGCCCATTAAACCCATAAGGGCAAACACAACTGAAAACAAAACTTTTTTTCTCATAACATTTTAATTTGGTTAATAAAACTTCAGAAGTTATCTTCTGATTTCAAAAACAAATTTAGAGTATTCATCATTCCAAGCCAATAGCGAATGTTAGCAAAATGTTAGCAATTTTACTTCAACGACTTCAACAATCTCCTTCCATATTTCAAGTTTCCGAAATAAATGGCTTGACTTTTCTGTAAATCCAATACATAAACATCGGGAAAAGTATGAGGTCTTTCTATTCCCCAATCTTTGGTAAACAAGAGTACAGGAAAACTGAACCCTTCAACATATTGAGATGCAACCTGTTTCCACCGTTCTTCCGTCCCACAATACACCGAATAGAATTGACAATGTGGGGGACAATTGTCATACAACTCCTGCAACTCAGGAAACTTGTCTATGCAAAAACCACAATATTCAGACCAAAAATAGAGAAGCACATAGCGACAATCTTCCGGTAACGTTTCCTCTTTACCATCAATGGTTTCCAAGTTATCAGGAAATGACACTGACATCTCAACTCTCCCTGAAAGCGAATGATAATTATAATAATGTAGATACATGTCATATCCTTCAAAGTAAACAAATACAGGAATACATATTGTCAATATCAAAGGTGCGATACGTTTTTTCCCTTTTAATTTACAATACAAATAAGCCAATATGACTGCTATAAAATGAACGATTACATCCAATAAACTTATCAGCGAACCTGTATATGAAATGATAAAATAATCGTAAAACCGTAATGACGCATCCAGGCCAAAAGCTCCCAACAACATGGCAAACAATATCTTTTCCAAAGACATTCTATCACCAAACTTCTTCACGTAAAACTGATAAACCCCAAAGTATATGAAAGGAGCAGTCAAAGAGCTGACTTTAAAACCGATTGCCCGCAATGGAGACATTACCACCGCAAGCAAAAAAGTCGCAAAAATAATTATTAGAATTTGCTTTAAATATTTGATTTTCATACGACCAATTATTTATGTAAAACATTTCATTTTTTCAACACATTTATATAAACTACAAACCAATATAATATAAGGGAACCTGTTTCTAAGTTCCCTATAAAAAACAATTGAACGGATTATTCCTTTTCTAATCTTTTAGCTTATATGCAACACTCAAGCCCGGAAAAACGGTATTGACGAAGGCCATGCCCGAAAAGATTTCCCCTTGGCTAAAGCTATGAATATTATAAATAACGGATAAACGAAATTCACCAACAACGAAATCACCAATGCCCACTTCATATACCCCCAATCAATAACTTCACCTACACTCCAATATTCGACGGCACGATACCAGCCAAATAAGAATACCCCTGCCATAATAAAAGAATATAACACTTGAAAATTCAACAAATTACAAGCCTCTTTCGTAAAGGCTACATCTTCCGTTCTTCGATTCAGTTTCCAATAAAAATAAGGAAGCAAAACATTCCCCAAAGGGAACAAAAAATTCCCTACAATCATCCAAACATACAACATTACCGTTTTTTTCATAATTCTAATTATTAATGAGTTAATATATATTATTTTACATCTAGGACCTGCATCTTTATTAAAGTATTTAAAGGCAACATCAAATCAAATTATTTTAATACCATCACGGTTGTGTTTTACAATTAAAACAAACTGTATCTTGTCCTATAAAGTCAATCGTTCCTTCTTTACTATACTTATTAAACACTTCAACATACTTCTCCTTGGTTACTAATTTTCCATCTACATAAAATAATGTAACCGAAGGTTCAACAACACTTCCGCTTTTTGTCTGCAATTGGCTTTCCTGACATATTTCATATTTTTGTACATCCAAATGTCCAACAGAATCCTTATTAACAGAAGTAACCAAAAGATTATTAGACTTTAACTCTACAGATTTATCAGAACATCCCCACATCCCCCAAATGCCCATTAAGCCCATTAAGCCCATAAGCACAAATACCGCTGAAAACAATACTTTTTTCTTCATAACATCTAATTTAATTAATAAAACTTCAGAAATCATCTTCTGATTTCAAAACAAATATAAAACACTCATTATCCCATGCCAATAGCGAATGTTAGCAAAATGTTAGCAATTTTTCCCCAATCCCTCTCACTTATATTCAATATAAATTCATGTCAAAATCATATCAAAGATAACAGACCGTTATCTTTGTCTTATATTTGTGTTATATTTGATATATGTTTGTCATATATTTAAATGGGAGGAAAGAAAGAGGGAAAAGGGAGTTGACAGAGGGAAACGCGCTTTTATCCCAAAGTGTTGCCTGATTTGGAAACTTATTTTTATATTTGCAAAACTAAAAAATATATAATATGGCAGGTAAGATAGAAAATATAGGTTTGATGATTCGCAATGAACGCCTGCGTAAAGGTCTTACTCAAGAAGACCTTGGAGAGCGTATCGGAGTTGGAAAATCTCAAATTTCGAAAATTGAAAGTGGGAAAGGACTTACAATCAAGACTGTAACAAAAGTATTTAATGCCCTAGGCATATCTGCTTCTGTCATATTGCAAAATATACAAACAATTGATAAGAATATGGTTGCTTATATTATTGCAACCATCAATGAATTTGCCAAGGCTCACAATATTTCTATCCGCGAAGCGAACAATTATCTTATACGATTTAAAGGTATTGATTTTCTAACTGAACATTATAATGCAGAACATTTACTCTCATTTGATGATAGTGTCGAAGATCTTACACAAATCTGTCTAAATAATGGAGGAGGTATCCGATGAAACTATATCATGGTTCAAATATTACGATCAAACAAATTGATCTTTCCATGTGCAAACCTTACAAGGATTTTGGGAAAGGATTTTATCTCACAGAGATAAAGAGACTTTGATGACGGTATCATTGATTTGCAAACACTTGTAAATGGATTAAAATACAAAAAGGTTTCATCACAATATTTGTTCCACTCGGCAGAAGCCATTAAATATCTACACGCAATATGAACAAACAAATGCAATATTTAGTGGAGGGTATAACTAAAGATATCATAGTCTATCTAATACAGGATAATGGGTATGATTTGTCTACTGCCCTTAAAGAATTCTATAATTCGGAGACGTTTATAAAACTAACAAACGAGGCCACCGGGCTCTATATTGAAAGTTCTGCTTATGTCTATGAAATATTAAAAGGTGAACTGAAATATGGAAAGATTATGATTTAAAAATATTGCCAGGTCAAGTCATTAACAGCTATTATTGTCTGCATGAAAAATACGGCTCCACATAAAGGAATTATTGTCACATTAATGATTATGCTGTTCATGGCAACAGTGATAATCCGAAATGTAAATATCTACCGTCTGGAAGCCAAAAATTTCAAACAGGAGATGGAGAAGGCGGTCCGGACCGGGATCAAGGAGTATCTGCTGTCGCAGGATATAAAAACCTCCTATCTGCTTTCACAGACACCCTCATACATCAAGATTAAATATATGGTGGGAGAAAATTTATATGTTGTCAATCCACAAAAACAACAGTACGGCACAGCCTATCTCCGAATGCGCTATGATTTTTTCCGCAACCATTGGTCCACCGACAGCCTCGCCGCACAAATCAGAAAACTGACCTCTTATGCGGAATTGCCAGCCACAATTGTCAGGAAGGACGCAGCAGGACAGATTATCGATTCCTACCCGGCAGACTGCTCCATTCCTTCAGAACCGGCTACATTTACTATCGATGGAATCGGAACCGCCTATCCGGATTCCATTTCCGTATGGTGCGAAATGCCTTTCAGCCTATTCAAAAAGAGACAAGGCTTTTTATACTACCTGACCATCATCCTGCTTCGTTGGTCGCTGCTTTTCTGTTTCCTGATTATCTATAAAAACCGGACAGACTACCGCAACCGGCTGTTGCTGGAAAAGCAGGCGATTTTCATACACGACCTCAAAAGCCCCCTTTGCACCAACCGCAATATCGCCAACCATCTGCTGAAAAATACGGCTTCACACCCGCTGGAAAAGTTCCGACAAAAAGCAGAGACATTATTACACCTGTCCCGGGAAATGCAGAACGAAATCAACCGTTTTCTTTTTGATTACGACACAATGCCGGAGGCGGAAGATTATCGGGAATTCAACCTGAAGGAGATACTGCAACGTGCCATTACGCACCATTCCGCCGGGAATGACATCTCCATTTCGCTGGATTTCAAACGGACTGACACAAATTTTGAAGGATCGGAGTTTCATATCGAACACATGGTGAACAATCTGCTCAGCAATGCCATCAAACATGCCGGACAAGGCAAAACGATTCAAGTAGCCTGCTACACGACACCACAGGGACAGACGGCTATTTCGATCATCGACCAGGGAGATGGCAATGTTTCGGCAACGGAAGATTCAACGGAAAGCCACGGTATGGGACTTCCCTATATCAGCCGGAACATACGCAGGTACGGCGGTTCGTTTACTATCCGCAACCGACAGGAAGGCGGCAAGGAATGTGTCCTCACGCTCTCTCCGCAAAAACGTGCCGGCACATTCCATATCCCCTCTTATCTTTATATAGCATTTATCGGACTGGTAGTGCTGCTTGGCGCATTAGGCGTGTTACGGCTATATAACAGTTATGAGCAATATTTATTCAACACCGTGAAAGAGCGGATTCACAATGCCGTTGCCAACTCTACCCAACAGTCCATCCACTGGAGAAAAGACACCACCTTTTTCAGATATGACCACCCGCAGGGAACAGTGACCGTATTCCGGAATTTGAAGAGCCGGACGCTTCCGACAACTACGGTCAGCACCCGGGATTTTGTCCGCATGGCATACGATTTACGAGACACGACATGGAGTCTTTATTCCGTGTACAAACACTATCTGGAACTTTCCCCTACCCCAATCCCGATAGAGCTGGTCCGTACCGACTCCACCGGCAAGGTTCTGGAACGGCTACAGTGGTCGTCAACCCTGTTGTTTCATCCCCACACGTTCAATATACCTCTGGGATATGTCGACGGCGACCGGTTGCAAGTGAATCTTTACACACCGTGGAGCCGGTTCTTCACACACCATGCCTGGCAACTATTCTTTGCCTTTGCCTCCATCTTGCTGCTATGCTGGATGGCCTATATACTCTACCAATACGACATGCGTACCAAAGCTTTTGTCCTTTTCCAACAGGAGAAAACGGTCCGCTTTATCAAGAATCTGAAACAGGAACTGACCCAGACCGAGAAACTCGAACAGGAACTTCATGCTCCAGAGCTTCCCGATATTGAAATAAAAAAGAGAATGCTGCAACAACTGCTCGAACACTACTCCAACATGCTGAACAAGGTAAATCTACTGCTCGACCAGCTGGCAACATTCCGACGAAAACAGTAATTCATAAAAGAAACGATACCATGCAAGACAAACTGCGACTGCTTTATGCCGAGGATAACCCGGACACGGCCCGGGAAACCGCCGAAGAACTGGAAGAATACGGTTTTGAGGTGAACACCGTTTACGATGGTGACGAGGCATGGATAGCCTTTCAGGAAACGAATCCGGACCTTGTGCTGCTCGACTACCGCATGCCGGGCAAAAACGGCTTGGAAGTGTTTTCGCTGATACACCGCATGAACCCGAATATTCCTGTGCTGATTTTAAGCTCGTATACGGAATATTGCATCGCCTCGCTGAAAAACGGTACTGCCGACTTTATCCGCAAGGACGCTCTTATCGAAGAGGTGGCTCTGCGGCTGAAAATGGCTTGGAAACAGAGCCGGAATCTGCCTCTGACAGAAAAACTGCCGGACACTCAGGAAATCTATTACCTCAGTGAGAATTGCCGGTATAATGCGGGAAACACCACGCTTTTCATCAATGAACAGCCCATACAGCTCACGACGGTCCCCGGCGAACTGCTGACAGTGTTATGCCAGAATCAAAACCATTATGTATCCAAACAGACTCTCTGCAAACGGATATGGAATGTATATAACAGCGGAAAGACCACCAGTCTGCGCAACTATATTTCGGACCTCCGCAAGATGCTGGAAGGTGCAGACACTGTTGAAATCCGCTCGTCCTACGGAAAAGGATATTGTCTGAAAACATTATCGATGATATAAAAAAAACGCAGCCTGCTGCTTGTCAGACTGCGTTTTCCGGTATAATATAAAGTAGATTAGTCGATATCCAATTCTACAGTATAGGTCTTGCCCGGCTCAAAGTCGGCATTGTAAACCAACAGGAAGTTCTCATCCAATGCCACATTCCAGTTCTGTCCGGCAGCCAGACGTGGATTGTTCAGACGCTGCGGGAAGAAATAACTGAACGGCAGATCCAATACATGTTCCTGTTTGAATTTGTCACCTTTCATACGCTCCAGACTGAAATTCTCTTTTGTGGTGATGGTGATGATACATTTTTTACCTTTCACTTCGGATGCCACAGTGAAGTCTGTCTCTTCCGGAATCTCCTGCAAACGAACATTCCATTTCGGATCACCGTAATAAGCCAGCACATCACGATCATGGAAGAAACCTACCTGGTCTTTGGTCGGCTGAATACCAATTGAATCCATAATCAGCTGCGGAGCTTCTGCAAATTCATTCTGAGAATCATACGGATATTGCATGGTCATGAATTTAGGGTTCCATGCATTCAACTGGTGAACAAAATCCTGCTGGTTCATAAAGAAAGCCTCAGCCACAGAATAACGTCCCGGATTAGTTACCAAATACTTCAATCCTCCCCAACCGTTACGACCGTGCCAGGTGGTAACAACATAACCCACCATTGTTGCCGCATTTGCGCTGTTCATCCAAGCGGCAGCCATACAGTCTTTTGTATTCTTCATATTTGCAATCAGACAGTTGCCGATAGGAAGATATACTCTGCGTTTTCCGCTTTCTTTCAAATCTTTCGGTCCGTCGGGAAAATCCATGTAAAGCACACCGTTTTTCGGTTTGATATTACCTAAAGAAAATGGCATTTCCAGATTGCGTTCTGTTGCATGTGCAGCAGTAACAACCAAGTCCGGATTGTATTTTTCATAAAAATCATAGAAAGTCTGCATCGCATCTTTCGGATCCACCATCATGCGCTCAATGTCTCTGTAATTACCATGCGACATGGTGTAGCGCAATTTCATTTTTTTCATGGGCAACTGATAAGAAACAATTGTATCGTCTTTAGATGCTTTTTCTCCCCACAAGCCCATTTTATGGTCGTCCAACCAAGCGAAACGGTCAAACCATTTTCCGCTGCTCAATTCTGTAATAGTAGCTATAGCATCTTTCAATACCAAAGGTTCAGTACTGTTATTTACCATCTTCATGGCAGCAGCAGCATCATAACCGGTGATAATACCCCAAAGGAAATCGGCATATACATCGCTGTCCACTTTACGGCTCATCTGATTAAGGGCAATAACATAGTCGCGGCCGAGATTTTCCGGTTTTTCCACAATGGCAACATAACGCGGACGAATCTGCTGCAACTGAGGCAACACCTCTTCCGGTTTGGTCTGGTAAGTCAGGAATGCAGCCTGATGCTTATCCTTCAAAGTCTGTGCAACTTTGTTCCATGCAGAATCAGCAACGACACTGTTTCCTGCAATTACAACATACTCATTAGCCTTCGGTGCCGACTGACAGCTTGCCAATAAAGCGCAAAGACCAAGTAATAAATTATTCACTTTCATATCAAGTTATTTGGTTAATTAAGATTCCTGAGTATACATAGTGGTCAACTGCTCTTTGATTGACTCACTGGTGATGTAATCGTCAAAATCCATCCGTTTGTCAATCATTCCATTAGGAGTAAGCTCTATCACACGGTTGCAGACTGTCTGGATAAACTCATGGTCGTGCGAATTCATCAACACGATACCCTTGAAAGAAACCAATGTATTGTTGAATGCCTGGATAGATTCCAAGTCCAAGTGGTTGGCAGGAGAATCGAGAATCAGCACATTGGCATTATTCAGCATCATGCGGGCAATCATACAACGCATTTTTTCACCTCCGGACAATACTTTCACATTCTTGTAAATATCTTCTCCCGAGAAAAGCATTTTACCCAGGAATCCACGCAGGAATGTCTCGCTGGTATCTGTAGAATATTGTCCCAACCAATCAATCAGTTTCATATCTGTATCGAAGAAAGCCGAGTTGTCCAAAGGCAGGTAAGCGGTTGTAATCGTTACTCCCCAAGTGAAATCTCCGGTATCCGGTTTTTCATTACCGGTGATGATTTCAAGCAGAGCAGTCATCGCACGTGGGTCGCGAGACAAAAATACGATTTTATCGTCTTTCTCTACAGAGAATTCCACATCCTTAAACAGACACTGACCGTCGATACTCTTGCTCAGATTGCGCACTTCCAATATCTTGTTACCCACTTCGCGTTCCGGAGTAAAGATGATACCCGGATATTTGCGGGTAGAAGGCATAATTTCCTCGATATTTAATTTCTCCAACATCTTCTTACGACTGGTAGTCTGCTTGGATTTTGCAACGTTGGCACTAAAACGAGAAATAAACTCCTGCAACTCTTTACGCTTCTCTTCTGCCTTCTTGTTCTTTGCCTGCATCTGACGCAGAGCCAACTGGCTGGATTCGTACCAGAAACTATAGTTACCGGCAAACAACTGTATTTTACCATAGTCGATATCTACGGAGTGGGTACAGACTGAATCAAGGAAGTGACGGTCGTGAGAAACAACCAGCACGGTATTTTCATAATTTGCCAAATAATTCTCAAGCCACATCACAGTATCCAAGTCAAGGTCGTTGGTCGGCTCGTCCAATAGCAAGTTGTCGGGCTTTCCAAACAATGCCTGTGCCAGGAGAACACGTACCTTCTGCTTACCACTGAGATCTTTCATCAGAGAATAGTGTAAATCTTCCTTGATGCCCAAACCGCTCAACAGGTTGGCTGCATCGCTCTCGGCATTCCAGCCATCCATTCCGGCAAACTGCTCTTCGAGTTCTGCAGCACGGATACCGTCTTCGTCCGTGAAGTCTTCCTTCATGTAGATGGCATTTTTCTCTTGCATCACTTCCCACAGTTTCAGGTGGCCTTGTAATACAGTGTCAAGCACTGTACACTCATCGTATGCAAAGTGGTCCTGTTTCAATACCGACAAACGCTCACCCGGACCGAACATCACGGTGCCGCGAGTCGGTTCCAAATCACCACTCAATATTCTTAAAAATGTAGATTTTCCGGCACCATTGGCACCGATTACACCGTAGCAATTTCCCGGTGTAAACTTCAAGTTTACATCTTGAAACAAAGTCCTCTTTCCAAATTGAATCTCTAAATCCGAAACTGTAATCATGTCAATAATTTAATTAAAATATTTGCAAAGATAGCTTTTTATTTACATCTTTCCGTACATCTTCTCGTAATAACGCTGATATTCACCGCTAGTCACCTCATCAAGCCAAGCTTGATTGTCCAAATACCATTTAACGGTTTTTTCTATTCCTTCCTCAAATTGTAAAGAAGGCATCCAACCCAGTTCATTTTTCAATTTTGTGGAGTCGATAGCATAGCGCAAATCATGTCCGGCACGGTCGGCGACAAAAGTTATCAAATGGTCGGAAGCGCCCTCCTGACGCCCAAGCAGGCGATCGGTCACTTTGATAAGCACTTTTATCAGGTCGATGTTTTTCCACTCGTTGAAACCGCCTATGTTGTAGGTGTCTCCAACTTTTCCCTGGTGGAAAATCAAGTCTATAGCACGGGCATGGTCGTCCACATAAAGCCAGTCACGTACATTTTCGCCCTTTCCATATACAGGAAGAGGTTTGTTGTGACGAATGTTATTTATAAATAACGGAATCAGCTTTTCCGGGAATTGGAATGAACCGTAATTATTGGAACAATTGGAGATTTTGACAGGCAAACCGTATGTATCATGATAAGCCCTTACAAAATGGTCTGATGATGCTTTGGAAGCCGAATAGGGAGAGTGCGGGTCGTACTTCGTCTGCTCGGTAAACAATTCGGTTCCGGGTTGCAAAGCTCCATATACTTCATCCGTAGATACATGGTAGAACACTTTATCAGAGTAATCTCCTTCCCAAGCCAGCTTGGCAGCCTGCAACAGGGTCAGCGTTCCCATCACATTCGTGCGAGCAAATGAAAACGGATCTTTAATAGAACGGTCCACATGGCTCTCTGCTGCCAAATGAATCACTCCGTCTACCTGATATTTTGCAAACAAAGCCTGCACTGCGGGAAAATCACAGATATCCGCTTTCTCAAACACGTAATTAGGACATTGTTCTATCTCTTTTAAATTGGCAAGATTGCCGGCATAAGTCAAAGCATCCAGATTGATAATCCGATAATCCGGATATTTCTTCACCATCAATTTAACAAGGTGCGACCCGATAAAGCCGGCTCCCCCTGTAATCAGTATGTTTTTCATGTCAATAGTCTATTGTATGGTTATTCTAAATTTTCCAACATACACTTAAGAGAAGATTTCCAGTTGGGCACCTCTACTCCAAAGGTTTGTTTTATTTTGGTCTTATCAAGTACTGACCAGGCCGGACGGGGTGTACGCGAAGGATACTCTGCAGTAGAGACCGGATTCACACGGCATGTCTTGCCACTAAGGTTCACGATTTCTGTAGCGAAATCAAACCAGGAACAGATACCCTCATTACTGAAATGGTATATCCCCTCGTATTCCACCCGTTCATCATTTTCCATAATCGTTGCGATGGCTCTCGCTAAATCTGCAGCGTAAGTAGGTGATCCCATCTGGTCGTTTACAACATTCAATTCCGGCTTTTCGTCCGCCAGACGAAGAATCGTTTTTACGAAATTATGTCCAAATGAAGAATAAAGCCATGCTGTACGAATAATAATATACAGACAACCGGATTTCAGTATTTCCTGTTCGCCAGCCAATTTTGTTTTACCGTAAACGCTGACAGGACAAGGTTTGTTTTTTTCAGTATAAGGTTTATCTGCTGTACCATCAAACACATAATCAGTAGAAATATGTATCAACAGACAATCTTCTTTGGCAGCAGCTTTTGCCAAATTGGCAACAGCCAGCGTATTGATTTTAGCCGCTTGCTCCGGCTCCTCTTCAGCCCTGTCAACGGCTGTATAGGCTGCACAATTGATAATCGTGTCAATTTCATGCAACTGAATAAACTTTTCAACGGCCGTGTAATTGGTGATATCCAATTCTTCTACGTCTGTATAAAAAACATCGTCCAATATGGAAAAACCGATTTTCCGTATTTCAGAGCCTAACTGACCATTGGCCCCTGTCACTAATATATTTGCCATAATCTACTATTCTTAAAAGATAAAACTTTCAGATAAAGGCTGACGCATGCAGTCTTTTTGGGAAAGTATCATTTTTTCGCGCGGAATCCGCCAATCAATACCCAATGCCGGATCGTCAAACTGAATGCCCCCTTCATAATCGGGCGCATAATAATTATCACACTTATATTGGAAAACAGCTTCAGGACTCAATACCGCAAACCCATGAGCGAAGCCTTGCGGAATAAATAACTGACGTTTGTTTTCTTCCGAAAGCTCTACAGCAACATGTTTACCAAAAGTCGGCGAATCTTTCCGCAAATCAACAGCAACGTCCAATACACACCCTTTTACCACACGCACCAGCTTGGCCTGCGTATACGGCGGCAATTGATAGTGCAACCCCCGCACAACACCATAAGATGATTTGGATTCATTATCTTGAACAAAGATCGTTTTACCTAGTGCGGCATCAAAGCGTTGCTGAGAAAAACTCTCAAAAAAATACCCTCTTTCATCTCCAAAAACTTTCGGCTCTAAAATCACCACCCCTTCTATTTCTGTTTGTATTACTTCCATTGCTAAAATTTAATATGTTCATTTCTTAGCTTTCAATTTTGCAGTAGTTTCAATAAATATTGTCCATACTGATTTTTCTTCATCGGTTCTGCCAATTGAGTTAAAGTAGCAGAATCTATCCAGCCTTGACGATAAGCAATTTCTTCCAGACAGGCTATTTTCAATCCCTGCCGCTTCTCAATCACTTCTACAAAAGTCGATGCCTCAGCCAAAGAATCATGGGTACCAGTATCCAACCAGGCAAACCCGCGTCCCAACAACTGGACTTTTAACAACTGCTCTTCTAAAAAGCACTGGTTTACTGTCGTTATTTCCAATTCACCGCGAGCAGAAGGTTTTATATTCTTTGCAATATCAACAACTTTATTCGGATAAAAATAAAGCCCGACAACGGCATAGTTGGATTTTGGATTTTCAGGTTTTTCCTCTATGCTCAATACATTGCCAGCCGCATCGAATTCCGCTACACCATAACGTTCCGGATCGTTCACCCAATATCCAAATACAGTGGCTTTACGTTCCTCCGCAACCGTTCGCACAGAATCCTGCAACATTTGTGTAAAACTTTGACCATAGAAAATATTATCACCCAACACCAGACAAACATCATCGTCACCGATGAAATCCCGACCGATAATGAATGCCTGAGCCAATCCGTCCGGGCTTGGCTGTTCCGCATAAGAAAATTCTACACCATAATTAGAACCATCTCCTAACAAACGCCAGAAAGAAGGTAAATCCTGAGGAGTGGAAATAATCAGAATTTCCCGTATTCCGGCCAACATCAACACCGACAACGGGTAGTATATCATCGGCTTATCATAAATAGGCAACAATTGTTTGGACACTCCTTTTGTAATCGGATACAACCTTGTTCCAGAACCGCCTGCCAACACTATTCCTTTCATTATTAACAAATATCTATTCTAGTTAGCCAATTTTCTTTTGGCAATTAAATTTATAATATAAAAAATCAACGAAAACAACACAATGTCGCACAATATCAATAATTCGTTCGACCAACTTCTCCCCCAATATCCTAAGAAGATAAACAGCAAGTTTAGAGTTAAAATTGTAAACGTAGCTTTCTTGTGCACGCCATCAAATATCATCAGCAATTTATGGTGCAAATGCCGTTTATCCGGAGCAAAAGGCGATTTTCCACGCATCCAACGGGAAATAAAAAGGCGCAAAGTATCCAACACCGGAATTGCCACCACGCTGAAAGCCACTGCAGGCACTGCTTTCAACTGAAACTGGTTCAAGCTTTCATCCGGCAGTTTACAAAGCTTTATTGCCATAAATCCTAACAGAAATCCCACCATCAATGCACCGGAATCCCCCATAAACATTTTCGAACGCTTACCGAAAAGGTTGATAAAAAAGAAGGGAACAATGGCTCCGAAAAGGATGCAACATAACAAAGCATACTCCACATAGCCTACAACATAAAAGAAACTGCCAAAAGCCAAGCAATCCATCAAAGCCACTCCAGAACAAAGACCGTCAATACCGTCAATCAAATTTATGGCATTAATCAAACCGATCAAACCTATAAATGTCAATGGGATACCAAACCAAGGACTTATCAGCTGCAACCCAAACAGACCATGCATTTCGCTGAAATAGAAACCACCGCCAACCACCAAGACAAGCACTCCCAGTATCTCTCCCTTCAACTTCTTTCGCGGCGATATTTGAATCAAATCATCGTATATACCGGTAACAAATATCAAGAAAACACCCAACAACATATACTGAAATTCACGAGTTTCATCAAAACGTGCAAAAAGCATAAAGGAAATCAGAAAAGACAACCATACAATGATACCTCCAATATTGGGAATACTGCCAATATGTGAAGAACGTTTATTGGGTTTTACCACAAAATTCTTTAAAATAGCCAATTTAAAAATTGGAACTCTCAGATTCCAACCGATAACCAATGCCAGCATCATTGCTAACACAAGTCGCCAATTGTCCGATAGTAAGCTAAGTACCATTATAATTCAAGAAAATAATTATGTTCATTTCAGCATTTCCCGCAAAAGTACATACTTTTATGGAACTACTGAAATTTGAACTTTAAAAAAGCTATAAAAACTTTGTAAAGGATTTCAAACTTTAATTATCAACGATTTAGCCACTCTTTAAATTCCTTTAAACGCTCAGTACTTACTATCGATTCTATATTTTCAGGTGGTATCGGATGAAGAATTATTTTAATTCGGCTATTAGAATAGCGTATCATATCGCGAATGGCACTAAAATTAATGATGAATTTTCTATTTATGCGAAAAAAGATATGCGGGTCTAGTCGTTCTTCAATCCGTGCAACCGTCTGGTCTACCACATACCCCATACCATCGAAAGTATAAAGCATCAAATATTTACCATCTGCCATAAAATAAGCGACCTCTGCTACCGGCACAGATTTAATCCGTGCCCCCAGTTGAACCAGAAAACGCTCCTGATAGCCACCTTGACTATTTTTAGAGGTCTCCATACCCATCCCCCACCATTGTTCTACTTTTTGAATTGTATTTTTAATTTCTTCAGTATCATAAGGCTTTAGGATATAAGCAATCCCTTGATTTTTAAAAGCCTCTAATGCATATTCATCATAAGCCGTTACAAATACAACTGGAGCTTCCACATCTACCTGACGGAAAATATCGAAACTCTGCCCATCTCCCAGATGAATATCACTGAATACTAAATCAACCTTATTTTCCCGCAGCCACTCTACACTCTCACTAACAGTTTCCAAGCATGTAATTACCTTTATTTCGGGAGCTACATCTCCCAATACCTTACATAACTCTAATGAAGCCAGCGGTTCATCCTCTATAATTACTGCAGTCATTATACACGATTATATCTTTAAACTTTACAAAGTTATGCATATTTAGCAAACATTCCCGCTTATCCTCATAAAAAAAGCAAGACCAACCAAATCATTACGATTCAATTGGTCTTGCGCCTTCAATTATTATCAAGCTCTATTTAATTCAATTCAGGATTATTGGCCGTTGCTTCTTTAGGAAAACGAATCGTATACCGCGGATCATCTTTATGTAGAACAGCTGTCTGCCGTACTCCTTCTTGGTCGGTATATTCTTTAACAATTTCCGGGCGTGTCGTACGGCGTAAATCAAACCAACGATGTCCCTCCAAAGCCAATTCACGAGCACGTTCATCGGCTATTTCTGCCAACAATTGCTCTTGATTCATTTTATCCACTTCGACAACTTTTTTCGAATAATAATCAGTCGTCAATCTTTTTTCCATCAATTGCTTCAAATAATTTTTAGATACGTCCAACTGTCCATCCAAATGAGCGGCTGCCTCTGCTGCTATAAGATAAATTTCCCCGCTACGGAATGTCATGCGCACATTGTCTCCATATCCCTTCTTGGGCCAATATTGACCATTATTTTCAATATAATAATCAGTAAAACGACGATCTCCTGTCTTATTGTATTTATCCACCAGATTTGCTATGATATATAAACTCCCTTTCATAAAATACCGATCGGTCACTTCATCCAATGTCATAATAGCCTCCTTCGAATCATATCTATAGGGAGAAATATAACCCATAGCATTCATATCTTCCAATTCGCACGGCATCAAAGATTCAGCTGCATTCAAAGCTGCCTGCCAATCACCGCGATAAAGATGTACCCTTGCTTCTAAAGCTTTAGCTGCACGACGCGAAAAACGGTACCGAGTTTCCAATGGTTGCTGTTCTACCTTCATCAACTCCTCTCCTATATGGATATCCGACAATATTTGACTGTACACTTCTTCAACTGTTTGCGGAATATATTTCTGCTCGATATCTATTTTCAAAGACAAAGGAATGCCTCTTTCTGTCGCAGCCGTTGTACGATTATATGGAGCTGCATAAAGGTTCACCAATTGAAAATGTACATAAGCCCGCATCAACAAAGCTTCAGCCTTTAGCTGTTCTCGAGAATCTTTTTTAGCGTCAATCTCTGCCCCATCAATGTTTTCAATAATACTATTGGCATAAAAGATTGTATTATACATCATCGTCCACGGATAGGATGGTGTATACTCACCCGGATTTGCTTCATTCCACAAAGCAACACTGATATAGTCTCCATAAGCAGAAGAACTCTGTGCGGAAGGAAAAGTCTCATCAGCTCTGGCACTTAACAGATTTTTAAAAGGTGGATAAGCATCATATCCCCTGGTCATCAACGCGCGGTATTCCGTCACAGTTTCGGGAATTACCTGTCCGGCAGGTTTCACATCCAAATAATCACAGGAAGAGAATGCCAGAAGAATTCCAATATATATACTAACAGACTTTTTAATCATCTCTTTTATTTTTTATCGGTTTCATTACTAAAATGTCAACTCAAGACCACATGAAAAAGTCTTGGGGAGGGGCTGTGCATAAATATTGCCATAAGTTTCCGGATCAAAATATCCTTTATAAGAACTACCGAACACAAACGGATTTCGTGCTTCAAAACTGATTCTTGCAGCTGAAACATGAAGTTTTTTTAAAGCCCGCTCACCCAAATTATATCCCAAACGGATACTGTTCACCCGTAAATAACTCATTTCTTTATACCAGATATCATAATTCTGAAAAGCTGTACGACCAAAATCTGTGTCAAACCAAGTATAGGCAAGATACATGTCACTATTCATCATATCTGTTCCCAACAATCCCTGATATTTACCGTTAGGATTTTCAGGAGACCATACATCTAACATCCGGTTGGAGTAATTTTGTCCCGCATACCAATCTGTCGGCGAATAAAACGGCTGTTCCTGTACTGTCTGCTTCAAGATAAAACTGGTTGATATCGTCAAATCAAAATTCTTATAATAAAAACGATTTATAAAACCACCGGTAAATTTAGGTTCTGTGGTTCCTTCGTACGTAAATAAATCCCTGAATTCCTCATTACTTAAAGAAGTCGTTGCTATCGGAATATACGGGTCCAACGGTGTGATTTTAAAATAATCGACCATTGATACCGCTTGTCCGTCTTTCATATAGAGAGGCATACCGGTTTTTGCATCTACACCTGCTGTTTTTATAGAGAATTTTGCACCGACAGAATACCCTTCGATTGAAGGCAAACGTTCTTCATCACGAACCAGAATTCTATTTACCTTGCTCTTGTTGTGCGCAATATTAAAATCCGTCTTCCAACGGAAATCGTGCGTACGGATATTCACCATAGACAAGGCAAACTCAAATCCTTTATTTGTCAATTTCGCCCAATTCATTGTAGTATTATCAAATCCATTTTCACCAGCAATGGCCCGAATCCCTATCAAATCATCACTAACACGATGGTAAGCATCTACACTAAAAGTAATTCGGTTTTGAAATACTCCCATATCTACTCCCACATTCCAATTACTGGTTTTTTCCCAACGCAGATTCTGATTTGGAGGAGAAGTCACTGTTATTGTCTGTTCATTATTATCAGGCAAAATAGACGTTGTACCCCAAGAGCCCACAATATAAGGCGAAGTATTTTTATCTACATTTCCTTGAATACCATAAGAAGCACGTAACTTCAAATTACTCAACCAATCAGCATCTTCTAAAAATGCCTCTTGACTAACATTCCAAGCTCCAGATACAGACCATAAAGGCAAGTATTTGTATTTTTTCGCAACACCAAACAAATTAGAACCGTCATATCTCAAACTACCAAAAAAAGTGTAACGCTCTGCATAGGTATAAGAAGCTGTCATAAAATATGACAGATTGCGATTATTGTACAACTCCTTCTTGTACTGCTGCAAAGAAGAAGAATTTGCTGAACTATATCCCTCAGGGATAATGACAGGCTGTGTAGTCAATGCTTTCGGATCGTAGCCAAATCCCTTGGTACTGATACGAGTAGTCTTATCGCCACGCATCTCCATCCCAGCCATTACATCCACCGTATGCATTCCCCCTAAAGTCTTGTTAAATTCTCCCTGCAATTTCCAATGATACTGTGACATATCTGTATTCTGATTTTGAATAATAGCACCCTCCGGCAAAAAGTAATCTCCATTATAAACAATACCATAACGATATTTACGAACATAATACGATTCTTCTTCTGCTAACTTCTCCATTGATGAACGATCGAATAATACTCCGAGTTGTGTTGAGAATCTCAAACCATCAATTAGTCTATAATCCAACGTCACCATTGGCTTCAGAGAAAGGGTTTTCAAATAATAATCTGTATTTTCACGTTCCTCTATATAATTGAAATCCAACAACTGACTGTCTTTACCTTGAATATCGGGATCATAAACATAATTTCCTTCCTTATCCCAAATTTCAAGATAAGGATTTACTGTTCTTGTATAACGGGACGAATTAATAAAAGCATCAGCATCTGTCAAATAGCTAGTCTGTTTATTATGATTCATAAACAACGAAATGCCCATATTTACTTTTTCATGCAAATTGAAATCAGTTTTCAAGGTCATGTTAAAACGCTCAAATCCGGTACCGATAGTCGTCCCGCTTTCTTTATAATAACCCGCTGACGCATAATAGCGAGCAAAATCAGAACCACCGGATAAGCTCAAATTATATTGCTGATTGACAGCCGCTTGGTATATTTCTTTACCCCAATCAGTATTTATATTACGCAAATTGTTAATTTCATTCTGCGCATCTGCTGAGATTGCAGCAAAACCACCCTCTCTATAAGCATTTAATTGATCGTATTTTGCCAAAATTCTTCTCACACCACCTTCTGTTCCATTTTCCATTTTATCCAATTCTGGACGAGCAGCAATTCCCAATTCCCAATCAACCTTTTCCGAAGAATTCATCAAATTCAATTTACTCAATTTCGGACGGGTAGTCACAAAAGCAGAAGCAGATGCATTTACACGCATTTTACCGGAACGCCCCTTTTTGGTTGTAATAACAATGACACCATTGGCAGCCCTTGCTCCATAGATAGCTGTTGCTGCAGCATCTTTCAATATTGTAATATTTTCAATATCAGCCGGATTTACTCCTGCAATGGAAGTATTATACAAATTGTCTATATTATCCTTATCTCCAAAATCTGATGGAATATCATTTCCTTCTAATATCATTCCATCCAACACCCACAATGGATCGGTACTCCCGCTTAATGACACTGTACTACGAATTCTCATTTTAGCCGGTGCACCCGGAGCACCATTGGTTGGAGTCACCATCATACCTGCCACTTGTCCTTCCAGCATCTGATCTACAGATGCAATGCCTACAGCTTTGATATCATCAGCTTTTACTGTTGTAATGGCAGAAGTTACTTTTCGTTTATCAATCTGCTGATAACCAGTCACGACAACTTCATCCAACTGTTTATTATCGGTTTTCAAGCGGAAAGTAAACTCTTTACCTTTAGAGATATCAGCCTTCAATGCCTCATACCCCACAAAACTTACCACTACATATTTTACCGCAGCAGGCAACACCAATTCAAAATATCCATTTATATCTGTCACGGTTCCTGCCGGAGAGTAATCCTTGGACTCAGGAGAATCCGGATCGATAAAAACGGTAGCCCCAGGTAAAGGCTGCCCAGTTGCAGCCTCCAACACCTGACCACTGATTTTCTTTGTATCTTGTGCAAATGTAACAATCGGCAAACACAAGATTATCAACAAAATAATGTTTTTCATATTTTCAAGTAATTTAGTCTGTATGGTTTCTTATTGGCTATTTCATATTCAAAGCTTCTTTAATTCTTATAATCAAATCCTCATAATGTTGACGAGTTGCCATATCACCATTATTACGATTTTTCTCAGCCAACCGCAATACACGTAACAAAGCCCCTCTTTTTACAGAAACAGCTTCAGACACCCTGTTCATCGACGAAAAATGCAGATTTCTCAATTGCACGGATGCATCTACAGGTAGAGAGAATGTAGCCTTCTGCGCAGCATAACAACATACATGTCCATGATGAAGAGCTTTCTTTGTCGTCTTTTCTACTGCTTTATTAGAACTAACAATAATTGCATCAACATAGTTTTTCTGGCTCATACGCTCAAACAACGAAAGATTTCGTCCCTCAATCGAACCTTTAAAAACAGCTTTAAACAAATCATCAAACATCTCTTCCGGTGTATATGTATTCTCTTTACCAACCATAACCTCTGCCTCATACATTCGTAACAGACGATCATCTTTCATTAAATTATAGAACACCGCATACTGCAATTCTCGAGCTGTATTGTAAGGAGAATACTCTATTGCTCCTGCAGGAGAATTACGCACAGGATAGCTTTTTTTCCAGGCATCAGCGCCAAAAAGCCATTCCGGAACAATGAACACTTCATCAATAAGATATCTCACAGCATCTTTCTGACGCGCCTTTTCCACTGGAATATAACGGTCAAAATCCTCCTCTCCTACCGGATTATTAATATAGAATCCCCCGACATTGGCAGTCACATGCCCTGCATATAAGCTCCATTGATTAATCACAGCCATCAACAACTTACCGGCTTCCAGATAATTCTTCCCATCCTCCTTTGTCCATTCTACGATATTCGGAACAATTCGTTTCAAATTCATGATACCATAACGATTAGCCAGAATCACATTATCTCCAAGATCTTCATCCTGAGCTCTAGGATCAATAGGGTCTTTCGGATCCTGCTGTTCGCCATACCAATATAATGGATCTCCAGAATGCTCAGTTATCCAGTTATTTAATACAGGCAACTCTTCATGAGGATCTTTAGCATCCAACCAACGGTATGCCCAATTGATTGCATACTTATCATAAATGCCGATTACTGGAGTAAAACGTTCCACATGATCTTCCGGTTGCGCAACATAATTAAAACGAGCGTAATCCATGATAGAACTGGCTGTACCACCCATTTTAGCAGTAAATGTACGCGAACGTAAAGAATCTACCGGGAACGACCAGGAAGCACCCATGTTATGCTTTAAACCAAATGTGTGTCCAACTTCATGCGAAGAAACAAACCGAATAGCACTTGCCATATATTCATCATCAAAAGTATTCAAACGTGCCCTTGGATCGACAGGACCATTTTGTACACGAATCCAGGTGTGCAACAAAGTCATTACGTTATGCCACCACACCACATCAGCTTCGATAATTTCACCGGAACGCGGATCTATCACAGATGGTCCCATTGCATTAGCCTGCTGAGAGGCTGCATACGTAATCACAGAATAACGAACATCATCAATATCAAAATCCGGATCATCGACAGGAGCATCCTTAGCTATTATGGCATTCTTGAATCCTGCTGCTTCAAAAGCAGCCTGCCAGTCAAATACCCCAGCCTTAATCTGCTCTCTCCACTGCTTAGGAGTTGCCGGATCAATATAAAATACAATCGGTTTAACCGGCTCTACCAATTCCCCTCTCTTATATTTCTCCACATCCTCCGGTTTTGGCTCCAGACGCCAGCGATGCACAAACTCCCTCGTTTCCACAGCCTGCTGACTATCATTAAAATAATAATGCGGTGTTGAAAAGAAACCAACCCGATCATCCGCAAAACGAGGAACCATCGGTTTTTCAGGTAACAATACAATATTAGTAGTTGTTTCCACTGTCAACGGAACATCTACACCACTGTCCATAACTTGAGCTGTCAAGAAGGCCTTCACTACTACATTCTGAGGAAAAGCTTTCATAGCATCTATCCGAGACAAATCCTTTTTCAGAGAAGCGCTACTCAATGATATACTACCGAATAAATCATTAAAACTCTTTTCGCTACCATCAAAAACCTTGTTCACTTTAACAACAATAGCCGTTGAATCTGAATTATATCTTTCAATTGGAAACTGCTCTATCACAGCCTCCCGATAATTATCTTTCACAGAACGTGCAATAGCGTCACCCTCCGGTGCACTAACCTGCGGATTCCATGTTGTCACCCATACTTTACCCTGCGCTTCATCTTTACGAAAACGTATCATCTTATCTTCGTAGGACATACCTTTATTAAGTCCTGCATCATTTAATTCATATGGTACTCCAGAAACTTTATTAACAATCAGCAAATCCCGATTAAAAACAGAATCGGGGATCTCAAAATACCAATCTTTATCAATACGGTGGATACGCAACATTCCGTCACGAGTCTCAGCATTCTTCACCCAATCACTATAACTGTCCTTGATGGTTGAAGTCGTGTCTGACTTCATTTTTTTCCGTTTCCTAAAGCCCCAAGAAGATGCTTCAGCCGTCTCCCCGACCAAAGCCAATACAAACAAAGTTGCAATTAAATAGTACTTATTCATTTCGTGTCAATATTTATGCATTTCACAATATTAACACACACCAACACTATTATCAAATGTCAAGGCATAAACTCGCAAAAACGAGGAGCAAACCTACAAAAACAAGGAGTGAATAATTATTCATTTACAACAAAGGTAGACGACATATATACAATTCACCCTCCACCCCACAAGATATTTGAGCATTTTCCGAATAATAGTCATATATTTTCCGGATACTCTCAATGCCTACTCCCAACGAGTCCCTCAAACTACCTGAACGTGGACGATGAGAATTTGTTACAATCAATACATCTTTTTCTATATAGACATGAATATACAAAGGTCTTTGCCGAGTGATTTCATTGTGTTTAATGGCATTCTCCACCACCATCTGTAATGCCATAAAAGGAATTTTACGCTTCTCCTTTTCTACCTCTTCATCCACTTCCAAAAACAACTGTTCTTGAAAACGTATCTTTTGCAAAAAATAATACCGCTTCATAAAATCCAGTTCCTCTTTTACCGTCACCAGACTTTCATCTCTTTTATCCAACGAATAACGATATATACGCGACAAATTAAGCACAAATTCCTTAGCCAATCTAGCATCCGTCCCTATTAATGCACTCAAAGAATTAAATGAATTGAATAAAAAATGAGGATTAATTCTATTTTTCAACTGTTGCAAAGACAGTTCAGCAGTCTCTTCCTCCAAATGTCGACGACGGACATATTCTTTACGCCATTGATATTGTGAATATCCTAACAAAAGACAAAATAATACCAGAACCAATATGGTTGCCAATACTATATATCTGTGAAAATCGCTCATTTCTTCTTCAACAAAAAAATCAGGGATATTAACAACAATTATCCAAATATCACCTCCCACTTTGACTGGATAATATACCCTCTGAACTTCCACATGCAAATAATCAGAAACTCCATCTCTTCTAACCATTCGCTGTGTACGCAACACTTCATTAAAAGCCTTGCCGTCCTCTTTATTGGCCCAATGACAACCAATACGAGTTTCATCAGGATGAGCCAATACTATTCCATCTTTGTTCAGCACATAAGCATAACTTCGCACACTGGGAGACATATCTGCAAAATACCGATGAACATCAATCAATGAGATATCCAATCCATAAACCACACTATCCGTTTTACGATAAAGCGTCCAATAAAGCTCTCCATCATCATAAAACAAGGTGCCATTACTTTGCTTTTCTGCGCAATCTGCTATTTTTTTAAGAGTAGAATAAAGCGTCGTATCTTTCAGAACCACTCCGGAAGAGTCACAACAAACCATAGTATTATTATGCCATTTATACCATATCCGTGACACTTTCCTGTCTAAATGCCACAATCCCTTGACTAATTCTTGAAGTCCAAGCTCATTGTCTGGATTGTTTTCAATATAATTATGAATACTTTCTTCTAACTCGACTGTTTTTTGAAAATCTAATGCCAATAAATCCGCCCTATAATGTCCCACTTCATCCACCAACGAACTATGCATTTTGTTTGCAGTATGACTTATTGCTCTCCCAACCACCCACATGGCCGCCATAAAAACCAAAAGCAATATAACGCCTATACTGATAACACTTTTATTTCGCTTCATTATTATGCTTTTCCTGTTTAAGCACCTCATTAAAACAATGTCGGCAAATGGGCTCATAATCATGAACTTCCCCTAACATTACCAATTTGTCATTTTCTGTTAGTCGATGAGAATGATTGGCAATATTACCACATCTTACGCAGATAGCGTGAACTTTTGTCACATACTCTGCCACAGCCATCAAATTTGGCATTGGTCCAAAAGGTTTTCCCAAATAATCCATATCTAGACCTGCAACAATCACACGAACACCATTATCTGCCAATGTCTTGCACACTGATACTATGTTGGGATCAAAAAACTGCGCTTCATCAATACCCACCACATCAACGTCCCCCGCCAATAAAAGAATATTACAAGAATTCTCCACGGGAGTACACCGAATCGCATGCGAATCATGAGATACTACATCTTCTTCAGAATAACGCACATCGATAGCAGGCTTAAAAATTTCCACTTTTTGTTTGGCAAACTGTGCACGTTTCAAACGACGGATTAACTCCTCCGTTTTCCCCGAAAACATTGAACCACAAACAACTTCTATCCACCCGTTTCGTTTTGCATTTTCTAAAAACATGTCTCTTGATCTTTTTAACCGTACAAAGGTACAAATTATTCCATCAAACGGGAAAGAAATTTACCAACAGCCCTCTGCAACTGAGATACTGTGCAAGTGTAATGATTAATCAATATTGTAAAAGCCAAACGTTCTCCCTTGTTATTAGTTAGATACCCGGATAAACTGCGTACACCAGACATCGAACCGGTCTTTGCCTGCAATTTTTTATTCAATTGCGGATATGCATGACAATAACCGGACAAGCCACCATCCACACCTCCTAAAGGAAGGGAATTTAAAAAGGCCGAATGTTCTCTTTTACCAATATGGACCAACAAATCTGTCAACACCCTAGCCGGCAATGCATCTAACGGAGATAGACCACAGGCATCATACAGAGTTATTCCTTGTGTATTGATTCCTGCCTTAACCAACAAAGCTGATACTTCTTTCTGCCATTCTTTTCCTCCAGCCAATTTCCCCATTGCTTCTGCAAAAAGATTTACACTGGCTTTATTCGTATGAAAAACAATCTCTTCCAAACGAGGAGAATCAAAATAAACCAATTGGGTTCGTGTCGTATCTGCAAAGACATTGCTTTCCACACGAATTCCTTTGTCGCTAAGCTCTGCTTTCAATTCATTGATACAAGCCATAGCAGGGTCGTGCAAAGCGGCCTTGACTTTAAAGGATTTACGATTTGCCGGCAAAGTTCCTTTTACACAAATCACCGTACTATAAGGTCCTCCATACACCCAAGCATTATCCCGATTAGCCGCAGCAGCCTTCACTTCATTTTGAATTTCTATTCCAGGGAGAGCAGGATATACAGAGATTAATTTCGCCGCAGAACCAACAACTCCTGTCTGAAAGCTAAAAACACAAGTATTATCTCTATAGTTAAAAGGCAGATAGAGAGCTCCATAATAATTAGAAATATCTTCCCAGACCCAAGAACCCGGAATATCAGTTCCTTTTTCGGCTCCTTCCACCAATAATCGGCCACCAATGTGTTGAATACCGGCACGCTGGATTGCAGCAACCAAATTTTTTACAAACGAACGATGAGGGAAAAAACGAGAATCTAATGTTGGATCTCCGGCAGCGGAAACAATAATATCCCCTGACAATACACCATCTTTTATCTCCCCTGTATAAAATATATTGGTACGATAACGGTAATTAACACCTTTTTCCTGCAAGGCAAACCACGTCGGTAAAATCTTGGCTACAGAAGCCGGAGTCAGAGCCATCTCAGCATTACAAGCCACTATTTCTTTGCCGTCATTCACACGCTTGACAGACACACTTACAGCAGCATTCTTTACTCCATCTGTATTCAACAACTCCTCCAAAGCAGCCGACTGCCCATATCCCCATACCACTGTCAATAACAAACTGACCAGCAATATTCCTTTCTTCATTTTGTTATTGATTGTCTATTGTTTTCAAAATCTTTTCCACCTCTTCCTCTGTATCGTGCAATTTTGATTTACAAAAAACTATCAATTCTGAAACTCGTTTTACATTAGCACTCAATTCATCAACATCCAACTGATTGTCTTCCAACTTAGCAACAATCTCTTCCATTTCGGCCATAGCCTCTTTATATGTCAATTTATTTTCTTCGCACATATTTTATTTCATTTAATCATTCCCAATTACAACACTCTTTACATAGCCTCCCGACAATTGAGATTCCAAACAATCACCGGAAGAAATTTCTGCAATATCTTTTATCGCCTTGCCGTTTACACGGGTAATTGAATACCCTCTTTTCAACACATTAGAGGGATCCACATATTTCACTGTAGTTGCCGCCAAATCCAAACGCCGTCTATGCTCTGCCAAAGTTGTCATTATGCATCGTTGCATATCACGTTCCAGCCCATCCAATTGATTTCTTTCCTTTGTAAAACCTAAAGCCAACCGACTTTCCAGCCGGGAAGATGCTTGCACCAAATTATGAGATTGCTGAGCAATAAAAGCCGACGAAGCATAACTTATCTGTTGTAAAAGCATGTGCAAACCGGATTTCTTATCAGCCAGCAACGAAGAAACCGAACGTTTAAAATCAGATGTCAGCTTCAACTGCCTGGTCGTTTCCTCATGCAATAAATCCTGTACTCCATTTACAAAATCTGATTGCAACCCCATCAAATTTTCCTCCTGTTCACGAAAGGCATCTATCAAAAATACAGCTGCTGCTGTAGGTGTCTTCACTCTTAAATGTGCCACCCGATCCACAATCGTTTCATCTCGCTCATGACCGATACCGGCAATGACCGGCAATGGAAACTGAGCAATATTGGCAGCCATATCATAAGTATCAAAACTACCCAAATCTGTTTGTGAACCACCTCCCCGAATCAACACTACAACATCAAAAACCGATTCATATTCATAGATTTTATCCAAAGCTGCAATCACCGACTCTGTCGTCTTATCCCCTTGCATTACGGCAGGAAAAAGATGCACATGAAACCGGTAATGATACGAGTTATTCAGTAACTGGTTCATAAAATCTCCCAATCCGGCAGCTGTAGGTGACGATATTACAGCAACATTCTTAGGCAATAATGGAAAAGGCAATTCACGATTCATGTTAATAATCCCTTCTGCCTCCAGCTGCTTCAAAATCTCCTGCTTTTTACGTTCCAAATCACCGATTGTATACGTTGGATCAACATCGCGAACATTCAAAGAATACCCATACAATTCATGAAACACCACCTCAACCAACAACATCACCTTCATTCCCTTACCCAATGCACGACCAGTCGTTGTCTCAAAATAAGGCTGTAGAGTACGGAATGTAAAGGCCCAGATTGTTGCACGGGCAGTAGCGATAATACTGTCATCCTCTTCCCGTTTGTCTGCCAATTGCAAATAGCAATGTCCGGAGCGATTCAACTGAATTTCGGTAATTTCAGCCGTTATCCATACTGCCTCTGGAAATCCACGCTTCAAAAATCCTTTTATTCGGGCATTCAATTCATATAGAGTCACAGCTTGCATTCTATCTCCTCATTTTATTGTTCCAACTTCACCGTATGATTCAATTCATCGATATAATCCAGCAACTCCTCTCGACCCAAGCGTTTTTCTGCCGACGTCATGAAAGCAAGCGGAGTAGACTCCCAAGTATCCAACATCGCCCGATGATAATTGTCGATACAATTCAATCGCTGTGTAGTTGTCAACTTATCAGCTTTTGTAAAAACCATCACAAAAGGCACACCATTTTCCCCTAACCACTCCATAAACTCAAGGTCAATCTTTTGCGGCTCGTGGCGGCTATCCACCAATACAAACAAACAAATAAGATTCTCCCGCTTAAGTATATAATCACAAATCATCTTTTCAAATTGTCTCCGTAATCCCTCCGAAGTACGGGCATATCCATATCCCGGCAAATCAACCATATACCAGGAGTCATTTATCAAAAAATGGTTAATCAACTGCGTTTTTCCCGGACGGGCAGCGGTCTTTGCCAACTTCTTATTATTAGTCAGCATATTAATCAACGATGATTTGCCTACATTCGAACGTCCGATAAAAGCATATTCATGACGATTCGGGGCCGGACATTTAGCCACCGTTGAATTACTCATTACAAATTCAGCTTTTACTATATCCATAATCGTCTATTTAAAAAAATAAAAATTCATCTCTATTCCATTCCATCAGTCAGGCTACGGGGAATATCTTTTCCGGCTTTTTTAGATTTGACACCCAATTCGTGCAACTTTTTTGCCTGTGAAACAATATTACCACTACCAGTCTTAAGACGTCCAAGAGCCTGATCATAGACCGTTTGTGTCTTGGAAATACAATCACCGATTGTCTGAAAACTTTCAAAAAATGCAATACACTTATCATACAACCGTGCACCTCTTTCTGCTATTTCCTGAGCATTTCGATTTTGATATTCGCGAGCCCACAAATCAGCTGTCAGTTTCAAAGACACTATCAAATTAGCCGGACTTAACAGCAACACTCGTTTCTGATAAGCATCGCTCCACAAGGCGGAGTCGTGTTGCATTGCTAAAACATAAGATGCTTCGTTAGGGACAAACATCATCACAAAATCAAGCGTATTATCCGCCCAATTATCATAACCTTTAGTAGCCAACTCATCAATATGCTTACGGACAGAATGTATATGCTCCTTTAAAGCCACTTCCCGTTCCGCATCCGTTTCCGCATTGCAATAATTCACATAAGCAGTCAACGACACCTTCGAATCTATAATCACCCGACGATTGTCAGGATACAACACCATGACATCCGGGCGCATAGCTTTGCCACGGTCATTATAAACAACACGATTGTCCTGATCTTTCAATGTCTCTTGAATAAAATATTCACGACCTTTTGTCAAACCGGAATTTTCCAAAATACGTTCCAGAATCATCTCCCCCCAATCTCCCTGAGCTTTGGAATTTCCTTTCAAAGCACTCGTCAAATTCGCAGCATCAATACGAATCTGATTATTCAACTGCACCAATTCAGCAATTTTTCTCTCCAATAAGGTGCGTTCAGTAGCCTCTTTATGATAAGTTTCATCAACTTTCTTTTTAAACTCTTCGATATCCTTATTCAAAGGCTGTAGTATCTTTTCAATATTCTCTCGATTGGTTTCCGTAAAACGACGGGATTTATCCTCTAAAATCGTTCCCGCCATGCTACGGAATTGTTCTGTCATCAACTGACTGATCTCGCCCATCTCCTTCTTTTGATTTGCGAGTTTATCCTCCGTCTGGCGTAAACACTCTTTCAAACGTTCCGTTTCAGAAACCAAACGCACTTTTTCCTCTTGCAGTTGTTCCCCTTTAGTGCGCAATCGCTGAACATCAGCGTCCATCATAAATAAGCGGGTCTCGATGGCTTTTTTACTGCTATGTACTATCAGAAACGCCACCACCCCACCCAACAACATTCCACCTAAAAAAATGACAATCCCCATAATACACCTATTTTTCCCCTCTATTAATACTCTACCTTTTCCATTGACGCATTCCACATACGGAACTCCTCACCGCCTTCTTGCTCTTCCACTTTCAAAAAAGGGATAGAACGCTCTGCTTCCGGCATAGCAATTTCTTTATAAATAAACGAATCATCGAATCCTGCTTGCGCAGCATCTTCTTTCGTCGACGCATAATAGACCTTTGACGGACGCGCCCAATAGATAGCCCCTAAACACATAGGGCATGGCTCACAACTGGCATAAACCTCACATCCTTCCAACTGATATGTATTCAACTTACGACACGCCTCCCGAATAGCATTCACCTCCGCATGAGCTGTCGGATCGTTGCTCGGAGTCACCGAATTTCCACAAGCCGCAATCACTTCACCATCCTTCACAATGACAGCACCGAAAGGGCCACCCGTTCCATTTTTCACATTTTCCTCAGCTAAACGAATAGCCTCCTCCATAAACTTCTTCTCGTACATACCTATTTCTTTTTAACATCTTTTGGAATCTTTGTTCCGGTATCTATCAATTTACCGCTATACCACAACATAAATACTCCTGCAACAACAAACGGAATACTCAAAATCTGTCCCATATCTAACACCATACCGGCTTCCCAGGGCTCTTGAACCTCCTTTACAAATTCAATAATAAACCGGGCTGTAAATATCAGTATCAGAAACGAACCGAAAATAAAACCCATCCGTTTTTTCAAATCCGTACGCCAATAAATATGCATTAAAATAAAGAAACTGATCAAATAGCAAACTGCCTCATACAACTGAGCCGGATGGCGGGGCAATTCAGGATTTTCCATACCAGAATTAACGAAACAGAATCCCCAAGGTTTTTCAGTTACAACACCCACAATCTCAGAATTCATCAAATTACCCATACGAATAAAAAAACCTGCCAGCGCAATTGGAATCACAGCCCTGTCCAAAATCCAGAAAATCGACTTTTTGCTTACCTTCTTAGAATAATACCACAAACCGGCAATAATACCGATAGCAGCACCATGACTTGCCAATCCCTGATAACCGGTAAACTTAAACTCCGGAGCAAAACGCACCGGTAGAATCATCTCCAACGGATGGGCACTATAATAAGCCCAATCATAAAAAATACAATGTCCCAAACGGGCACCGATAATCGTTGCAATAGCCACATATATCCACAGCTTATCCAACCAAGGCATAGGTAACCCCTCTGACTTAAACATCTTTTCCTCAACCTTGTATCCGAAAATAAAAGCTAAGGCAAATAACAACCCGTAATAACGGATAGAAATACCCCCCAGATTAAAAATCTCGGGGGTAACATCCCAGTTTATGAATAATGATAACATTCTTATTCGTTTTTACCGTGACAATTTTTATATTTCAAACCACTGCCGCAAGGACATGGATCATTTCGTCCCACTTTCGGTCCCACTTTTACCGGTTCATGATGCGGCTGTTCCCGTTTAGGAGCTTCAGCCGGTGTTTCATTCCTGGTTTCATGCATCTTGCTTAAATCCGTACGACGCTGTTCAGCCTCTCTGACTTCCTCCGGTTCCGGCATTGGAATCTGTCCCTTCATCAAGGTAGAAACCATCCCTTTATTGATTTTCTCCACCATCGACTTAAACAGATTATAAGATTCAAATTTATAAATCAACAGCGGATCTTTCTGCTCATAAGCGGCATTCTGTACCGACTGCTTCAAATCATCCATTTCACGCAAGTGCTCTTTCCAAGCATCATCAATATGTGCCAAAATCACAGCCTTTTCATACGAACGCATCAAATCCTCGCCCTGAGAATGATAAGCTTTCTCCAGATTAGTCACCACATTAAACAATCTCACACCATCGGTAAAAGGAACAACAATGTTCTTATACATATCTCCTCTGGTCTCAAACACATTCTTTATCACCGGATAAGCCTGCTGAGCAATCGCTTCCACCTTCCGTTGGTAAGCCTCTCGTACATATTTATACAATTGCTCCGTCAACTCTTCCGGACGCACTTTCTTAAATTCATCCTCTGAAATATTGAAATCCACCGACAACACACGCAAGATTTCAAGACGGAAGCCTTCCACATCATTTACCGGCTGATATTCCTGCACGATAGAATCACAGACATCGTAAGTATTATTAGCCACAGCCACACCAATACGTTCGCCCAACAAAGCCTGACGGCGCTGTTTATAAATTACCGTACGCTGGGAATTCATCACATCATCATACTCCAACAGACGCTTACGGATACCGAAGTTATTCTCTTCCACCTTCTTCTGTGCACGCTCGATAGACTTCGTAATCATCGAATGCTGAATCACATCGCCCTCCTCATGTCCCAGACGGTCCATCACACGGATAATACGCTCGGAACTGAACAGACGCATCAAATCATCCTCTAAAGACACGAAAAACTGAGAAGAACCCGGGTCACCCTGACGTCCTGCACGACCTCGCAACTGACGGTCAACGCGTCGGGAATCGTGACGTTCTGTACCAATAATCGCCAAACCTCCTGCAGCTTTCACCTCCGGACTCAATTTGATATCGGTACCACGACCTGCCATATTCGTAGCAATAGTCACAGTCTTCGACTGACCGGCTTCTGCGACAATCTCAGCCTCTTTCTGATGCAACTTCGCATTCAATACATTATGCTTGATACCTCGGAGTTTCAACATACGGCTCAACAACTCGGACACCTCAACCGAAGTCGTACCCACCAACACCGGACGTCCCAGTTCCACCAACCGCACAATCTCCTCAATCACAGCATTATATTTCTCACGCTTCGTCTTATAAACAAAATCATTTGCGTCAATACGCGCTATCGGACGATTCGTCGGGATAACAACTACATCCAATTTATAAATATCCCAGAACTCTCCCGCCTCTGTCTCTGCCGTACCGGTCATACCCGCCAATTTATGATACATACGGAAATAATTCTGCAAGGTAATCGTAGCAAAAGTCTGAGTTGCAGCCTCAACTTTCACACCCTCCTTCGCCTCAATAGCCTGGTGCAACCCGTCAGAATAACGACGTCCCTCCATAATACGGCCGGTCTGTTCGTCCACAATCTTAACCTTGTTGTCCAACACCACATATTCAACATCCTTCTCAAACAACGTATATGCCTTCAACAACTGATTCACCGTGTGTACACGTTCCGATTTGATGGCATAATTCTGTATCATCTCATCTTTCTTGGCAAGCTTTTCCTTCTCATCCTGAGATGTCTTTTCAATTTCGGCAATCTCCGTACCGATATCAGGCAAAATAAAGAACTTCGGATCCTCACCGGCAGCAGTAATCGTATCATGTCCCTTATCCGTCAAATCGATAGAATTCAATTTCTCATCAATCACAAAATAAAGAGGATCGGTAATCTCCGGCATTCTCCGGTTATTCTCCTGCATATACTCGTTTTCTGTCTTAATCAGTATAGCCTTATTACCCTCTTCACTCAAGAATTTAATCAACGGTTTATATTTCGGCAAACCTTTATGGGCTCTCAACAACAACACACCGCCTTCTTTCCGTTTCTTCGGATCATCACTGGCGAGCAACTCTTTGGCATCGTTGAAAATCTTCATCACAAGCTCGCGCTGCATTTTCACCAACCGATCCACACGAGGCTTATATTCATCAAACATCTGGTCGTCACCTTTAGGCACCGGACCGGATATAATCAAAGGAGTACGGGCATCATCAATCAACACGGAGTCAACCTCATCGACAATGGCAAAATTGTGTTTGCGCTGCACCAGATCCTCCGGATTGATAGCCATATTATCACGCAAATAGTCGAAACCGAATTCATTGTTCGTACCGAATGTGATATCTGCCATATAAGCCTTGCGACGCTGCGGAGAATTAGGCTGGTGTTTATCGATGCAATCAACAGACAGACCGTGGAACATATACAACGGACCCATCCATTCAGAGTCACGCTTTGCCAAATAATCATTCACCGTCACCATGTGCACACCTCTACCACTCAATGCATTCAGGAACACCGGCAATGTAGCCACCAAAGTTTTACCTTCACCGGTTGCCATTTCCGCAATCTTACCTTGATGCAGCACAGCTCCACCAATCAACTGCACGTCATAGTGAACCATATCCCAAGTCACCTCATTACCTCCGGCAACCCAACTATTGAAATATATAGCCTTATCACCTTCAATCTCCACAAAATCATGCTCTACAGCCAAATCACGGTCGAACTGCGTAGCAGTCACCTCAATCTCCTGATTTTCCTTAAAACGACGAGCCGTATCTTTCATGACTGCAAAAGCCTTGGGCATCAACTTTGTCAACACCTCTTCCACTTTCTTGTCAATTTCCTCTTCCAACTTGTCCACCCGGCTATAAATCTCCTCTCTCACTTCGATAGATGGTTTTTCTTCTTCCACCTTACGTTTCAGAGCTTCGATTTCCTCCTCTTCAGACTGAATATAGGCATGCACCTCTTTTTTCATATCTTCAGCCACAGCACGCAACTCATCGTGGCTCAACTGCTTCATCTTTTCCCACTCTGCATTCACTTGCGCCACAATCGGTCGCAACTCCTTCATATCCCTGTCGGCCTTATTACCGAACAGTTTTTTTAAAATATCATTAAATCCCATGTAAATTTTGATTTTAAATTTTAATTGAAAACTACCGCATACTACCTTCTATACTCATTTTCAATTATTCCCGGAGCACGAATTTTATGTGTCACATGGCATAAACTGCCAATTTCCACTCCGGCCGTATACGCACAAGATGTCGGGAAACATTCACCACCGGCAACCTGCCCCATAGACGAATCACTCTCTTCTTCACTCTCCTCCAAATAAACAGCCACAACCTTCAGTGTATTCGTTATTACGGGTCTGCACCTATCCGCCTTTAAAATCCCAATACTCTCCTGGGCTTTCAAAGGTATAGTCACAGCACAACCTGCCATGACATACAAAGCTGCTAATAGATACCGATTCATTTCCACGATTGACAAATATACAATAAAATGTATGAATTTCTCTACTTACCCCTCTATTTTTTAGAGCCAAATGCCAAATCTCCTGCATCCCCCAATCCCGGGTCGATATAATACTTTTCAGTCAAGCCGTCATCTAAAGCTGCCGTCCACAAAGTAAGAGGCTCACCGGCCAACTGTTTTTCCACATACTCCACACCTTGTCTGCTTGCAATCACAGACACCATGTGCGTATGAGCCGGACAACTCCCCTGTTTCAACAACTCACGATAAGTGATAACCAAAGACGAACCGGTAGCCAGCATCGGGTCAACCAACAAAAGCTGCTTTCCCGTCAAATCAGGCGTATAAATCGAATCAAAACGAATCTCTATCTGCTCGTTCACGCGGCTGTATGCCCGTCTGGCTGATATAAAAGCATTTCCTGCACGGTCAAAATAATTCAAAAAACCTTGATGGAATGGCAGCCCGGCACGCAGGACAGTTGCAATCACCACCTCATCATCCGGCAACATCACAACAGCCGGATTAATCGGAGTTTCCACTGTACGCTCAGAATAAGCAAAAGTCTTGCTTACTTCATAAGCCATTATCTCCCCAACACGCTCCAAATTGCGACGGAAACGCAATGGATCCTGCTGTATATTCTTATCACGGATTTCCGACAGGAAATTATTCAATACAGAATTCTGTTCATTAATTACTCGAATCATCTTAAAATCTTTTTTTTACACTGCAAAGAAAATAAAAAATCCCCACCTAAAAAAAGAGGTCGACCGATTTTTTCGGCCAACCTCCTATTCGCTAAACTAAAACTAAATTTTAACACCCTTGTAGTCTCTACAATGGCAGTGCCCGAACATCAGCATGACTGCCTATGTCAATCACTGCCATAAAATTAAAAATATTATTTTATAAGGCAACACTATCGAATGTTAATTTTTTTTCGTTTTAGACTATTTTAATACTTAGATATATTTTCATTTCCCTGATAACTTTCCAGATACCCTATCACTTCCTCCACACTATTCGCCACAAAATAGAGTTTATCGTATGCCGATGCAACAAAACCTTTATCTCGGATACCCGAAATAAAATCCAGCAAACCATCATAAAAACCTGCCGTATTCAAAAATACCACCGGCTTATTATGCTGTCCCAATTGCTTCAGGGTTATCACCTCCGTAATCTCCTCCAAAGTCCCCCATCCACCCGGCAGTGCAACAAAAGCATCCGCATAAGTCCTCAATAGAAATTTTCGTTCCTTCATATCCGGAGCCACCACCAACTCGTCCAACCCCTCGGCAGCAACACCGCGCGACTTGATACATTCAGGAATCACCCCGACAGCTTTGCCACCGCTATTCATAGTTGCGGTGGCAACTTGGTGCATTAAACCCACACAAGTGCCACCGTATACTAACTTCCAACCTCTGTTTCCAATCTCCTCTCCCAATTTTCGTGCATCATCAAAATAAATGCTTCCGACTCCATTAGCCGAAGCACAGAACACGGCTACATTCATAACCATTAAGCGTCAATGGTTGCATATGTCGCATTCTGCTCAATAAACTGGCGGCGTGGCGGAACATCGTCCCCCATCAACATAGAGAAGATACGGTCAGCTTCCGCAGCATTTTCTATAGACACCTGACGCAGAATACGATTTTCCGGAGACATAGTCGTTTCCCACAACTGCTCTTTACTCATCTCACCCAAACCTTTGTAACGCTGGATATGCAAACCTGCATCTCCCTTGCCGTTGCTCATCTCATTGACCAACTGCTCAAGTTCTTTCTCAGTCCAGCAATATCTCTGCTCCTTATTTCCCTTCTTAACAGAATACAAAGGCGGAGTTGCAATATATAAATATCCGTTTTCAATCACCGGACGCATAAAACGGAAGAACAATGTCATAATCAACGTTGCAATATGCGCACCATCGACGTCGGCATCAGCCATAATCACAATCTTGTGATAACGCAATTTCTCCAGATTTACAGCCTTTGTATCTTCTTGAGTACCGATAGTGATTCCCAACGCCTGGAAAATCATTTTAATCTCCTCGCTTTCGAAAACGCGATGCAACATAGCTTTCTCCACATTCAAAATCTTACCTCTCAAAGGTAAAATAGCCTGAAAACGACGATCACGTCCCTGCTTGGCCGTACCACCTGCCGAGTCTCCCTCGACAAGGAAAATCTCACATTTTGTCGGATCATTATCCGAGCAGTCTGCCAATTTTCCCGGCAATCCCGATCCGCTTAAAACAGTCTTTCTCTGCACCAATTCACGGGCCTTACGGGCGGCATGACGTGCTGTGGCAGCAAGAATCACCTTATCGACAATCGCTTTTGCTTCTTTAGGATGCTCTTCCAGATAATTCTCTAAAACGGTAGATACAGCCTGAGCCACTGCAGTACCGACATCCGTATTTCCTAATTTAGTCTTGGTCTGTCCCTCAAACTGAGGTTCTGCCACCTTAACGGAAATCACTGCAGTCAAACCTTCTCGGAAGTCATCACTATTGATATCGAACTTCAATTTCGAAAGCATGCCATGACTTTCAGCATAAGCCTTCAGCGTAGATGTCAATGCACGCTTGAAACCTGCCAGGTGCGTACCGCCTTCTATCGTATTGATATTATTTACATAAGAAAAAACATTCTCAGAGAATCCTGTATTATAATGCAATGCCACTTCAATGGGCACACCGTTCTTCTCTGTAGAAATATCTATCGTATCATCAATCAGACATTCACGGTTATTATCCAAAAACTTAACAAACTCACTCAACCCATGTTCCGAGTAAAACGACTCATACTTCGGCTCGTGTGTTTCCGGATTGACCTCCCTTCTATCTGTGATTGACAGACGGATACCTTTATTCAAATATGCCAGCTCGCGCAAACGCGCAGAAAGAATATCATACTTATATTCAGTCACATAAAATATAGTATCGTCCGGCAAGAAAGTCACCTTTGTACCGGTACGTTCCGTTTCTCCGATAATTTCAACATCACCGGCGGGCACACCTTTATGATATTCCTGTCTCCAGATTTTTCCATCCCTGCAAATTTCAGCCACCAGCGTACTGGACAACGCATTCACACAAGAAACGCCCACACCATGCAAACCGCCGGACACTTTGTATGAATCCTTATCGAATTTACCGCCGGCATGCAGCACTGTCATCACCACCTCCAAAGCTGATTTATTTTCCTTAGAGTGGCGTGCCGTTGGTATACCACGTCCATTGTCTTCCACTGTAATCGAATTGTTCTCGTTAATCGTCACTCGGATATCATTACAGAAACCCGCCAATGCTTCGTCTATCGAGTTATCAACAACCTCATACACCAGATGATGCAATCCTTTCACGTTCACGTCTCCGATATACATAGAAGGACGCATGCGCACAGCTTCCAGACCTTCAAGCACCTGAATACTGTCGGCAGAATATTCTCTTTCTGATTTCTCTAACTCTTCGCTCATATTTTAATTTAATTGCTATTTCCACTTAAACACGCAAATATAAGCATTTTTTCTAAAAGATTTCACATCTCCAACCTCAAACAAAATTTTATTAAACCTTCTAATGATTATCTTTCCACCTTTGTCTTGTCTAAACCCAATATTCGTTTATCAGACTGCTTTTCGGAGAATAATCATTCTATTCGCCGATTTTTTTCGGTGAATAGCTTGTCTAATCACCGAATAGTGCCTATTTTTGTATAAAACTCTGCGCTATGTTATATATTCATGATTATGATAATTGGTGGCAATTTCGCTATGATAGCCTGCGAATAATGAATGAACTAGGGCGTGTGCGCTCTAAACAAGGAATGATAATAGGGAGAATGCTGTCGCTCGGATTCGATTCTCAAGATGAAGCAGTGTTGTCAAATATATCTATAGAACTTGTCCGCTCGTCAGAAATTGAAGGAGAGAAACTTAATCTCGAAGAGGTACGATCATCATTGGCACGCAGACTTGGGATTGCAATGGCAGGAATGGTTTCTGCCTCACGTTATGTGGAAGGTGTTGTAGAAATGCAGTTGGATGCTACGCAAAATTATAATCGTCCACTTTCGCCAGACCGTCTTTTGGGCTGGCACAATGTGCTGTTCCCGACAGGAATAAGCGGACTGTATCGTATTGAAGTGGGTAAATACCGCAGTGGTGAAATGCAGGTGGTTTCCGGTGCCATGGGCAAGGAAAAAATACATTATCAAGCTCCTTCAGCAAAGAGAGTACCAGTTGAAATGGAGCGATTCATTTCGTGGGTAAATAGTGATGAGCCTATCGATGCTGTGTTGAAAGCAGCTATCGCGCACCTGTGGTTTATATCCATTCACCCTTTTGATGATGGGAATGGACGTATAGCCCGGGCATTAACTGATATGTTACTTGCTCGTTCCGAAAAAACAGGCAAGCGTTTTTACTCTATCTCAGCAGAGATTAAGCTGCTGCAAAAAGAGTATTACGAAGTGTTGGAACGTACACAGCATGGTGATGGTGATATTACTGAATGGATTTTATGGTTCTTGGATTGTTTTGAACAGGCATTAAACTCTGCTGAAAATACGTTGTCATCAGTGCTTCGCAAAGCCAAATTTTGGGAATGCAATCGAAATATTCCATTCAATGAGAGACAACGGAAGTTGATTAACCTACAATTTGATGGATTTTTTGGCAAACTCTCTACAGGTAAATGGGCCAAAATTGCAAAATGTTCTACAGATACGGCACTCAATGACATCCGAGACCTAATTGAAAAAGGGGTACTAAAGAAAGCTGAAGAGGGTGGACGTAGTACAAACTATATTTTGGTAGAAAATCCTTAATGTCTGCGATTATTGAAATGGAATATAGTCACATGACTAAAAACATTTCGCACATAGGCGATTTCATAGAGCAGACCTCAAAACGAAATAAAGACAAAACAATCCATAATGTTTTATCCGTAAATAATCGTCAAGGTTTTATTCAACAGAGCGAACAATTTGAAAACAGAAACGTTGCGAGTGATGACACTTCAAACTATAAGATTGTAGAAAAAGATAATTTTGCGTTTAATCCTGCAAGAATAAATGTAGGTTCAATAGCTCGTCTTACTTTATTTGAAAGAGGAATAGTAAGCCCTATGTATATTTGTTTCCGTACAAGAGACTGTCTATTCCCAGAATATCTTGATTACTATTTTGAATCTAAACCACACAAAGAAATCAAATGTGACCTTTCGCTATCATCCAAATGTTTCTTTGTTCCAATATGCCTGTAGGTTCTCTTTGATGCACTTCATCACAACTGAAAAGTCTATCTGTTCTTTCCAACGTATCTTTTTCAAGAATGCTTTCCACCAAATATTGCGTGTGGCATCCGTTGCAAACTTGTCTGTGAAAAGGGCAAGGTTCTCTCGGTAAGGAGTATTCCTGTTCTTAAACGTACCGACAATGGCTTCCGCAAGAAGTTCCTTGTCTATCTCATGGTTGGTAAACAACTGATACACATCAAAGAAATCTTTCATGCGACTATTGCTTTCGTCACGGTCAACCATTGCATGAAACTTCTCTGCTATCAAAGTTTCCAATGAATAGGCATACAGTTCCACGGCAGGAACATCTGGTAACAACAACGGATAGTCTAATGACAGAGGATAAGGTGTTACCACATCACCGAAGCCTATGTCAACTGACACTTGTTGCACTATTGTATCTAAGTGTGCCACCACTTTTACACAAGTGCCTGGGTATTTCTTTTCAACAGCTATTGGCTCCAATTCAAGTGAAGTAGCATCGAATGTAACTCCATCGTTCTCACATTCAATGGCGCACACTTTTTGAAAAACCTCTTTTAGGTTATCTCTATCATTGCTGATGCGTTCTCCCAACAGGTCAATGTCAATGGTTGGACGAGCCTTGAACCCATCCAAGGCAAACAACAGCGAACTGCCTTTCAGAAGAAAGTGGCTCTTGTAAGGACTTGCAGAGATACGGAACAACAAGCGTTCATGCAAGTACCTAACCAACACTTTCATATACTCTTGCTTCTCTTCTTTGGCGAGGTTCAACAAACGTGTCCTAATGGACTTCCCTATATTCTTTGTCATAGTCTTGTCTCCAAATATGTAGTCAATATATTTTTCACTCTTAGTTTCTGTGCGTATTCATGGAGTAGAGATATATTGCGGTTCTCCTTTTTGAGATAGTTGTCTATCACCTCACCGCACACATCAAGCCCTATCTTGTTTCGGTACTTAACAGCATCACAGACCGTTCGCTCCATATCTGTAATGAGTACATCATAGCCAGATATGCTCTTTTTGATTATACCAAACTCCAGATTCTCCTTTTTCCAATAATAGAGATCAATAGGAGGATAGTCTGGCAAACGCACCTTTCGCTTGGCTTCAATGGCTATGCAAGTAGCGGAAGGCACTTGTGTGGAAAGTCCATAATGAGCAAAAGCACTATACAGGCAAAGCACCCCATGCGGAACTATACGTTCCACATCTATCATGTTGTTTGCCAACGCTGACATTTCCACATAGACACCATTACGAAGCCGCATAAGCGTTCCATCTTCTATTGCTCGGCGAAGCTGCTCATATTCACCACGGCTTTTCACTTCACCTGTAGTTATGAATCCACCTTGCTGTTGTAGCATGTCAATGATTGTTTTTCTATCCATGTTATTCGTATTTGCGTGTAAAGATACAACTACTTGTTGAGAATAAAGAATGTTTTTGCGTTAAAAGTTACGGAGAATACAAATAATATCCGTAATATTTTACATTTCATCAAACTTTAACCGTTTGCCTTACAAGTGTAATAAGCAAATTTTAAATCGACAATTTTCGGAAAAGTAAAATCGACATATTAAAGTCGAGACAAAATGTTAATAATATCAACTATATATTATTGAATAACCCTATTTTAATGGGATTATTCTTTATCATTGTCAAAGATGGATTTTCTATTTCCCATTCTGTAACTTTGTCCTGAGTTATAGAAAGCTTTACATAACTCTGGTCAAAAGCTTTGGGGAAGGGATTGTCGGAACTTCCCGATAAGGCATGAGATGGGGCCTTTCCAGCTCGAACTCCACTGATGGGATACGGTGTATGCCATGGTGCTCCATGCCGTTAGCTGTACGTTTCAACCATGCTTGAACCTCCTCGTTGAGCTGCTCTATGGAGGTAAATTCGCGGTCTCGAAGAAAATTGTACTTTACGTATTTCACTACGTTACGAGGCACTCCCGAGAAATATTCAAAGGCAAGTTTGTGGGCATAAACTGCAAGATCGGTAGTAAACGGCGTACGGCTGAAATAAATAAATTTATAACGGCTACGGCTAAGACTCATTGCAAAAAAATATACTTTCAATGGAATGCCTTGCGAAGTATTCATCCAGCGTTCACCAAAATCGCATTGGGCATATTGACCATAAGGTGTTTCCGGTTGCTTCTCATAAGGACGGTAACTCTTTTCCGATTCTTTGGACAGGTTATGGTTCAAACGTACACGATTGACAAAGTTGGATACAGTTTTATCTCAAAAGATATCTCGTAAGCAGATTCAAGTGCATACTGTGCAACCACTCGATCTTTTGTTTTACAAATGAGCAATCCCATGGTTTTGTTGTCATGCTCTATACGAAGTTTAAACACGTAAATATAAGCATTTTTTCTAAAAGATTTCACATCTCCAACCTCAAACAAAATTTTATATACCCGTTGGCGGAATTAAATTAATAAAATATTCATGTATAAAAAGTTGTGCATATTGTTGATATTTAGTAAATTAAAGGCAGCTAAACTTTTAATAGATAAATATCGTATGCACAACCTATATGCAATATTCGCAAAAATCCTGAACATATGCAAGCAAGTAGCCGGGAATTTAGTCAATGAATCAGGGAATGTCCCAAGAAAAGGAGTGGTTCCTAGATTCTCAGACCTTGAAATAGTGGCATTGAACATGACATCAGAGGCTGTTGGCATTGACAGTGAATCATTGTTGTTTGCAAAGCTACAGGAATATAGTAATGAACATCCCAATCTTATATCCCGCAGACAATACAATGACAGACGTAAAATTACTTCGTCCCTATGTAATGCAATCCGGGAAAGAATGGCGGCAGAAATGGATGGAGGCGAAGATTATTTCTGCATTGATTCTAAGCCGATAGAAGTATGTCGTATTGCTCGCTCCAAGCGTTGCAGCATGGGGAAGAAGGATTTTGAGAAAGCCCCGTCAATCGGATACTGCGCATCACAAGGGATGTATTATTACGGATATAAACTCCATGCGGTCTGTGGATTAAGTGGAGTCATCCATTCCTTTGACCTTACTAAGGCAAGCGTGCATGACATTCATTTCCTGAAGGATATGAAGGTAGACTATAGTAATTGTACAGTCATAGGGGACAGAGGATATATAAGTTCCCAAGTACAATTGGACCTGTTTGAAACAGCCAATATCAGATTGGAGGTACCATACAGGTGTAACCAAAAAGAATGGAAGCCGACATTTCCGGCTTTTGCCAAAGCGAGAAAAAGAATTGAAACACTATTCTCCCAATTGTGTGACCAGTTTATGATTATAAGGAATTATGCGAAAGATACAGATGGATTGTTTGCCCGGATTGTCGGGAAGATTAGCGCGCTTACAGTCCTGCAATATATTAACTATAAAAATGAGAGACCCATTGGCAGAGTTAAATATGCGCTAATTTAATTCCGCCAACGGGTTTTATATATAAACAACATCTTTCACCTTGGCAAATCTAGTATACTCTTCTAATTTGGTTACAGAATGAGATGAACGGTCAATTTTATAAAATCCAACCTTTCCACCATTGACGCCTGCAGTTGCATTATCGTATGAACCAACTATCAGATTTGGAGTGTTCCCCCCAAAGTTGGGCAAATCATTAATTATCCACTTTTGGGAAGCCTCTTTATAAATCAACATATCAAATCAAGTAAACAAAATTCAAAAAAAGGGAGAGCTAGAAAGAAACTCTCCCATCCTGCTCATTGTTTTTTCAACGTTTTTAAAATCAGTTCTTTGAGAGCAGATTTATTAGGTGCAGGTGCATTTACAGAAACAATGTTACCTTTGCGGTCGAAAATTAAAAACCGAGGAACTCCAACTATTCTATACTCTTTGGCAAAACCTTTAATCCAACTGTCTATAAAGATCAAGTGCCCGGTAAGTTCTTCGATAGCAATAATCTCTTTCCAGCGATCCCACTCAATGTAGGTTCCGATACAGACACTTAAAAATTCTACCTCTTCCCCTTCTAATTCTTTTTCCAACTGTTTGAAATAGGGCATCATCTTTCGGCAGGGGGAGCACCAAGTGGCCCAAACATCTACGACTATGACTTTTCCTAGTAGCTCAGAAAGGGCCAATGAACTGCTATCCGGTTGCATCCCTTTAAAATCAACAGCAGGGATGCCCGGTTTTGACCAAGCCAACTGTTTCTCTGTTAATTCTAATCCTTTTTGATAAGATTTTCCGAAAAATGTTTTCCCAACACTGTCTATCAGTTGTTGGTATTGTTCGTAATACCGAAACCGAGTGATTTCATTATACAAATAATGTTGCTGAAATTTAGAGTCTCTCAAGCAAGTAGATTTGTATTTAAATGCTTCTCGCAATTCGATGGGATCACCGTATTTGTACCATACGTATGTTCGCAACATCTCTCCAGCGTAAGGAAGTTGTAACAATGCAGTTTGTTGCAATGTATTTTCCGGTTGCATTTCTTTATAATAATTGGATAATTTTACCGTATCGGAAAGATTTCCGGCATTTCGCTGTAGGTAAGCAAGAGCATAGAAATCGACATCAGCCTCCATTTTAGCTTTTAACAAAAAGTTGAAAATAGCATTATCGGTAGCCTTCTCCGGATTAAATTGTTGGCGAATTCGAAGCAGGTCTTCCAATTCCCGTGTAAAAGTTACCGGATCTGTGCTATACCCACCTCCGAAACGTTCATATAGAAAAGCATGTTCTCGTACTAAAGTTGCAGCTCGTTCCCATTGAGACAATACTTGATTTTCTGGCGTCTGTTCTCCTTCTAATACAATTCCCTTCGTTCGAAAGCGGAGACGAATAGTTTCGTTTCCTTTCAGATAGAGCGGATGCATAACGCCCCGTTCTGTTCCTAATAAATAGAAACCTTCTTGAGGTAATGGAACACTCAAATGGAAGCAGCCATTTGAATCGATTGGGGCAGAAGCAATAGGAATAAAACTACCCGCTTGACAACAGTATAGGTGGAACTCTTCCTGACGATTGATCTCATTTTTCCCCTCGATGGTCACGGAAGGAGCTGTACAGGCAAATAGCCCCATACAAGCAAGTAAACAAGTTATGAGTTGTTTCATGATCATATTTAAAATGTTGTTGTAAAGGAAACATGCCTCCACAAAATCTAAATTTACGAAATATTTTACTTGAGTATGTCATTCATTTTAAGAAGCGATAGAATCGTAAACTCCCGTTCCCCAAGAAAATTGTATCAATTTGATAAATAATGCTTTTTTTACTTTGCCTTCTCCGGTGTATACTTTCTCTGCCGGCTGAATATTTCCGGCTTGTATCGGATGCAGGTAGAGTTTGTATTCTCCGTTTTGGTGGGTAGCAATGACAACATAATCGAACCAGTCCGGCTCACTGCCATAAGGAGCAAACTTAACATACTCCATATAGGTGATAGTTTCTCCACTACCAATGCCTAAATTCTGAGGGATCTCTTCCCAAGTATTTAATTTGCAGGCAAATACTTCATTACCTTTGGTATAATAAATGATATCGTTGTTTTCATTGACTGTTCTAAAATCTGCATTCAATACACCTAAATCGGAAGGCATCTCTACCATTTCTTTGATGGGATTGCTGTTTACTCGATTGATTAGAGTACCATCAATGTTCATCAAGTAATATTTGTTTCCATTTTTCATGATAGCATACGCCACATCTCCTTGAGCATATATGCTGGGGGATCTGCTACCCATAAAAATCAATTCCATATCCATATTGTTGGGTGAAATGCCGGAGTTGTCTGTGTACATTAGAAGGGAAGTACCTCTTGTTACACTACAAAAAGAGGAAGAGATTTCATCATACAACAGCGGTTGTTTTGCCCCGACAGCATGGTATTGAGAAGACAACCGATAATTGCCGTCCACTTTGATTGAAAATTGGGTGTAAGGGGCGCTACTTTTCATCGCCGGGATGGTGTAGAGGTGATTGTCAACCACAGCATGAATATCACTGGGACCATTGAACAGGTGGGTTACTTTCCGATTTTGAGGGAATTCATAGAAGAAGTTGTCATAATCTCTGATTAATTTTCCACTATAATAGTCTAAAGCCACGATGTCCTGTTCGCTAGCGACAAAGACAGAACTAACCTTTACGTTAGCGTTCGTTGTTGAATCGAATTCGCTATAATAATGAGTGAAAGCTAAAGATACCGGGGCCCCGGCCATCTGTTTACCATTGATGCTGGAGATAAAATTGGGCATGGTCTTGGTAGGAGTAATCAAATCCAGATCGGTGCCATTACTATTTTCTTTTAGGACCCACCAAGCGTCTGTGGTTTCTGTTCCCACGGTCAGGTTGTATCTCTCATAAGCGTAAATACCTGTTGCTTTGTCCTTCGCACAGAAAAGCAAATTATAACTCCCGGTTCTTAAACTGATCTTGTAATCCAAGTCCTGTTCAAAAGAGATAGTGTCCACGTTGTTAGACCCACTGTTGAACGCGATAATACCCCAAAAACAGTCGTATTCCCGATTGGCCGGTGTAATTTGGGGTTTTAGTGAAATGGTATCGCCAACTATTCGGTTGTAGGCTTCTTGTATTCCCGAAACAGTGATTTCCAATTTGTCTGTATAGTCGTAATTGCCTTTGTCTTCATAGCAGGCGATTTCTAAACAGGCTATACACAAGGTAAATATAACATGTAATATTCTCATAATATGTCAATTAAAATTAATCATCTGGTTAAACGTTACTTGGGAAAGTAACCTCTGCACTATTGCTATCGTTCGGATTTTCTCGCAAAGGAGCTTTTCCACTGGCGATATTTGCCGGGTCATTATTGAAGGCATTCAACGCTTCTTGGAATTTCCCTCTCCAGAAAATCAGATTCGGTCGATCGTTGACCATTTGATCCAACCAATTTTCGTCCACTTTATCATGCAATACCTCGATCATCAGTTCGTGTTTCGGTTTGCTGTAGGCACCCAAATAGCTCTGCACGGAGCTATATCGAGTCCAATTAACAGGTTGTTCCAATTGGTCTGAAATATTTAACAACATAATTAAATTTTTAGCTTGTCCCAATTCTAAATCGTTGGAAACCACCAATTGTATACGAAGACGAACTTTTTCTGTTTTCAAAGAGTTATCACGGAGAACTATGACAGGAACATACCCGGTAATCTCTCCTGCTTTGATTTTTAATAATGCTTTTGCTTCTGCATCCTCAAAGGCAATATAATGTTTTCCGGCAACGGCAGAATTACTCCATTCCGTAACGATAGAATCGGTCAAATGGCCTTGGTCATCATGATTGTAGGTAACATCATATCCCGGAATTTGCACGACTTCAATCTGACGATCGTGGTCAGCCACTCTTCCGGAAATAGAAACAGGCAAATAAACGGTGTCTCGATTTTGAGTTCCCCAAATGAAAGAGTAGGTCATTTCATAATTTCCCGCTTCTTTCGGGCTGAAACTGATACGTGTGACATCTTGAAACAGGAATCCTTTTTCTTCCTGACATCCTGTAAACGCGATGCCCAAAAACAGTATAAATAAATAGGTTATTTTTTTCATGTGATATTCAATTTATTGGATGTAAAGACTTTCTGCTTTCGGTAAAGGCAACACGTAAATTAATGCAGATCCGACGGTAGAAGTTCCGAAAATTTTACTTCTACCCAAACGTTTGTAAGCATAGAAAGCTTGTCCTTCGCCGTAAAATTCCCGATTGTATTCTAAAATCAACGTTTCTAATAATTCTTCCGTGCTGCCAAAAGTTACCGGAGTAATATCGCGAGCAATACACACTTCTTTATATAAGTCGTTTGCATTTTGGATAGATCCACATTCCATCGCAATCAGATACATTTCGGCCAAGCGGAATAAAGGAATAGAGTTTTTGGCCAAAACCGGCATATTGGTAGCTTGAGTATATTTGGTTATATAGTAGTAATAGGTCCACCAATAATCGTCATATACCTCTTTCCACATTTTTCCACGACGGATGTCTGTAGTTCCTGAAGCCCAGAAATACTTTAATGTCGTGCTGTTGGTGTAGAATGTATTAGCAGCACTGATTTTAGAATCGCTCAGATTGTACACGTTCAAATTGAAAATGTGTTCAGAAGAGAAGATCAAGTCTCCATTGGCACAATCCGTGGTGGTACCTAAACGGAACACCGCGTTGCCGTTGGGATCTTTGGCATCAATTACTTTTTGGGCATATTTCAACGCTTCGCTTTTGTTTCCCAACCACAACTGCACGCGAGCTTTTAAGGCACAAACAGCATAATAATTCATACGCATTTGACGGTCGCACAAGAAATTATCGTCTTGAGCCACTTCCAATGTACTTAACTCTTTGATAGAAGCTGTAAGAATCGGGTCATTCGCTTCCAAACATCTTTCGGCTTCATTCAAATCAGCCAATAGCTTGGTAGTAAAATCGTTATAGGAGACCAGGTGATTGGGGACGATAGAAACTGTAGTGACGTAAGGAAGAATGGTTCCTTCGGACAAATTAGTCGGTACGGGACCGAATAGGCGCAATACATCGAAGTGGCAAAAAGCCCGGATAGCCAAGGCCTCTCCTTTGATAATCTCGTAGTTATTGCCCTCGAACACCTCTTTCCGTGCATCGATGTTGTTTAACAGTCCATTAACATCTGCAATTACTTTGTACAGATTTCCATAGAAACTATTGATTTTAGTTTCCACATCACCCTGTTCGTAATTATAAGCTTTTAAATATTTACCTAAATCGTCAGTATCAGTCCAATGTTGTGCTAACATTTCTATACTTCCGTAAGTCAAATCTTCTCCATACAGGGTATTCGACTTCATGCGGATGTACGCGCCAATCAAAACATTCCGGAATCCTGCTTCTTTTTCAAACATTTCGGACTCTTCTTTTTCAGCTTGTGGAGCAACCTCCAGCCAATCGTTACAAGCAGTGATACAACACAGCAGCAACAGTATGAGTATGTAATTTATCTGTTTCATAGTATCAAATTTAGAATCGCATGGATAATGAAAAGGAGAAACGGCGAGAAAATGGATAAGACAATCCTCTTTCCTGTTTGATGGTCGACCAATAGAACAGATCGCTCAAGTCCCCGCTTATAGTCAAGGTCTGTATACCTAAATGCTTCTGTAACCAGGGATTATTCAAAAACTCGTAGCTGACGTACAGGTTTTGACCAATTAAAGTGCGTTCATCCTGTACAAAACGAGTGGTTGCATAGGTACTGGATTCGTTATTCAATCCTTTAAATAGGGTCTCGTCTCCCGGTTTTTGCCAACGGTCAGTAAATACCCGTTCGTCTACATTGTATCGTTTGTCTGCATTTTCTACTTTGGAAGCTAAAGTGGAGTTATACAATTGCCCTCCCAAACGATAGGCAAACGATAGATTGAGGGAAAGGTCACGCCAACGGAACATGGTACTGAAATTGCCCCGGTATTTCGGTTCGCTAACTCCACAATATACCCGATCGTTTGCATCCCAAGTGTACGATACCTCTCCATTTTGTTTTAAGAACATTTCGCGTCCGGTGCTGGGATCTATACCCATGGAGCGAACCGCATAAATGCTATTTTGGGATTCTCCTTCTCGAAGCACTTTATTCGGTAGGGTTCCGCCTTCCAGCAATCGTTTAGAGTATTCCGATTTAAGAGCATCTGATAGTTTAACGATCTCGTCTTTATTGTGTGCCAACGAACCGGTCAAAGTCCAGATTAATCTTCTTTCGGTGTCCCGAATCAAAAATCCGGTGGCTTTTAATTCAAATCCGCGATTTTCCACCTTACCGATATTTTCCACGTAAGAGGTAAATCCGTTAGATAACGGTAACTCCAAAGAAGAAAGTAAATTAGATGTTTTTTCCAAATAAAAATCCGCAATGAAATTCAAACAGTTATTGAATGTATTGATTTCGATTCCTAAATTGTATTTGTCAGTTTTTTGCCATTCCAAATTAGGATTGTCCAACGCTTTTTGATAAGCTCCCATCCATTGATAGTAGCGGTCGTTTAAATAGTAGGAGTAGGTGGAGATGGCTTGGTAGGCACTGAAATTTTGAGAACCGGTCTGCCCGTAAGAAGCTCTTAATTTTAGGCGATCGATAAAATCAACCGATTTCATGAATTTTTCGTTATGGATGTTCCAACCGATACCGGCAGAGTAGAATGGTGCAAATTTTTTGTCTTTCCCGAATTGAGAAGAACCATCTGTTCTGTAAGCAAAATCTACATAATAACGGTCATCGAAAGAGTAGTTCAAGTTTCCAACAACACCCATCCGTCGAGTGATGTTTTCAGAACCTGTTGGTTTGCCATTCTCCTCGTATTGTAAAGCAGTGGAGAGGAAATCCAATGTTTCTTCCACAAATCCTTCTACCACGAAGTTGTAGTTTCTATATTTTTTCTGGGTCAGATCAACATTCAAACCGGCATAGAGCAGGTGTTTGTCGGCAAATATTTTGGAGTAATTCAAAGTCAAGGCAAAATCGTAATCGTAATTTTTACTGGAGCCGTAATTGTAGCGTCCTTTTCTAAAAATCCCGCTATCGGTTTTATATTGTTCTGCCTCAAAATCAGTATGTTGTGCTGGTTTAAAATCATCCGATTCTGAACTTTGGGTGGAAATGCCAGCTCTTCCACGAGCAATAAATCCTTCAAATGGTCTCCATTCGATGGAGAAATTGTTGGTAATGTTGGTATATTGCTGTTGTTTTAACAAATGTAAAGTAGCGTTATATAGAGGATTTCTGGGTAAACTGCTCAATCCTCCCCAATAGTCGGTGTCATTATCGAACAATTTGACGATTTTTCCATTGTCATCATACGGTTTCCAGTAAGGATTTAATTGGGTGTAATCGGAAAATGAACCGTAAGGAGAATCGTTAGATTTAGTAAAACCGATGGTCAACGCGTTCTGGAAGATTAATTTTTCGTGGTGATAGGTCAAAGTGATTCCCGCGTTAAAATTGTTGCGATCAGAATCTTTCATAACTCCAGCCACGTTATTATATTGAATGGAAGCTGAGTAGCGGAAACTTTTGTCTCCACCTTCCAAACGGAGGTTATGGCGGTGCCCCACGCCCGTTCTTAATGGTTTTGATAGCCAGTAGGTGTTCACTCCCCTTTCCACATCGGCCAAGATGGATGCATATTTGGTTTTTAACAAATAATCTCTAGAAGGAGAATAACTTTCATAATATCCCGAAAGTTGTTCCAATTTCAACTTATCTTTGGCACTCAACAAGCGGTATTCTGTCAAATCGGGGACTTCGATATTGACACTTCCATTATAAGTCAATGCCAATTTCCCCATTTCAGGCTCTTTGGTGGTGATAACTACAACTCCATTAGCTCCCCGAGATCCGTAAATGGCAGTGGAGGTACCGTCTTTTAATAATGTGATACTAGCAACTTCATTGGCGTCCAAGTCCATCATCCGTTCCAAAGTGATTTCAAAACCATCCAATACGATGAGTGGAAGATTAATACTGGTTTTGCTATTGTCTTGCAACTCTTCCAAATTGGGCAGACTGGCTGCTCCACGAATTTGGATGTCCGGCAGATAATTTGGGTTAGATCCCATTTCATTGTTACTTAGTATATTGAAAGAAGGGTCAATATTGCCAATTGTGGTCAATAGGTTTTTATTACCAAATGTTTTCAACTCTTTTTCAGTGATAGTACTTACTGCTCCAGTATAAGATTCTTTATTTTTTTTAAAGATACCCGTCACGACAACATCTTCCAGCTCATTTTTTGCAGATTCCAATACTACAACAATCTCAGACATCTCCTTGTTATTGTCAACAACAACTTCTTTGGCCTCCATCCCAATAAAAGAAAATAGCAACGTCAAATTATCCATTTTCGGCAGCGACAATTCAAAATATCCTTTAGCATCTGTTGCTGTACCAAGTTGTGTACCTTTTACCAAAACCGTTACTCCCGGCAAAACATGTCCACCATTGTCCCTCACCTCTCCTTTTACCACAATTTTGTCCACTTGTTGGGCTGTTTCTTTCACAGGAGTTATTACTATCGTCTTACCTTCCAATGAATAGCTGAATTTGTTTCCTAAGATATGAGCCAATACCTCATCTATCTGCATCTCCTTTTGTTGAAACTTCACCTTACGAGCAATATTCAATAACTCAGTATTGTAAAACACGTCATATTGCAATTGAGCAGTAATGACATCCAACACTTCTTTAACTGTCAACTCGTTTGAATGGAATGTCAACTTTTCCTGTTGGGCAAATGCAGAAGCACTAACAGGCAATATTCCTGTCAAACACATCAAAAACATCCACCCTGCAGTCAAGAAACATTGCCTTACTCTGTTTTTTACACAAAGTAATGTAAACACATTTTTCTTGTTCATACTATTAGATTTTAGTTAATAAAATATCAATCAACACTGCTGACCATCACCGTTTTCCCTTGTATATCAAAACGGAGATTAGCTGTTCGTTCCAAATAATGCAACACGACATCAAAAGAATTATATTTATTAATGGCTCCGCCAAAATGCCAATCCTTGAGTTCCGAATGAATATAAAACACCTCAAAATCATACCATCTCGACAACATCCGTATGATATCTTCCAAACGTTCGTCATGAAAAATAATCTTACCATCTTTCCAAGAAGAATATTGTAAAGGGTTAACCTTCACTATTTTTGTTTTCCCTGTCACACGGTCGGCCGTAAAGTGGTCTCCTGGAGTTAAAGTATATACCAGACCGGAATTATTGATTTCCACCCTCCCCTCTACCAATGTCGTTTTCCAGCTTCCATCAGAGGCATAATTAGAGACATTAAAACTTGTCCCCAATACTTTTATTGAATTGCCGTTCATTTGAATATAAAATGGTCGTAAAGAATCAGATGCCACCTCAAAATAGGCTTCTCCTTCCAATTCCACCACACGCTGCATCCCGATAAAATTCACAGGATAACGCAAAGTAGTTTCAGAATTCAACCACACACGTGTTCCATCAGCCAAAACCAAAGAATATTCACTACCCTTGGGTATATATAAAGTATTATAAACTTCTTTCCCTTTTATTTTTTTATTTTTATCTATGACATACCACAAAGCAGAATCACGGATAACAACGTCTGCTTCAGATTCCCGAATAGATTCCGCAACACCATCACCCAAAGATATCATTTTACCATCGGCCAATGTCAAAACCGGTATACCGGCAGCCCTGACAATATTTTGAGTAACCGAAACCGCAGCATATTTCGTAGAATAATGCCAAACCAATGCTATTCCCACACCAATCAACATTACAACAACAGCAGCCGATACCGGCATAGAAATCCAACGATGTTTACTGCATTTTTTCTTGTTAAAACGCAACCATCCTTCTTTACTGTCATAGTGACTTGCCTGCATTCTATTTTTGGCAACCCACATTCTGAACAATTCTCTATCTGTAAACTTTTGTTTCATTATAATCACCTTTTTCGTATATAAGATACACGACTAACGAAATCGGGTGATTGTTTTTACAGAAAAAATTAAAAATAACAAGATTTTATTATCCGAATCCAACTCCTGACGGATAATCCGGTAAGCTTTAGTGATATGCGTCTTGACTGTATTTACAGAAATAGATAATTCATTTGCAATTTCTGCATATTTTTTCCCATCCAGACTGCTCAATATAAACACCTTCAAACATTGTGGAGGCAATTTTTGCATAATCTGCCTGATTCGTTCTATATCGTGCTCTTCTTCTTCCGAGTAATCTGTATTCTGTAAATCTTTTATATACTCCAATAACTTAGAGTCATGACTACGTTGTCTTGCATAATTCTCCAGTTTCCTCAACGCTCTGTGACGTACAGCGGTATATAAACACGCAGATACAGATTTATCCATCACAATCTGAGAACGATGCTCCCAAAAGTAAGTAAACATATCCTGCACAATGTCTTCTGCTTGTGCTGAATCTCCTAAGAATCCTTCAGCATAACGACATAAAGGAGCATAATACTTATGAAACAATTTTCCAAAAGCACTATAGCTATCTTTACGGACAGACGTCCAATACTGAATATCTACATCAATCTCTTTATTCATTTAGCAAGACAGAAATCAGAAACATAGCGCAGTGTTTTATACAAAAACAGGCACTGGTGTCAATTACAAATTGGGAGAACTTTGCGAAATTATTAGTTAGTCAATCCTCTTGTTTATAGTTTGCTTAATAGCTCTGTCGAAATTTTCGGCATCGCTCCTGCCTTTGTACAAACATATGCCGAAACATCTACAGCTAACTTGTGCGCCTCATTTATGCTTTTCCCTTTTAGAATTGCTGCAATGAAAGTTGCAGTAAAGGAATCGCCCGCACCTACCGTATCGGCTATTTCCACTTTGGGTGTTTCAACAAAAGAGATATTTCCCGGAGTAAAGACATAACTGCCATTAACACCACACGTAAGAATCAGTATCTTCAACTTGTATTCAGCAAGCAAATTCCAACATTTGTCTTGCAAATCAATCCCAGGATACCCGAACAGACGGCTTAAAATCACAAGTTCTTCGTCATTAATTTTCAATACATTACATCGTTCTAATGAATTACATAATATATCTTTGGTATAAAATCCTTGCCTCAGATTGACATCGAAAATCTTATATTGGCACAATGTTTCCAACCCTTTATTCTTGAAATTATCAATAATTTCACTACCTAGTTTGTCTTTACCAATGGCACTCACCACTTTGGAATGCAAACCAAATTGTGAAACATGGTAGGCAAAATTTGCCGGAGCACCTCCTATTTTCTTACCTTCGGGAAGTATGTCCCATAATACTTCTCCGATTCCTACTATATAGTTATGTTTATCCATATGTTGATTTGCCTATTGACGAAATTAAAATTATAAAAGATTGTCACAATCAATAGCTAATTCATATATGCAATATTCGCAAAATTTCTCGACATCTACAAACAAATTATAAATATCATACAGAAATCTCCACGGATCTTTCATTTAAGAGAGTGTTGTTTGCTCAAAAATATAGTCCTTAATTCCGCAACACTATAATTTAACTTTATTTATAAGTTCCTGAGCAACA